>NZ_KV826576.1:0-23741 GCF_001835975.1 Staphylococcus sp. HMSC034G07
TGTGAGCCTAATAGCTTGGATCAATGGCTATTAGACTCACTCCTTTTTGTTTTGTGTGAATGGTAGAAAATATGACTTTATTTCATTCATTTTTGATGTATCATTATTCAATTAATCATTTTTATATCAATGAATTTACTAAAAAATATATGTATTATTTATGGACTTTTTGTTTCTGTATTGGTATAATATTACTGTAACTGAATATTACAAAGGAGGAGTTATTTTGCTTTCTAATAGACTAGAAAACATGAGTGATGATTTATCTAAAAATCATAATGTTGATGATTATTTGGAAGAAATTCAAGATGAAAACAAAGATGAATTTTTTAAATTAGCAATTGATGAATTAAATGATTTTATTAACACTAAATCCCAAAACATAATGAGAATTTTCACTTCTATTTTCATTGTTGCTGGATTAATCTCTATTTCATTAACTTTATGGTTTTTGCCAATGATAAATGATACCTATCAAAAAGAAAATATACTTCATCAAGGGGCATTGAATTATGAACTTAAACATATGAAACATAGTGATAATCCTACTGAGAAAATACAAGATGGCGTACAAGAATTACAGAATAATTCCTTACAGAATCCTGAAAACTCTAAATTGATATTCTATGTATTAGGTGCTGGATTATTGGTATCACTATTTGCCTATATTTTGCCAATTATATTTTTATCATTTAATCGTGTTTCATTAAAAAAATATAAGGCTCTACTGTTAGAACTAAAAGAACAACGTTATATTCATTTGAGTAAATAAAAAAGCCCTATATTTAGGGCTTTTTTTATTTAAATGATACTGCATATCTTTTTATACCTTTGTTACTATCATCTTCTAAAGTTAGATATGCTTCATATGTGCCACCATCTTTTTTAGGTAGTTTTAACTTCTTCTTAGTCTTACCATTTAAAATTAACTCTTTTATCTGATTTTCACTTAATTTCTTTTTAAAGAAGTTGCTAAAGAAAATTTGATCGCAGCGATTACATTTATATACTTTTCCTCTTTTTTGTATTTGTCCGTCATCACAATTAGGACACTTACCTATATCGTTTGCCTGTTGTATCTCGCTTGCTAATTTACCAACTTTAGCATTTTCTTGCTTTTCTTCTTTAAGTGATAATTCTTTTTCTATAAACTTCTTAATCATTGAAATAAACGAATCTTTATCTGCTTGTCCTTTTCCAATTTGTTTTAAACGTTTTTCCCACTCAGCTGTCATGCTAGGACTTGCTAATAAGGTGTTTTGAACTGCTGTACAAAGCATTTCCCCTTTAGGTGTTACATAATAACGATTTTTTGATATTTTAATATATTCTCTTTTAATCAATGTTTGAATAATGTCTGCTCTCGTGGCTTCTGTACCTAAACCGTTTGCTTCTTTCATTATAGCTTGATCTTCTTGCTCGTCTAATGTTTTTCCTGCTGTTTCCATCATTGCTATAAGTTGTCCGTCTGTAAATGGTTTAGGGGGCTGTGTTTTGCCTTCTGTCTGTTCAATTCTTGCTTCAACTTCTTCATTTTCTGTTAGTTGAGGTAATTTAGTCGTTTCTTCTTTTTCTGTATCATTATTATTGCTAAATAAAGATTTCCAACCTTTATCTTTTTCAACTTTACCAGTTGAATAAAATACTAATTCATTTACATTCGTTTCTACTTTAGTTTCATTATAGATATAATCGTTCGCAAAAATGGATAGGGTAGTAGATACCACTAAATTTAACAATTTACGTTCTTTATCATTTAATGCTTTTAAATCACTTTCAGATGGTATTTTTGATGTAGGAATAATAGCGTGATGTTCTTCTATTGTTTCAACAACATATGGCTTTCTTGCTTCAGTATACGTTGTTTTAAAATCCATTTGATACGCTGATTTTAATGCTTCTAGTTTTTGTACTAAATAATCAAATTCACTTTGAGTAATTGCTGGTGTGTCTGTTCGTGGATAAGTTAGTATTTTTTTATCGTATAAACTTTGAGCGATATTTAAAGTTTCTTTTGAATTGAACTTAAATAACTGACTAGCTTTTTTCTGCAAACCAGATAATGAGAATAGGTTAGGGGATTTTTGGTGCTTTTCTTTGGTTTCTAACTTTTGTATATTACCTTTATTTGCATTATTTAATTGATGTTGTTCATATAATTTTTTGATTTCTGACTGATCTTTAGTTTTTATTTTTGCTTTACCCTCATATTGACCATGTTCAGCTGTAAAATGACCTTTAATTTCATAAAAAGGCTCTGATACAAAATTTTCAATTTCTTTCTGTCTTTCATAAATCATAAATAGGGTAGGGGTTTGTACACGTCCGATTGAAATAGTTTCATTAATACCTTTATTTCTAAAAATATTGCTATATAGCGAAGTTAAATTCATACCAACTAAATAATCACTAATTTGTCTAGCGTTTGCTTCTTGATACATATTCAAGTCAACTTGATTATCACTTAACTGTTTAAATTTCTTTCTAATATCTTCATGCACTAATGAACTGTTAGCATAGCGTTTAATGGTTTTATTTTTTACGCCACTTAATCTTAAAATTGAATAAAATATATTCGATCCCTCACGACCATAATCAGTTGCATTTATAATCGTATCGGCTTCATTGAGTAATTTTTTAACTACATTAAATTGGCTTTGCTTTCCTTTTGCTATACCATATTCATATTGGCTAGGGAAGAAAGGTAAATTATTTATATTCCATGTATTAATAGGCTCTTTATAGTCTTTAGGGGTTTTCATTTCTACTAAATGACCAATTGCCCAAGTAACAATAGCGTTACCTACAATATCGCTGTCTAATTCGATATATCCACTTTGTTTTTGCTTAATTCCTAATGCTTTGGCATAATCCATTGCTTGTGACGGTTTTTCTGCTAAAATAACTGTTTTCATAATATACAACCACCTTTTAATAATAGGGTGATATTCTAATATCACCCTATCCTCTTAAAATAATTGTTCTTTCTGTTTTTTCTCTTTATTTTCTTTTTCTTTGTCATTTAATTTTTCACTTAAACCTAAATTCACGCTTACGCTTTCTGTTGATTTATTAACAATTGAGTTTTGTGTTTCTTCATTCAATTCATTAAATGATACACCATTTACTTTATTACTTTCGGGAGTGAAACCACTATTAAATTCGTTTAGACTATCTAAACTTTCTTGTCGTTCTGCTTCACTCATATTATTTAATTCTTCTTTAATTTTATCTTTATCAACTGAATTTTCGTACTGTTTATTAAATTTATCATTTGCTTCATTAGATTGTTCTTGTTGGCGTTCTTGTTGCTTTTCTTCTGTCTGCTCTGCTTCTCTTTGTTTAGTAGCTTCTGCTTCTGCTTCTTTCTGTTTCTGTAATTGTCTATAATTTGAAAATGATATTTTCTCTTTATATTCATAATGGTTATCTTCAATTACTGGGTCTGTATAACCTAGATCAGAACGTATATTATCATAATTATATTCAAAGCCTTTATCTGTTCCTACCGTCAACATGTCTGGATATACGCTATATTGAAATGCTTTTTCTAATTTTAAAGGTTGGCAACCACTAACTAATAGTAAGCATTCATCATTACTCAATGCTGAAACTTCTTCGGGTGTCATTAAAGGTCGTTTCATATAATTATCGCCTATTTGTTTAGATATATTGCCTTTACTTTTCGTCATATCGTTTTTCTTTTGTGAAATTGTTGTATCGCCTAATGACTTACTTATCCATTCTGTTGTCGTGGTATCTGTTCTATCTGCACGTAATAATAGCTTAGAATCATGGTTACTTAAAATTTCTTTAGCTTCATCATGACCATACATATTTTTCTTTTCTAACTGTGCTTTGTTTTGAATGATTGTGTGCATACTTAAACCTAATCCACGACAAGTTGCTAATGTTTTAGCGTATTTTCCTATCTTACCTATGTTGGCAAATTCATCAAGGAACATTGCTATTTTTCGTTTTAATTTATTATCTTCACTTTCAGAAGCAATATCATAATATACGCTAATCATTTGTGAAAAGAATACTGATGTTAAAGGTGCAAATGTATCATCTTCCATTGAAAGTTTTACATATAAAATACTTTTTTCATCAATAAAATCTTCAAAGTTGAAATCACTTGTTGATGTCATTTCTTGTACTTCTGGCACTTTGAATATATCAAAACAAGTATTTAAAGTTGCTGTAACAGATTTACGAGTTACATCAGTTAAATCTTTTATTGCTATCATATAGTCATAGGCAGGGTGGCTTTTATCAAAAGTATCTACCCAATCATTAAACTTTTCCTCATCTTGAACATATTCATTATATACGTCTATAACTTTACGCATATTAGCTTCTTCTTTATCATATTCAACTTTCACATATATTATTAATGCTGCCAGAATATTCGTAGCTGAATCTTTAAAGAATGAGTTTCCACTACCACCATCTTGAACATTAGTAAACATAGTATTAGCGATTGTTTTGGCTTGTAATTCGTTTTCTACATAATACAGAGGATTATATCTTGCTTCTTTGAAATGTAAAAAATCGACTTGATAAACTTTATATCCTTGATCTTTTTTCATTTGAGCAGTTAATGTTTTTAATTCACCTTTAGGGTCTACTGATATGATAGATTTGTCTTTTACATTAATAATATTCGGCAGTACATAGCTTTGAGTTTTACCGGAACCAGACGAGCCGATAACTAATACATTTTGGTTTGCTATGTCTGTATCATCTTGCATTATTAATAATTTATCTTCATGAGGTACTTTACCTAGAACATAACCACTTTCCATATTTAAGTTATATTTTAAGGCTTCAATTTTAGCTTCATATTTTTTGTTTTTAGTTAATTTATTCAAAAAATTCAAGCTCTTGTATTTACTATCTTTGTTTTTAGCAAATGTTTCACCATTTCTTAATTCATTAGGATCTCCCCACTTAGCTGTACCATGTAAGCCTACTTCATCTGCTTCTGAATATCCTTTTTCTTCAAATAAAATTCCTTGCATTAAATAGAATAGGGCGAATACAACAACTGCAAAAATCAGAAAGATAGTGAACAAATTAAATTGATCTATCATATGGACTGTTACATATTTAAAACTAAATAAGTTCTCATTTACTTTGCTAAAATCTAACTTAGGTGATACATCTTTATTAAAAATAACGCCTAAAAATATATTGATTATATGTGTGATATATAATGCTATAATTGCTAAAATTGAAAAACTAATTTGCCAATGCTTTTTAAGTTTTCGACCACTAAAAAATAGTTCTGGCATAGTATCATACCCCTTTATTTATAAATGATAATTGTTGGCTTGCTGTTGATTTTTCTTTTTACGTTTTTTTGGTTTTTGTTGATTGCCACGTTCCATTTCATTTGCATAGAATGATAAAAATTGTGTTAAATCAACTTTTTGACTTCTCATCACTTTATCTTTCTGTTGAGTATTATCTTGCTCTTGCTTATGTTTTTCGTTATTACTTTGTTTGTTTTGATATAAATCTTTAGTGTGCTTGTTGATTACTTCTTCAGTTGGAACATTGTTATATCTATCTAATTTAATCATTAATTGTACTTTTTCATTTGGTGATTGATCCTTAACTTTTTCATAATTTGATTGTCCTATATTGTTTAATAAATCATCATCTATATGTTCTTTGTATGTTTGAATTTCATTTTTTCTTTGTTCAATAAATGTACTTTCTACAAAATATTCTGGACTATCTTGGTTTAAGTTTTTAAGTTTTTGTTGACTAAAGAATATATCTTTACTTGCTTTTTCATAACTATCTCTCATTAAAACATTACTTGGTATACTATCTGATTCTTTAAATAATTTTTGTACATTAGGTGCTGATATAATATTTCCTTTATGAGCTTCTTGTACAATAAATGCTTTTTCATCATTATTAAATTGGTTATGTGTAGTAGGGTACATTTGTTGTACGATAATATTATTTTTTTCTATTTCAGTATCAAATACTTTCTTAGCTGAATTATAAATTGACTGTCTTTTTGCTTCTTTTTTCTCTAAATTGTTTTCTTCTTCAAGTAATGTTGAAAATCTATTTTGAATTTTTTCTGCATATTGTTCAAGACTATAACCTTGATTTAAAATATCTTTCTTATATTCATCATCATTATCAACTTTATCTGCTATATATTTCCAATAAGATTTTTCGATTTGATTTTTTTCAATATCATTTTGAATTTTACGACCAAATGTAGAAGCATTATTAAACATGTTCTTAAGTGTTTCTTTGGCTTCAACATAACCAACATCATGCTTATAACGGTTTTTAATTTCTTTGTAACTTTCTTCATCTTCGCGTACTAATTGATTAGCTTTATTTACAAATAAATTGATTTCTTTTTGTGCTTTTTCTTTTTCTTCATCAGTATAAATTTGAGATACTTCGCCTTGATTATATCTTCTAATTTGTTCATTTTTTTGTGCGTAATAAGTAATAGGTTCGTAAGTTTCGCCAGCTATTTCGCAACGCTTTTTTTCTCTTTGTTCTAGTCTATATTCTTCTTGTGTTAATGGAATTTCTGCTATTTTATTTAAACCCTGTTTTTCAAATGAACGGTGGTCGTATTGTCTTAAACTTTGCTCTCTTTGTGAATAATAGTTTAATTTATTTGCCCAATTTTCTCTGATTTGATTCATTTTTTCTTTATCAAATTCTGAAAATCTTACTGTTTCACGTGATTTATTTCCACTTTTTGTTAATATATGATTGCCATTTTCGTCAAATCTATATTTACTAATTGATTTTTTACCCCAACTTTGATCTTCATTAAAAGGTCTTGTAGTTAAAAGAACATGTGCATGAGGATTATTAATATCATCTCTATGAATTGATATATCTGCAACCATACCTTTATCAACAAATTCACTTTTTACATAGTCTTTTGTCATTTCAGTTTGTACTTCTCTATCTAAATCATTAGGCAATGAAATTAAAACTTCTGTTGCTAATCTTGGTGATTGTGTTTTTGAATTTTGCTTTTCAACTTTATCAACTTCATTCCATAAAGTTTCTCTATCACTAGCCCAACTAGGTGCATTTTGAGGAGTTAATATCATGGATTCTGGTTTAACAACATGATTTTTAAACTTAATATTTTCATCAGTACGTTCACTATATAATTGTTCATCAGAACGATAAGAAGCACTAGCAACAATATTTTTTGTATCTCTTGAAATATGTTGAACGCTTAACATAAAGTAACCTTTTTCCATGATAACACCTCCTTTTTTTATTTGCCCCTGCAGGAACTATAACAACCGTTCGAACTATAACGGTTGACCATTTTAATGCACAAAATAATTTTGTGCGTAAATGGGCAGTGTCTTACGAACTGGTTATATTATACCATAATGTGATGACTTTTCCAATGTAATGTGTTACGATTAATGTATAATAAATAAAGTTTTAAAAGGAGTTTTAAAATGGCTAAAATCAAAAAAACAGATATTAATAAATTAAGTAAACTAGAACAGCAAATCGAAGAATTAAAGCAAAAAAAGGAACAACAAGAAAAACAAGTAGCAATTGATATTGGAAACTATATCTTAAAAGAAATTGATATTGATGAAACAAAATCTGTTGATGATCTATATAAAGTTATTGATGAAATTATTGATAAATATAACAATAATTCAAATGCAAATACAGACGAAGATATAACATATACTAATGACCTAGAAAATGAACAAGAGAATACAGAAGAAAATAATGAAAATAAATAATACATTTTTCTAAATGATTGAAGTGATTTTATGGACGATTTTAAAAATATTAAAAAAACAGAAGCACAAATTGAAAGAGCTAAATTACAAAAAAATAGACTAAAGAATAATGACCGTAAAGAAAGAGCACATAGATTAATAAGAAAAGGGGCTTTGTTGGAAAAGTATTTTGAAACAGAAAATTTAGATCCAGATGAAACGGAAGAATTACTTAAAATTTTTGCGAATTATATAAATGCAAATAAACCAGATAAATTTAAAAAGGGGTAGTTATTTATGGCAGAAAATATGCCTGAAACAACTCGATTTGAATATAGTAACGAAGAAAATACAAGAAGTTATAGCGAAAAAATTGCAGATTTAAGAAGAAACGATAAAAACATTAATGATAATGTTAAATTAAGAGATCAGTATTTTAAAATTATAGAAGATACAGGTTATAGCAAAAATAGAAATGAAGAATATTTAGATATACAAGTACCTATTTCAGCACTAGAGCATAGAAAATTAGAAGAAAATATGGATCCAGAAGATAGAGCTATATATCGTCAAGAACAAAGAGATGATCCAACTATTGATGATGTTTCTGAAGCTGAAGAATTGGCTAATTATCAATACCATGAAAATATAAAAAATGACTTTGAAAATATTTTAGAAAAGATAGATAAAGATTCCAAAGAATATCAAGATATTGAAAAAGTTGAGAATCTTATTACAAAACTTACTAATTCAGATTCTATTGAATTATATGAATTTGATGACTTTGATATGACATTAGATAATCCAAATTTAGATGAAAATGTGTATTTACAATTCAAACGAGAAAACAATAATTATGTAATTGATTATCAAAATTTCGTTGAGAAAAATGATGAAAGATTAGAAATAGATGATTATAAAGAAATGAAAAACATTGAAAATAATAACGAATCCAACAACTCTATAGGTAGTATTACAAAAAATAATAAACTAGAAATTGAATATGACGAATATAAAGATAAAGCTGTTAATATAGTTGAAAACTCCTCCGAAGATATTCATAAAATAGAAAGAGAATTAGAAAATTATGAGTTTGCTTCTGAAAATTATCATGAATATTTAAAAGATAAATATACAGATTTTAATCAGTATTTGAAAGATAATAATATTTCTAATCCTAATGAAAAGTATTCAGATGACTTAATAAAAAATGCAAAAGTATATAGTAATATTCGTTTAAAAATGGAAGAAATTGATGATGAATATTTTTCTGAATATGGTAAGCATGTACCTAATTATATTGATTATAGTGAAGAAATAAAAAGCACTCCACAAAATTTACAAAAATTAAAATCAGTTGAGCTTGAAAAAAATGTGATTGGTTTACTTCCAAAAGATCAACAAGAAAATAATTATAGAGAAACGCTTAGTAGGTTAGATAAAAATAAATCGACTTTAAAAGAGGATTTAAAATCGTACATGAGTAATACAAAAATTGATAATGCAATCAATTCTGTAAAAAAACATTTTGAAAATGTAAAAGTTAAAGCAGAAGATATTCAACAAACATTTAAAGATTTAGGGCAATGGAATACTGATAATAAGTTTGTTAAAAATATTGATACTGTTATTGATAAAGTTAAAAACCTATCACAAAAAAATGATAATAAGATTGATATAAATGACCCTAAATTATTAGAAAAACTACAAACTAAATTTAAAGAGTCCAACGATTATATTAATTCTGTTGATGAAAATAACCGTAAAGAAGATTTATTAAAAAAAGAAAAATCTAATTATTTAGAAAATACTTTAAATATTGCTAAACCTCAATTATTAGAACAATCTCATAAAATAAGTGAAGATGTAGCTGATCTAACAGAAACACAAAAATTAGGTTTATATAACTTTGCTAAAGATGTAGAGTCATTAACGAAAGATAAAAATTATTCATCTTATGAAGATATGAAAAATAATTTAGATACTATTAAAATAACTTCTCAAATTGAAAATGATTTAGGTAAAGAAATCGTTGATAATCGTAGGTTAGAATATTTAGTTTCTGATGTTAAAAAGCCTGCAATTTTAAATACAATTTCTGATAATCAAGACCACTTAAATCAATTCATTAATAAAAGCAATGAAAGTATTGGCAACATTACTAGAAGTGATTTAAAAAATTATCAGCAAAACGCTAATGGTGAATTAGATAAAATTCAACAAACCAATAGAGCAAATGATTTAAGAAATAATGACTTATTAAAAAAATATAATAGTCAAAAACAAATTGATGCACATCAAGAAAAACCGTCTAATTCTCAAGAAAATAAAAATGAAGTACAACAAGAAGATAAGGAAGAAAAAATAGAAAAAAAGCAAGTGAATAGAGGTATGAATATACAATAAAAGAGGTGATATGTATGGCAGAATTTAAAGAAACAGATGGAATTTTAAGAGATAGCGTTCGCAATATATCTTTTTACAATGCTTACAAAATACAAGAGCATAGCTCACGTGAAAATGATATTCATGATGAATCTCAAAACCTTATTAACCTTAATGAAGAATCTAAATTAAATGAAATTGATAATAATTATAATAAAGATAGTTTAGATGAATCATATGGAAATATGAACAAACAAGAGCAATTAAATAAATATAAAGAACTTTATACCATGCAAGAACATTATTACATGTACAATGTTCAAAATGACAGCTCACAAGATTTTTACATTACACAAAACCAATTAAAAACATTAAAAGAATTAGATTATTTAGAAAAAAATGTATTGACTGACCAAGAAAAATATCAATCTCAATTTGAAGCAAATCAGAATATCCTAAATCAAGATAATCTCAATAAGAAATTAGATGAAACTAAAAATGAGTATCAGCAACAATCTCAAATACTTTTCCAAAATAGCAATACTGATAAAGAAAATTTTGAAGAGTTACAAGATGAAACTAAAAGTATTCTCGCTAATAAAAAAGTGTTAGATAACAATGATGAATTTATAAAAAATAATAAAGATGATCTAACGCAAATTAATGAGAAAGAGGAAGAAAAACTAGATCGCAAACGAAAAGAAGCAAAGGAAGTTGAGAAACTACAGTCTAAAGATATTATGTGGAAAATTGTTGAAGAACAAGGGAAAAACAGTCAATATTTAACCGAAGAGGGCGAACAAACTTTAGACGCACGTACAAACGCTGATAATATACAAAGACAAATTTCAACAAATAATTCTGCACAATACGGGCAAAGCCAAATTTCTAGAAACACTTCTTACACAAATGCTTATTCATCATTACAGCATTCACAACGTGTTTCTAATGCTAATGTAACTCAACAGCAAGAAGATCAATATAATGAGAAACAGCAAGAACAAAAAGATGATAATATACAAGAGAAAGAACAAAAACAACAAAGACATAGAGGTATGTCATTATAAAGGAGTGTCTATATGAAAAAAGTGCTTATGGGTATTGCATTTTTATTAGGTGTTGTATTAGTTTTAACTGCTTGTGGTAAAACAAGTAAAGATAAACTACAGGGCGAATGGAAAGCTGATAATGGATTTGCTAAAAATTATATAGGTGAAACTATGACGATCAAAAAAAACAATGTAAAAGTTACAGGTGAAGTTGCTGAAGATTCAGGTGCAATTAAATATTTTAACTTTAAAGATAAAGATGATGATGAAGCTAAACATATTAGATTGTATGCTGAAACCCCAAAAGAAGATGTATTTGATAAAGACAATCCTATGATTGATGGTGTATTGCACTTTGAGGACGATAATACATTAACTATAGAGGGAGAAGATGGGGCGGAATTTAAATTTACAAAAGAGTAATAGTGATAACTATTACTCTTTTTGATTATTTTCTATTCTCATTTTTTCTTCTGCTATTTCAAATATATCTTGAAAATTCTTACCATAAAAACTGCATATTTTCATTAAAAATTCTAAAGGAACATTTGATACTTTCGCATTTTCAATTTTTGAAATATACCCACTTGATACGCCTAATGTTTTAGCAATTTGACCTTGCGTTAAATATCTATCTTTTCTTAAATTACCCAATTCATAGCAAAACAATTTATATGTTCTAGAAATTTCTTTATCCGTCATCCACTTTCTTTTATTCATCAAAATCACACTCATCTATTTTCATTTTAGCTTTAGCTTTCTTACAAATAACGTCAATATCTACATCATAATAATTTGCTATCTTTAAATATGTTACTAATGAAGTAGTATCCTTTTTTCCATTTTCAATATTAGAAAGATAAGAAGCAGGAAATCCTAAATCATAAGCTACTTTTTCTTGTGTTAAGCGCTGTTCTTGTCGCTCATGTTTTAATTCTAAACAAATATATTTATGTAATTTTAATATTTCATAATTACTTTTCATAGGATATGATCCTTTCAATTATATATATATTCCCTCTCACTAATTATATATATATAACTATAGATACAGAATATCTTAAATTGGAATAAATTATCCTATTGGATATATGTTTGCTTTATAAATCAATTTTTTAATGGTAATATCGAAGTATGTACTAGTTAATAAAATTTAAGTAATCGCATTCAATTTTTAGTTAATTAGTGTTAAGATATTTATATAACAAAAAAGAGCAACTACTACTAATAGTTGCTCTTCGGTAAGAATACATTTCTCTTTTCTCGATATATTTGTATTATATAACGTATTTTTATTAAATTCAAGTATATAAATCGTTAGCCATAGATTGAAAATGTGAAAGCGTATTCTTACCTCTTACCAACTAAAATTCGGAAAGAGGTTTTTTATTATGACTGAAGAAAGATTTAATATTCAACAACAATATAGAGAAAAATTTTATCAACTGCCAAAAGTGTTTTTTACTAATGAGAAATATATGCAATTAAGTAATGATGCAAAAATTGCGTACGCTTTGTTAAAAGACAGATTAGAATTATCAATAAAAAACAATTGGTTTGATGATAATGGCGATATATTTTTCATTTTCACAAATGAAAAATTGAAAAAAATTTTAAATGTTCACAATACTAAGTTAGGAAAAATAAAAAAAGAATTAAGTGAATCTGGTCTGTTAGATCAAATTAGATGTGGGCAAGGTAAACCAAATAAATTATATTTGAAGAATCCATCAATTACTAAAGATGATATTTATGAAATTAAAAATCAAGAAGAAATAATCAGTGAACCTTGTCATGACAATGACGTCCCAAAATCGGATTTCAAGAAATCCCAAAATAGAATCTCTAGAAATCCCAAAATAGAATCTCTAGAAATCTCAAAATCGGACACTAATGATACTGATTTAAGCAATACTGATTTAAGCAATACTGAATTTAGTGATACGAATGATATGAATGATATAAGTGAAACCAAATCAGAAAATACAAAACCTAATCATACAAATCATACGAATCATTTAAAACAACAATCTGACGAAGAAGCACTTAAAGAACTAGAACTACAAGAAATGCCTGAACAAGTTAAAAGATATATGAATAACTTTAGTGTTAAAGAAGTAAAAATCATTAAATCAGTTATACTAAAAGCTAAACGTTCATTTAATGATTTGCATAATGAAGTGTATATGCTGGAAGATATGGATAATGAATTACTTACAGTACTTAAAAGATTCAAAGGTACAATGGTTAAAAAACAAGAACGCGTTGAAGCAATGCAGGGGTATTTGATGCGTTGTATTTTGTCTGAACTTGAAGAAATGCACTCAACAAATATGCGTAGAAAAAACTTTGAAAATAGTCCACTCAATATTTTCAATTATTAAACATTACTTAAAAAGATAATTTTTTAAATTAAATATTTACTATAACAAAGGGAGTGCTTAAAAGTGAGTAACGAATATAATATTAGAGATACTAAAAACATGTTTGAATTATTGGTTAATAAGAGGGTTACTATTACACTTAAAGATCAAAAAGAAACCCAAATAACTGGTGTCCTTGTTCACCAAACACAATTTGAACTTTTATTAAAAGCTAATGTTAAATCTAAAGAAACAGGAGAAACATTAGAAAAATTAAGAATTATACCTAAACATAGTGTATTGATTGTTAAAGAAAAATAAAAAAAGAACCTCATAACAGGTTCTTTTTACTCTAGTCATCAAAATATGGATTAAAATGTTTTACATCTTTTAAATATTGCGTGATTATATGATCTATTAAAAATGTTCTTGTTGTGAATTTAGGTGAAAGTTTAACTAAACGATCTAAATCGTCAATAGTTCTTTGTTGCAAATTAATATTTATTCTTTTAAATTCGTTTTTTCGTTGTTTCAATAAAACCCCTCCTATATCATTTAACAAATCGCAAAATATATGTATAATATACATATTTATATATTCGCATTATATCATTTAAACGCTTTATAATAAAGTATTTAAATGATTTTTAATTATTATAAAAATACTCAAAAATGATTGATTGAATAATACCAATATGTTAAAATTATACTATAAAAGAAAAAGGGGTGATGTAAATGAAAGAATTATTTGATCCAGTTAAAAATATGTTGAAAGATATGGTTTCTGGTTTTATGGGAATCGTAAATACTATTGCTATACTAGGGATTGTAGTTTGTGCAATAGGTACATTGACAGGCTCTCAACAAAGTAAAGAAAAATTTAAGGCAGGGCTTGTTTGGATATTCATCGCATTTGTTGTTATCAACCTCGCAAGACAGATTATTAGTGCAATTAGTGGTTATTTTTAACTTTAAAACAATAAAAGAGAGTGAAACCTTAAAAACGTGTTCACTCTCTTTTGTTTTAAATGAAGTGAGGTGAGTAAATGGCTGAAGAAAATAAATATAATTTTGTAGGAAAAATTGATTTAGAAGTTGATAAGGATAGATATTTAGTCGGAAATTTGAGATGGAAAGATATAATCATAACACTTCCATTTGCTTTAATTGGTATTTTTATAGCTTATCTTTTATACAAAAACTTCGGCTATTCATTCGGTAGCACAGGTGGTTTTATAGTCTATGTTGTATTATTTGCACCAGCAATCATTGTATTCTTTATAACATCTGTTAATGCACCGGATTATGAACGGAAAGAAGTTAAAATTATAAATTATCTAAACTACCAAAGAAAATACGGAAAAAGAAATAAAATATTTGAATATAACAATAAGCAAATCAACAGAAAGCGTGATTTTATGGAGGATATTAGATCTCAATTTGGTATTTATGATATTTCAAGAGAATGCTATGAAATGTTTGATCCAGAAGATTATATAGCGAAAGTGATAAAAGTTAGTTGTATTAATGTTACAGCTTTACCATTAAGCGATCAAAGAAAAGTTTATAGGGGGTTTGAAACTTTTAATAATAAATTAGATTATCGTTTATTCCCTATACAAATTGCTACAAAAACAACGCCTATTAGTTTAGATAGCTACATTGAAGAATGTAAAGTTATTTTTAATAATAGTGAAGATAAAGCAGATCGCTTATTTGGTGAAAGTTACTTATCATTTGCTAATGATATACAAAGAGATAAAAAAATGGTTTCTAAATCTCCGTATATTATTATCAAAAAGAAAAAGAAATCGAATGAAGATAGTTATGCAATTTTAGATGAATTAGCAGAGCGTTTAGTATCTGATGTAGAGAATATGTTACCTAGTCAGTATAGTTTAAAAGCAGAAATTTTAAATAATGATGAGTTATTTAGTTTATTACATTATTCAATTGACTATCTTAATGCTAATTTACTTTCAGCTAATCAAGTTGAAACTGGTAATTATGTAACATTTTCTGATAATGATAATGCAAGATTCAATGAGTACTGGAAAGAAAAACGAGAAAGTAAAATCATGTAGGAAAGGGGGAAATAAAGTGAAATTACTTGAAAAATTGAAGCCTAAAAAGAAAATTGAAGATCAAGAAGTGACGTTAGAAGAAACATATGATGTCAATGAAACACTTCTTTCAAAGCTAGCACCTGATTCTATTATAGAAAAAGAAGATTATATACAACTAGGTGATAATTACACTAAAACGTTTGTCATTAGTTCACTTAAATCACAAATAGAAGCTGATGATTTAAGAGAAATTAATGAATTAAGTGAGAATATCAATATGAGTATTTTCTATAGTGAAATTGATAATTCTAAAATAGAAAAAGAATTGTCAAAAAGTATCAGTGAAAATACAGCAAAAGTTAATTCTGAAACAAACAAAGCACATATTAAAGCAAAAGCTCAAGCAGAGATTGATAGTGCTAATACTTTGCTTGAACAGTTAGCACATAAAGAAACAAAAATGTTTGATTTGCAGATATTACTTACAGTTATCGCTAATAGTAGGGAAGAGTTAGACAGTATGTCGGGACAAATACACACGAAATTTAGTGCATTAGGTCGCGTTACTTATCCACGATTACGTTCAAAAGAAGCATTTGATAGTAATTTACCATTTAACAATAATAAATTACCGGAATTGTCTACAAATACAATAAGCTCAAATGCTTTGAGTTATTTATTTCCATTTCATGAAAATGAAATTATACATGATAGTGGAATTATTGTAGGAAAAAATAGAACGACTGGTAATATTATTAAAGTTAATCCTAAAAATCTTTTGAATAAGCATGAATTTACTGTAGGAATTTCTGGATCGGGAAAAAGTACCTTTTTATTTAGCGATATGATGAGAAAGAAAACATTAGGAGATGATATTTTAGTTATTGATCCTAAAGGTGAATTTGGTGAGCCTTTTAAAGTTGCTGGAGGACAATGGTTTAAATTTAGTAATAGTAAAGGTGGGAACATGTTAAACATGTTTGATGTTCCTGCACAATCAATTAAAGTTGATGAGAGTGGTCATTATCAAGAACAAATAAATCCTTTAAGAGATCATATTTCATCTTTAATGGTAACTTTCAATTTGATGTATCAAGAACTCACATTAGATGCTAGTAATGAGTTATCAGAAGTATTAATAGAATTATATGATGATTTTGGCATGAACATTGATGATGATAATTTTAACTATTCTAAAACAAAATCTACAGACTTCCCTACATTGAGTGATTTAGCAAACCTAATTGACAGTTTCGCTAAAAAAACTATTGATAATAATAAAGAAAACCCTAAATATAATTTGGAAAGGTATGAAAGACTTTCTAACTTTAGAAAAGGGATTGAAAAATATGTAACTGGATTATATGCACACGTTTTAAATGGTCATACGAACATTGAGGTTAAAGATAGTGGTTTAGTTGCTTTTGATGTATCAGAAATAACAGAAATTAAAGATTTGAACAGAGTTGTTTATTATAACGTTTTAACTTATATTAAAAAATTAATTTTAAATGGAAATGGAAAATCTACACAAGTATATGTTGATGAAGCACACTATTTAGCTGATCCTAAAGTACCTGTAGCAATGGAAAACTTATTTATCATGATGAAAGTGTTCCGTTCATTAAATTGTGGTGTAACATCTGCAACTCAATCAATTCAAGACTTCTTTTCGGCAAAAGATGATTTGCGTAACTACGGTGAAGCAGTTATTGACCAATCTGTACAACGACTTTATTTACCTATGCAAGAAAAAGAAGTAGATGAAGTAAACGAAAGATTAAATTTAAGGCTTTCAGAAGAAGATAAAGACTTCTTAAAAGTACGAAGTGGTGAAAAAACTGAAGATACTGGTAAAGGATTCTTTTATGTAGGATCTAAAAAAGTTAAGATTGAAGTTATTTTAACCGAATTAGAAAAAAAAGTGTGGATTGATAAGAATTACGAAGATTTTCTTGACTGATTTGAGGTGAGTGCATGGCTAGGGACGGAAAAGATTATGCAAAAACAGGGGTAGGTTTATTAACGAAAATTCTAGGTTGGAGTACCATAGGAATAATTATAATCATCATTGCTGTTGTAATGACTATTGTATTAGTTTTACAACATAAAAAAGACGAAGAAGAACAACAAAATGCTTCTGGTGATTATACAGTTAATGGTGGTACTGTACAAAACCCTCGTAGTGATTATGCTCAAAATGAAGTTCCTAAAGAATTTAAAAAATTATATAAAAACATTGCTGATAAATACGATATAGATTGGCAATTGTTAGCAGGTATTCATAGAGTTGAAACTGCATTCAGTAGTAATGTACAAGAATCTAGTGCAGGTGCAATAGGACATACGCAATTCATGAAATGTACATGGGCTGGCTGGAGTGCAGGAGGTTGTAGTGGATCATTAGGAAATGCAAATATTCCTAAAAAAGAATATACCGATCCTAAAGTTGTAAAAAAAGGTGGTGGCGAAGGCGTTGATGGTAATGGTAATGGCAAAGCCGATCCAATGGAAATTTCAGACGCATTAAGTGCCACTGCTAAAAAACTAGAAAAAGATGGTGCGAATAAATCACCGGAAAAGGCTATTCATTCATATAATCATTCAAGTGAATATGTAGGTAAAGTAATGGGGCATTATAAGGCATACAAGGATAATGTGAAATGGGTAAAAGCTGGTATTAAAGATCCTAAGGAACTAGGTAAGTCGAGTGGTAGTAGTTCTTCTGGAGGAAAAAGTATTAAAGGTGTTGATGGTGATTTACCGAAACCAGATAAAAAGAAATTCAATCTACAACCAACTTATCCCTACGGTCAGTGTACATGGTATGTACATCAACGCAGACATCAAATTGGAAAAGATGTTCCCACTACACTAGGTAATGGTGCTGATTGGGGAGACAACGCTAAAACAGCTGGATTTAAGGTTAATAGTACGCCGAAAGTAGGTGCAGGTGCTTCAATTAGAGCTGGTGATTTTGGCTCACCTGCCCCTTATGGACACATAATGTTTGTAGAAAAAGTAAAAAAAGATGGTGGAATTGTAGTGTCAGAATCTAATGTTAAAGGTTTAGGCGTAATAAGTTATAGAGAATTTAGTAAAAATGATACTAAGAAAATGCAATTTATTCACGATAAATAAGAGGTGATGTAAATGAAGAAACTTTTTGTTGTGATAATAACTTTGACTTTAGTTGTCGCTGGTTGTTCATCTCAAGAAGATAAAAAAGACAGAGAAACAGAAAAAAACACAAATAATACAACGAAAATTGTTAAAAATTTTCTAGAGCATAGTTATACAGAAAATGATATTAAACAATGGAGTGAATTTGATGAGTATGCTTCAAAACAATTAAAAAATACAGTGAAAAATCAAAAACAAACGTATGATGATAATGGAATAACAAAAGAAATGGAAGATATTTCTTTATATAAAAATTCTGATAATGATAAAGAGTATATGTACAATATCAAGGTTAAAAAGACTGATGATAATGCCAAAAATATAGATTACAACCAGAGATATGGAATAGTAAAACTAAAAAATGAAGATGGTCATATCAAGGTCAATAATTTAAAAGAAGTTGGTAGCGAAACCTATAATGGTGGTGATTAAATGCCTAAAAAAATTTATATAGTATTCGGTGGAATTTCATTATTAATAATTATTTTCTTTATCACTACATTAACTGGTAGTAATTCAAATAATAATAATGATGATGTTTCAGAATCGAACGAACAAACATCAACTTTAGATAAAAATTATAGTCAAAAACAAATAAAGATGGCAGAAAAAAGAAGTGAAATAGAGTCAGATGTGGATGAAAAAATGCAAGAATATATAATAGATACGGAATCACCGAAAGACCAAGCAACTTACGATAAGGCAATTACAATGAGAGATAACGATAACCAAAAACAATTAAAAAGAAATGTGAAAGATTTAGTGGAACAAAATAGAGAAGTTAGAGATTTAAATACTGAAACATCTTTTACAAATTCAGAAAAAATAGAAGGAACTTATGATTATATATTAGTTTATGAGAAAGATGGTAAAACACAATCAGAAACTAAAGATGGGAATTATACTTTAGAAACAAATAAAGATGGGTATTTTTACATCAAAACGTTTGAATAGAAATGAGGGGTAAAATGAAGAAATTTTTAGCACTTATAAAAAAATGGCTTTTAGTATATAAAAAAAAGTATATAGAAACCCCTATAAAAGAAAAGCACGTCGATCTTAAAAAGAAAGACGTGCAACTCTATGAAAATAGAGTAAAAAGCGAGGTAGAAAAGACGTTGGCATTACAATATTTTCTACCTGCTACTATTATAACCATATTTTTAGTATATGCAATATTTACTTATATTCAAGATTTTATAAATTATTTAGGAGGGCTTTGAAATGGGCAAATTTAATAAGATAGTAATAATTAGTCTGTTATTTATACTAATGCTCATTCCATTAAGTAAAATAACATATGCTAAAGATGAGCCAAATAAGATAGATGTTAAAAAAATAACATATGACGAAGATAAGGGAATAGGCGTAGAAAATGAATTGAATGGTAGTAGTCAAGAGGCTTATGATAGCTTGCCAAATGATGAAGAACTAGCAAATCAGTTAAAGAATAAAAAAGCAGATATTGCGACTTCTTCCAACAAAAAAATTGGTAAGGGTAAAGGTGAGTTGTATAAAGCATATAAAGATGAAATAGATGATTATATAAAGGAACGAAAGAAAGCTGGTTTATCTACAGCAGGATTGAAAAAAACAGCTGAAAACTTTGATACTGAAACAGGTCAAATCAAAAGTAAGAATCCTTTTGACGTTCAGAAACATATTACAAATTTAGGGTTGAAATTCGGCAAATTTACAATTGATGTTGCTACAGAGCCACTTAAATCGTTTACTATGAAACCATCAGATGTTTTAGATGCACCATCTGCTAAACCTATGAAAGACGCTTTTAATAGTCTAACTGATATACTAATCGCATTATTTCTAATTTTTCAATTGAGTAAAATCATGCTTTCACGTGCGACTGATATAGGTTATAACGGTCAATTAATTTATGATAAATTATTTAAAACAATAAGTGCAGTAGTATTAATAGGTTTGTATGAACCTATTTTCAAATTAATTTTAAACTTTCAGTATCTTTTAGTAACGCCAATTTTAAAGTCTATAGATATAGATGGTAAGATGTCTAGCATAATTTCATTAAATGCTTTATTAGTTGATTCTACAGGATTAATGTTTTTACTGCCTTTTGTCGGCATAATGATTATAGTAGTTACACTAAGTCTATTTTATAGTTTAGCTTTAATGATTATATTGTTCATAGTTGGTCCATTAGCAATAACAACTATGGTAAATGAAGATATGGAGTTCTTTTCATTATGGTTAAGAAAAGTAGTCAGTCGTGTCTTAACTTTAATGTTGCAATCGCTATGTATTGCAATGAGTTTTGCATGTTTATTTAGAGTTACATTTAATTATAAAGAAACTGTGACTGACTACATGTTGGGAATTGCTTTCTTGTTTGTAGCATTAGGAGTGCCGAAACTACTTGAAAACTTTGGTGATAGTTCTGGTGCAGGACGTTCAACTATGTTATTTATGCGTTCGGTAGGTAGAAGAAGATAAGGAGTGATCAGTGATGAGTACATTAAAATTAAATAGATTTGGTGAAATTGAAATAGAGGGCAATGATATTAATTACTTCGCCCCAGTAACTAATTTTTCAAATCAACATGTTAGAGTAGAGGATTTAGAAAATGATTATAGTAAGTTTTTAGAAGAAATAAATTATAATGAAGTTCTAGCTCAAGTAAATCAATTTGATGTAGATGGTAAATATATAAAATTCAAGTATCATCAAGAAAGTACATCTGGTTATCATACAATCAGAAACTTATCGTTCGACCAGCAATTATTTTATTTTAGAAGTTTAATTGAAATTGCTAAGTTACAAGATAAATATTCTATGCAAGTATTGTGGAAACTAGAAAATTTTATTTTATGTACCGAAGAAAATGACGAAAAAGTTAAGGCGTTGCTTTATCAATTTAATGATGATATGAAGATTTATGATAAAACGAAGTCATTAGATGGCTTAAAAAGAATGATATTGATTGGACTTACTAATCTGAATAGTATCATTGGAAAACCTACAAGAGCTGATTTTGTTAATAAGGATCAAGAAGTAATTGATTTTGCAGAAGATGTTTTGGAATCAGATTCAATTGATGATATAGAATCAAATATTCAGAATAGAATTGATGTAATTGAACAACAAAAAGAAGAAGAACGAAAGCAAGCCGAATTAAATAATGATAAAAAGAGTAGATCAAAGTTAATACCATTGAAAAAGAAAAAGGGTGAATTAGAAAAAAGAAGCCCAAAAGATCAAATCAAAGAGAATTTAAAAAAGGAAGCTCAACAGAAAAAGACTGGTGAGAAACAGAAGAAAGATTTTAGTATTAAAGGTATTAAAAATAAGATGTTCAAAACCACTAAAAGCACTATTATTACTATAATTTTAATGTTGTTAGTTGTATTTTTAATAATGTTAATGCCTAATATTGTTAGTAATAACTCAAAAGACAAAGAAGAAAAAGCACAAGAGCAAAAAATTAATAATAAAATCACAAGCATTTATAGAGAATACGTCAATGGCAATGAAAGTAAGGCTCATCAAAAAATGTTTGCAATTGATTATAAAAAGATTCCTAACAAAAAAGATAAAAAGATTTACTTGAATTGGTTAGTTAAAGACAAAAAATATACTAAAGCATTAGATCTAAATAAAGATGTTGCTTATACAATCGGCGAAAATATTAATGATGATAATGTAGATCAACTTAAAAAAATAAATGCTAATGATAAATATAAAATATTATCATTTTATATAGCTGACCAAGAAAAAGACTATCAAACTGTGATTGAAATGCAAAATGCAGTTGACCTAAAACGTAAAGATGTTGCTAATAAATTAGCTCAATCTCATATTTTAACTAATCAAAAGAGTGAATTAGATAAATTAATAGATAAAATAGAAAAAGAAAAAGGCACATCTTCTAAAGAATATAAAAATATGAACAATGCTAAACAGTATTATGAAGAAAGTAATGAAGAGTTAAAAGAAATGAAAGAAGAAAGAGATGAAGCTAAAGATGAAGTAGATCAAGCTAAAAAAGATGTAGATAAAGCTAGTAAAAAAGATAAAAAAAGTAAAAAAAAGCAACTAGAAAATGCGAGGGAAAGTTTAGAAAATGCTGAAAAACGTTATGAGAAAACATATAACGATATAATAAATACTAAAGAAGATGAAGCTATTTCAAACGAATAATAAAATGAGGTGTTTATAGATGTGGATAGTTATTAGAATAATAGCATTAATTTTAGCCCTCGCACCAATTTGGTATATGTCTAGAGGTGAAGAAATACCGAAGCAAAAGAAATTAATACTGTGCGTGTTATCAGGTATCGGTATCATTTTATTTGTTGGAACAATTTTTATGCGCTTTTCCTAGAGGTGACTTATAAGTCACCTCTTTTATATACATAAAAATAATTACATGAAAGTTGATAAAATAGTAAATGAGTGATAAAATATACATAAAAATAAAACCTATAAAGATTTAAATAAAGGGGGGGTTTTATGACTATTACATCACTAATTTTACCTATATTTATTTTATTAATAATTTTAATTATATGTCACCCTATAAAAACATTTAGAATAACAGCCAAGTTTTTTGTATTAATAATGTTTATTATAATAGGACTTTTTATGGTTGGATTACTAGTAGCACAATTATTTAATAGTGCTTTTAGCTTGATTGGATTGTAATTTATATACGATTAATAAAATCTTTGAAAGATTATTTAAGAGGAATGAGTGAAATAAAATGTATAAGAATAAACCTAAATATGAAGTTCTTAATCAAAATAATGATATTATAATTTCTGGTGATATATTAAGTGAAATCATATCAACTACTATTTTAGAAACTTTTAAGCATTTAGAAAGTGATAAAAGTTTGCTACACAAAATAAATAAAAATTACTTTAGTTTTTATAATGTCCTTGCAGATGTCTATAAAAACAGTG
>NZ_KV826577.1:0-2075 GCF_001835975.1 Staphylococcus sp. HMSC034G07
GGTTAGCTATATTTTTTTACTTTGCAACAGAACCAGCAAACTCATTGCTCAAGGTTTGAATGGCTTTAGTTGGCCTATCGTTTTAGTTTTACTCATCTTGTTTTATTTCTACTCACATTATTTATTCGCAAGTGAAACAGCACATGTCAGCGCCATGTACGCCGCGTTACTCGGTGTTGCAGTCGCTTCAGGTGCACCGCCATTATTCAGTGCATTAATGTTAGGGTTCTTTGGTAACTTACTGGCATCAACAACACATTATAGTAGTGGACCAGCGCCCATATTATACGCAGCTGGCTATGTTACACAAAAGCGCTGGTGGACTATGAATATTGTACTTGGTATAGTCTATTTTATTATTTGGATCGGATTAGGTTCACTATGGATGAAACTCATTGGTATGATGTAAAGTTAGAATTTTAATTAAACTTCAGTTCATCAAATATATTGTAAGCTAACGTTTGAAACGTTAGCTTTTTTGCATCATACTCCCAAGATTAATATTTACTATATTCGTTTCACTTTTTATTCAATTCAACTATGTTATTCTGTACATAGATTAACCAGTATCATTAGGGGTGCAATTCAATTTGCTGAGAGAAAGTCTACTTTCAACCCTTGAACCTGTTGGTTAGCACCAGCGTAGGAAAGTGAGCAATATTGATAACTGTTTCTTCATTCACTTTTTTACGCAATAATTAAATGGATGGAGGAATTTTTTTTGGACAAATTAACAGTAGGTTTAGAATGGTTTTTAAATCCTGATCATATGCCGTTAATCATAGGTATTGAAAAAGGATGGTTTAAAGAAGAATCATTAGAAATTGAGATGATTGAACCAAAAGAGCACTTTGATGCATTAGACGAGATTGAAAATGGTTCAATGGATATCGCGATTACTGAACCTATTCATCTGGTTCAAGATAGAGCTAAAGAACAAAACGTCATCGGGTTTGCGAGATATCTTCACACTAACGGAGGTATTATGTATAACAAAGATAAAAATATCGCTCGCCCCAAAGATTTAATCGGTAAGCGACTTCAATATCCTGGCGCTCCCGGTCCAGGTGGTATTGCCATGGCTAAAACGATGATTGAAGCAGATGGTGGCACATATAAAGAGGGTGACATCACACCAGTTAATCATAGCTTTTATCATACTGATGCACTTTTAACTGATAAAGCTGATGCTGCTACACTCATTTTCGAAAATTTTGAAATTCTTGAAGCTAGAAATCAAGGACTTAATGTAGATTATTTTTCACTTAAAAATTATAATGTACCCGATTTTTGCCAACTTATTTTTATTACAACACCTGAAGTATTAAATACGAGTGAGGTTAAACTCAAAAAGTTCCTAAAAATCATTCAAAAAGCAATTCATTACATCAATCATCATTTAGCAAGTGCAATTGAAATTTACTCAATGTATACTCAAACCGATATCTCTAACCAATTAAACAAAGATACAATTGAAGCAACAGCTAAATGTTTTACAAATGATTTGTCTATGAGTTCCGACTACTACAATGACTTACAGTTGTGGCTTAAAGAAGTCAATGATATTAAAGACACGATTAACCCAACTTTATATTTTACAAATCAACTACTATTCAGTCGATATACAAAATAAAAAATACACCTTCACTCTATTTAAACGTTAATGTACACATCAATAGTTAGAATCAATATCTAATTTAAAGAATGCACATCAAATAAAGTGAAGGTATAATTATTTTACAACTGGATTTTTCTTAATTTGAATATATTGAGAAATACTATATAACACAATACCTATCCATATAAAAATAAAGGTAATTAATTGATCAGTGTTAAATGGCTCTTTAAAGACAAAGATACCTAAGATAAACATGATTGTCGGCCCTACATATTGGATGAAGCCAGTTAACGATAATGGAATTCGCTTAGCACCTGCTGAGAACAGAATCAATGGTATTGCTGTAATTGCACCTGAAAATAGTAGCCAAAATGATGATATATTTAACCCAAATGTTATGTGTTGTTGCTGCCATAGGTAAATAGGTTCTGTTGCAAAGTAAAAAATATAGCTAACC
>NZ_KV826578.1:0-7995 GCF_001835975.1 Staphylococcus sp. HMSC034G07
TAAATATACTTTTAAACTTATTTAAAAGTATAAAAAACAATTAGGAGTGGTCAATGATGAAATAAATTTCAATAGAAAAATATATACCAAAGAAACACAGACACAAAGTTATAGATTTCTATAAAGATACAAATAAGAAAGGAGGTGACAATTTATGAATTATAATCAATTAGAAAAAATGAGTGAGATTAATTTTGAATTAGAGATTTATGAAGATACTATTTTTCGATTACAACGTAAAATCGCAAATGAAAAACAAAAGACAAAAGTTAATCAATCAATTTTAGGGCGTTTGAACTATAAGTTAAAGAAAACCCACGATCAGTATTGTGAATTATATTTAATGAAGTATGAAATATAATCCACTTTTCAAAAGAAGGAAATTAGAAAATATGAAATATTAGTATGTAATACCAGAATGAGAAACTGTAAAATGAAAATTAAGATAAATATAGAATTAGGAGAGATATATTATGTTGAATATGTGCATTATGACAGGTCATCTAACAAAAGACCTTGAAAAAAGAAACATTGTAACAAAAAAGGGAGATAACAAAAGTGTTTTAAATGGTACAATTGCAGTCAATGACGGAAAAAGCCAATATCCAGATTATATTAATTTTACAGCTTGGGAATCAACAGCAGAAGCTATAGATGAATATACAACTAAAGGCTCTTTAGTAACACTAACTGGAAAATGGAAAAGAAATAAAGCAATAGATAAGAACGGTAATAATACTTATTACGACTTTTTATTAGTTGAAAGTTTAGACTTGTTAGAGGATAAAAATAAAACAGAAGAACGTAAATCTAAAAATGATATGGTTGAAAATCCATTTGGTAATTCAGATAAAGAATCTGTTTATGATATGTCTTTTGACCCTACAAAAGATAATTAAGATTAATCGGTGCATTGTGCAAAAAAAGAACCTACAAATCAATTGTAGGCTCAAGAGTGATCAATGATAAAATCATTAAATATACCAGCATGATGTACTGATATATAATCAATTGTATCAAGGTATTATACATTAATCAATTGCAACAAATATAGCATTTGTTACTACTAAAAAACTCCACAGAAATTAATGAATCAAAAACATAAGTGAGGTGTGCTAAATGGATAGTTCGATAGTTTATATTATTATAATAGCTTTAATTGTCTTTGTTTTGTTTAAATTCATACCTTATATTGTTACTTACTTTAAAGGTTTACAGATCAAAAGCAAACTTAAAAAAGCTAATATTAAAGATATTGATAAAATGAATGGTTTAGATTTTGAAATATACTTATCTGTTTTATTTAAAGAGCTAGGTTATAAAGCAGTCGTAACGAATGGTAGTCACGACTTTGGTGCTGATCTAATATTGAAAAAAGGCAACCATAAAATTGTCGTTCAAGCTAAAAGGTATGGATATAAGAAAAATGTTTCTATTGGTGCTATTCAAGAAGTTTTTGCTTCTCAACGTTACCACAACGCAGATGAAAGTTGGGTAATCACAAATAGTTTTTTCACTAACAGCGCTCTTAAATTAGCAAAGCCTTGTAACGTTATATTGAAAAATAGGTATGATTTAGTTGATTGGATATTGAAAATACAACCTAATACTTCACCAGAAGCTATTAGAAAGGAAAATGTATCTAATCGCTCATGTCCTAATTGTGACCACGCTTTAAAAATTAGAACAAGCAAAGCAGGAAACCAATTTATTGGTTGTTCTAATTATCCAACTTGTAAATATACAGAAAACTTATAATAAAAGGATTTTTAATTATGAATACAAATCAAAAGGAAAAAAATACAAAAAAAGTAAACAATCATAAAAAATTAACAATAACAATAATACTGATTGTAATAATATTAGCCATTTCATTACTATTATATTTCATATATCAAAAATATAATGCACAAGGACAAATAGAACAGTTTGAAAAGAACATTGAAAACAACGATTATAAACAAATTGCCAATACTTTATCTAATAATGAACATGAATTTACAACAAAGGAAGCCAAAAATTTTGTGAAGTACGTTAAAAAAGAAAATAACTATAAACAATTTCAAAAAGAGATTAATAATATCAAGAAAAATATAAAAAAAGATAAGCACTATTCCGTTAAACTAGGGGAAATTACTGATAATAAAGATAAAACCCTATTATCTATCAAAAAAGATGGAAAAAAATATTTCTTTTTAGATAAAATAACTTTTGAGCCACAATTATATCCAGTTTATGTTAAAGAATATAGTAACAATGCGATATATGAATATAAACTTGGTAAAAAAGTTAAAACTTCTACTGAAAAAAATTCTATATCAAAAGTAGGGGATTTCTTTGTAGGTAAATATAGTATAGATACTAAAAAAACTATCAAAGACAACAAAATAATAGGTGAAGTCAATGGTCAATTGTTTTTTAATACAGAAAATAGAAATAATGATGGAAAAATAATTGCTGATGATTCATTTAATCAAGGTTGGTTTAAAGCTAACACTAATGCTAAAAAACTCTTAGATGATAATAGTATTAAGCTAATGATTAACGATCAAGAAGAAGAATATAATCCAAACAAAGTGTATGGCAAGTATCCTCTTGAGAATAAAACATTTAATATTCAAGCTATAGGTAAAATTGATGACAAAGTTTTTAAATCAGAAACTATAAGTTTAAATAGAAATGGTGATAACCAGCCACAAAATATAAATTTAAAATTTGATTTACCTAAAATTAAGCGTTATAAACATGATACGGAAGATATTAAAAAAGAAGCTAAATCATTCTTGGAAGATTATATGGATCATCTAAACAAAGCATATGACAAAGGAGATTATGATTATATTAAAAATGATATTGATAAGGGAACAGAACTAGCAAAACGTATCAAAAAAGAAACAAAGCATAAACAAAAAATTAATTATAAGATTAAGTCTTTTGACACAATAGAGCGTAGCAACAATAAATTAAATATTAAACTTACAAAAAGTAATAATGATTATACAACAACAGGCACATATACACTAAAATTTGATTACAAAAATCAATTTAAAATAACAGACTACAAAGATTAAAAAAAAGGGCTTTTTGCCCTTTTTTTACTTAAACACTAGCTATTAGTTTTATGTGTTATAATACTTTTAGCACATTTTTTGTGCTAAGCTACGTGATGACTGTGGTCGTGATGTGAAAGCGTCTAACACTAATATGTTAGACGCTTTTTTATTCAATTTCTATACATTTTTTACAAATCAGTAAATTAAAAATTATCATTTAGCCAACTTTTGAATTTTTCCCATTGATTTTTACTTTCTTCACTAATTTTTTCAGTATCAATTTTATCTTCAACTTGTTTTAGTTGGTCTTTCATTTCGTTTTTATTGCCATTTTCTTTGCTATTTTGTGCTTCTTGTAATTGATTAACTCCGTCTTGAAATTCATTCGCTGCACTTTGATTTTGATTATTTTGTTTCAAATTATCGACTTTAGTCTGTAATTCATTAATACTTTGTTGTGTTTGTTGTTCATTGTTTTGTGAATTTTTTAATTCTTCTTTAGTATCATCTATTTCTTGCTTTAATTGTTCATTTTGTTGTTGTACTTGTTCATTATTAGCGACTTCTGAATTACTTTCTTGATTTTTATTAGATAAAAAATTCATAGCAATAATTCCTACAATGACAACAATTGCAATTGTTAGTAGAATACCAAGCCATTTACTTTTAGATTTTGCTTTTTTATTTTCTTGTTGTAATTGCCATTCTCTCTCCCTATCACGTTGGTTGTAATAATCTTCTGGACGTTTATTATAATCATCATAGTTTCGTTCAGTTCTACTATATGGATTGTAAATGACCTTGCCAAAAACTAGACGTTGTTTATCATCATCTATTGTATGGATATTTAAGTCAGTGTTTATTTGTCCGTTTTTATCTAATGCAATAATTTTACCGTCATCTTCTATTTTTAAAATTTTAGGATAATTTCTAAAGTCCTCTGTTTTGTTCATACAGACTTCCCTCCCTATAATATATATTTCAATGCAATACAGTGCATATCTCAGCGTCTGAATTTCTTAATCAAAGCCCATACACCAATAATTGCTAGAATGATTGATATAATTATCGTTACACATATAGTCAATTCTGGTTGTTTTTGAGATAAAATATAAGTTCCTTGATATACATACAACAAAAATATAGGTAATGCAGTTGTGCATGTTAGTAATGCTTCTGTATAAACTATTTGTTTTTCATTATAATACTTTATTTTTTCATCTGTAACTTCATCTTTAATTATTTTTTCGTCTATGTTTTGGTAAAAAGAAATAATTTTAAAAGCTGGTATAATTAGCAAATTAACAAATGTTGGAATTAAGATAGTCATTATATTATCACTAACGTTATTTAATATGTACTTATCTGGTATGAGCCAAATGTAAAAATAGGGTGATAATATAGCAATAGTATATGCAATTCCAACAAAAAATGCACTTGTATTATTTAATTTTCTGTTTTTTATCCAATCAATCATTATTTTCACGTTAATTCCTCCTTTAAATATTTACTTCTCTTTAATAACACGATATACAGTTGTACGACTTACACCAGTTTGTTCAGCGATTTCTGCACCAGTCAATTTTTGTTCATCATATAAAAACTTGATTTCACGTCTTTTATAATCTGGTAATCTAGGGCGACCACCTGTACGTCCTCTTGCTCTTGCAGATTCTAAACCTTTTTTCGTACGTTCACTTAATAGATTAGCTTCAAGTTCTGCAAAAGCACTCATCATGGTAAAAAACATTTTCCCCATTGCATCATTAGTTGATATATTCATATCAATGATTTGTAAGTCTATATTATTATCATCTAACCATTGTGATAACTCTATAAGTTGTTTAGTCGTTCTTCCTAAACGGTCTAACTTATAAATAACTAACGTATCACCGTCACGCAAGTAATCTAAACATTTATCTAATTCCGTTCGTTTTTTCTTACGCCCACTAACCTTTTCACTGAAGATACGTTCACAACCGTATTTTTCTAAAGCGTCTATTTGTGAATCTAAACTTTGATCTCGTGTTGAAACACGTGCATATCCTACTTTAGCCATAATTTATTTCCTCTTTTATAAGTAATTCTTTTATTTGCTTACTTTTTCTTTTTTCCAACCGAAAAATCCATTACTTACTTTAATAATGTGCTTACCACTCCAAAATGTAACGACTTCATAGAAATATGAACCTCCGTTTTTTCGCAAGAATTTAAAATCTTCATACCCCTCTTTAATTAAATACTTTTCTACTTCATTTTGTTCATTGCCAAACATTTAAATTACTCCTTTTCCTTTGAATTAAATAGTTCTTTAAGTTCATCTTCTTCCATTCTATCTAACATACCACCACAAGTAGTAAGAGTTATAAATCCGCCTGCTTTATATTCATTTAGAGGTGTTTTAATAGCATGAAATTGTAAAGCGTCTAAATCAATATTAGTTTCTTTACTAAATATTTTATATTTCTCTATTAGGGTATCTACATTTTTGAAAACACCTATAATTCGTGGTTTATTAGTAATTTCGTCAAAATCAAATATAAATATCAAAATATTATTTTGAATATTGTCGTGTGTTTCATTGTTTGATTGCTTTCTTTTTTTATTTACATAATCCCCATAACTACATATTACTTTTTGCACTCCGTCTACTTTAAAAATATCAAAGTATTCTATCGTACTTACTTCTAAATCATCTTTACTAAATTTTTTAATTCTCTTATCGAAATTATCATATTTATATATTAACTGACTTTCGTTAGTAAATATTCCATATGGATATAATTCTTCGTCATGTAATATACACACTGTTTCACTCATTATCTTTTGCCTCCTTATTATTTATATAAGTAACGCCGTCTGCATATGGTAATATAAATTCTGCACTAATTTTTTCAAAATTTTCTTCTATAATTCCTTTAAACTCATTTTCATTAATTTTAGTTCCTATTTTTTTATACATTATTTTCTAGTCGCCTTTTAAAATTTTTCTCAATGCAAATGAAAGACAATGAGATTGTAACTTTTCTCATATATTATAGCAATATTGTAACATAGATTATGTTACAAGTTTTGGTTTTAGTAGATAAAAAAATATTGAAGTTAATAACTCCATATTTTTTATAAGTTTGAAAGGTATTTGGTGAAAATTTTGGTTGTTAAATAGCAGACACCTCAAAAAATGTAACAAAAACGTTCGTTATTGGTTTTGATATTTCTCCTGTTTTTACACTCTAATCACACAATAGTTTACAATCTATAACCTCATTTATATATAATAAAGTAAATTTTGTCATTATTATTACCTCCTTTTATCCAATCATTTCATCTGTCTTTTCAGTTAAAGCCATTTTATATCTAAATTCAACTTTTCTCATATCCATATCATACAAATCATCTTTTTCTTTATCTGTTAAGCCTAACATTAAATCAATTAGTTCAATTAAACATTGTTTACTCATAATAAATGCCTCCTATTGATTAATCAGCAATTATAAATTAGTATATATTTGTTAGTATTTTTATAAATGCTTTCATTTAAAAAGTCGTAGCTTCTGCCAAGATACCTACGGCTTTTTTTAAATTTCATCTAAATATTTTCTTAATGCTCTTTCATTCATTTCTTGCATAGAAATACCTTTCTGTACCGATTTCATTTTTAGTTCACTGTGTATTTCATTATTCAATTTAACCATTTTATAATCAGTTTTCTTTTTCTTTGTCATTGGCGTTTCCTTTTTTTCACTTTCATCTTTTCCACTTACATAATTATTTAAGAAATTTTTTTCATTATTAGTCATTTAAACTACCTCTTTCTTTTAATTTGTTCATAAACTCCCAAAATACATTATTATATTGTGTGAGTGTTTTCTTATCATACGGCTCATTTTCAGTTATCCCTTTTGATCCCCAAGTCATAACACGTCTTAATCTATTAATTATATTTTCAAAAACTAATGCTTTAAATTCATTCTTATATTTATTTAAGTAAATACTATTAGTTTTATTATTATCTTCGGTTAAATATACAATCATACCTAATACATCTAATTTTGAATTGTACTGTGTCATTTCTGACAAATAGAACATATAATCTTTCGCATTTTCATAACAATCTTCTTCTGATTCAACCGGTACTAAAATATAATCACTAGCTACTATACAATTATGTGTTAGTGTAGTAGTCGTTGGTACAGAATCTAAAAATATTAGATCATAATCTTTTCTAACTTTTTCTAATAAATAATCATACATATAAAACTCATCTTTGATATTTAATGCTCGTCTTGAATATCTATCAAACCATGCTAGGTTCCAATCACCTTTGACTATATCAATATTATCATTAAGTTTTGATATTCCCCTAGTTATATCTTCTTGCTTAATCGCTTCCATAAAAGATAGTTCAGCATCTTGTGTTGTTTTAAAATTCTTATCTATTTTCTTAGTTAATGTTCTTTGAGGATCACTATCTACAAATAACACTTTTAAATCATATTTATTAGCGATATAACCAAATATATTTGTAAGTGTTGATTTACCAACGCCCCCTTTAAACATATTTATTGTTATTGTTAAGGCTTTGTCTTTCGATTTTAAGTTGTCTATCATTTGTTGATACTCATTGGGAATATCCCAAAATTTCTTTGACACTTTGATCACCTCATAATTTAAACTATTTATATTATATCATTAAGTATACTTTTTTACAAGTTTAAAAGTATACTTTTGTATCTAAAATTAATCTTTTTCTTTATTCATTTTCCACGAAACCTTTTTATGAAAGTTAAGATCAATTTTTAATTCTGCTTTAGTTAAAGTCCATGTATTCCTTTTGAACTTAATGAATTTACTTTCATGCAAATACTTTTGATTATTGTGAATGATCTCAATTGCTTTTATGTTATCCCAAAGTAAATATTCACTGTTTTTATAGACATCT
>NZ_KV826579.1:0-3937 GCF_001835975.1 Staphylococcus sp. HMSC034G07
AAAGAGATGTGAAAATATTTTCACATCTCTTTTTAACTATCACTTGATATCTATTACTTTTCTTTGATTATTTTCAGTTTTTGGTAAATCTACAGATAAAATACCATCTTCAAATTTAGCCTCAATATTATCTTCATCTATATTATTAAGTGAATACATTCTCTTCACATTACTATAAGATCTTTCTTTTTGAATGACTTTCCCTTCATCATCTTTTTCTTCATTTACCTGATTATTTTCAGCAGAAATTATTAGCATATCATTTTCATAAGAAATATCTATTTGGTCTTTTGAAAACCCTGGAAGCTCTGCTTTTAATTCATATCTATCGTCTTTTTCACTAATATCAGTTTTTATACCTTGTTCATCAGGGAAATTACTAAAAAATTGTCTTCCAAAATCTCTAAATAATTCACTAGGTGTCATATCAAAATAATCTCTTCCAAATGGTTTTAAATCATAAGTCATAACAATCACTCCTTATCATATTTAACCTATTTTTTGATTAATATTTTTGACATAATCCAAATCATTTAAATACGCTTCCCAATTACTGTTGAATTCGAATTCAACAAAAGGGCTAAATTCAAATACACCATCAAAATTAGACATATTCTTAAAAGGAATTAGTTTTTTTGAATTTTTATCTAAATTCATATCAACCCCTCCCTATAAAGCATATAACTATTTTCACTATGTATATAACATAAAGGTCAAAGTTGGTCAATAAATTTTCTCGGCATAAATACGTGGTCTATTTATTTTTCTTTTCTCCAAAATAGTAAGATAAAAACACTCCAATACCACCAATAAAAACTGCAACAAAAATCCCAATCCACATTAAAATAGACATAGTAAACGCTCCTTTTTAAGTAAGCTCTATCACAAGAACGATTTAAAATTTAAATACCTTTATTTTGAATTTTAAGGGGGTATTTTAAAGATTTAGGGGTAAATCATATAGTTTTATGCCTAAAAACATATATAAGCTCTTAAAACGCAAATATGAGCCAAATAAATATATGCTATTTTCATAAACAAAAATTTGAGCAAAACCAGTGTCGAATTTTTGAGACACTGCCCATTTACGCACAAAATTATTTTTTGCGATAAAAACTGGGCAACCATGCCAGTTGAACGCTATAGTTCCCGCAGGGGCAAAAATACATAAAAAAACGCTAGCTTTTAAGCTAACGTTTCAAATCTTTTAAGTAATAATTTTGTTTTTCAAAATTCCAAATTGCCGTAATTGAATGTGCTTTTTCTTCTTCGTTACTTGTATTAATTAAATTGCCATCTTCGGCATCGTCTAAATTTAAAATTTTATGTTTTTGTTTAAGCAATCCACCATAACTCAACATATGTTTTCGGTATAAACCTTTTTCCAAGTCATTCACGATTTCTTGATTTCTTTCATCATCAGTTAAAAAATCAGATGACTTAACCGAATATTTAGAGGTTTCTTTGATTGCTGTAAAATTATCTAAATTATTGGTTAAAGATATTATGTTGTTTCATGTTTTGACGACGCATATTAAGTGCGTGTATTTCTTCAAGTTCAGCTTTAATCGATTGCATTAAATATCCTTGCATAGCTTCAACGGTTTCATTCTTTTGTAGCAGCATCGCTTTAAAACGTTTTAAGACACTGACAATTTCAAATTCAACATCTTCTAAACGATAATAGGTATCATGTGCATTATTAAATGATTTCTTCCCTTTGAGTAAAACACTTTTAATAATACGAATTTCTCTAATTTCAAAATTACTTAAGTAATCTTTGATTTGTTGTGGCAATTCTTCGAGAACTTGGAATTTAAGTGCATCATTATTAAATTCGGTTTGTTGATGATTTGTATGATTCGAATGATTGTGGTTTGTTGAATTGTTATATGTATCATTCATATCATGCGTATCATTATTCTCAGTCTCTATATAATCAGTATTACTTAAGTCAGTATCATTAGTGTATTCTTTTGATATGTCATGATGTATTAAATTAATATTTCTTGATGTATCATTATCATATTTCTGGACGTATGAATTTGATACGTCCGTGTTATTACGCTGTTCTATATCATTTTCTTGTTGTGAAATATAATATACATCAGCTTCTGTTACTTCCGGTTTTTTAATATATAATTTATTAGGTTTATTTAAACCTACTCTTATTTGATTGAATAAATCAGCTTGAGTTAATTCTTTTTTAATTTTAGATAACTTATTTGGACTACTAATATTTAAAATAGATTTAAGCTTTTCATTGGTATAAATAAAAAATATATCTCCATTTTTATCTACCCAATTATTTCTTATAGATAAATCTAAACGATCTCTTAATATTGACCATGTTATTTTTGCATCGTTAGACAAATTAACATATTTAGGATTCGTAAAAAACACTTTAGGTAATTGATAAAATTTCTCTTTTTGGATTTCTTTAATGTTAAAGTTGGACATACAAAAACCTCTTTCATATTTAAATTTCTAAAAGAGGTAATAAAAAGCTATAAGTAAGTTTATATGTATTCGACTTGCACTAATAATTCTTAGAATATATAATAAGAATATAACAAATATATAAACAAACAAATCACTTGTTTTATTACCGAAAAAACCTGACTATTCCCGTAGTTGGGTTTCTTTTATATATATTTATAATAACACTTTTAAAAGCTTTGTTAAATTGTTTATATACATTTGGATGTATGCATTTTCAAAAAAGATAAAACTTCGTATAATACCTTTATATGGTTATGTCATATAACAGCGTATAAACGCTTATATAGCAAGTATAAAGGGTATATAACACCTATACATATAGGGTTGAAAGTTTATACATATAATCCTATATAGTTATACGTATAACCATATATAGCTATATGTATAATGAATTATATGTCCTTGTAATAACAAGTATAATAGCTATATAATGGTATAAATGTCATATGTATAATTATATGGAGGCCATTATATGAAAAGTATGAAGGAAATTGCCGATGAATTAAACGTAACAAAAATGACTGTTTATAATAATGCTAAAAAAGCAAATGTAAAATTTCAAAAAATCGATAACGTAAATTACTTATCCGGTGAAGATGAAACTATAGTAGTAAACCGAATAAGAAAAAATCAAAATAAGAATGATGATTTTGAAGGTGAAAAAAAAGAAGAAGCTGAACCTAATAATGATAACCTGGTGAAAGATGAGACAATAAAACAATTATATAACCAAGTAGCTATATATAAAGAACAATCAAATAGAGATAAAGAGCAAATAAATACACTTAATAGACTTTTAGAGAATCAGCAAATATTAGCTTTAGAAAGTAATAAAAAGATTCAAAAATTGGAGAATCAATTAGAGGAAGAAAGACAGCTTAATTATTCCTTTGATACATCTGTTAATGATAGACAAAACGTTAATTCACAAGAAGCAACATTTACTGAAGAATCTAAAGATATTGATCAAGAACAAGAAAATGAACATCCAACAGAAGTACAACATAAAGATGTAGCTGAAGAGGAAAAGGGTGACAGTATAAAAGAAGATGAGTTCCCAAAAGATGATAAACTATCTGAAGAAATAGAGAGTGAGACTGCTGATAGGGGAGAACAGACCCCTAAAAAAGGGTTTTGGAGTCGTTTATTTGGTAATTAATTGTAATAAAAAAGGCACGACAAGTTCATAAACTTGTCGTGCTTTTTTATGTGAATCGAACTTCTGATAATCATCGATTATGTAAATTTAACCCTCGACCTTTGGTAAGAGGTCGAGGGTTTGTAGATAATTTTATCTACAAGTAGCAATTAATGGTTTGATTATTTTGTTATAACTTTTAAATTTACATCTATGTTATTTCGTGTAGATTTTGTATAAAATATGCTAGTTAGTTCATTTAAGGTTCTGTTGCAAAGTAAAAAAATATAGCTAACC
>NZ_KV826580.1:0-2940 GCF_001835975.1 Staphylococcus sp. HMSC034G07
GGTTAGCTATATTTTTTTACTTTGCAACAGAACCCTAAAAATGATAATATTTACACATTAAAACCGAACATTAACGAAAGTTTAAGACTCATAAAAACCCATCACTTTAGCAGGACCCTGTAGGACGATTTTAAAGATATAGTCTGCAGTTTTTTCTATATCCAGCTCATCTTCTGAAGTATATGAATATTTAACTAAGCCGATATAAACTGAAGTAAAGACGACAACTAAAACTTCTTTTGGAATGCTAATGTTGAGACGCTCTATAAATTCACTAAACTCATCACCCACTAGAAATAACATCTTTTCTTGTAATTTCTTCTCAAATGAGTTGATATGGTTAGATTGAAGAAACAACTGCATGAGTTTTTGGTTGTCTTTAAAGCACTGAAGGATTTCAATCAAGGTATCGTAACGAGATGGTAAAAATTCTTGGTTAAAGTTTTCTGTCGGTAGATTCTCACGAAACACTGCTTCTAGCTTACCGATCATTTCATTTTCAAACTGCTTCATCATGTCATACTTATCTTCAAAATGTAAATAAAAAGTCCCTCTATTAATATCTGCCTTTTCAGCAATATCATTAATAGTAATGTGATGTAAGTCTTTACTTTTCATTAAATCAAAACACGCATCGATAATTGCTTGTCTGGTCTTCTTTTGTCTTCGGTCCATAGTGTCCCTCTTTTCTTAATGAACATATTTAATTCAAATGTTGAGTACTCAATAAAATGGCGGTTTTTGCTTATGGCAACTGATTTAAATGCAGAATACAATAAAGTCACAAGTTATTCAACAATATGTTCATTAAGGAGTGTTTAAATGGATAAACTAAAAAATTCAAACAAAATTTTTCTAGTCCCAATTTTATTTGTTATCGTCTTCACCTTAATCATGCTTCCAGCATTCTCACCAATAGTCAAGGTAGAACCGAATAATATGCCAATCGGTTTAGTCATTAATGATGAAGGTGAAATGGGACAAACGATCGAAAATCAAATCAGTGAAAACGCACCGGATATGGTGTCATTCACATCTTACGATTCTGTTGATGAAATGGAAGATGCAATGGATCAACGTGATATTTATGGCGCAATAGAACTACCAGCGGATTTTTCAGAGAATATTATGAGCTTACAATCTGCAGAAATGACAAAAGCAAATGTTAATATATATGTTAATGAAGGCGCTTCTGCTATGGCTGCGTCTCAAATCGAAACAGCTCTAAATAATATGGTCTCCATGATGAATCAGCAGATCAGCAAACAGATTGTTTCAGGTATTGAGACAAAAACAGAAGAAATGAAATCTCAACTGCAGCCTGTCTTAGAAGCTCAAGGTTCAGATAGTCCACTTCAAGGATTATCCAATATGATTTCACCAATATCACCCGATATGGTCGACGCTATATCTAATCCCATTGAATCTGAGGTAATTAAGGTCAATGAAGCAGGAAGCCTCGCTAACATTCCAATGGCATTCCTTGCGTTTACATGGATTATTTCTATTGTTGGTGCAGTCATGCTGTACTTCTCTGATAATGGTAAAAGATTTAACAGTCTTGGACAAAAGTACAGCTTTAACTTAGTTCAATCTATAGCTCCATTTGTTTACGCACTTACAGCAGGATACTTCGCAACTTGGTTTTCAACATTAATCATGGATATTCAGTATGAGTCATTTAATACAATGGCCTTGTACTTATCACTTGTTATTGCAGCCTTTATGTTGATGATTTTTGCAGTACTGAAATGGTTGAAACTTCCGAGTATAGTACTATTTGTTCTCTTGATGTTCTTTAGTATTGCAGCAATTCAATTACCACCGGAAATGTTACCTGATTTCTATAGAGATTATATCTATCCTTGGGTACCTTTAAGAATATATGCAGATGGATTAAAAGAAATTCTTTTCTTCAGTAAAGAATTAAATAATGGTTACAGCATGATATTTGTGTGGATCATTATCACTTCTCTTATCGTCATCTGGCTGAAGAACTTCATCGAGAAAAAGAAAACAGCATAAAGTAAGAGGCTAGAGAATCTGAAATCTCTAGCCTCTTTTCAATTTACGTTTCATCCATAGTCGCTCTAAATAACCCGTACCAAAGAGTACACCGGCGACAATAAACACAAAGCCAATCAATTGGGTGGCAGCTATTTGTTCTTTTAAGAAAATAACAGAGAATACGACACCAAAGAATGGGACAAAGTTATTAAATATTGCAGTTTTAGAAGCACCAATTTTTTGAATAGCTGAGTTAAAGACCATATGACCAAAACCTGTCGCTACAACACCGGATAAGAGTAATATTCCGCATACACCAATTGTCGAATCAGTCATCTCAGACAATCCAGATGGTTCAGTAATCAAACTAATACCCAATAGTCCAAATGATCCAGCAAGATTCATAATCGCTGTAACCTGTTTAGAATCCAAAGTTGCCGTCGCCTTTTTAATAAAGACAAAACTAATGGCTTGTGCAAACATTGATATAAACAAGACAAATTCGCCTTGTGATAATTGTAACCCTGAAAATGAACCGCCTTGTATAAAGAAGACACCGATTAAAGCTAAAACAAATCCAACCGATCGCATCTTAGTTAGTCTTTCATTTAAAAATATCATGCCTAGTATTGCTGTGGCTAATGGCACTAAAGATAATATGAGTGAACCTGTTGATGCTGGCGTCGTCATCAAACCTATCGCTAAAAACAGGTGGTGCATCATGACCCCAAAAATCATACCAAAAGCAGTAAACACCCACTCTTTTATAGTTAAAGCTCTCAATGACCTTCCAAAAATAACGATAAGCATAGCAGTTACACCAGCAATCATTATCCTAAATGCTGTCATGGTATGTGGAGGAAGGTTCTCTACTAATACCTTTAGAAATACAACGTTAAGGGTTCTGTTGCAAAGTTGAATTTATAGTATAAT
>NZ_KV826581.1:0-5293 GCF_001835975.1 Staphylococcus sp. HMSC034G07
GTTAGCTATATTTTTTACTTTGCAACAGAACCGTTTTTTGTATATAGTCTTATAGGAATTGCTATATTTTTTGTGCCGGTAACGATTAATAATAACTCTTCAATTTTATTAGATCATTTTGTCACATGGATAAGTAGCGCATTACCTCTTTTAACTAAGATATTCATAATGATTATCATTATACTAGGTGCTATTTATCCATTTATTAAAGGGACATGGAATCGGAATACCGTTGAAACAATTTTTAGTTTATTTAAAGTTTTGGGAGTCATTATAGGCGTTTTGTTAATTTTTAACATTGGGCCAAGTTGGTTACTTAATGAACAAACGGGAATGTATGTTTTTAACTATTTGGTAATTCCGGTAGGATTAACAGTACCTGCAGGAGGCGCGGTATTAGCTTTATTAGTAGGATATGGCTTATTAGAATTTGTAGGTGTTTATGCGCAAAAAATTATGTACCCGATATGGAAAACGCCTGGACGTTCAGCAGTTAATGCTTTAGCATCTTTTGTTGCTAGTTTTGCTGTGGGTTTACTTATAACGAATAAAGAGTATAAAGAAGGTAAATTCACGGAAAAACAAGCTGTTATCATAGCAACCGGCTTTTCTACAGTTACTGTAGCTTTTATGATAGTTATTGCTAAAACCTTACACTTAATGGATATATGGAATTTATATTTTTGGTCTACCTTGTTTGTTACTGCTGCAGTAACAGCTTGTACAGTTAGGATTTGGCCTATCAGTAAAATTAGCAACACATATTATGATCAGCCATTTATAGAAGAAGATACAAGCGAATTAAAAGGTAAAAAAAAGCTACTTTTTGCATGGGAAAAAGCAATGGAAACTGTTGAATCATCACCTAACGTGATGAAAAATATTTGGTTGAATTTCAAAGAAAGTCTGATTATGACTATGAATATCTTACCCACCATATTATCAATAGGTTTAATTTGCTTGTTACTCGCAGAATATACAGTGATTTTCGATTATTTAGCATATGTTTTTTATCCATTAACTTGGATACTTCAAATACCAGATTCCTTTTTAACTGCAAAAGGCGCAGCTATTGGTATAACAGAAATGTTTTTGCCTTCATTAATTGTAGTCGAAGCACCATTAATCACTAAATTTATAATTGCTGTTACTTCTGTTTCTACAATTATATTCTTTTCAGCTAGTGTGCCTAGTATTCTCTCTACTGATATACCCATCCGCATAAGAGATTTAGTGGTTATATGGTTTGAGAGAACTGTATTGAGTTTAATTATAGTAACACCTATCGCATATATTTTTTTATAATTCAATAATAAAATATCGTATATAAAAAAATCACCTTTTTTACAAATATTTATAGTGATAAGGAAAGCAAGGATATGAAATTTCCATCTTAATTTACTGTTTTTTATTTTAAACTCAATTATATATTTAGGGTACACCCTAATAATACAAAATAAGTTGTTTGTCACTTTACTTGATATATGAGAACGATTTTACTTAGTAAATTAAAAACCAACGAACATTTTTAAAGTGTTCGTTGGTTTTTTTATTAATTTTATAAATTTATAATAATTACAGTTATATGAGTTAACTACTTAAATATTGAGAAACATAGTTTTCCAACGTAATGCTGTTCTAATGCCAAATGAGCTGACTTATATTTATCTAAATCAAACACTTTATCTACGTGAATAGTTGGCTGGTTTGAATTTATCCAATTTAAGAATGAGGTAAGTAAATTTAAGTCAATGTCAGCATAGTAAGGTTTGACTGTTAAATCACTTCTATCAATATTAAGTTCTTGGATTCCGTAAGGAAATACAACTTTTCCATTAGGTTTTATATTTTCAACTAGTTGATCTGCTATAATACCACCAGTGGTGAAAAAAGCTGAATCAAATTGATTAATATCAAACATTGACATGATTTCTTGTGAATTAAATTTTTTTCCATCAACAACATTATTGACACCTAGACTTTTAGCTAATCTGATACCATCGTTACCTGATACTATAGCAAAAATGTTTGCACCAAATGATTTTGCTATTTGAATGGCAATATGTCCTACTCCACCACTTGCCCCATGAATAAGAACATTATCATTTTTTTTGATATTTAATACATCTACCAATCCTCTATATGCAGTAAGTCCAATACCAGATATAGCAGAAGATTCTTCATAACTTAAGCACCGTGGTTTCAAATATACATGAGAGTCAGGTACTGCTACATATTCTGCATAAAAACCCCCTTTAGAATTTAAAAAACTCACTGCACACACTATATCTCCAACCTTATAGTTTTTTACATTTTTTCCTATTTTTATGATCTCTCCAACACCCTCAGAACCCAAAATATAAGGGAAATCAACTGATAAATTGAGCATTTTTTCATATCCACCTTCTCTTTCAAAAATATCCCACTGACCAATACCAGCATAAAATAATTTTATTAAAACTTCATTTTCATTTATTTTAGGTAAGTTAACTTCATTCAAATTCAATTTTTCTGCATTGCCAAATTCATTTAGCGTAATAGCTCTCATGTAAAATTCCTCCTTCAATGTTTATGTTAATATTACTATATAAACTTGCCATAAGTTGTCATGATTAGGAGGAGATTAATATAAATAAAATCCAAAAAATATTTAACCTCATTATGTATATTAATAATAAGAAAGAATTTACTGCTAGAGAAATATCCGAAGAGTTTTCTATTTCTATAAGGACGGCTCATCGATATTTGTTAGAAATAAGTGAATTAGGCATACCTTTATACACTGAAGTTGGCAAGTATGGGGGATATAGAGTGTTAGAAAATAGAATACTTCCACCTATTATCTTTAATGAAGAAGAAGCAATATCAATTTATTTTGCCTTTCAATCATTAGAATTTTATCAACAAATTCCCTTTGATATAAATATACAAACTGTAAAAGAAAAATTATACTTATCATTTCCATTAGATGCGAAAAAATTAATAAAAAGATACAATCAATATTTCAAGTTCTGGAATTCAAAAAAGCAACCTATAGATATAAGTTTGAAAAATATAATACTATCTTCAGTTAATAGTGAAATATTGAAGATTAGCTACCATGCTGTAAAAGAAAATTCTATACGTAAAATAATACCTATTGGTTTATATGCGTATAGTGGAAATTGGTACGTTCCCTCATATGATTTGATTAAGAAGGAAATGCGTACTTTTAGAGTTGATAGAATTAAAGATATTACATTCACAAAAAAATATCACAATATAGATTTCCAGCTTAATGAATATTTAAATAATATACAAAGTGATCCTAATGAACATGAAAGTCAACGTTTACAAGCAGAGTTCAATAAGGAAGGTATAAAGAAATGCAATGACGAGTATTGGTTACAAAAAAATTTGATGATAGAACATCAAAACTATGGATATATTGATTTATTGATTAAATCTCAAGAATTAGAATATTTGAAATCTCTGTTTTTAACATTTGGAAAAGATGTAAAAATAAAATCCCCAATTCAATTAAGGAATATGCTAGTCAAAGAACTTAAGAGTACATTGAAAGTATACGAAAGTTGATTAGATTAAAGCGTGTACAGAAAATAACCATTTTCTGTACACTCTTGTTTTATGTCTAAATAAGTAAGTATTACATAGAATTATGTGTTCAAAAACCCAACAAAAAATCTATGTTCACAAAAGACCTCGTAATCAAGTTATGGTACACTAAAGGTGTATATAGGAGGTCTGTATTTTGAAAATAGGTTATGCAAGAGTTTCAACTGGATTACAAAATTTGAATTTACAGGAGGATCGATTAAATACATATGGCTGTGAAAAGATATTTAATGACCATATGAGTGGTTCAAAAAGTAAGCGACCTGGTTTAGATAAAGCAATTGAATTTGCGAGGTCAGGAGATACGATTGTTGTTTGGAGATTAGATAGACTAGGACGGAACATGGAGGATTTAATCACGTTAGTTAATGAACTTAACGAACGAGGTGTGAGTTTTCATAGTTTAGAAGAAAATATAACGATGGATAAATCAAGTTCTACAGGACAATTATTATTTCATTTATTCGCAGCATTTGCAGAGTTTGAACGTAATTTAATTTTAGAGCGATCATCAGCCGGTCGAATTGCAGCACGTGCTAGAGGCCGATATGGAGGTAGACCTGAAAAATTAAATAAACAAGATTTAAACTTACTTAAGACACTTTATGATAATGGTACGCCAATTAAAACAATTGCAGAGCAGTGGCAAGTTTCACGTACAACTATTTATCGTTATCTCAATAAATTAGAGGCAAAAGAGAATAAAAACAAGTAGAGCAACTAATCTAGCTTACTATAATGAATCTACTAAATAATTTTATATATCATTAACATACAAAGACTTTGATTCAATGTCACTCGATGTAAAAGAGACGTTCTGACAGCGTCTAAAATCTCATAATATTTTCCTGTTATGAGATTTTAATAATAACACAAGAAAAAAGCGTACAAATTCGTACGCTTTTTTAATATAATACCTGTTTCACTAATGAATGTTTATGATCTTTGTATATGTTTAGTTAAGATATAAATTTCCTCTCAGCTATAAAATATATTAATTTGGCCTCCATCAACTTCTTTTTTTAATTTTTCAAAAACAGGTAATTCTGAACCAGATATCATTAAGTTGATTTACTCTTTGAACTTGGACTTCTTCACCAATAACCAATCTAACAAGCTTTTTCATTCTTCTGTCTCCCTTCAACAAACAAAAAAATGGTTCCTGTTAAACACACGTATAACGTGCGTGAGTGTTTAACAGAAGCCATTCATTGGTCTCATAAGACGATCAAAAGCGAACTTCATAGCTTTATTTTATTGTTTAATTTATTATACCAAGTTTTAAAACTCAAATTATATACTATTTAATAAATTTAACGGAAGTGGTTAATTAGTCTATTGATACTAAACACGCATATTATATTAGTTTCTTTTTTCTAATAATTCCATGCCTGTGTTTTCATCTGTAACTAAAACATCAATAAGATGATTATTTAAAGCTGCTTTTATAGCTTTTTCCTTATTTTTTCCACCAGCTATACCTATTTTCAACGGAATTCTTTTATATTCTTCTATTTCTAACGAAATAATACGATTATTCCATTCACAATCAATTTTCTTACCATTTTCGTCAATAAAATTATATATAATATCTCCAATGGCCTTGTTTTTAATATCTTTGAAGGTTCTGTTGCAAAGTTGAACTTATAGTATAATTTTAACAAAAAGGAGTCTTCTG
>NZ_KV826582.1:0-1193 GCF_001835975.1 Staphylococcus sp. HMSC034G07
GTATAAATTCTATTTAGGAGTGGTCAATGATGAAAAATTTAAGTGTTATGGATAGGAAAAAAGAATTTAAAATAGCTCATGATTATTTCAGAAAGGCATTAATAGAAATAGACAATAAAGATGACTTTGATAGTAACATTAAGGAGTTATTAAATTATCTTAATAGTTATAACTTCTCAATCAAAGATGTTTTAGAACTTTATAAACTTAGTGACTTGCAAGATGAATTTGACATATTAAGACTAATGGAATATTTCCATGTATCAGATAAATCTAAAGAAGAAGATATATTAGCACATAATGAATATGGTTACTTAGTGATTATCAATGATGAAGATGAAATATAAGAAAGTTTTCAATATACGTTCCCTTAAAAAATAGATTCTAAAATATAAAGGTGGTTATTATTATGGAAAGAAAAGAAGAATTAGTTGTATTACTAGATGAATTTAAAGAAGTTAAAGGTATTTTTGAAATGGACAATGAAATATGTGAATTGTTTGATTATTATATATTAGAACTCACTAAAGATATACAGTCACAGTACACAATAGATGAACAACTTTATTATCATTTTGATTCATTAGGAAAACTATCTCAATATTATAATTCCGCGTTATGTAGTGAAAAAGACATTAATGATTTTCTTAAAAACTATAATGAAATTGCACCAGTGAAATTAAATTATGAAATTGTTTCTGTTGAAGATGAAGTTGAAATGCAAGAATTTATCAGTTATGTAAACGAAGTAGAAAATGGTTATCAAAAATATAAAGATAATAATTATCATGTGCCAACACCAACTGTCGTTGTAATTAAACCAGATAAAGAAACGCCAGAACAAGACACAATGGAATCAAGACAAACAAAAACAGAAAGTAATATGGAAGAAATACTTGAAACACTGATAAACTTTGAAATCACATCATTACAAAGAAATTATAATGCAAATGAATTAATGTATATGAAAACAGATTATATACGTGATTTATTTGAGATTTGTTACAAGCTAAAAAATGGAATTAAATCAAAATATGATTTGTTATTAGATTTTCAAAGTATGTACAATTTTGAATATGAATTTAGCAATCAAGAAATAACAATAAAATTGGTATGATAAACTCCTATTCGCCTATATTATAGGCGAATAGGATAATTTAAAAGGAGTGAGCCTAATAGCCATTGATCCAAGC
>NZ_KV826583.1:0-973 GCF_001835975.1 Staphylococcus sp. HMSC034G07
TTGGATATATGTCTTTTCACACAAAAAGCCCTCAAAAATGAGGGCTTTTTTAATCATATTAGTTTAAATTTCCTTAAAATAGATAATCACTTCATTTTCTAATACAAGTCCATAACCATCTAAGATTGTATTTATTAACTCATTGATTGTCTGACATTCAACAAATTCATCTATAAGTTCATCAAAATTAGGTGGATTATTTTCGTAAAGTTCTTTCAAAAATTTACCTTTATTTGTTTCAAATTCTATATTTTCTATAAACCTGCTCTGACTATCCTCATATAAATGACCATTCGTTTCATAAAATCCTAATAAATGTAATTTAATCTCGTTTAATGCACTATCATTCCATATGTTTTTATTAATATTGGCTGTATTATAAGCCTTATCAATAATTTGTTTTTTCAAAACTTCATTCATCATTGACCACTCCTAATTGATTTATAGTAACAATTCAATAATCTGTAAAATCGCTAAAATACTTAACATGATACAAAATGTTTTGTTGTAATTTTTCATTTTAATTCTCCTATGGTATAATATATATTAAGAAAGATAGTAGGGGGGGATGACCCCCTACCTTTAGAAAAACAATAATAGTTCATGCACTATTTGCAAGATGACTAAAAGTAAATTTAATCCGATTAGGAATAAATTGAATTGGTCATCTTTTTTTTGTTTTTCTTCATCTTTCTTATTTTTGTTCACCTAATACCACCCCCTTTCAATACTTCATTTTTTTAAAAACCATATTTATGGCAATTAGCAAATTCACAAATTTCTGCGTCTAAAAAGTTAGGCATATATTTATTACTGAAATAAAACTCATTTATCTCATCTAATAATTCTTCATCTTCAATACCTAACTCAAAACTTATTATTCCTTTAACTACTTCTTGATTATCATTATCTTTTAATATTTCTCTGATTTGTTCGTAATTCATCATTGACCACTCCTAAATAGAATTTATAC
>NZ_KV826584.1:0-93573 GCF_001835975.1 Staphylococcus sp. HMSC034G07
AATGGAGCGGGTGATGGGAATCGAACCCACAACATCAGCTTGGAAGGCTGAGGTTTTGCCATTAAACTACACCCGCATATTTTCATATAAATCATATGTAATGTATTTTGATGCGGCCGAGAGGACTTGAACCTCCACGGGATAAATCCCACTAGGCCCTCAACCTAGCGCGTCTGCCATTCCGCCACGGCCGCTCGGTTGACGCTAAAATTTTCCATTCATCAAGTTAACGTACTCAATTGTAATATGTTTGAAATGTTTTGTCAATAAGTTTTTAAAATTTCTTTAACAAACTTAATAAGTCCTTCATTTAATTTCATATTATTTTCGCAACGTTTAATATCATATAACATAAATTATATATCGTCAACACATACAAATAACGAATTAGAGTAAAATATTCATTTTTATTTATTTTATCTAATTAAATGCACAAATTTCATATAATTATATCGTCTTTTTAATATCAAACGTGTAAAGTGATTCTTAAATAAAAAAGAGCTGAAAAGTATCAGCTCTCTTGCTACTTAAATTCACTATTTAAAAATGGCTTTGTTCTATCAATTTCCCTTTGCAATGTCCACAAAGCATTTTATTTAAATTCACTTTTCTTATTCTAGCATATTTCACACCACAGTTTGAGCATTTATAGATGTACCTAACTCGATTCTCATAGCTTTCAACTGCTGAACAAAATCTCGGGGCACCTGTTTGCGCACTGAGTAACTTGAAATCTTTATCTTTGTGTTTATATCCTTTTCCTTGTATATGAAGATGGTAATGACATAATTCATGTTTAATAATATCAATAACTGCCTTTTCACCGAAAGCGTCATATTGCTTTGCATTTATTTCTATATTGTGTGTATTCAGTATATAACGCCCCCCAGTTGTTCTAAGTCGTTTATTAAAATAAGCTTTATGTTTAAACGGCCTTTTAAAAATTGTGATAGAAATAGACTCTGTCATGCTTTGTAATTTTTCATTATCCATGAGGATCAATCATAGTTAGTGATACTTTCCCTTTCTTGTCATCAATATCTAATATCCAAACATCAACAATATCTCCAACACTGACAACATCCATTGGGTTTTTAACAAATTTTTTAGATAATTTTGAAATGTGTACAAGGCCATCTTGTTTAACACCAATATCAACAAAGGCTCCAAAGTCAACCACATTTCTTACAGTTCCACTTAACTTCATATCTTTCGATAAATCTTCAATCGATAAGACATCCGATTTTAATATTGGTGTCTCAAATTCATCACGTGGATCTCTATTTGGTGCAATTAACGACTTGATAATATCTTCAAGGGTGGGTTCGCCAATGTTTAGCTTTGTAGCCATGTCAGTCAAATCCACATGATTTAAAGCTGCTTTCAAATCAGCTTTTCCTAAATCATCTGCACTAAAACCAATCTCACTTAACAATTGATAAGTTGCTTGGTAACTTTCTGGATGAATTGATGTATTATCTAAAGGTTCGCTACCATTGATAATTCTTAAAAAACCAATACTTTGTTCAAATGTTTTAGCACCTAACCTTTTTACTTTGGCAATATCCTTATTGTGTTTAATAGGCCCATTTTCTTCACGGTATAAAATTATGTTTTGGGCTATAGTCGAAGACAGACCCGACACATATTGCAATAGTGAGCGTGAAGCTGTATTTACATCAACACCTACTTGGTTAACAGCTGTTTCTACAACAAAAGTTAACGCGCCCTCCAATGCTTTTTGGTTAACATCATGTTGATATTGACCAACGCCAATTGATTTTGGGTCAATTTTTACAAGCTCACTTAACGGATCTTGTACCCTTCTTCCAATCGAAACAGCACTACGTTCTTCTACTTGAAAATCTGGGAACTCTGAACGAGCGATTTCTGAAGCAGAATAAACAGAAGCTCCAGCCTCGTTAACAATTATAAATTGTGTTTTTAATTTATGTTTTTGAATCATTGAAGCTACAAATTGTTCTGTTTCTCTACTAGCTGTACCATTACCGATAGCAATTAAATCAACATCATAGTTATTTACAAACTGAACAAACGTTTTCTCCGCGTCTTCCTTTTTATTTACTGGTGGATGCGGGTATATTACTCCTTTAGCTATAAAAGTGCCAAAAGGATTTATTACAGCCAATTTACAACCTGTTCTAAAAGCAGGATCCACTCCTAGAATTTGTTTCCCTTTCATTGGTGGTTGTAATAATAAATTTCTTAAATTTTCGCTGAATACATCAATAGCATGTTTTTCAGCTTTTTCTGTTAGGTCACCTCTTATCTCTCTTTCAATCGAAGGCATGATTAGTCTTTTCAAACTATCAGCAATCGCATTTTCAATAATTGTTGAACCTTCATGATGATGAATCATTTCATGCTTACGAATAAAATTCTCAATGCCTTGAATATCCATATCTATTTTAACTGATAGTATTTTTTCTTTTTCTCCCCGATTGATTGCTAATGTTCTATGATTTGCAATTTTTTTAATTGGTTCTGAATAATCATAATACATTGAAAAAATCTCTTGGTCATCCTCAGCATTCTTTTTCTTTTGTGTAACAATTTTGCCATGCTGAAAAGTGTCTTTAAGTATTTTAGTTCTATATTTAGGTTCATCTGAAACTTTTTCTGCAATAATATCTTGCGCACCTTGTATTGCTTGTTCTATATTTTCTATTTCTTCATTGAAAAATTGAGTTGCTTTTTCTTCTATTGTCATTTCTAAACTAGGATTTTTGAGCCATTTTGCAAAAGGTTCTAAACCTTTTCTTTTCGCTTCCGTAGCTCTTGTTTTCTTTTTCTGTTTATAAGGTCTATATAAATCTTCAACTCTTTGTAGCTTTGTTTGCTTTAAAATGTCATTTTTTAATTCTGTAGTCAGTAAACCTTGTTCTTCTATATTATGTATAACTTCTTCTTTTCTTTTTTGAAGATTAACCATATATTGATATTCATCATTAATTTGTTTTATTTCTACTTCATCTAACCCGCCAGTCTGTTCTTTACGATAGCGTGCAATAAATGGTACTGTATTTTTTTCTTCAAGCAACGTTAATACTGCATTAATTTGTTTACTTGAAAATTTATATTTTTCTTTTATAGATTGTATTAAATTACTATCCATAGTATCCTCCACTCATAAATAAAAAATTTATTACTAATACTTATATATTCTAACATATAACGTTATCTTGATTCTTTTCCTAAAAATAATCGAAGTATAAAAAAGCAGAATTCATTAAATGAATTCTGCTTTAAGCATATATTTTATTGGTTTGCTGCTTCTTGAAGTTTCTTAATTGCTGTTCGTTGTAACCGGGATACATGCATTTGACTTAAACCTATTCTTTCACCTGTTTCTTTTTGACTTAAACCTTCAATAAATGTGCACTGTATAATCTCTCTTTCCCGTTCAGATAAAATTGGGAGTATTTTTTCTAATATCATACGCTTTTCAGTTAAATCATAATTATCATCTTGTTGCCCCATAATATCTAATAATGTAACAGTCGATCCGTCTTTATCCGCTTCAATGGAATGGTCTACACTTAATGCATTATAACTTTGACCCATTTCCATAGCTTCGAGCACATCTTCTTCATTGACTTCCAACCTATCGGCAATTTCAGCAATAGAAGGTGAGCGCTCTAACTCATTTGTCAATTCATCAGTCACTTTCTTAATACGGGGTCCAATTTCTTTAATTCGCCTAGGAACGTGCACACTCCACGTTTTATCACGTAGATAACGCTTAATCTCACCAATTACAGTTGGTACTAAAAAAGCTTCGAACTTTCTATCAAAAGATAGGTCGAATCGGTTAATTGCACCAATTAAACCAACCATACCAACCTGAACGAGATCTTCGTGATGAGATTGACCTTTTGAATATTTATATGCCAATGATTCAATCAACTTTTTATAATGTTTAACAAGTTTATCTTGAGCATCTGAATTCTCATTATTTTGATGCTCCATTATCCACTGGTTGATTTGTTCAGGTGATACGTCATTAACTGATTTCGACTCTCTCGCCATTATTTCGCACCTGCTCTTTTTTTATATACTTAATCATGCTAATGGTTACACCAGAGTTTTTATCCACTGTAACTTCATCCATTAAAGATTCAATTAAAAATAAACCAAGACCTCCCTCTCTAAGGAAATCTATATTTTCATTGTCTTTATATGGTCCTAATTTTGCTTTTGTTTCTTCATAATCGAAACTTTCCCCTTGATCGGAAATTACTATTTTAATTTTATCATCAAAAATTTCAAAACAAAGGTTAATCATTCCTACATCCGTAGCATCGTTTTTATATGCGTGTTTTACTGCATTTGTTACTGCTTCGCTCACTGCTATTTTGGCATCTTCTATATCGTCATATGACGCCCCAGCCCGTGAAAATACACCTGATAGAGTCAAACGTATTAAGCTTACATACTCTGCTGATGCTGGTAAACGCATTTCTATATAATCTTGTTTAAGTTGCATGTTATTCGACCTCCGTTCCTTCATTAACATGCATCAAATCTTTTAAACCTGTGATATCAAATAGTCGACTTATTCGATCTGAAGCACCTAATATATATAATTCTTTATCATTTTGATTTAAAGCCTTTAATGTTCCGACAAATAGTCCTAAACCGGTTGAATCCATATAACTAACATTTTCTAAATTTACATATATATCATGCGTTCCCTCTTGTCTCATCGGCATGAGTACTTCTTCAAGTTCTGGAACAGTATAAACATCTAATTCTCCGCCAACTTTAACTTCATAATGTGTATCATGTGATATTGTTTCAATATTTAGATTCATAAATTACACTCCTAAGCATAGTCTCATTAATAACCGTTATACCCTTTTATTTTAATCATTAATCTTATCTAATTCACTCTTTTTATTATCAATATTGTTAAATCGTCTCTTTTTTCTGGATTTTGAATTTTTAAAATTGCTTCATATAAAAGTTGAACAATGTCTTGTGGATGCATATGTTTATACTTTTTTATCATATCTAGTAAATAACTTTTATCTAAAAAGTCACCAGCTTCATTTCTTACTTCTGTGACACCATCTGTAAAAATGATAACTAAGTCATCTAAATGAACGGGTATTTCTTGTTGATTGTATCGTGTTTGTTGGCTAACACCTAAAACGCGACCTCTCACTTTAATTTCCTCAAATGTTTCGGTTTCAGCTCTATAAATATACCCTGGCTCATGGCCAGCAGAACTGCAATATAACAAGTGGTTTAATTCTTCATACAGTCCATAAAACATCGTTACGAACATATTTTGATTCACATTTTTTTCTACCACGCGATTCAATCGTTTAAGACCATCGCTTGGCAATTGGGAATGCCCATATGAATCCATACCAAATTTGATCATACTCATAGCTAAGGCAGCAGGTATACCTTTACCTATAACATCTGCTACCGCAAAACTCATCGTACCGTCTTTATGATCTATTAAATTAAAGTAATCGCCACTAACCTTTTGCGCAGCTACGGAAATTACACCGATTTGAATACTATCGAATTGAGGAATATCTGTCTTAAGCATCGTTTGCTGTAAACGGGATGCTAAGTCGATTTCTTTATCATGATATTGTAATCGATTTACAAGATCTTGATAATCTCTATAATTATAGCCAAATCCTTTTACTACTTCTTTAAGTACGTTGAATGTTTTAGAAATTTGTTCACTACTTAACTCTAATGCTTGAACATAATTTTTATGAATTTCAACGATATCTTCTGGTAGCAAGTCTTTTCTTTTCACTTCTTCGGTGAAGCCTTCACACTTTTTTAATAAATCTGTCTCATTTACTGTGTGTAGACTTTCGTCAATTAGCGCTTTATATTGATTTTTGAACTCTTTCACTCAGTATTTCCTCCTCAAAATGCAAATATAAATCGCATACATCGGTTTTAACAAGAATATATTCTGTTATATGTATGTGGATTAAATATTTAATCAAGCAATACAGTTTTGTTTCTAGCAAAGTGAGATGTTTTTAAATACATACTTTACGTTGATATCGAAAAAAGCTTTAGGATAACCTAAAGCTTTTCAACTTAAACATCCTATTCATAAATATTTGATTACAAACACACGCTTTATTTTCTCTGTTCTATTTCAAATTATCTTGGAATTAAGTGTTTGTTGCATGTATAAGGAATTGATGTCTGTTATTCGTTATTTTATTACGCTCACTTTTAAAAATTATGTTCTATGATTTCTAATATTATGTAAACCTAGGCTAATATCTATAGCATTATTAACTTCTTGCATTTTTTCTTCAGATAGATATGTCAGTTTTTCTTTTAATCTGTTCTTGTCTAACGTCCGTATTTGCTCTAACAATATAACAGAATCTTTGTCAAGTTTATACTTGCTTTTTTCTATTTCTACATGTGTAGGTATTTTAGCTTTATTAATCCTACCTGTAATTGCAGCTACAATTACGGTAGGACTATACTTGTTACCAGTATCATTTTGTATAATGACTACGGGCCTTATTCCCCCTTGTTCAGAACCCTGTACTGGTGACAAATCAGCTAAATAAACGTCTCCTCTTCTCATCATTCATTGTTATTCTTAGATATAATGTAGACTTCATTGCAATCGCAAGCTTCACATTCAAATGGAAATGCTTCCGCCGCAAGGGAGAGATTCAAGTCAGCCATTTGCGAATAGCCTTCTTTTAATAGTTGTTCAATACTATGATTTCTGCTTTGATTAAAACTTGCCATGAATAAAGACCTCCATGTGACTAAAATAGAATATATTGAGATTTCTTGTTAGATATATAATAACAAATTTTAAATACAGTGACTATACTATTTTAGTAATTCATTAAGGATTTCTAGGTCTTGAGTACCATAATAGATACGTGGCAATCTCCTATTTAAGCGACATAAAACTTCATAATTGATAGTATGTTGTTGATATGCCAGCGCTTCCACAGATTGTTCACTGTCTGAATGATGATCCAACAATATCACTTTATCACCAGTTTGAATTTCTTCTGGAATTTTTATAATTATTTGATCCATGCAAACTTTTCCAATAATTTCACATTGTTTGCTGTTAACATTTACATTAAATCCGGTCATCATTCTTGGAAATCCATCTGCATAACCAACAGGAATAATACCTATTTTTGTAGGTTCTGTCGCTGTATAAATACTGCCATAACTCACAGATTCGCCTGGTTGCAAGACTTTTGTTTGTACAATTTCACTAATCCATTGCGCACTTGGTTTTAAATGTATTTTCACACTGTCTTTAACATAACTTGAAGGATAATAACCGTATAATGATATACCCACCCGCACTGAATTACAGAATTGGCTATCTTTCATTAATGCGCCTGCAGAATTTTGCGAATGTATATACTGTGGCTTTTCTTCTTCATTGACAATTGATTCAAATAAACTTTGTTGCTGATTCATTGATTCTCCAGGTTCATCTGCACATGCAAAATGCGTAAATACCCCTTCAAATACTAAATGATCATGATTATGGATTAACTCAATAACTTCTTTATATTCCGCTGCATCTTTAATACCTAATCTTCCCATGCCAGTATCTATTTTTACGTGTAACCATAAATCTTTGTCGTTATCTTCTGGAATTTCTTTTAACGCTTCAACTAACCATGCTTTTGATGGAATAGTGATTGCTACACGATGTTGTATGGCTTTATTAATATTATATGTAGGTATAACTCCTAATATTAAAATTTTAGCATCTATACCGTGCATTCTTAATTCTATCGCTTCATCCAAAGTTGCTACGCCAAAAAAATCAGCGCCATGATCCATAAGGTAACGTGCGATTTTCACGCTGCCAAGGCCATAAGCATTCGCTTTTACGATTGGCATCACCGTTTTATTTGGGTGTAATTTTTGGAAAAATTGAAAATTTGCCACAATTGCATTTAAATCTACGTTTAAATATGTGGATCTATAATACTTATCAGTCATTAAACGAGACCTCCATTTCAAAAATAAAGTTACACTTTGACATACATTAAATTAATTTTATAACAATTAAATAAAGATAGCCAAAACTTTATATTAAAATCGTTTTTTATTTTTCTATAATGACTTGGCTCATTGCGTAATGTTCTGTGTGTGAAATACTTACATGAACTGTAAAACCATCATAATGTATACATGGTTTTCCAAGTTCATCATTAAAACAATCTATTTCATTTAATGCTATAGTTTTTCCAAGTCCTGTACCGAGCGCTTTGCTAAAAGCTTCTTTACAGGTAAATCTTCCCGCTAAAAATTCTATTTTACGCGTTTCACTTTTAAATTGATGAAAGTGTTGTTGCTCATTTTTTGACAATACACGTTCTACCAATTTGTCTTGTCTATAGTAAAGTTTTTTTATTCTAGCTATTTCTATTAAATCAACGCCTATACCATGTATCATTAGCTACTCCTGCCTTTCTATGACAAGTTTTTTATTATAAATTCTGTGGCATAGAATGATTACCTTTTTTTATTTCTTGTTTCAATGTATTTGCTTTATTTTTGTCAATTAGCTTTATTTCAGTATTTCCACCGGCTGTCGACAAGGTTAAACTCGCCAAATTATATTTTCTCATTAAGATACCTTCATGGGTATCGACATTTTGAATACGAAACAAAGGAATTTTCACTACATTAATAAACCACAAGCCATTTCTAACCGTGATTTCTTGATTTTCTAACTTATATCTAAATATTTTATATTTATAAATCGGTCTAATCATACCACCGATAATGATAACAATGAATGCAATTATGATATTAATCGTCCATAACCAAAACATGACTTTAGAACTTATTAAATGTAACCATACCTTATCTATTACTGTAATAATTGATAAAGCCAAAATTAATAAAATTGCAGTAATTATTGAAGCAATACAAATGACTGTTTTGCCTGATGGATCCATATAATTATATTCATTCATCAAAATCACCTCTCAAATACCATGATTTTAGTTTTTCCACATGACTAACTTCACTATATTTTAACCCTATTTCTGCACTGCCAGCCGCTTTAGCAATGATAAATTTAAAGTTTGCTAGGTTACTTCGAATAAGAAACGGATTTTCTGACATTTCCATACCTAACAATTTGTTGTGTTTAAAATATGTGTTTTTAAATCCAAACATAGTTACATTCCGCACAACTAATTCATCGTGATTTAAGTTTAAACCAGAGGATTTAATAACGATAAAACTGTGAAGAATCATTATTAATATTAGGCACCCTGCAATAACAAATGACCAAACAGACCAGTAATAAGTAGCAATCGTAGCACCGATAAGTAATACTAGTGATTCTCTCCAAAAATACCTATGAAATCCCCTCCAAGGCATGCCTAGTTTTGGTTCAGTGAATTTCATGTCTGGTATCAGGTGCTTTATCAGATAAAATGCTTTTTGCCTCTTAATAAATGGTAAAATCATTACATTGCCTCCTAGAGTAACATCATCCTTATCAACACCATCCATATCACTCGTAATTACAAAATGAATTGAAGTATAGCCAAATAACTTTCTTATAAATGATTGACGTTCTACAATCGCTTGCACACGGTCAGTTGGTACAGTAATACTTTTGACATTAAACAAACCATATTGAATATTTAACTGTGTACCTTGTTGCTTAACCGTATAATTAAAATTTCTAACTATTTCTATGATAGTGCCAAAAATATAACTCACTACAATGACCAAGACAACAATCATTAAAATAATCATAAAAGCAGTCTGAAAAATTTCAGAAAATGTATTGGTAATTTTATGCCAAGGTAAAATATCACTTAATGCAAACATGACTGGTGACAATGTTGCAAAAGCTACACCAATGACACCACTTGTTAAAGCCATAAATAAAAGTTCTTTAAAATTTAATTTATAAATATTCATAGCTGGCGATTTCATTTTTTGTTCTTTTTCAGCATCCTGCTCTGCGAAAGAATTATTGTTGTCAACGATTTCGCTATTTTGAGTCAGTTTTTGCTGTTTTTCTTTTAATGTTTGCTGTATAAAATCACTTTGATTTTTGGATACAGTGTCTAACTCTATACCATCACTAGGCGTTTTAATTTGAAGTATTACCCCACCCACAATTTGATTAATAATACCTTGTGAAGTATCTAACGTTTGAATTCTGCGTATATTTAACTCTTTCCTTTCTTTACTAAAAATACCAGTGGCTAAAATAAAATGATCATTTTCAATCCAATATCTAGTGTTATAAACCTTTAATATTTGTATTATAAACGAAATCAGAAAGATAATAGTAACAATGCCTGGATAGATATATGATTTATAATCCGTAAAATCAAAGTTGCGTAAATTAAACACTAAAAAAATAAAAATCAAAATAATATTTTGTTTAATCGCCTCTATTATTCCAGTTATGTATGAAATTGGATGTAATTTTTGAGGACTATACATCATAATCAGCTCCTCGTAAGTATTTTAAAATATTATGTTCAAATACTTCAATTTCCTTTGTTAACATCAACGGGAAATCAAGTGAGTGGCCAGCTGTCACCAAAGTTAGCCTTGATATATGTAATTGTTTTAATAATGGATTGCTTTTTCTTTTTAAAAATTGCGTTCGCTCATATTTAACAATTTCATTCTTTTTAAAAAATATTCCTGTTTTGATTTCAATATATTGGTCTTTGACGCAGTAAAAAGTATATTTATACTTCAACCAAGGTCTCAACAGCATATATATTACATCAAAAATCGTTATTGCAATAAATATGTAAATTAAAAAATGCCACCAATTATAATGATTCCATAAAAATACTAATGCAATCATAAATAATAAACTAACAATCAATTCAAGAGCTTCTAGTATGTAATAATATCTCATCGCTTGTTTAGGGATGCGCCTAAATTGTTGGTCGTTAGTCATAATTACACTCCTCCATAAAATTTTTCAATTCATTATAACATAGGGACATGTTTGCTTCATTATCGTCGTAGAAGGCAATGATTATTCTAATATTTTTATCATCACTTTAATTTCCCACTTTTTCTAATCACTTTTATGTGATTGAATCGATTTTAGATATAAAAAAATCACTCCAATAAATTGGAGTGACTAAACCTAAAATTCATATATGATAAAGTATTTTATTTTTTATGGTCTGCGAATGTGCGACCCTTCATTGATTTTTTGTTGTTTCTATCTGATGATCTATCATTTTTCTTTTTATTGTTGAAGCCGCCTTTATTTGGACGACGATTTCTGCTATCGAATTTGCCGCCACCACGTTTATGGTTTCCACCACGTTTTGGTCCACCTTTACCTTGGCGACCTTTGCCTCGAGATAATGGCTTTTCAAATGTTAATTGAACATCAACTTCATCGTTTGATTCAACTAACTCTTGCAATAATGCTGCTACTAAATTTACATCATTATATTCTTCCAGTAATTCTGTTGCAATACGTTCCAGTCTTGGTTCGCTATCTCTTGACATCCAGTTTTGAACTTTACCTTTAATGTCGTCTTCACGTGCTTTAAGCACTTCTTTACGATGCGGTGGTCTCAATGCAGTCATTTGTCGTTTGTTCGTTTGTTCAATTTGACGGATATAATCCATTTCAATTGGGTTAACAAAAGTAATTGCTACACCTTTTTTACCAGCACGACCCGTACGGCCAATTCTGTGAGTATAACTTTCAGTATCTTGAGGTATATCAAAGTTATAAACATGGCTTACACCTGATATATCGAGTCCTCTTGCTGCAACATCTGTAGCAACTAAGATATCTAATTGGTCGTTCTTAAATTTCTTCAATACTTCTAAACGTTTAGCTTGTGTGATATCGCCATGTAAACCTTCAGCTTTATATCCTTTTGAAATTAACGCACTTGTTAGTTCGTCAACACGACGCTTAGTACGACCAAAAACAATTGCTAACTCAGGTTGATGTACATCTAAGAAATTTGTAAATGTATCAAATTTTTCTAATTCTTTTACAATTGTGTAATATTCATCTATTTGAGGATCTGACATTTCATTATTCATAGTTTTAACAATTTCTGGTGATTTCATAAATTGTTGTACCAATGTTTGAATAGCTTTTGGCATTGTAGCTGAAAATAACATTGTTTGACGTTGTTCTGCTGGTATTTTATCCATAATAAATTTCATATCATCAATAAAGCCCATATTCATCATTTCATCTGCTTCATCTAATATTAATGTATGAATAGTGTTTGTTTTTAACGTACGACGATTTAAATGATCAATAACACGTCCAGGTGTACCTACAACAATTTGTGGACCCTTTTTAAGTGATTTAATTTGACGATCTATTGGCATTCCACCAAATACAGTTACTATTTGTACATTTTGGCCGGTCGCAAATGCTCTAAGTGATTCAGCAACTTGCATCGCCAATTCTCTAGTTGGTGCTAATATTAATGATTGAACTCCATCTTGTCCTGCCACTTTTTCAATAAGTGGAATACCAAAAGCGCCTGTTTTTCCTGTACCTGTTTGCGCTTGACCAAGAACATCCTTACCTTCTAAGGCAAGAGGGATACTCTCTTTTTGTATAGGAGTGGCCTCATCGAACCCCATTGATACTAGGGTTTCTACCGTTTTATCTGAGATCCCTAATTCTTTAAAATTTTGCAATATAATTCTCCTTTATTTATCTGTATTTCTCTACATATATGTTCATCTAAGTTTCTTCAACTTCTTTATAGTACCACCTCAAGTCTATAATCGCAATAAACCAAATTTATTATAATGACATAATTCACCTCATTAATAATCAAAGTAAACTGAGAAAATACTGTGATATATAGGTTGTAAGCGTTTAATTATATTTACCAGTATTTATTTTTGTTTACGAAAAAAATTGTAGATTTATTTATATTGATAATTTTTAGTAATTTTTAAAAATAGTAACTTAAATGAACTAGTTCAAGTTACTAACTATCGAAATATCTATTTTATTTATAACAAAATAAAACACCACTTTCCCACTAATAAAAGTGATATGAAATGTGGTGTTAATAATTTTAAATTAAGGCATCTACAACTTCTTCTAATTGCATCCCTCTTGAACCTTTAATTAGTATTTTATCTTGTGGTTCAGTATTTGATTTTAATGACTGTATTAGTGCAGCTTTATCTGTAAAATGTTCTGCATATTTTACAAACGCTTTGCCTGTACGATGAATATGACCCGCTTCTGTTCCATAAGTATATAACGCATCGATTTGTTTATTAACTAAATAATCACCAACCGCTTCATGCATTGTTTGACTATTAGGCCCTAATTCTAAGACATCACCTAACACAAGTATCTTGCGGCCTCCCATACTGCTGAGTGTATCAATAGCGGCTTTCATACTAGTTGGACTAGCATTATAAGCATCATTGATAACAAGCGTATCGGAGTCGGTATGGTGTTGTTCCATTCTCATACCTGTAAGTTGAACCGCTTGAATATTTTGATGTATCGTTTCATAACTCAGATTAAGCCGTTTACCAACAGCTATAGCTATAGTTGCGTTTTTCATATTATGTTCACCTAAAATTGGTAATTCATAATGCTCATTTTCATTAATATTAAAAATAATACCAGTATCATCTATATTGTCAATTTTACAAACTAAATCATTATTTTCTTTTTTACCTATACTCATTAAATCTATATCTACTAATTTATCGACATGAGGCTTTAATAATGGCTCATCTCCATCGTAGATAAATAGACCTTGAGGTTTAAGACCAAATGAAATTTCCGCTTTAGCTTTCGCTATACCTTCACGCGATCCTAAATCTTGCATATGTGATTCACCAATATTAGTAATAATTGCAATATCTGGGTTAGCTAATTGTGATAATGCTTCAATTTCATGAAAACCAGACATACCCATTTCTAATATAGAAATTTCAGTATCTTGATCCAATTGTAAAATGGTTAATGGCATACCGATTTCATTATTATAATTTCCTTGTGTTTTTTTTACTTTAAATTGAGGCTTTAATACACTTTCTATCATGTCTTTAGTCGTTGTTTTACCATTAGAACCTGTAACAGCGATCACAAATGGATTAACAAATACCAAATAGGCTTTGGCTAACTGTTGCAATGCTTCCAATGTGTCATCTACCCAAATAATAGGGCCAGAAACTTGAGGGGCTAAAACACTGTCCTTCTGACAAAATGCCGCTCCCGCACCATCTTCCAACGCTTGATTCACATATTTATGTCCGTCGACATGTTCTCCTTTAAAAGGAATAAACAAATTTTGTTCGTCGATTTTTCTTGAATCTATAGAAACACCTTTAATTGTGTAATCTAAATAGTCATTATCAATCTCGCATGGAATCCAGTCTTGAATTTGTTCTAAAGTTACTTCAATCATGATTTAACCGCCTCAATCAATTTTATATTTATTTTTCTTTTTATCTTCATGTTTTTCTTTTGCTAATTCAATTAATTTACTTATGAGTTCTGCATAACTTACGCCCATGTTTTCCCATAAACTTGGATACATACTATAAGCTGTGAAACCAGGCATAGCATTTGTCTCGTTTATAAAAATTTGATTATCTTCCGTTACAAAGAAATCAGCGCGCAATAATCCTGAACAATCTGTTGCTTTAAATGCTTCTACAGCCATATTTCTTAAAGTCATTTTTACATCATCATTCAAGTCAGCTGGAATATCCAATTTGATTTTTCCATCTTTATACTTAGCTTTGTAATCATAAAATGCCACATCTTTAACTACCTCTCCCGGCCAAGTCGTTTCTGGGTAGTCATTACCTAAGACAGCCACTTCAATTTCTCTAGCGTTGATGCCTTGCTCAATTACTAATTTACGATCAAATTGAAATGCTTCTTCTATACCTTGTTTCAACTCTTCCTCATCGTTACACTTACTAATACCTACGCTTGATCCCAAATTTGCAGGTTTCACAAATACAGGATATTCTAACTTGTCATGTACTAATTTCAAAATATTATTTTCGTATTTTTGATATTCGCTTCTTAAGAAACTTACATATGGTAATTGAGGTAAGCCTCTATGCGCAAAGAGTTGTTTCATCACAAGCTTATCCATTGAACTTGAGGCTGCTAGCACACCATTACCAACGTATGGAATATCTAACACTTCAAATAAACCTTGAATTGTTCCATCTTCACCATTCGGTCCATGTAGTAATGGGAAAACCGCACTATATGCTGTGCCAAGGCTGCCTTCATTTAATAATTTGGAGATTTCTCCGGCAGGAACATCTGCTAATCGTAACGCATCTATGTCATCTATAGGATCTACGATATTTTCTTTCTTTTTCCAATCTCCATCGTTTGTTATGTAAATAATGTCCACTTGATATTTTTCTTTATCAATCGCATTTAAGACATTTTGTGCTGTTAATATTGATACATCGTGTTCAGCACTTTTCCCTCCATATACGATACAAACATTTTCTTTAGCCATATTTTAGCCTCCATATAGAATTCTTAAACTACATCATATCACGATTTATTAGCATTTTGCATTTGTTATGTAGTTGTAAAATAATTGTTTTTTATAAGTATATTGAAGTTTTTAAAGTATTTAAAGTGAAAACTTCAATGACACTTAAAATAATTATTTAAGTTTTACATACCCTACTTCTAGCAAAATCGTATAAAGTTCGGTAAAATCTATATATACTACAAGTAATTGAAATAATAGTTTTCCAAAGGAGTAAGAAATGAATACTTCACGTCAATCAAAAAATAATCATTGGATCCGAAAAATAGACTGGATTTTAATTGGCTTCATCGCATTACTAGCAATCATAAGTATTACGTTTATTAGTTCTGCAATGGGCGGAGGTCAATATAGCGCTAACTTTAGTATACGCCAGATACTATATTATGTTTTTGGGGCGATTATCGCATTTCTAATAATGCTAATTTCACCTAAAAAACTTATGAAATATACATATTTACTTTATATTATACTTTGTTTCTCATTGTTGTTATTACTAATTATTCCAGAAACACCTATCACACCGATTATTAACGGGGCAAAAAGTTGGTATACGTTTGGACCAATTAGTGTTCAACCATCCGAATTTATGAAAATAGTTATGATTTTAGCTTTGGCCAAAATTGTAACTAAACATAACCAATTTACATTTAACAAATCTTTAGAAACTGACTTTAAATTATTCTTTAAAATTATCGGTATAGCTTTTATCCCTATGGTACTTATATTATTGCAAAATGATTTAGGTACAACACTAGTTATCTTTGCGATTATTGTCGGTGTTATGATAATCAGTGGAATCACTTGGAAGATACTAGCACCTATATTAATAGGGTCAGTCGTTATTGCTTCTACGGTGATATTATCAGTGATTTATAAACCTTCTATTTTAGAAAATAGTTTCGGCATTCAACCTTACCAATTAAGTCGTATCAATTCGTGGCTTGATCCCTATACTTATAGTAGTGGTGATGGATTTCATTTAACAGAATCACTTAAAGCGATTGGTTCTGGACAACTATTTGGTAAAGGGTTCAATCAAGGTGAAGTTTATATTCCGGAAAACCATACGGATTTTATTTTCTCAGTTATTGGGGAAGAATTTGGTTTTATTGGTTCAGTCATTTTGCTATTGATTTTTCTTGCATTTATTTTTCACTTAGTAAGACTTGCTACTAAAATTGAATTACCGTTCAGTAAAATTTTCATCATTGGATTTACTACAATGATTCTATTCCATATCCTAGAAAATATTGGTATGACCATTCAGTTATTACCAATTACGGGTATACCATTGCCATTTATTAGTTATGGTGGTAGCTCATTATGGAGTTTAATGTGTGGTATTGGTGTGATATTATCAATTTATTATCACCAATCTAGACAATATACAACGCAAAACAAATAGCTATTTGTTTTGCGTTGACATATTTAAAAAGCGTTGAAAACTCTTAGATCAAAAAGTTTTCAACGCTTTTATTTTTTATAAATTTATCGTTCAACACGGCACACTAAAATGGATTGAGTAGAAAATCAATTTATTTAATAAGGCTTCACCGTACCATCCCTTCAAGTCAAGATTAACTGCTGCTTTAACAATAAGAGGCTGAGACAATTAATGTCTCAGCCTCTTAAATTTGCATATATGCTTTTAATCTTTGTATGGGTAACGCACTATTTCAATTCGTTAGCGGTTTTCACAGTCGTTGGTAAAGTATGCATAACTTCTAATCTTGATTTAGTTTTCTTTATGTTTACCCCTAATGATGATAATAGTTTAACTACATTTTGAATCTTTTCGTTATCTTTACTCATATCATCACTCCTAAATTCTAGCTTCTATTATATCTTACCCTATTTATTTCCGAATTACTACATGTTATTGAAATTTTCTTTATCTTATAAAATAATTTTTGTTTTATTACGTAATTTTAAAACATTCACTTATAATTATTATAAGCAATAAAAACAAAAACAGAATATAAATCAATACCAGTCAGTCTATTGATTGTTTCACCCTGTACTTTATAACATGATATGAGAAAGATAACATTTCAATGACTAAAGTCGATTTAATACAAAATTTCAAATCCTAAATCATATAAGTCTTTTTCTAAATTGTTTAAACTTGCTGGTGTTTCAAATTCTATAAACACTTGTGCTTTTTCAATTTCAACTGAAACATGATTCACACCGATGATTTGTGATAATGTTCTTTCTATTTGAAGCTTATCTTGTTTATTATCTATTTTACGTAAATAAATCGTTTGTGATTCCATTGGCGTCACCTGTTCTAATCTTTCATTAACTTTTGGAAAGTTACCAACAACTCATCCATTGCTTCTTGTTGCTCACCTTGGTTCACTTTATCCATAATACAACTTTTCATATGGTGATCTAATAATTTCGTAGCAACACTATTAAGTGCTGATCTTGTCGCTCTAATTTGTGTAAGCACATCATCACAATATACATCTTCATCAATCATACGATTGATCGCTCTTACTTGTCCTTCAATGCGATTTAAACGAGATTTTAAATTTGATTTAATTTGTTCAGAATGATGCGCTTTTTGCATTTCTGCCATGATCCAACGCCCCCTCTTAATATATATTTATAATATACCCCTATCAGGTATTAGTCAAGTGATAAAAACGTGGTACCATGTTACAATGATGAAGAATTTATCAATTTTAAATTAATTGAATAGCAATTTGGAGGTTTAATATGATAGATATTTTTGCTATAACTTACAACCATACAAACGTCATCATTAATGTTATTCTGATTGGCGCATTTATATTAAACCTAATCTTTGCATTTACAATTATCTTTATGGAGCGACGATCTGCTGGTTCTGTTTGGGCATGGATATTGGTTTTGGGTCTTATACCTATTTTAGGTTTTATCGTGTATTTACTTTTTGGTCGCCAAATCCAACGCGAACATATCTTTAGTTTAGATGAAGAAGATAAAGTCGGCATTGAAATGATTGTAAATGAACAACTAGAAGCCTTGAAAAATGATGATTTTTCTAAAGGCAATCATCAAATCGTAAAATTTAAAGATATGGTTCAAATGTTATTGTATAATAATGCGGCTTTCTTAACTACTGATAATGATATAAGCATCTTTATAGACGGAAAAGAAAAGTTTGATGCACTTATTGAAGATATATATAATGCCAAAGATTATATACATATTCAATACTATATTTTCCGTAATGATTATCTAGGAAAACGAATATTAACTGCATTAGAACATAAGCTTGACGAAGGTGTCGAAGTAAAAATGCTTTATGACGATATGGGTTCTAGAGGTTTATCTATAAAAGACTTTAAAGCTTTTAGAAAAAAAGGTGGACTCGTTGAAGCATTCTTTCCATCTAAATTACCATTAATCAATTTGAGAATGAATAATCGAAATCATAGAAAAATTGTTGTTATCGATGGACATATTGGTTACGTAGGTGGATTTAATGTCGGTGATGAATATTTGGGACTTAAGAAAAAATTTGGGTACTGGAGAGATACACATCTCCGTATCGTTGGTGATGCTGTTAACGCTTTACAACTTCGTTTTATGCTTGACTGGAACTCACACTCAACACGTGATAATTTAAGATATGAAGAACGTTATTTTCCAGACGTAGATTCAGGTGGTACGACGGGTGTGCAAATTGCTTCTAGTGGTCCTGATGAAACGTGGGAACAAATAAAATACGGTTATTTAAAAATGATTGCTTCAGCAAAGCATTCCATTTATATACAATCGCCTTATTTTATTCCCGATCAAGCATTTTTAGATGCTGTTAAAATTGCTTCTTTAGGTGGCGTGAACGTAAATATCATGATACCTAATAAACCGGATCATCCTTTTGTTTATTGGGCAACATACAATAACGTTGCTTCTTTATTAGATGCTGGTGTGAATATCTTTCACTACAATAATGGTTTCTTACACTCTAAAACACTCGTCATTGATGATGAAGTTTCCAGTGTTGGAACAACAAATATGGATCACCGCAGCTTCACATTAAACTTTGAGATAAATGCATTTATCTATGACCCACATATTGCTAAAGCTTTAAGAATGGCTTTTGAAAAAGATTTAAATGTCTCTTATAGATTAACTAAAGCACTATATGAACAGAGAAGTTTATGGGTCAAATTTAAAGAAGGCATTTCAAGATTATTATCTCCGATTTTATAGAATCATTAGCAGTCCGAGACTTATCATATGTCTCGGACATTTTTAATCTTAGTAATTATAAACAACCGAATTAAAAAGTGTATTTCTATGCTTGTAAAAGCTTAAAGTATATACATGTTGTTTGTCACTCTAGTAAAAACACTTAATACTTTCATCTTAGAAAGATTGTTGATCACCCACTATTTAAACACATCAATGTATTATTTATAATTTTATAACAATTAAATCTCAATTAATAATTTAGTTTAGTTTTTTGTCAAAATGGAGGCAACTTGATATGACTAATGAAGATATACTCACTAAAGCGCAAAACTACATGAAACTTTTTCATAAAGATGATACAACCGGGCACGATATTGCACATATACAACGCGTAACAAGATTAGCAGAATATATTGCTAACAATGAACAACAAGGTCATTTACTCACCATACAATTAGCAAGTATTTTACACGATACTATCGATAGCAAACTTACAAATACTAAAGAAGCAAAAGTAAAGTTAGCACAATTCCTCAATGGTTTGGAACTTGATCTCGTAATACAACAAGATGTGTTACATATTATTGAACATATCAGTTATAAAAATGGTAAAAATAATCATGTTAAATTATCGATTGAAGGACAAATTGTTCGTGATGCTGATCGTTTAGATGCGATTGGTGCAATTGGTATAGCACGCACATTTCAATTTGCAGGTCATTTTGGTGAACCTATGTGGATTGACCAACAATCCAATAATATAAAAAAATCTAATCAATCATATTTTGATTGGAAACCTTCTGCAATAAAACACTTTTATGAAAAATTATTTAAACTTAAATCACTCATGCACACTCAAACAGCAAAAAATTTAGCGCAACAACGACATGAATTTATGAAAAATTATGTAGATACTTTTTTCAAAGAATGGTATTTTTAAAAATTCAAGTATGTTTGTTCCAGACTTTGTAGACCATCTTTATATATTGGATAGCTACGTCACTTTCGAAACTAAGATACATTTATTTTAAATATAAAAAATAGAAGCACTTGAGATAATCATCTCAAGTGCTTCTAAACTTTATACCTGCTATATATTATGTACCAGGTCTACCATTTAAATTAATGATGTAATGCATTATTTCTTTTTAGATTTCTTAGGTGCTACTTGAGTGTTTTTACCTTTGCTAGCTTTTTCAGAATTATTATTCTTCATTGCTTCAATCATTGGAGCAACTTCTTTTTTAGCAAGATTAGAATAATACATGTTGGCAACTTGAGTTTGTACAATCAAGAATGCCGCACTGACTGACCAATAAAGACCTAATGCTGACGCAGAACTTAAAGAAATCCAAACAATCATAATTGGAGAAATAATCATCATCATATAACCCATTTGACGTTGTTCATTTGGCATACTCTTACTTGATACAAAAGCTTGTAAGAAGTATAAAATACCAGCGATAACAGTAATCCAAATATCAGGTTGAGACAAGTTAAACCAAAGGAAATTTGGGTGTTCCGTAAATCCACCACTTGACGGGTATTTCAATACGAAGAATAAGCCCATAATGATTGGCATTTGAATTAAGATTGGTAAACAACCTAACATGCTCTTCATTGGATTCATATCGTATTTTTTATATACTTCCATCATTTCTTGGTTTGCAGCCATTTTTTCTTCTTGCGTTCTAGAACGCTTAACTTTTTCTTGAACTGCATCAATATCCGGTTTTGCAACCTTCATTTTTTCTCGCATCATATGACTATTTTTATAGTTTGATAACATGAAAGGCAATAATACAACACGTATTGCCAATACAAGTACTACTATTGCTAAACCATAATCATTGTTGAAACTTGTTCCCAACCAATGAATTAACTTGTCCATTGGTTCTACAAACGTATTAAAGAAAAATCCATCTCTATTTTCAGGTTTAGAGTAGTCACAGCCTGCTAAAAGGACCATTACACCTAATAATAAAGGTAGTAGCGCTTTCTTTTTCATTTTTCCACCTCTAATGATATATTCACATAAAATTTATTTTATCATACTCAAAGGAAAGTAGAAAACAAAAAAAGAAATTTTCCGCATTATTCAACAGTTTGTAAAAATTGTTGTACAGTTTCTTGGATATTTGAACTTTTCGAGATTGCTGAAATAATTGATAATCCATCTGCACCATGATTCATAATGATTTGAGCATTTTTTGTATTAATACCTCCAATTGCAACGATTGGAAAATCTTGAACTTTAGTTCTTAATGTTTGAATCATTCCTGGGCCCACTGGAGCTTTAGCATCTGATTTTGAGCCCGTATGATACATCGGTCCAACACCGATATAATCAACATTGGTTAAGTCCGAAACTTGATATTCTTCTAAATCACTTACACTAAGACCTATTATTTTATCAATAAATGTACTGGCAAATGCATCAATATTGGCATCATTTTGTCCTACATGTATTCCATCAGCATCTATTGCTTTTGCTAAGTCTACATCATCATTAACAATAAAAGGAACATGATAACTTTTACATAAAGATAATAATTTTTGTGCAAGTTCAATTTTGGCATTTCCTGTTAATGAACCGTCCCCTTTTTCTCGAAATTGGAACATTGTAATTCCTGATTCTAAAGCTTCAGTCACAACATCTATGATTGATGTTTGTTTTGGTATATCTTGTGTACCACAAATAAAATATAGCTTTAAATACGCTTTGTTAAACATAGTTACACCTCTTGCTTATTTTGATATTGTATATCAGTTTCAAAGGTCATATTATACAATGCATTTAACAATTCTACTTTAAAACTACCAGGTCCTGCTGAAATTTGTTCAGCTTTTTCTGCAGCGATATTATATAGAGAGACCGCTTCTATTAACGCATTTATAGAAGGAGTTTCTGAGTCAACAAAACTTGCTACTATTGCTCCTAATAAGCAACCAGCACCAGTTATTCTTGCCAACAATGGAGATCCGTTAGATAGTTTAAATATGCGTTCATTCTGAGCAATAACATCCTCTTTGCCAGTTATGACAATCGACGTATTAAAGTGTTTGCGTGCTTCTTTTGCAATTGATACTGAATCTAAACTACTATCGCTGTCAGTTCCCTTCATTTTAGTATCGCTATTAATTAACGTTAAAATTTCAGAAGCATTTCCTTTAATAACAGTAACTTTTATTTCATTGAGAAACTTTTTGCAAAAATCTTTGCGGTATTGTGAAGCACCTACAGCAACAGGATCAAATATAATCGGTTTGCCAAGATGATTCGCTGTTTTAGCGATTTTTAAAATATCTTGTTCTCTTTCTTTTGTTAACGTACCAATATTTATTAACAAAGCGTTTGCAGCTGTCAGCATATCATGTGCTTCTTCAGGCGCCTCACTCATTGCTGGACTAGCACCAAGACTTAACAAACCATTTGCAGTAAAATTTTTAACTACATCATTTGTATAACAAATGACAAGCGGTTGATCCGCCCTTAATTTTTCTAAATTATTCATCATCTAAACCAACTTCCTTCATATATGCAAAATGGTTTACTGGACCTCTACCTAAACCAATTTCTGGTGTATGTTTAATACTAAGTGAAATAAATTTCTTCGCTTTTTGAACTGCATCGAACATCGATTTACCTTTTGCTAACTCTGCAGTAATAACAGCTGAAAAAGTACATCCTGTACCATGTGTATGTTTTGTATCATATCTAGGTTCTTCAAAGGTAAACAAATCATCTTGTGTAAATAAATAATCTATAGCTGTATTTTTATCACTTGAATGTCCCCCTTTTATAACAACACCCTTGCTACCAATTTCATTGATAAATATATTGCCAGCTTGATAAATCGACTGTTGGTCATTAATTGTAATACCTGTAATTTCTTCAGCTTCTGGTAAGTTAGGCGTCGCTATTGTAGCGTAAGGCAATAAAATATTTTGTAAGTTTGCTTTAGCATCATCATCCATCAAAGAATCACCACTTTTTGCTAACATAACTGGATCGATAACATATGGAATATTGTCGTATTTTTTTAAATACATTTGAATAATCTCCATCATTTCTTTAGATGCAATCATCCCAGTTTTCAAAGCATGTGGTAGTTCATCTGAAAATACACTTTCCATTTGCTCTTCTAACCAATGTGAATTTAGATTATGAATATGTTGTACGCCTTTAGTATTTTGAGCCACAATGCTTGTTATTGCAGCCATACCATATACACCACATGCATGGAATGATTTTAAATCTGCCATGACACCTGCACCACCGGTAGGATCTGTTCCAGCAATCGTTAACGCAATCTTAGGTTTATTCATTATTTTGACCTCCGTATAACCAATTTTCTTGTATATATGCCATATTAAAGAAATTTCGTTCATGTATCGTACTTTGTAAGAAACAAGATTTTATTGCTTCTTTTTCTTCAACTGCAAGATTTTGCGTTAATCGGTCCATTAATTCATCAAAAATATTTACCAATTCATCCATTTCCGTACTATAAAATTCAAACCATTTTGATAAAATTGAGTCTTTATTTAATGCACTGTCTTTCAACGCTTCTTTAGCAATCACTTGATACACATATGGACAAGGTGCCATTGCTGCAATTGTATATGCAGCATTTTCTTTTGAATAGGCATTGAAATACATATGTTTGATATAATGATCTCCACTTGGTGGCCAAACTTTTTCTTGAACGATTTCACTATAGTTTTGTTGTACATATGTTGCTAAGATTTCGTGTGCTTCTACTTCACCATCAACTATAAATTGTATTTGTTCTACTAAAAATTGAACCTCTTCCAATCTACTCATTTTTGGTATTAACAATGCATATATATTTGCAAATTCTTTTAAATAAGAAGCATCTGCTCTCAAATAAAATTTCAAAGCCTCTTCAGAAATCGTACCATGCAACATTTCTTGGATAAATGGATCATTATAGATATCCTCAATAATTGGTTGTGAAGCTTTTTTTAATTCCTGTGAAAATAACAAATTTAGCCCTCCTAATTAAAAAAACTACATCCCACGTAGGAATGTAGTTTATTAATATATATTAGAGCAATTTCCCAAATATTAATGTATGCTACTTTCCTACGTTGGTCTTAACCAAATCAGGTTATAAGGGTCTGAATTTCTCATCTCAGCCATAAGGCTCCCCTAGTAGTTTCTTTATTATGTATTTATATAAAACATATCAAAGTACATCAACTATTGCAATAAAATGGTTTATATAAACCTTCTAGTAATACAAAAACCTTTAATATGATTGTACTCCCAACAGTTATCAACTAAGTTAAATGTACTTATAATTAGCTTTATATACTCTAGATGCACATTATTTATAAGAAAAAATATGCAGGACTTTGGCTATCGTTCATGCATAATTACCACTAACTTAATATAACAATAAAAAGCTGAGACAATTAAATTGTCTCAGCTTTTCCAAAAATAAACTTTATTGTATTTTGTTATATTATGCTGTAACCCATTGTGAAGGGCCAACTTCATCATATAATTTTTGAGCTGCTGCATCTTGAACTGCTTCTGGTGCGTTAGCAGCTGGTTGACCTTGATATTCAGCTGGAGCTACTGAATCCCATGTACTTTGTAAGAATTGGAACTTACCTGAAGCACCTGATGATGGGTTTGTAGCATGAATATCGCCACCTGATTCACGTTGTGCAATTTGTTGTAAGTGTGCATTCACACCTGATGAGCTAGTTGAAGCTTCATTTGAGCTTGATGATTGAGTTGAAGCTTTTGTAGTTGCTTCTTGTTGTGGTTGTTGTGTTTGTTCAGTTTGTGGAGCAGCTTGTTGAGCTGGTTGCTCAGTTTGTACTTCTTGTGCTGGTTGTTCAGTTTGTGCTTGTTGAGGTTGTTCAACAGAAGTTGTTTGTTCTGATGATACATCTTCACTAGAACCTCCACCAAAACTCCATGACCATGTTTGGCCATCTGATTCAAAATTATAATTTGTACCATTATAATTAAAGTTATAGTTATATGCACCCTCTTGTACAGGTGATGCATTTAATTGTTCTGGATTAGATTGTGCTAAGTTTGCTAATTCTGCTTTGTCAACACCTTGTTCAGCTGCGTCTGCTGAGTTTCCTGCTGCAAATCCTGTTACGCCTAAGCCTACTGCTAATGTTGAAGCTAATACTGTTTTTTTCATTTTTAAAAATTCCTCCTATAAGGTAAATAATTTTTTTCGTTATGATTAATTTGCAAGTACAACTATAACATCTTAAAAACAGTAGTAGGTTACAGCCAAATAAAAAAGTACACCTTTTCTTTACATGGTGATTACATTTATAAAATAGAATATAAGCATCATCAACTATGTTGAAAACTGCTATGAAAGTTTATGTGACTATTTAACAAATATAGTGAGTGTAATAAAATTGTAATTTATCAGATTATTCTGTATTATTTCGAGATAAATTTCTACCTTCTTATAAAAGTACATTTTCCTATAAAGTATGTATTTTAGCTATTCCTATTGTCTATTGTTAATTTAATAGACAATAAGAATAGCCTGATAGAAGTATAATTAAATAGTAGGATTAAATATATTAGATTTGATGGGTTAAATTAACGGGGAGTTGGGAGTGCTTGAAATATTATACAATTTCATAAATTTCGTTTTCTTCAAAATCAAATTGACTTATAAGATCTGGGTTTTGATCTATTGGAAGTGGATCAAAAAGTGTTTCATCTTCATTTTTAGAACGTGGGGACATAAATTTAATAGTTTCAATAAAAATTTCTGATACAAAATGCATCTGTCCTTCTTTTTCAAATTTTCTCGATTGCATTTGTCCAGTTATACCAACCAATGAACCTTGATTGATATATTTTTCGACATTATTAGCAATTTTTCCGAATGCCTTACAAAATAAATAATCACAAATAACTTTTTGATTTTTATCTTTATAATTTCTTGAGACGGCTACGCAAAATGTAGCTAGTTTATTACCTTCCTTCTCATAAATTTTAGGGTCCTTTGTTAGTCTCCCTACAATGACAATACTGTTAATCATATGTCACCTCCTCTATAAGTAAATCATAAAAAATTCACATGATTCCGTCAAAATACAGTTTTTATAATTTCAAAAAGTAAATGACTACAAAATTCTACTTTTTTCACCTTTATCATAGAAAATTACGTTATAATGATAATATAAATACATTTTATGTAGAGTTTAAATTAATTAAATGGATGTGAGACGATGAAAACATTTAAAGCCGTTCGATTTCAAATCGTATCAGAAAATGGTGGCTTAACTGAGTACGAATTAGAAGATGGTGTCATCATCAATAAGGAAAACAGTGGCACTGGCTGGTTGCTTGAAATCGTCATTTCAGATTATCATTATGAAACTATGAAAACATATATGGATAACGAAACATTATTAGACATACGTGTCGTTATCACTAGACCTGCTAACGATCCAGCTTTATTTGATGCAACCATTAAACATATCATTCAATTAGAAAATACAATTTCTGTTGTTTGTGAATGTCACATTTACACATTAAGACAAGTTTATGCTGAAAGTTTGTTAGAACAATTAATAGATGAAGGTTTATCTGGTGAAGACTTGAAGAAATCCTTTAATAGAATGATGCAATCTAAACCAAGACTGAAGGATGAAAAAGTAGATAAATAAAAAATAGTGTTACAGCCCGTTTTAAACAGTCTGTAACACTATTTTTTTATTATTTGTCTTGTAAAGCAAATGTTAACTCACAACTACATGCTAACTGTCCATCTACTGTTGCCTTAGCACTACCTTTACCAATAGGGCCTCTGAGCTTCGTGATTTCAACTTCTAAGCGCAAAGTATCTCCAGGTGTTACTTGTTTTTTAAAACGACATTTATCGATACCAGCAAATAGTGCAAGTTTTCCCTTGTTTGCTTCGCTATTTAACATAGCGACTGCACCTGTTTGTGCTAAAGCTTCAGTAATTAATACGCCAGGCATTACTGCATATTCTGGAAAATGACCTTGAAAGAATGGTTCATTACCTGAAACTTGTTTAATTGCTACACATCGTTGACCTTCATCGTATTCTACAACACGATCAATCAATAAAAATGGTTGCCTATGTGGAATAATCTCTTTTATTTGGTTGTAGTCAAAAATTGTTTCCATAATTTGCTTCCTCCAACTTTACTTCTCTCTGTTTCCAATTTATTAATATAATATATTATAACATTAATCTTGTATTCTTTTGATGTCAGCACCTAATGCCTTTAATTTACCATGCAAATCAACATACCCTCTGTCTAAATGCTTTAGTTCAGTAACATATGTTGTTCCTTCAGCTACTAGTCCCGCTAAAATAAGTGCTGCTGCTGCACGTAAATCCGTTGCTTTTACTTGAGCGCCTTGAAGTTGACTTTTACCTTCAATTTTTGCACTTCTTCCTTCAACAGTGATTTTAGCATTCATTCTTTTAAATTCACCGACATGCATGAATCGATTTTCAAACACAGTTTCCGTTACTACTTTATGTCCATTTGCAGTTAATAATAACGCCATCATTTGTGATTGCATGTCTGTAGGAAAACCAGGATGTGGAAGTGTTTTGATATCTACCGGTTTCAATTCGTTTTCAGCACTTACACGAATAGCATCATCAAGGTATTCTAGATTAACTCCCATTTCTTCTAATTTATAAACTAGACTCGTCATATGTTCTTTGATTGCACCGTTAACTAAAACATTTCCTCTTGTAATTGCACCTGCAATTAATAATGTACCTGCTTCAATTCTATCAGGTATAATTGAATGCTCGACGCCATACAAGGCTTCAACACCTTCAATCGTAATGGTGTCAGTACCAGCACCTAACACATTTCCGCCCATTTCATTAATATAATTTGCTAAATCAACAATTTCTGGTTCACGTGCGACGTTTTCTAAAACAGTTTTACCTTCAGCTAATGAAGCAGCCATGATAATATTTTGAGTCGCACCTACGCTTGGAAAATCTAAGTGAATCGTTGTACCTTTCAATCCGTTAGTAGTGTTTGCGTATATAAAACCACCATCCATATGGATTTCAGCACCTAGTTCTTCAAAACCTTTAATATGCTGTTCTATCGGTCTTGAACCAATTGCACAACCACCCGGTAAAGCAACTTTGGCATGACCTAATCGTGCTAGTAAAGGTCCCATTACAAGTATACTTGCTCTCATTTTACTTACATATTCATATGGTGCTTCTTCATTTAATTGTTTTGTTGCATCTACTGTAACTTCTTCTTGTTCTTTATTATAAGAGACCTCAGCATTTAATGTAGATATTACATTATTAATTGTTTCTACATCACTAAGTGCTGGTACATTTTTTAATTTGCTCACGCCTTTTGATGCTAATAGTGATGCTGTTAATACTGGTAATACTGCGTTTTTTGCACCCGAAACTTTCACTTCACCAGTTAATTTTTTACCACCATTAATTTCTATCTTATCCATCTTAAATCCTCCACTTAACTACTTATATATTGCCTAAAATTTTTATTCAAACTTACTATTAAATTATATCGATAATCATACGTAATATACAATTATTTGAATTATTGTACCAAATATTTTATTTGTGTAGAAAATTGTAATAAATCTACAATAAAATTACTGACCGAAGTTCCAATTAATATTGCTAAAAATATCATACAAATTTGAACTTGTACTGGAAAACCTTTTTTAAAAAATTGCTCTAATCTCACTGCATTCAATGCCCAATAAGCAATACAAATACAAAGGACATGTAGTATGAGATGTACAATTGAAAATTGTCCTAAATATTCCATAAGCCATTCTCCTTGATAAACACTATTTATATATTTTACACGAAACACTAAACAAAAGATACTTAATAATTAGATTACTGACTTTTAAATAATAAGCGTCAATTTAATATTATTTTCCCATTATATATATCATGTATGCATAACTATTAAAATTAAATATTTTTACTTACTTTACTTCTAAACGATTAAAAGTATATGTGAAAGTAAAACTTTTACTTTTTTTTATTCATACTACACTCTTAAATCTTTGGTACATTATTATAATTCACTTGTGATTTAAGAAAGTTACTATAATCCATGTTTTGAATTAATGTTTCATTGCTAAATTAACGCTAAAAATTTAATTTTGACATGTTTAATTAGAAAAGAAAAAGTCGACAAAGTAAAAACTTTGTCGACTTTTTTAGATATTCGTCATAGTATATCTTTTATTCATTATTGTAATTGAGCGACACGAAGACGGTTATTAGCACGATCTAATGCGCGTTTGGCTCTATTTATGTCACTGCTATCTTCTTCATTGTTTAAATGAGATTCTGCTCTTGACTTAGCTAATTCTGCTCTAGCAACATCAATTTCATTCGCAGGCTCTGCAGTTTGAACAATGATTGATAATTTATCTTGTCTTACTTCAACAAAACCTTCACTCACTGCAATATATTCTGAACCACCGTCAAAATTAATTTTGGCATAGCCAATTTCAAGTGCTGCAACTGTTGGAATATGTCCATACATGACACCGATTTCTCCAGCAGTAGTTTGTAAAACTGCCAGAGTGACATCTTCTCGGTCGTAAACAGAACCATTAGGAGTGACAATATTTAGGCTTAATGTATTCATTATCCATACCTCCTAATTTTAAACTTCAACACCCATATCTTTAGCTTTTTCAATTACTTCATCCATGCTTCCAACTAGACGGAATGCATCTTCTGGAATATGATCGTAATCACCATTTAATATTGCTTTGAAGCCTTCTACTGTTTTTTGAACAGACACATAAGATCCTTTTTGCCCAGTAAATTGTTCAGCTACGTGGAAGTTTTGAGATAAGAAGAACTGAATACGACGCGCACGTTCTACAGTTTGTTTATCCTCTTCCGAAAGTTCATCCATACCTAAAATAGCAATAATATCTTGTAATTCTCTATATTTTTGTAAAGTAGATTGTACCTCACGTGCTACTTCATAATGTTCTTGACCAACAATTGATGGATCAAGGGCTCTAGAAGTAGATGCTAATGGGTCAACTGCAGGATAAATACCCATTTCAGTTAATTTACGCTCTAAGTTTGTAGTTGAATCTAAGTGCGCAAATACTGCAGCTGGTGCTGGGTCGGTATAATCATCGGCTGGCACGAATACTGCTTGAATTGACGTTACAGATCCTTTAGTTGTAGAAGTAATACGTTCTTGTAATTGTCCCATTTCCGTTGCTAATGTAGGTTGATAACCAACGGCTGAAGGCATACGTCCTAATAGTGCAGAAACTTCTGAACCGGCTTGCGTAAATCTAAAGATGTTATCGATGAATAGTAGAACATCTTGTCCTTGTTCATCACGGAAATACTCAGCCATAGTTAAACCAGAAAGTGCTACACGCATACGAGCACCAGGTGGTTCGTTCATTTGTCCAAAAACCATCGCTGTCTTTTTAATAACACCACTATCACTCATTTCAAAGTATAGGTCATTACCTTCACGAGTACGTTCACCTACACCAGCGAACACTGATATACCACCGTGTTCTTGAGCGATATTATTGATCAATTCTTGGATTAATACAGTTTTACCAACACCTGCACCGCCGAATAATCCAACTTTACCACCTTTAATATAAGGTGCTAATAAATCAATAACTTTGATACCTGTTTCTAATATTTCAACTTTCGTAGATAATTGATCAAATGCAGGTGCTTCTCTATGAATTGGATCACGACGTACTGAGTCATCTATGTCTTCATCTAAGTCTATCGTATCACCTAATACATTAAACACTCTACCTAACGTTTCATTACCAACTGGAACGCTAATGCTGTTTCCGCTGTCTCTTACTTCTGTACCACGTTTAACACCATCAGTTGAATCCATTGCGATTGTACGTACTACGTCATCGCCAAGTTGTAATGCAACTTCTAACGTTAATTCAACAGTACCTTCTTCTCTTTCTATATCGAGAACTAAGGCATTATTAATTTCTGGAACTTCATTGTGCTCAAAGCGAACATCAATTACTGGACCCATAACTTGTGTTACACGGCCTAATCCCATGCTATTTTCCTCCTTTAATCATTATTCAAGTGCAACTGCGCCACCAACAATTTCAGTAATTTGTTGAGTGATTGCTGCTTGTCTCGCTCTGTTATATTCGATAGATAAATCATCAATGATATCTGTCGCATTATCAGATGCATTTTTCATAGCCGTCATACGTGTTGCATGTTCACTTGCTTTTGCATCTAAAATCGTTCCATATATTAAACTTTCAACATATTGAGGTAAAATGACACTTAAAATTGCTTCTTTGTCTGGTTCAAATTCATATGAAGACATTTGACCATGTCCTAAGCTTGAATCTTCTGGAGACAATGGAAGCACAGTTTTCATCGACAGTGTATTTTCTAAAACACTGACGAAATGACTGTAATAAATTTTCACCTCATCCACAATCTCATCGTTATACAAATCTATTGCTTTTTTAGCAATTGCTTGTATTTCTTTAAATGAAGGTTGATCAGGAACTTCTGTTAAAGAATCATGAATGTCATATCCTTTATTTTTAAGAAAATCAACACCTGTTTGGCCTAAAACTAAGATGGAATATTCATCACTACTACTATGTTTGCGTTCAATATCTTTCATTAGATGTTTCAACACATTCGCATTGTATGCACCCGCAAGGCCTTGGTCACTAGTAATTACGATATAACCACTTTTCTTCACTTCTCGTTGTTGTAACATTGGGTGATGTGAATTTTTGTCCGCTCCAGCAACAGCTGTAATTGCATCTTGCATTTTAACCATATATGGTCTGAACTGATTCGTATTTTTTTCAGCACGACGCAATTTCGAACTAGAAACCATGTTCATTGCTTTCGTAATCTGTTTCATCTTTTTTGTTGATTTTATTCGTGTATCGATTTCTTTAAGAGATGCCATTATCTCACCACCTTTTATCTACATTAACTATTATGCTTCTTCTGATTTGCTAAAACTCTTCTTGAATTCATTAATCGCTGATTCAAATGATTCATCATTAGGTAAAGCACCCGTCGTTTTGATTTCATTTAATAAATCAGATGCATTCGATTTAGCCCATTGATTCAACTCGTCTTCAAAACGTGTGATATCAACTACAGGGATATCATCCAAATGTCCTTTTGTTAAAGCATAAATAATTAAAACTTGATTTTCTACAGGTAGTGGTTTGTTTTTATCTTGTTTTAATATTTCAACTGTACGTTTACCACGTTCTAATTTTTTAGCAGTAAATTCATCTAAATCAGATCCAAATTGCGCGAATGATTCTAATTCACGATATGATGCTAAATCTAGACGTAAAGTTCCAGCAACCTTTTTCATTGCTTTAATTTGCGCAGAACCACCGACACGTGATACTGATTGACCTGCATTAATCGCTGGTCTTACACCAGAGAAGAACAAGTCAGATTGCAAGAATATTTGTCCATCAGTAATAGAAATTACGTTTGTCGGAACGTAAGCGGCAATGTCGCCTGCTTGTGTCTCAATAATAGGTAATGCTGTGATTGAACCGCCACCTAAATCATCATTTAGTTTAGCCGCCCTCTCTAATAATCTACTATGTAAGTAGAATACATCACCAGGATAAGCTTCACGGCCTGGAGGTCTACGTAATAATAATGATAGTTCACGATAAGCTGCTGCTTGTTTTGTTAAATCATCATAAACGATTAAAACATCTTTGCCAGCAAACATGAATTCTTCAGCCATTGCTACACCAGAATATGGCGCGATATAAAGCATAGGCGCTGGATCTGCTGCTGAAGCAGAAACAATAATTGTATAATCTAATGCACCTTCTTGACGTAATTTTTCAACATTTGCACGTACAGTTGAATCTTTTTGTCCGATAGCAACGTATATACAGATCGTATCTTGATCTCTTTGGTTCAAAATCGTATCAATGGCAACCGTCGTTTTACCTGTTTGACGGTCTCCGATGATTAATTCACGCTGTCCACGGCCGATTGGTACAAGCGCGTCAATTGCTTTTATACCAGTTTGTAATGGTTCATCTACAGATTTACGATCCATTACACCAGTTGCTTTCTTCTCTACAGGACGTGTTTTTGTAGTATTGACTGGTCCTTGACCATCAATTGCTTGTCCTAATGGGTTAACGACACGACCAAGTAACTCCTCACCAACTGGAACTTCCATGATACGTCCAGTTCGTTTTACTTCGTCTCCCTCTTTAATATCCGTGTAAGGCCCTAAAATTACTACACCGACATTGGATTCTTCTAAGTTTTGTGCTAAACCTAGAACGCCGTTATTAAATTCAATAAGCTCACCAGCCATAACGTCATTTAATCCGTGGATTAAAGCGATACCATCACCAATTTGCAGAACTGTACCTACATCAGTAACAGCCATTTCTGACTCATAATTTTCTATTTGTGAGCGAAGTAATGCACTGATTTCTTCAGCTTTAATGGCCATCTATGTCACTCCTTCGATTTTTATTTCACTCTAATAAATTGCTTTTCAAGTTTGGCAAGATCATTATTAATACTTGCATCCATCACTTTCGTACCAACTTTAACTCGGATACCACCGATAAGATCTGGATTTATTTCATTTGTAATCATTAGTTTTGATAGTTTTGTGCGCGATCTAATAATTGAATCAATACTTGCTATTTCATCCTCAGATAGTTCATACACTGATTCAATAATCGCAAAGTCTTGATTGTGATACGCATTATATAAATTTTCAAAAGCTAAGAATATTTCATGAGTATATGTAAGGTGACGATTACTTGCAAGCACCATAAACATATTTTGTAAATATTGATGTGCGTGTCCAAAAATAATAGCAACAAAACGTTGGCGTTGTGCTACATCTTTTTGTGGGTCTGTATCTAATTCTTTTAATTTTCCTACTTCAGGTCGCACTGCTTCGTCAATTGTTGAAAACTCTTCATACATTTGATCAAGTAACGCTTTTTCTTTAGCAGTATCAAATAACGCTTTTGCATATTTTTTTGCTACATTAACCATTATTTATCGCCTGCCTCTTTAATGTACTTTTCAACTAATTCTTTTTGATCTTTTTCTGAAATTTCTTTTTGCAGTACTTTTGAAGCAATGAGTACGGAAAGCTCAGAAACCTGATTATTAATATCTGCAAGTGCGCGTTCTTTTTCACTGTTAATTTCATTTTGTGCTGTTTCAATCATACCATTAGCTCTAATATTGGCTTCATGAATAATTTCTTCGTGTTGTTTACGGGCTTGTATTTTAGATTCTTCTAAAATCTTATGAACCTCTTCTTGTGTTTCTTTTAGTGTTTGTTTGTTTTGTGCTTCTAATTTTTGAGCATTTAATTTAGCTTGTTCAGCATCGTCGATATCTTTATTGATATCGCGTTCACGTTTGTCCATTACTTCTTTAAGTGGGCCCCATGCAAACTTTTTCAAAAGTAAGAGTAATATGGCGAATGTAGCAATCGTAACAATGATTGTTCCCCATTGTACACCACCGCCACTAGCCGCACCTAGAACGAACATATTAGTCGTAGCAGTCACTTTCATAGACACTCCTTTCATCCAGTATAATCATAAGGTATTTTGATAAAAACGAACGGCGAGAGCCTAGAAGACTTCGCCATAAAGACTAGTTTACTTATAGTGACATGAAAGCGATAACTACACCTATAATTGGTAGCGCCTCAACTAATCCGATACCGATAAACATAATACCCATTAATTGACCACGTGCTTCTGGTTGACGAGCGACACCTTCTACTGTTCTTGAAACGATAAGACCATTACCAATACCTGCACCAAGTGCTGATAAGCCGATTGCGATTGCTGCTGCGATTAAATTCATTTAAAAATCCTCCTAATTTGTTCTTTTTATTTTTTAATTTAATGACTCTTTTGTACTTTATGTGACATATATACCATCGAAAGCATTACAAATATATATGCCTGAATCGTACCAATAAAAATTGAGAACCCTTGCCATACGATTAGGCCAGGTAATCCAATTAACCAACCCCATGCTGGGAAGTCGAATACTAAACCTGCTAATAATCCTAGTAATAATTCACCTGCAAAAATATTTCCGTAAAGTCGTAGTCCTAGCGTCAATGTTGAAGTGAACTCTTCAAACACATTGATAGGCAATAGGAATATCGGCTTTGTATAATTTTGAAAATACCCTTTAGTGCCAACCATTTTAACCCCATAATAATGTGTTAATAATATTATAAGCGTTGATAATGTTAATGTCACAGTTGGATCGGCTGTGGGAGATTTCCACCACAGGGTGTGTCCCGAAATTAATTGGAACGGTAAACCGAGCATATTACTAACAAATATGAAAAAGATTAATGTAACGGCTAAGAAATGGAACTGACCGCCTTTTGACCAAGCCATGTTACTTTCGATAATCCCTCTTACGAAATCAAAAACCCACTCGATAAAGTTTTGTTTGCCTGTTGGACGTTTCTTGAGGTTACGTGTACAAATAATAGCTATTACAAAAACAATAAACGCCGTAATCAACATCATCATAATCGATGATAGATTAAACACGATGTCTAGACCGAACACATTCCAACTGACTAGAGGGTCTTTATGATCCATGCTTTCTCACCTCTTTCATTATAAAATTTATTTCTTGTGTAAAAATGGTTTGAAAACAATTAAAACATAAGAAATCATTAAACCAACAACTACTCCAAAAATGTTTATATGGTCCTTATAAAAATACCATGTCGTACAAGCTAATATCACAACCAAATATCTCCAAATGTTGCCCGTTGAAATATGTATGTTATCCTTTTCTTTTGCTTCCGCCAAATAATATTCAAAAGTAAAAGTATTGATTAGCGATCCGATCATTCCAATTATAAGACCTAATATAAATGCAGAGTATGTGAAAATAAACACAATTACAAGTACAATAATACAATATATATAGTATTGCATGTACTGTTTAAAAATGATGTTGAAACGTTTCATTTCAGTGCCTCGCTCCACCTTATCTTTCTTATATGAAAACCATTCCAATCATACAATTTTAATAATAATATAGGGTACTTTACGTGTCAATTCTATTCAAATTGTAATTCAATTTTTTACAAGAATGTCACAAAAATGACACATAAATACAAAAATTATTTGAAAGAAGAAGGTTTTTTATCAATTAAACCAAAAAAATATTTAATATTTTGACAAATTCTATATGATGCATTGCCGTCTCCGTATGGATTTTGAGCTGTACTCATGATCTCATACAAATTTTCGTTATCTAATAGTTCTTTTGTTGCTGCGAATATATTCTTTTCATTTGTGCCTACAATTTTTAATGTACCTGCCGCTACACCTTCTGGTCTTTCTGTAACATCCCTCAAAACGAGTACTGGTTTACCTAAAGAAGGCGCTTCTTCTTGTACACCACCAGAATCAGTTAAAATTAAATAAGACTGATGTGCAAAATTATGAAAATCAACAACTTCTAAGGGTTCTACAAGCTCAATTCTTGTGTGATTTGATAAATAATAATCTGCAATTTCTCTTACTTTAGGGTTTTTATGTATTGGGTAAACGACAACAACATCCTCGTATGCTTCGACGATATCTCGTACTGCTTTGAAAATATGTGCCATTGGTTCCCCAATATTTTCTCGTCTATGCGCAGTGAGTAGAATAATTCGTTTATCTTTGTGCTTGGCTATAATTTCTGATTGATAACCATTATGAATTGTCGTTTTCATTGCATCAATAGCAGTATTACCTGTTACGACAATTGAGTCTTCTGGTTTGTTTTCAGCAATCAAATTATTTGCAGCATTATTGGTAGGAGCAAAGTTTAAATCGGACATTACTCCTACCATTTGTCTATTCATTTCTTCAGGAAATGGAGCATATTTATTCCAAGTTCGCAAACCAGCTTCGACATGCCCGATTGGGACTTGATTATATAATGCTGCAAGACTTCCAGCAAATGTACTCATGGTATCACCATGAACAAGTATCATATCTGGTTTCGCTTCTTTTATAACATCCTCTAATCGTACGAGTATGCGTGAAGTTATATCAGACAATGATTGTCCCTGCTTCATAATGTTCAAATCATAATCAGGTGTGATGTCAAAGCTTTTCAACACAGAATCTAACATTTCTCTATGTTGTGCCGTCACTACAACGATTGGTTGTAATTCAGCGTCTTTCTCCAATTCTAAAACGAGTGGTGCCATTTTTATAGCTTCAGGCCGTGTCCCGAATACAGTCATAACTTTTTTCATACTACTCCACTCCTGGGTCAAACTATTTTGTACCGAATAAACGGTCACCAGCGTCACCTAATCCAGGTGTAATATAAGCATGGTCATCTAATTTCTCATCTAATGCTGCGATATAGATATCGACATCTTCATGTGCTTCTTGTAATTTTTCTACGCCTTCTGGTGCTGCAATTAGACACATAAATCTGATATGTTTGGCGCCACGTTTTTTAAGTGAATTAATCGCTTCAATTGCGGAAGCACCAGTCGCTAGCATTGGATCAACTACGACAATCTCTCTTTCTTCAATATCTTGTGGTAATTTCACAAAATACTCAACCGCTTCTAGCGTTTCAGGATCTCTGTATAAGCCAACATGACCTATTCTTGCTGCCGGCACAAGATTTAAGATACCTTGTGTCATGCCAAGACCTGCTCTTAAAATGGGAATAAATGCTAATTTCTTACCAGTTAAACGCTTAGCTATCATTTTAGTAACAGGCGTTTCAATTTCTACATCTTGTAACTCTAGATTTCTAGTCACTTCGTAAGCCATTAACATGCCTACTTCATCTACGAGTTCTCTAAATTCTTTTGTACCTGTATGTACATCTCTAATGTAACTTAATTTGTGTTGAATAAGTGGGTGATCAAAAACATGTACGTTGCCCATAATTACTTCCTCCAATTTAATTATATAAAGGATGTTTCGTAGTTAATGCTTTAACTCTTTCTTGTCCTTCTTTTAATGTTGTTTCGTTTTCAGGATCTTTTAACACTAAGCTTATAATTTTAGCTACTTCTTCAAATGCCGCTTCATCAAAACCACGTGTAGTAGCTGCTGGTGTACCAAGTCTTAAACCACTTGTTACAAAAGGTTTTTCTTGATCAAATGGTATTGTATTTTTATTACAAGTAATACCTATTGAGTCAAGGGCTTCTTCTGCTACTTTACCAGTAATATTGACTGATCCTTTTACATCTACGCATACTAGGTGATTATCAGTACCGCCAGATACTACTCTAAATCCTTCTTTATTTAGTGTATCAGCTAATACTTTTGCATTTTTAATAACTTGTTGCTGATATGTTTTAAAATCATCTTGTAGTGCTTCACCGAACGCTACTGCTTTGGCAGCAATAACATGTTCTAAAGGGCCACCTTGAATGCCTGGGAAGATTGTTTTGTCAATTTGCTTTTTGTATTCTTCTTTACATAAAATCATTCCACCACGAGGGCCACGTAATGTTTTATGTGTTGTTGTAGTTACAAAATCAGCATATTCTACTGGACTTGGGTGTAAGCCTGCAGCGACTAATCCAGCGATATGAGCCATATCTACCATCAATTTAGCGCCTACTTCATCAGCAATTTCTCTAAAACGTTTGAAGTCTATTGTTTTTGAGTATGCAGAAGCTCCAGCAACGATTAACTTAGGTTGGTGCGCTTTTGCTACTTTTAATACTTCGTCATAGTCTATTTGTTCGCTTTCTTTGTCGACACCATATTCGACAAAATTATAAAATTGACCACTAAAGTTTACTGGCGCACCATGAGTTAAGTGCCCACCATGACTTAAATTCATACCTAATACAGTATCTCCGTGTTCTAATGCCACGAGATAAACAGCCATATTTGCTTGTGAACCAGAATGTGGTTGAACGTTAACATGTTCTGCACCAAATAATTGCTTTGCTCTCTCAATAGCTAATGTTTCAGATACATCGACATATTCACAACCACCGTAATATCTTCTGTTCGGATAACCTTCAGCATACTTATTAGTTAATACTGAACCTTGAGCTTCCATAACTGCTTCCGACACAAAGTTTTCTGACGCAATTAACTCTATATTGTTATTTTGACGGTTGAACTCGTTTTGAATCACTTCATAAATTTCTTTATCTTGATCTTTAATAAATGACATTAGTAAACCCTCGTTTCTGTATTAGTTGTATTTTGCTCTTTCGCCACCAATTTTTTTAGGTCTTGAAGAAGCGATTGTAACAATTGCTTCGCCAATTTGCTTCACGCTTGTACGTTCGGGTATTGCTACATGTTTGATATGCATACCAATTAATGTTTGACCAATATCTATACCTTTCGGAACAGTTATAGTTTCAACCACCATAGGCGCTTCCATATGCTGATATGCATACGTAGCTAAACTACCTCCAGCATGGACATCGGGTACAACGGTTACTTCTTCCATCGTTGCGGGGTCGAAGTTAGCTTTTTCAATCGTAATTGCTCTATTGATATGTTCACAGCCTTGAAATACAAAAGAAACGCCTGTTTCCGTTTCAATCTCTTTTAATGCTTCAAATATATCTTTAGCTACTTCCATTGAACCGACGCTACCTATGCGTTCGCCAATCACTTCTGAAGTAGAACAACCTACAATACAAAGCTCATCCTTTTTAAAGAAAGATTTAGACTTTAGTTCATCTAACAATGCTCTTAAATCTTCCATATTAAACACCCCTTATTTATTTTGATAAAAAAGTAAGCCAAAATACATAAGTCCAATCTGGCAAATTTAATTGCTAGCACATTTGCTACACGTAATTATTATAACGTATTTAATGACTTACTCATACTAATTTCACATATTTATTTACTCTAATATTTTATTTTTTAATTTTTCAATCAATGAATTTAATTCATTATAAATTTCAATATAATCTGATTTAGTTCCTCCAAATGGGTCAGAAACATCATCACCATGCAATACATATTCACTTAAAGTAAATATATGTGTATTTACGCCATACGTTTGTTTAATCGCATCTCTATGACTCCTTGACATTGTCAAAATAAGATCTGCATGCATGTCCATCTCAGTGAATTGTTGCGCATTGTCAGGTATTGGCAATTGTTTTTCTTTTAAGATAGCGCGCGTATGTTCTGAGGTAGGTGCGCCATCTAATGCAAATAAACCACGCGAAGCAACTTCGATGTCAGGTATTTTAGCTTTTGCAATACTTTCTGCCATTGGACTTCTACAAGTATTACCAGTACAAACAAAAACGATTTTCATAATTTTTCTCCTTTAACGACGGTAAAGTTTGCCGCCTTTTGCATTCGATTCATAATAGCAACTGCTTCGCCACTATTTTCAAATCCAAATATATAAGCTTCTTTTATCTTTTTATTTTTGTCTATATCGTGCAATATTTGATACAAATTATGGTTTGCCCCTTTAATATCTCTTTCATTTTCACACAGTGGAATGAAAGTTGCGTTTTTTGGAATATATTTACATTTATCTTTCGGGAATATAAACGCAACATCACTCCAATCTTTACATGAGGATGGTTGTTGATGAACGCCGTATACAATCGTTATTGGCGTATCTGGCGCATAATGTTTATATTTCATTCCGGGGGCTATAGGTTTTTCTTGATTTAAATCATCTTTTGCTGAAATAGAACCTGGCAAAACATTTTCAATCATCGACTTGGTGATAGATCCTGGACGAGCAATTTTAAATGGGTATTGCGTGCAATCTAACACGGTACTTTCTAAACCTTCTTCACTTTGATCACCATTAACAATACCATCAATGCTTTGGTTTAAATCATGATATACATGTTCAAACTTAGTTGGAGAAGGTCTACCACTTAAATTAGCGCTCGGTGCGGCAATCGGTATGTCTACAAACTCTAATATTTTTCTCCCAATCACATGACTTGGCATTCTAACCGCTATGGATGAAAGTCCACCACTTACACTTTCACATAAATATCCTTTTTTTAATGGTAAAATAAACGAAATTGGTCCTGGCCAAAATTGATTCATCAGTATTTCAACTTCTTGTGAAATATGCTTCGTAAATACATCTAGTTGCTTAACATTATGTATATGCACGATGAGTGGATTATCTGAAGGTCTACCTTTTGCAGCAAAAATATTTTTTATAGTTTGTTCATTTCTTGCATCACCACCTAAACCATATACAGTTTCAGTTGGTATAGCGATGAGTCCACCAGCTTCAAAAATATTTTTTATCTCATTAAAAGCATCTACATTTGCATCTTCTGTCACATGATTTCTTAAATCCCATATTTTTGTTTTCATTTATACTCACCCTTTCATCTTAATTTCAATTTTAAAACAAAATAAGAAGTTATGCACCTTCATGACATATCATGTTAGGTACACAACTTCTTAAATTACCATTTAAAAGAAACCATTCTATCATTATCATTAATATCTTTTATTATTTGGACACTTACAGCAGGATATTTTTTTTCAATTTTGCTTTTTAATATAGCTCCTTGTTTATAACCAATCTCAAACACAGCAATTGCATTAGGTAATAATACGTCTGGTAATTGATCTAAAATCTTTTCATAAACTTGAAAGCCGTTGTTTTCAGCAAACAAAGCACTCATAGGTTCATATTGTAAAACAGTATCATCCATTAAAGCTTTTTCGCTCTCAGCGATATAGGGGGGATTTGAAATCAATCCATTCACTTTAATATGCTTTTCTATTAATGGATTTAAGGTATCGCCTTGTAAAAATATAACATCTACATCATGATACTCAGCGTTTTCTTTTGCCACAGATAAGGCTTCATCATATAAATCTGTAGCTATAACATCCAAATTTTGATTCATTTTTTTTAGTAAAATAGGTATGTTACCACTACCTGTTCCAATATCTACAACCTTATCTCCCGATTTTACCAAATTATAAAAATGTAGTAATACTTCCTCGGTTTCTGGCCTTGGAATTAAACAATGCTCATTCACTTTAAATATTTCACCATAAAAAGTTTGCGTTCCTACAATATATTGAATCGGTTCGCCTTGTAACATCCTTGCTTCCGCATTATCAAACAACACGTTGTGTGCTTCCGTCATAACTTCATCTGCGTGTAGCAAATAATCTAATTTTTGCCATTGAAATAAATCAAGCATTAACCATTCAGCTCGTGTTACTTCAATACCTTTAATTTCGCATTTGTCTTGTGCGATTTTTAATCGTTCTCTATAATTCACCATCATTCAGTTCTTTCAATTTATCAGTTTGTTCAGCTAAAGTTAGTGCATCAATAATCTCATCTAACTTACCTTCCATAACTTGCTCTAATTTCTGCAATGTCAATCCAATACGATGATCCGTTACGCGACTCTGTGGATAATTGTATGTTCTAATTCTCTCTGAGCGATCACCTGAACCGACAGCTGATTTACGCTGTGCAGCATACTTTTGTTGTTCTTCTTGTAATTTCATATCAAATAAACGTGCTTTTAACACTTTCATTGCTTTTTCACGGTTTTGAATTTGAGATTTCTCAGATGATGTAGCAATGACACCTGTCGGTATATGTGTAATTCGAACGGCAGAATCAGTGGTATTTACGTGTTGTCCACCTGCACCACTAGAACGATATGTGTCTACTTTAATATCTTCATTTCGAATCTCTATCTCAACATCTTCAACTTCTGGTAATACGGCAACAGTAGCAGTAGATGTGTGAATACGTCCTCCAGACTCAGTTGCTGGTACACGTTGTACACGATGTGCACCATTTTCGTATTTCAATTTACTGTAAGCGCCTGTTCCTGAAACAGAGAAGCTAATCTCTTTGTAACCACCATGATCACTTTCAGTAGCTTCTACGATATCAGTTTTATAACTATGTGCTTCTGCATATCTAGAATACATTCTAAATAAATCACCAGCAAATATTGCAGCCTCATCCCCACCAGCTGCTGCACGAATTTCAACAATTACGTCTTTTTCATCGTTAGGGTCTTTTGGTATTAACAAGAATTTTAATTCTTCTTCCAGTTCTGGAATTTTTTGACTCAATTCTTGCTTTTCGTCTTTAAGCATTTCGACTTCTTCATCGTCTTTTGTTTCCTGTAACATATCATCTATTTCAGTTACATCTTCTTTAACCTGTTTATATTCACGATATACTTCTACTGTTTTTTGCAAATCAGCCTGTTCTTTTGAATATTTTCGTAAATTGTCTGGATTATTTACGACTTCAGGATCACTTAACATTTCATTTAATTGCTCGTATCTTTCCTCTACAATGTCTAATTGATCAAACACTACATTTCCTCCTTCTCATGATTACTTGGTGCAACAATATGATGTGCCCTACATCTAGGTTCATAGCTTTCGTTAGCGCCAACGAGAATCACTGGATCATCTATTTTTGCTGGATTACCATCAATTAATCGTTGTGTACGGCTTGATGACGAGCCACATACTGCACATACAGCTTGTAGTTTAGTCACTTCTTCACTTACTGCTAATAAATGAGGAATTGGTTCAAATGGTTCACCTCTGAAATCCATATCTAAACCTGCAGTAATCACTCTATGCCCCTTTTCAGCTAATTCTTCAACAATATGGACAATATTATTTTCGAAAAATTGAACTTCATCAATTGCTATAATATCAAAATTTGTTAAATCGTGTTTATAGATCTCAGCTGCTGTCGAGATATTAATTGCCTCAATTGCATTGCCGTTATGCGACACAATCTTATCTTTATGATAGCGATCATCTATTGCCGGTTTAAATACAACCACCTTTTGTTTAGCATATAGTCCACGTCTTAAACGACGAATTAATTCTTCAGATTTACCACTAAACATACTTCCAGTTATACATTCTATCCACCCGGAATGATAAGTTTCATTCATTATGCGTTCCACCCTTTTTCAAAACATAATCGGTTTATTATATCATATTTTCCATCTTAAAATATCAATTTCTCATAAGATATTTGTAATTTAATATGTAATCAAAGTGCTCTAACAACTGTGCAATTCTGTTCAAACCTTCACATCGTCCATGTTAAATAAAAAAGCATTCTCATAAAATGAGAATGCCTTATGACAACAATTATTCGTTGCTTGATTTGAATCCGAATTTCTTGTTGAAACGTTCCACACGACCATCCGCAGCAGCGAATTTTTGACGTCCTGTGTAAAATGGATGTGAATCAGATGAAATATCTAAACGAATAACTGGGTATTCATTTCCATCTTCCCATTCCATTGTTTCTGATGAAGATTTTGTTGAACCACTTAAGAATTTAAAGTCTGTAGTTGTATCTAAAAAGATAACTTTGTGGTATTCAGGATGAATATTTTGTTTCATTTTTTTCAGCTCCTTTGCCCTGAACCATCTGGAACAGAGTTGTTTGTGAGTTTTTTTACCCAATACTTGATAATTATAATTGTTATAAAACTAAAACGCAACCCTAAATCACATATTTAAATGTTAAGCTGCTTTAAATAATTGGCTTACCAGTTTTAGTACTTTCTTTGGCAGCTTGTTGCAATTGTTCAAAGAATTCTTGATTCGTTTTTGTACGTTTTAATTTTCTTACAAATCTTTCTGTGAAATCAAGTGAATCTGTGAACATGTTACGTAGTTGCCAAAGTGACTCTAAATCTTTTGGCGGTATTAGTAATTCTTCTTTACGTGTAGAACTTCGACCAATATCAATAGCTGGAAAGACACGGCGTTCAGCCAGTTTGCGATCAAGGTGTAATTCCATGTTTCCTGTCCCTTTAAATTCTTCATATATCATGTCATCCATACGTGATCCTGTATCTACTAAAGCAGTAGCTAATATCGTCATACTTCCACCAGCTTCAATATTTCTCGCAGCACCAAAGAATGCCTTAGGTTTGTGTAATGAAGCTGGATCTAAACCACCTGAAAGCGTGCGTCCGCTTGGCGGGATAACCAAGTTATATGCACGTGCAAGTCTTGTAATAGAATCCATAAGAATAATGACATCTTTACCTATTTCTACTAAACGCTTGGCACGTTCTAATAGTAATTCTGCTACTTTGACATGGTGCTGTGGTGGTTCATCAAATGTTGAATGAACGACTTCTGCTGATTCTACAGAACGCTCAATATCAGTTACTTCTTCTGGTCTTTCACCCACAAGTAGCACAAATAATTCTGCATCAGGTTTATTGCTTGCGATGGCATTTGCAATTTCTTTCAATAATGACGTTTTCCCAGCTTTTGGTGGGGCAACAATCAAACCACGTTGTCCTAAACCAATTGGCGTAATTAAATCCATAATACGTGTAGAATAATTTTCTTTTGTTGTTTCTAGCTTGATGCGCTCTTCTGGATATAATGGTGTTAATGCTTGGAAATGTGGTCTTTTCTTAACTTCTTCTGCATTCTCATCATTAACAAAATCTACTTGTAGCAAACCATAATACTTTTCATTATCCTTTGGTTTCCTTACTTTACCAGTTACTTTGTCGCCTCTTTTAATTTCAAAACGACGTATTTGGCTAGCAGAGATATAAATATCTTTTTCACCTTTTGAATAATTGACAGTCCTTAAGAAGCCATAACCATCTTGTTGGATATCATCTAAGATACCTTCCATATAATAGTTGCCATCTTTTTCCATCTGGGCTTCCATAATTGCAAGAACTAACTCTTTTTTATTTAATTTACTATAGTTTGTTAATTTCAGTGATTTTGCTTTTTGAGTGAGATCTTTAGTAGTGTAATTTTTATATAACTCGTGGAACGATTCGTACTGAGGTGATGTTCGTACTTTATCAGGCATTATCTTGCACCCATTTCATAAAAAAGTTTTAAATAACATAGAGGGCTACGCTATTTACCTTTATAACTATAGCAAATATTTTATTTAATTACAAAATGTATTTCAATTTTTGAAATTTATTAATACTGCTTTAAAGCTAATTAGTTAATAAAACAGTATGTTAAATTGTAATGCTTTAATTTATAATTCAAAATTTCTAAAAATAATTAGAGCTAAGCATAGGTATCTCTGGTTCAATCATTAACATCAATTGTCATTGAGAAATATAAAAACTGACCTTTGCATATCGTAATAGACTTATATTAGGAATTGGAGATTGTCGTTTCGTTAAGTAATTTAAGTTAAACATTCATTTTTGGCGATTTTATAATGTCCTTACACCGAAGAAATGGTGGTTATGAGAGGCTACAGGCTCAAATTATATCCTCACGCATGCATGTTAAAAATCGGAAGATTAAAAAATGACTAATCCATAAGCATACGGATTAGTCATTTTTAAGCTTGAGATTATTTGTCACAGTATATTTTTATTACAACTTATAATTTTATTTTGTATTAAATTACGCGTTAAAATAGCCTGCAATAGATTTAACTTCTAAGAATTCTTCTATGCCATAATCTCCCCATTCGCGTCCTAAACCTGATTGTTTATAGCCACCGAATGGTAAGTCTGGTTTTCGTCCAGCTTCATTTATTTCAACTGTTCCAGCCTCAATTGAACGCGCAACTTTATGCAGTTTTTCTTTGTCTTGTCCATATACATAACCAGCTAAGCCATATTTCGTATCATTTGCAATTTCAATTGCTTCGTCTAAATCGTTGTAAGTGATCACAGACATAACAGGACCGAAAATTTCTTCTTGTGCAATTGTCATATCATTTTCAACATTATTAAAAATAGTTGGTCTTGCAAAATAGCCTTTTTCCAAGTTTTCAGGTTTTCCAGGACCACCGTATAATAATTCGGCACCTTCTTCTACACCTTTATCAATATATGATTGAACTTGATCAAATTGTTTTTTACTAATAATTGGTCCTACTTGTGTACCTTCTTCACGAGGATCACCAACTTTAACTTGGCTAAATTTTTCTTTAACAGCTGTTAAGAATTCTTCTTTTATACTTGCTGGTACCAATGTTCTAGTCCCTGCAGTACAAACTTGTCCTGTATTATTGACGACTTTACCAGTTGCTGCACTTGCAGCACCATCAATATCAGCATCATCTAAAATAATATAAGGAGATTTACCTCCTAATTCTAATGATACTTTTTTGAAATCTTCAGCTGCTTTCTTCATAATGCTTGCGCCAGTTGGACCAGATCCAGTAAAGGACATCATTCTTACTTTTGGATGTTCACTTAGTGGATTTCCAACGCCTTGGCCATCACCATTCACTAAGTTAAATACACCTTTAGGTACGCCAACTTTATCAAATATTTCTGCTAAAATGATAGCTGCAAATGGTGTTTCTTCTGATGGTTTTAATACAACTGGGCTTCCTGCCGCAAAAGCTGCTGCTAATTTTAATGAAGTTTGGTTAGTTGGGAAATTCCATGGTGTAATTAATCCAGCAACACCAATTGCTTCCTTAACAACTAAATCGTCGCCACGTCTTTCTTCAAATTCAAAATTATCTAATGCATCTCGTGCAGCTTCAAAATGATTTAATCCCATTTGATAATGGACATTTTCAGATACTTTTAAAGGAGCTCCTAATTCGTCAGTTATTGCGTCAACAATATCATCTTTTCTATTTTTATATTCTTGAACAATTTTATCTAACAGTTCTTTTCTTTCTGCTACAGAACTTTGTCTAAATTCTAAATATACTTTATCTGCTGCTTCTACCGCTTTATTAACATCCTCTTTATTGCCTTTAGCAATTGTGCCTGCCACTTCTTCAGTTGCTGGGTTGATTACATCAAGTGTTTCTCCACTTGCACTTTCTACCCATTCTCCGTCGATATATTGTTTAGTGAAATTTCTCATCAATTATTCACTCCTTAATTTGTGTTCATGCTTTTATTCTAACCTAGATTTTTAATTTTAAAACATATCTGCTCATTCCAAATCATTGCAAACGTTGTTATTACAGGGTTTTACGCCTGAAATTTATGCATAGTTATAATAGCATTATTTTGTTATATATCAATTAGAAATAACATTTATATCCTTAAAATTTTGCTTTTTTTAGAATATTTAAACATACCATGACATGTCAATCGGCACATCCACTCTTAATCAACAAAATTATTTTAACACTACTAAAGGTTAGATGATTCGACAATAAATAAAAAAGCTATAAAGAAATCTTTAATTAAAGATTTCTTTATAGCTAATCTTAGTATGTTAAAAACAGACTAGATATAACAATCATATTCAAATAAAATATTACATGAAAATGTCAAATTAAAAAGTTAAAATCATTCGCTTTCTAACTCGATATATTCTTGGGCCCATTTTTCCATAGGAACCAATGCCGATGCTAAGGCATCACCTTTATCTGTAAGTTGATATAAAATGTTCATAGGACTAGTAGAAATAATTTTTTTCTCTACAAGTCCCCATTCATTAAGGTCTGTGAGCTTTATGCTAAGTGCACGAGGCGTAATTGTTTTCAAATCACGTTTCATATCAGAAAAATGAGCAGATTTTTCCGTGCACCTAGACAAGTAATTAATGATAAGACCGTTCCAACTTCTACCCACTATTTTAAAGGTCTCTTCTAGATAAGGGCAAACCTCCATGGTCATCACCTCATATCAATTATATTTCCCCACTGCATAAACTATAATTTACTTTATACATTCAGTATAATTATTATACCACATGTTTTATATTTTTTCAGTCCAAATGTCTGCTCCAAGTGATTTTAGTGTTTTAACAATATTAGTATAACCACGATAAATATGTTTTACATTATAAATTGTAGTAACACCTTCAGCTAATAAGCCAGCTACAATTAGACAAGCACCTGCACGTAAATCACTCGCGTATACTTCTGCGCCTGTTAATTTAGATGGTTTGATTGTTGCAGTACCATTATCTGATGTAATATTAGCACCCATATTTTTAAGTTCTTCGACATGCTTGAATCGAGCTGGATAGATTGTTTCAGTCACAAAAGAAACTCCATCAGCCATAAATAATAATGGCGTAATAGGTTGTTGTAAATCTGTAGCAAAACCTGGGTATACTAATGTTTTAATATCTACACTAGAATATGGTGTACTTCTCTTAATTGTTACACTATCATCACCAACATTTATGTTTACACCAAGTTCTTTCAACTTAACAGTTAATGGCTCAACATGGGTAGGGATAATATTATTAATCACAATATCTTCACCACAAGCTGCGGCAATACACATATAAGTTCCTGCTTCAATTCTATCTGGTATCACTTGATGATGTGATCCATGTAAATGCTCAACACCTTTTATTTTGATTGTACTTGTACCAGCACCTTTAATATTAGCGCCTAAACTTGTTAAGAAGTTAGCTACATCAACCACTTCTGGTTCTTTCGCTGCGTTTTCAATTACAGTTTGTCCTTCAGCTCGTACTGCTGCCAACATAATATTAATCGTTGCACCTACACTAACGATATCTAAAAATATATTAGCACCTGTTAAACGATCAGCTTCAATTTTCATAGATGTTTCACTGGATTCATCAACATGCGCTCCTAATGCTTTAAAACCCTTGATGTGTTGATCAATCGGTCGTGGACCTAATGGACAACCGCCAGGCAACCCAATTACACATTTTTTAAATCTACCTAACATTGCCCCCATCATATAATATGAAGCACGTAGTGATTCTACTTTATTATTAGGTAATGGAGCATTTTCAATTTCATTTGGATCAACTTCAAGTGTCGTGCCGTCTAGCTTTGCATCAATATTCAAATCACCTAATAAACTCACTAGCGTTTCAACATCTGAGATTTGTGGTAACCCTTCTATTGTAACTTTATCTTCCGCTAGAATTGTAGCTGGAATGATTGCTACAGCACTATTTTTTGCACCATGATTATTAACTTCACCTTTTAGTGTTTGACCGCCTCTAATTTTTATTACTTCTTGAGCCATTCGCTTGATCTCCTTTGCCTTTCAATCAGTATTTCAATTTAATTACATTATTTGCATTATAAAGTAAAAAAATGAAGTTTGCAAAACACACCAATGAAACAAAACTTTTTTAATTTTAAATTATGTATTGCTTCACTTTTATGTATACTATAATGATATTTTTATTCCCGATTTAATAGGGTTCAAATCTTATTTATCTTATTTCTGTTTAAAATTTATGTTGATATTTCAATTTGCTTAATTTTAACGCTCATAGATTATAACATAAAAAAATAAGACTGCGACATTAAAAATTGTCACAGCCTTACCGATTGAATCATCAAGATTACTTTAAAATATGCATCTTTCTATTATAGGCAGATTATTTAGCTCTATTTGATGTACCAAACTCTTTAATTTTACCCACTACTGTTGTTTTAATCGCTTCACGTGCTGGTCCTAAATACTTACGAGGATCATACATTTCTTTATCATTGTCTAAAGCTTCACGTACTGCTTTTGCAGAAGCAATTTGATTTTCTGTATTAACATTGATTTTTGCAGTGCCAAATGGAATCGCTTTTTGAATATCTTTAGTTGGGATACCAGTTCCACCATGTAATACTAATGGTAAGCCAGTTGAAGCACCAATTTCTTCCATTTCTTTAAATCCTAATTTTGGTTCACCTTTATACGGTCCGTGAACTGAACCTAACGCTGGTGCTAAAGTATCAATACCTGTTCTTTCAACAAGCTCTTGACATTCTTTAGGATCTGCATAAATAACACCTTCAGCAACAACATCGTCTTCTTGTCCACCTACTGTACCTAATTCAGCTTCTACCGATACGCCATGTTCGTGAGCATATTCAACTACTTTTGATGTAATTGCTACGTTATCTTCAAATGACTCATGAGAAGCATCAATCATAACTGATGTAAATCCAGCATCGATAGCTTCTTTACATTTATCAAAACTTGAACCATGGTCTAAGTGAATTGCAACTGGAATCGAAATTTCTTTATCGTGCATTAATCCTTCTACCATTTTAACTACTGTATAGAATCCGCCCATATAACGTGCTGCACCTTCAGAAACTCCTAAAATAACTGGAGCATTTTCTTCTTGTGAAGCTTCCAATATCGCTTGTGTAAATTCTAAGTTATTTAAGTTGTATTGGCCAACCGCATAACCATTTTCTTTTGCATCGATTAACATTTCTTTCATTGAAACTAAAGGCATGAAAGTTCCTCCTTAGTGCATTGAGCACATATTTTTACAATTTAATTATATCAAAATCCCAAACAATTTGCATTCTTCTATTCATTTGTAAGCGTTTTTAATTTATTTTTTTAATTTATTTCATTTAAATCAGTCTTTAGCATTCATATTTTTATATAAAATTGCAATATTTTCTATCATTATTTAAAATAAGTTGAGTGAATAGATCGGAGGTACATATATGTCTAAAATTTTAAACACACAATTAAATGGTGTTTTCAATCGAATTGAAGCACAAGATTTAGATATTCAAATGGCAGCTCAATGCTTAATTCAAGCAATAGGTGGAGAAGGTAATGTGTTTGTTAAAGGTTATGGGGACTTGAATTTTTTTGAAAATTACATTTTAAATAGTAATGAAAAGTTAGAATCTAGTGTTGCATTATCCTCACTTAATACATTCGAAGATATTGACACAACAGATAGAGTGTTTCTTTTTTCCCCTTACTATACTGAGAATGTTGAAAATGATGTTAAGTCATTAATTGCAAATGATGTAGACTTTGTCTTAATTTGTAATAAACCAAAAACAGGAAATTTTCCAGATCATTTATTTCATTTTGTTAATCTAAGTACACCAAGACCTATTGTGTATACCGAAGATTACGATAAAATTGTTATACCACATCCAATTGCATTCAACTACATTTATTATGATATATATACACAAATGGTTGAAATGGTTAGAGATTTAAATCTTTAACATCTAAATCACTATTATTCTTCATATCTCATCTAATTTAATAAACAAACTAACTTTAAAAAGGCTGAAACGAATGTCATCGTTTCAGCCTTTTTAATCAATATTTACTTTGTTTGTTGATGATTCAATGATGCTTCTACAAATGCTTTGAATATAGGTTGTGGTCGATTAGGTCTAGATAAGAATTCTGGATGAAATTGACATGCAACGAAGAAATCATTTTCAGGAATTTCTACCATTTCAATCAATCTACCGTCTGGACTAGTTCCAGAGAAAATCATACCTTTTTCTTCTAGTTGATCTCTATATTCATTATTGAACTCATAACGATGACGATGTCTTTCTTCTATATCTACTGCGTCATAGATTTTATGCGCTAAAGTTCCTTCTTTAATATGACATGGGTATAGCCCTAATCTTAACGTACCACCTAAATCTTCAATGTCTTTCTGTTCGGGCAATAGGTCAATGATCGGATGTGGCGTTGAGGGATCTAATTCTGCAGAATGTGCATTTTCTAAGCCAAGTACATTTCTTGCAAACTCTACTGTAGCAAGTTGCATTCCTAAGCAGATACCGAAGTATGGTACATTATTCTCTCTCGCGTATTTGATAGCGGATATTTTTCCTTCACTTGCTCTGAATCCAAATCCACCAGGAACTAAAATGCCATCAACATCATTCAGTATATCATGTACATTTTCATCAGTTACCTCACTAGAATCTATCCACTTAACTTCAATATCCTTTTTAAATGGATAACCTGCATGTTTTAACGATTCAACTACTGATAAATAAGCATCTTGAAGACTTACATATTTACCAACTAAGCCGATAGTTATTTTGCCATCTAAACTGTTTACTGTATCTAGTAAATACTGCCATTCGTCTAACTGAGTTTCATACTTAGCGTTAAGTTCTAAGCGTTGAATTACAATATCATCCATGTCCTGCTTACTTAATTGTAATGGAATTTCATAAAGTGAATCTGCATCGCGACATTCAATGACACTTTCTTTGTTAATATCACAGAATAAAGCAATTTTATCTTTTAAATCTTGTGTTAATTCATATTCTGTACGTACTACGATTAAGTCTGGTTGAATACCCAACCCACGAAGTTCTTTAACACTATGTTGTGTGGGCTTGGTTTTCATTTCACCGGCAGCTTTTATAAATGGTAAAAGTGTACAATGTACGTACATGACATTTTCACGACCCAAGTCACTACGAATTTGTCTAATCGCTTCTATAAATGGTAATGATTCAATATCTCCAGTAGTACCGCCAATTTCAGTAATAACTACATCAGCATTCGTACTTTCTCCTGCTAAAAGTAAACGCTCTTTAATTTCATTTGTAATATGAGGAATTACTTGAACTGTACCACCAAGATAATCCCCACGGCGTTCTTTTTTCAAAACATGTGAATAAACTTTACCAGCAGTAACATTTGAATACTTATTTAAATTAATGTCAATAAATCTTTCATAATGTCCTAAGTCTAAATCTGTTTCCGCACCATCATCAGTAACAAATACTTCACCGTGTTGGTATGGACTCATTGTACCTGGGTCAACATTTAAATAGGGATCAAATTTTTGTATTGTAACTTTTAATCCTCTATCTTTTAATAAACGTCCTAAAGATGCTGCTGTGATACCTTTACCTAGTGAAGATACAACCCCACCAGTTACAAAAATAAATTTTGTCATTTTCTGCCTCCTATTATTAAAACAGTCATTCCCACAATACCAACAAAAATTTATGGCATGTTTCATTAATCATTGAAATAGTTATAATTTATGTAAACGTCTAAGCGTTATAATTTTTAAATGTCATTATATTCACTAAAAATAACGTCATAAATTAAAATTTTATAAAATTTGTATAGTCATTTAAATAAAAAAATCGCTCCCTCTCACAGCATTTGCAAGGGGGAGCGTATAACATTTATACACGTCGTCCTAATTAAAGGAGCCCGAATAAAATTTTATCATTTTCGCAGAAAAAGTCAAATGAATATTGATAGATTATTGATTAATTTTCTTCGTCTTCTTCCTCTTCATCATATTCATCTTCGTCTTCTTCTAAATCTTCATCTTCGTCATCGTCTTCATCAATAACGATTTCATTTTCAGGAATCTCTTCGTCAACTTCTTCTTCATCAGGTTCTTCGATTGTCTCTTGGTCATCAGTGACTGCTGGGATGTCATCATCGTCGTCTGCCTCATCTTCACCAAGTAATTTTAATGTTTTATCTTCTTCATCGTCATCGTCTAAAATGTCGAATTTTTGGATAGTTGGTGCTATTTTTTCTTCAATATCGGCAACTGAATACCAATCACGTAAGCCCCATATGTTTTCTCCAACATTTAGGAAACGACCATCTGTGTTTAAGTCTGTATAGAATTGAACAATTCTATTTTCAATTTCGTGGTCTTCGTAATGACCTAAAGCTTTAAATTCGTCAATAATATCATATAAGTTCATTGTATCGCCTTTTTCAAGTAATAATGTGTAGGCCATATCAATAAATGATTTCTCGTCAACCATTTCTTTAGTGTAATCTTGAATTCTCATTATTTATTCTTCCTTTCAGAGGCATTTATGCATTTATCCAAATCAGTACTATTCATCTTAAGTAATAATAACAAAAGTAAATTATAAATGACAATCCCTGATTTCGCAAACACTATTAATAATTAATATATTTTTCAAAAACAGAAAAATCTTCTGCCTTTTCAATTTCAACAAAATTACTGTTTATACATAGTGGTTTTAATTCATTATTTTCCCCATAAAGTGTAATCGTTATTAGCTTTATACCTTCAAAATGTTTTCGAATATATGTAGGTAATTGTCTCAATGCACTTTCCGCTATACCGTTATGTCTCTCTGCTTTATCAACTTCAATTGAATTAATATTCATACGCTGTTCATGTTGCTCAATTGCTATAAAACCTACCTTATTATCGTCTTTCATCATATCAATAATATGCACATCATAAGGTGATGTATCTCCATTTGCTGTTAGCTTTAAAGAAGATACATGTTTAGAATCTAAATCTAAATAATATAGACGTTCTTTGCCAATCGGGCCTTCTTCTTTTGTGGCAGCATGCATAAAACCTGCACGTTCATATACATTCCATGCACCTTTATTTTCCGCATCTACAACTAAGTATAAATGATTAAAATTTGGAAATAGCTTTTGAACATATTGTGGCAAATACATCATCATTTTTGTACCATACCCAAACCCTTGAAAATCTTCGTTTACAGATAAAGAACGAACATATATAACTTGTTTAGGTGTATCGTAGCCTTCATGTTGATAATATTGATGTAAGACAAAAAAACCTACTACTTCTCCTTCATCATTCAAAGCAATATTAGCTACTCGGTCGTTATCCTTCAACGCATCACTAAGCACATCTTTTGGCAATGAAGAATATATCTGTTGGCGCTCACTTAATTTAAAATGACAAACAGCTGATTTATATTTTTCTTCAAAAACTTGTATTGTAATATTTTCAAACGTTTCTTTAATAAACATATTATATCCCCTATTGTGTTTAACTTTTATTAGTTATTAATACCACTTTTACACTAGTATAATCGAAAGTTGAACATTTTGTCTTATTAGTCTAAGAAACAATTCATGAGCCAGTTGACTTCAAATTGGTCTTTCACTTGTCCATGCATCGCATTAAAAAATGTTTTAGACAGAGGCATATGTGCGTCTCCCGCTTCGCTTAATTTATCATATACTTGTTTTTGAGTTTTCAAATCGTCGAAAGTTAAAATTATATTTGTGTTGTCATTGCTCCATTCCCGTCCATATGTGCTGGAAATATGTAATACAACTGTTTCATTAATATGGAGCTCCGCGTGTAAAGTTTTACCGTTTGTTTCGTTTAATATTTTTTCGCTACCACCAAACGCATTTTTATAAAATGTTAATGCTTGTTCTACATCATCTACTTTAATAAAAGGGCTTAATTTCATTAAAACCATTCCTTTCTAATTTTCTATATTTGATTTTCCCTCATTTTATTATAATATAAGTTATAATGTAAATTTTTTAGGAGGTACACAGATGAAAATAGGCATTGATGCCGGCGGAACACTTATAAAAATTGTTCAAGATGATAATGGTAAACGACAATATACTACAAAATTAACTACTGAAATAAATGACGTCATTGAATGGTTGGAACAACAATCTTGTGAAAGTATTAGTTTAACAGGGGGGCAAGCTGGGACAATTCAAAATAGTTTAAATTGTGAATCTCGTATTTTTGTAGAGTTTGATGCTGCTGCAAAAGGCTTAGAACTCTTGTTAGAAGAACAAGGTCATCATTTAGAAAATTATATTTTTACTAATGTTGGTACTGGAACATCATTGCATTATTCAAATGGCAAAGAACAACAACGTGTTGGTGGTGTCGGTACAGGCGGTGGTATGATACAAGGTTTGGGTTATTTATTAACTGGATTAAAAGATTACAAACAATTGACAGATACTGCCCAAAAAGGAGATCGCGAATTTATTGATTTAAAAGTAAAACATATCTATAAAGATAGTGAACCTCCTATTTCAGGAGATTTAACTGCTGCTAATTTCGGTCATGTGTTACATAATTTAGACAAGGATTTTTCAGATTCTGACAAATTAGCTTCATTGATTGGTGTCGTGGGAGAAGTCATTACTACGATGTCTATTACAGTAGCGAGAGAATATGGTACAGAAAACGTAGCTTATATCGGTTCTTCGTTCCACAATAATCATTTACTTAAAGAAGTTGTAAAAGATTATACGGTATTACGTGGTTTTAAACCATTTTATATTGAACACGGTGCCTTTTCCGGTGCACTAGGCGCAATTCATTTAAGTTAAAAAAATACCATGACATAAATGTAAAGAATTGTTTTTTCTTTACTTATGTCACGGTAAAAAATGAACGTAATTATTCCGTTTGAATATCACTATTCATTCAAACGGAATAATTACTTCCAACAGTGCTTGTATTCAATGATATTAAAACGGTAATTGATCTAATACTTTCTGAGCTGAGACTACGGTACCTACAACGCCTGATTTCAAATCAATCGCTACTGCTTTGTCATCATCTCTTAAAGTATCTAACCATTCTGCGAAGACTTCACCTTCTATTTCAATAATATCGCATTCTTCAAAATCTTCATTTCTTACTTTTTCTGCCCTATTTCTAATACTCCACACCGGCATAATATGTGGTTTTTGATGCTCATCATCACTAATCATAATGAATTGTTTGGCATCTTTATTAGTTAAACCAAATACAGCATCTTCTTCTGCTACATCAATAACAAATTCTTTGAGACGAATTTCATCTAAATCTGACATCAATTCATTTGTAAAATCAATAATATTTACTAAATCACCATCTGTTTGAGATGAAGCATTCATCAACACTTCTTCACCTTCTGCAAACACATCATCCATTTCATATGTTACGAAACGATCAATATCAATTTTTTTAATCTTATCATAATCGGTGTCATGTTTATTTAAGAATGTTTCAGCTGTTTCTTTTTGAGTCCAAACACAAATGACATCTTTCCCTAAAATTTCATGTCTAATTAGTTGTTTTGACTTTGTTGCTATATAAAAATATTCATTTACCAGAATATCTTGAAAAAATGAACTTGCTTTATAAGACATAATCACACCTTCAATTCATTAAAATATTTAACTATATTTAAAATATAAATGAGTATAATACTATAGTCAATTAACGTCATACAATAAATATTAAAATTTTAATATATCTAAACAATAAACTAAGTTAACAAATCCTATTAACTGAATTTTTCCTATATTACTGATTATATTTTTAATTCTTTTAAAAATTGTTGTTCTAGTTTATCCACTTGTTCTTGAGACTGTCCATGCCAAATACATGCAAATCTTGAAGGAACGTTTTCATTATTATACCAATCACCATCATAATATGATAGCGGAAACAAGCAACCCTTACGAACATATTTTATAATTGTTTGAAAGAAATGTTCATTATCATGAGGTGCAATATAACTATAAAACTTTTGATATCCAGACTGAATTAATGGATCTAATAAAAGCATGCTTGTTGAGCCATTTTGTCTAAAATTTAAATCAATCGCAAATATATCACCGTGCTCATCTATAAGTAAATCAAAACCCGCAATGCCAAAATAACCTTTCGACACACCTATTTCCATGATTTCTTTGCCTGCTTGAATGACTGATTCAGGCACATCATGTACATTTTGATTACCACTATAATGTCCATATTTGTCTGTAATTTGCTCTGATGTACCTATATAGTGAATATCCCCTTCTTTTTCACATGCAAATTGCACGCAATAATTAGCTATTTCCTGAATTTTTTGTTCGATAATAATTGTGTCAGTCTCATCTTTTGCTTGTTCAATACGTGATTTTGCTTTAATCAAGTCCTCATCGTCATAACATATCATCACGCCATAACCGCCTGCAGTTGGTAAGTCATCACCAGGCTTCAAGACAAAAGGAAACGTCCAGTTTGTAATCGCATCTTCAAACGCTTCTACTTTTACCACTTCACGTGCAGGTAAATATTTTTGATTCGTCCATTCTGGAATGCGTGCTTTATTATTTAATGCAACAAAAATATCTTTATCCATTGCGTAATATTCTTTTTCTAAAATAGATTCACTATGAATATATTGAAAATAAATGCGTTTATTGTCTTGTTTGGCAAGTTTTTTTATTGTTTTTTCGTACGAAGTTTGATCATAAAAAGTATAGATATTGGTAGGCATTGGTTTGCCAATCAATTCCAATAACATTTCCAATTTCTTTGTGACACTTGCTTGATGCACAATAACAGGCATTTGATCAGCTATAATCAATTCCCTACCAGTCAAAAAATTAGATTGATGTTCCTCTGGTTCTAACCATGGATTGGAAATATAAGATGGTCTAGAAGTATATACGACATCATCATTGTATAAATCACTAAGTGTTAATTTAGGGTGTTGAGTACTTAGTTTTTTCATTTTTTGTTCCCCTTTATATATTGGTGCTGTTCAACTATTTCATTAAGTTCTGCTTGATTTTCTATTAATTCTAATCCCATTAATGCAAGGATTTTAGCACCTCTTATTAAAGCTTGATCTCCATGGGCACTTCCTGCCGCCTCTCGAAAACGATGTGTATGTCCCACTAAATTTCTAGAACCTATTTTAATATGAGGATGAATCGTTGGTACAACGTGACTTACATTACCCGTATCTGTCGAGCCAAAACCAAAATCATCATCTATCACTGCCTCTCCCATTTTCGTAGCATATTTTGCAAATAAATCATCTAATTTGGGTGTTTTAATAAATTCATTAACACCATTTTGTATGGGACCAAATTCATAGTCACATCCCGTTTGAATCGCGGCTCCTTTTGCAATTTGCCCTACTCTATCAGTTAAAATATCCAATTCTTTACGAGATGTTGCACGTGTATAAAAGCGCGCATGTGTGTAGTCTGGGATAATATTAGCAGCTTTTCCACCATCTAATATAACACCATGAACTTTTTGACTTTTTTTGATATGCTGTCTTAGCTGAGCCACGCCATTAAAATATGTAATCATTGCATCTAAAGCATTTCTTGCTTCTTCAGCATTCTCAGACGCATGTGTACTTTTACCATAAAATTTAATGTCTAAAACATCTACCGCTAATGTGTTAATTGTTTTGTAAGTTTCATTTCCGGGATGTACCATTAAAGCAACATCCATTTCATCTACAATACCTTCTTTAACGTAAGCAGCTTTTGCGCTACCATTGACACCACCCTCTTCGGCTGGACAACCAAGTATTACTACTTTTCCACCTGTTTGTTCAATCACTTGCTTCAAAGCTATACCAGCAAATGTACTTGCCGTACCTATAATATTGTGTCCACAAGCATGTCCTAAGCCTGGTAAAGCATCATATTCTGCTAAAAAACCAATAGTTGGTCCATCGATGTCTGAATCATAACGCGCAATAAAGCCTGTAGCATAACCTGCAATATTTGTTTCAACATCAAACCCATGCTTCTCTAAATCTTCAATTAACGTTCTTGAAGCAAATATTTCTTCATTACCTAATTCAGGTCTTTGATGAATAAGGTGACTCAATTCTATGTATGTTAATTTTTCATTTTCTATATAATCTAATATGATTTGTTCATGTGTCATTTTCAATACAACTCCCTTGTACTACAACATTTCACACGTATTATAAAACTTATAAATAAAGCATGTTTAATACTAAATGTGCAAAATACATTTTTATTATTACTTATTCTATCCGTTTTGATTAATTCTGTCATTATTTTTCTGAAATTTTAAAAAATGATATTTAGTTGTGTTTTTTTAAATTTATAGAAATTGTAAATAGCGTTACGTCTTGTTACAATTATGATAATTATTATTTTAGGAGGACATCACATGCCAAAAATGAACGTTGAAAGTTTTAATTTAGATCATACCAAAGTAGTAGCACCATTTGTTCGACTTGCAGGTAAAATGGAAGGTGCTAATGGAGATGTTATCCATAAATATGACATTCGTTTTAAACAACCAAACAAAGAACATATGGAAATGCCTGGTTTGCACTCACTTGAACATTTAATGGCTGAAAATATTAGAAATCATTCAGATAAAGTTGTTGATATAAGTCCAATGGGTTGTCAAACTGGTTTTTACGTATCTTTTATCAATCATAGTGATTATGACGATGTGTTAAGTATAATTGAACAAACACTTCAAGATGTATTATCTGCTACAGAAGTTCCAGCATGTAATGAAGTACAATGTGGTTGGGCTGCTAGCCATTCATTAGAAGGTGCCAAAGAAATTGCACAAGCATTTTTAGATAAAAAGAATCAATGGCATGATATTTATGGCGAAGGCAAATAATATCTTATTACCGTTGTAAAATAAGATACAAAAATCAAATTCAAAATATAAGTAACTATTTTTGAATAAGCACTGACAATATTCTAATTTATTTAATAAGATTGCTTGATTTGAATCGTTATCATCTAATGTCAAAATACACAAGAATCTGAGACATAAAACCTAGAAAAAAAGCACACAGATGATTTAATTAATACATCTGCGTGCTTTTTTATTATTCAATACTGCGGCGTATTATTGTTGGCTCGCTTGCTTAATAGGACGACTTCAGCCTGTCGTCTTCAGATTGTTCCGTTCCCTTAAGCGTCTCGTCAAAATACACCGTATTTATATGTAATTTCAAATTAAAATACTTTAAAAACAAGTCCATATTGGAATCTTTATTTCTTTGTATTAATGGCATTTAATGTAAAAAAGTAGTAACTCAATGCGCTAATGATAATTAAAACAAAATTGAAAAATGGTATTTTTTATATTTTTTCCATTTTTAAACGTTTATGTTTATCAGAAATATATTTTTGTAAAGTTTGAACATGCAACCGCTCAAATTATAAGGTTACCTTGGCTGTCCGCATGTTTCGACTCAGCTATAAAACTCTATTTTTAAAAGAAATGATGTTATCGTTTAAGTTTTGTTTTTCCAGTTTACACCATAACTATGATATATAAAACATAGAAAACGCCAATTTCTATATTAATTTAATAGAAATTGGCGTTTAGTCTATAATCAGAGCATTCTAACCATGGCGCTTTATAATGTATATCCAGTCACGCAACTATTGATTGTTCACTTTATAGTTTGTTCACGATTTTTATTAAGACAAATTGAAGTGGGATTCGACTGTATAACAAACTATTCGGTAGTTGTTTATCGCCTAGTGGCAATTTTTTTCTTGCCATATAAATATTTGCAGGCAATACTGCTAATAAAAACATATTAATCATTTTCTTGAGACATTGGCCAGGTCTATTAACTATTAAAAGCAAGCCAAAAATTATTTCGACTACACCCGAAATAATAACCGCAGATTTTCTAAGTGGTAAATATTCAGGTACAATTTTTCTAAAACGTGACTCATGTTTAAAATGTAAGACACCAATAATCATGAAGCCAAAGCCTAAAATCAAGCTTAATAACCGCTTCATTTATCGACACCCATTTCTTTTAAATAGCTTCGACCAAATTCTGGTAATGTAACGTCAAAATTATCCGCAATTGTAGCACCTATAGAGCTAAACGTATCGTCCGTAGATAGTTCATGGTAATCTTTTATTTTAGGACTAAACATTAGGACTGGGATGTATTCTCTTGTATGATCTGTCCCCGGTGCCGTAGGATCATTGCCGTGGTCTGCAGTAATGATTACTAAGTCGTCATCTTTAAGATGTTTGATAAGTTCTGGTAAACGCTCATCAAAATCTTTCAATGCCTCAGCATATCCATTTTTATCACGTCGATGTCCATACAGAGCGTCAAAATCCACTAAATTCAAGAAACTTAACCCCTTAAATTCACGTTGTACAGTTTCTATGAGCTTATCCATGCCATCCATATTGCTTTTTGTTCGAATTGCTTCAGTAACACCTTCACCATCATAAATGTCATTGATTTTTCCTAATGCAATCACATCAAATTGATTCTCTTTCAACTCATTCATCACTGTTCGTCCAAATGGTTTTAACGCATAATCATGTCGATTAGAAGTTCTTGTAAAAGCACCTGGTTCACCTACATATGGTCGTGCAATGATTCGACCAATTAAATATTTTGGATCTTTAGTTAGTTCTCTTACTTTTTCACAAATATCATACAATTCTTCGAGTGGAATAATATCTTCATGTGCCGCAATTTGAAGTACTGGATCTGCTGATGTATAGACAATCAGGTCTCCAGTTTTCATCTGATGCTCTCCCCACTCATCAATAATTTGTGTACCAGAAGCTGGTCTGTTTGCAACTACTTTTCGACCTGTCATCGTTTCAATTTCACTGATTAATTCTTGTGGAAATCCATCAGGATAAACTTTAAAAGGTTGCATAATATTTAAGCCCATAATTTCCCAATGGCCCGTCATCGTATCCTTACCTACAGAAGCTTCACTCATCTTAGTATAAAACGCTTCTGGTTTAGACACTTTTTCGACATTAGGTAATGCAGCGATATTACCTAGACCTAACCTTTGTAAATTAGGTAATGATTTATCAAAACCTTCAAGCGTATGCTTCAAAGTGTGACTGCCTTCATCATTAAATGCTTTTGCATCAGGCCCTTCGCCTATACCCACTGAATCCATGACAATTAAATGTACCCTTTTAAATGGTATAGTCATCATTCCATCTCCTATTCAGTAATTATTTTATGAATCAACGTAGGAACTTCGCCGTGCGAACTTATCGTAATGCTTTGATTTAATTTTTCCTTAACATCATTAATTTGCTCACGGTTACTATGAATCGTTAATAAAGCTTCGCCTTCATCAACTGAATCTCCTACTTTTTTGTGAAGGACAATGCCAACACTTAAATCAATATCATCTTCTTTAGTTTGTCTACCTGCCCCTAACATCATAGATGCAACACCGATTTCATTGGCAATAATTTCGGTTACTGTACCAGATTTTTGCGAAAGTAAATCAATTTGAAAACGCGCTTGTGGTAGTTTACTAACATCATCAACTACTGATCCATCACCGTCTTGATTTTCTAAAAATGTACGGAAACTTTCCAATGCTGAACCATCTTCAATTGCTTTTTCTAATAATGCTTGGGCTTCCTCTAAATCTTTAGCTTTGCCGCCAACCACTACCATTTGCGAACCTAAAGTCATAACTAACTCAGTTAAATCTTTTGGACCTTGACCTTTCAGTGTTTCAATCGCCTCTTTAACTTCTAAGGCATTACCTATTGCATTACCTAATGGTTGACTCATGTCTGAAATAATCGCCATCGTGTTTCGGCCAACATTATTACCAATACTAACCATCGCATGTGCAAGTGCTTCAGCATCTTCGATTGTTTTCATAAAGGCACCATTGCCTGTTTTGACATCCAATACAATAGCATCAGCGCCAGCGGCAATTTTTTTACTCATAATAGAAGATGCAATCAGTGGTATTGAATTAACTGTTCCAGTCACATCACGTAAGCCATAAAGTTTTTTGTCTGCCGGTGTTAAATTCCCAGTTTGTCCTATTACAGCTACTTTTGCTTCATTTACAAGTTCAACAAATTTATCTTCACTAATTTCAACGTGAAACCCTTCAACTGATTCTAATTTATCAATTGTGCCGCCAGTATGACCTAATCCTCTACCACTCATCTTAGCCACAGGAACACCAACAGAAGCTACTAATGGAGCTAATACTAGTGTAGTTGTATCTCCAACACCACCTGTAGAATGTTTATCAACTTTTAACCCATTAATCGCTGATAAATCAATCACGTCACCAGAATTAACCATTGCCATTGTAAGTGCTGCTCTTTCTTGATCATTCATATCCTGGAAAAAAATTGCCATCGCTAAACTCGAAGCTTGATAATCTGGTATTTCACCACTGGTATAAGCATTAATAAAGAATTCTATTTCTTCATTTGTTAAAGCTTGACCATCACGTTTCTTTTCAATAATATCTACCATTCTCATTTGAGTTGGCCTCCCCTGTTAGACATTTATGTCTTTATATGTCTCATTTTAAACTTAAAGATAGTGATTAATAATCTGAATTACTTTCTAATCCTTGGATGATCTGTACACCTGCACTAGCGCCAATTCGAGTAGCACCAGCTTCTAGCATTTTATTGAAATCTTCTAAGTTTCTGACACCACCTGAAGCTTTAACTTCTAATGCATCTCCGACTGTATCTTTCATTAATTTAACATCCTCAGGTGTGGCACCACCACCAGCAAATCCAGTTGATGTTTTCACAAAGTCAGCACCTGCTGCTTTACTGAGTTCGCAAGCTTTTACTTTTTCATCATCAGTTAAAAGGCAAGTTTCAATAATTACTTTTACCGTTTTACCATTAGCTGCTGCTACTACGCCTTCAATATCTTTTTGGACTTCATCATAACGTCCGTCTTTTAAGGCACCAATATTGATAACCATATCTACTTCTGATGCGCCATTTTTAATAGCATCTTCTACTTCAAACACTTTCACTTCAGTATTTGTAGCACCTAATGGAAAACCAATAACTGTACATACTAATACGTCAGTATCTTGTAATTTATCAGCTGCGTATTTAACATGTGTAGGGTTAATACACACTGACTTAAAATGGTATTCTGTTGCCTCATCAAGAATTTTATCTACTTGTGCTCTAGTAGACTCCGGTTTTAGTAAAGTGTGATCTATATATTTTGCATAATTCATTCTAATTCCTCCTAATATATTAACTGTATGAAATTATTCTAATTCTTGAAAGTCATTACTTTTCTAAAAAATTAATAACATCACAACAAGTGCTTTACCTCTATATTACAAAAATTCGCAAAAATAATAAACAAATGTTATCTTTATTTTGATAAAAGAATTTAAAGGAGAAGAAGTCTATGACAAAATCTACACCACATATTCAACCTAACGGAGTTAAAATTGCTAAAACTGTTTTAATGCCTGGGGATCCCTTGAGAGCTAAATATATCGCTGATAACTATTTAGAAGATGTAAAACAATTTAATGAAGTTAGAAACATGTTTGGTTATACAGGCACTTATAAAGGAAAAGAAGTTTCTGTTATGGGTTCTGGAATGGGTATTCCAAGTATTGGTATTTATTCATACGAACTATATAATTTTTTCAATGTCGACACAATTATTCGAATTGGATCATGTGGCGCTTTACAGGAAAACGTTAACCTATATGACATCATTATTGCTCAAGGTGCTTCTACGAATTCGAGTTATGTAGAGCAATATAATATTCCAGGTCACTATGCGCCTTTAGCTGATTTTGACTTAATGTTAAAAGCAAAACAAAAAGCGGATGAAATTGGTGCTACTACGCATGTTGGTAATATTCTTTCTTCAGACACATTTTATAATGCCGATCCAACATTTAACGAAAAATGGCAACGTATGGGCATCTTAGGCATTGAAATGGAATCTGCTGCATTATACTTAAATGCAACTTTTGCTAATAAAAAGGCTTTAGGCGTCTTCACTGTAAGTGACCATATTCTACGTGATGAAGCAACTACTGCAGAAGAACGTCAAAACTCATTTACTCAAATGATGGAAATTGCATTAGAAATTGCTGAATAAAATTTTATAGCGTTCATACATGAAGTAAGTTCTTATTTCTATCTCTATTACAAAAAAGACAGGAATCAAATGAAAAATTTGATTCCTGTCTTTTACTGTTTTAAATATAAATACTGTTTGTCTATCTATAAACTATTATTTTCCTAAATAAGATTTTAACATCCAATTATGTTTATCAATATTGGTTTGCATACCGATAAACATATCTTCAGTTACATCATCTTCGGCATTAGAAGCAACTTCAATTGCTTCTTCTAATTGTTTTGAAATATTTTCAAAATCTGTTGATAATGCTTCAACCATTTGTTCTGCTGTATAACCTTTACCTGCTTCATCTATAATTGATAACTCTAAACTTTCTTTTAATGTACCTACTGGATTACCGTCTACTGCTAAAATACGCTCTGCTAAATCATCTATATATTGACTTGCTTCATCATATAATTCTTCAAATTTTGTGTGTAGTGAGAAGAAATTTGGTCCTTTTACATACCAATGAAAATTGTGTAATTTGGTGAATGCAACTGTCCAGTTTGCTACTTGTTGGTTTAATACTTTTACAACTTCTTCATTATTTTTTGACATATCAAAAATCTCTCCTTTAAATTTTTGTCGTAACTAAGCGACAATCAATTTCCGATTATAATAATTATTATATTATAATAATTACAATCTGTAAAGTGTTTATCAGTATTAAATTATAATTATTATAATTTAGAATGCAGCTTAATCACTCACTTATATTATACCCTGAATTAAGTCATTTAATCTAGTTCTTTTCTGTATGGCATTGCACCTTGAGCACCTAATCCTGTAACTGAAAAACTAGCAGCTAAATTGGCAAAATTAACTGCTTCCTCTAATGACTTATTTTCAATTAGAGCAACTGCTAGCGCACCATTAAACGTATCTCCAGCCCCTGTAGTATCAACTACTTCTTTTTTATATCCCTTAACAAGTTGTTGAGAATCACTGTAAAACAATGCACCCGCAGCCCCTTTAGTTACGATTAATTTTTCAGGATACATCATAAGAGCTTTATCAACTTCATTTTCAAATAATAGTTCACTTTCTGATTCATTTGGCGTCAACCAATTAACTTTCTCAATTATTTCTTTATCTAATGGTCGAAATGGTGCAGGATTTAACATTACCCTCATTTCATGTTTTTGTGCATATTCCACTACTTTTTTAATAGTCTCTTCAGGTATTTCATGTTGCATTACAATAATATCGCCAGCAGCAAAAAATTCTAGTTTTGGAATTACTTTATCTGGCGTTACATAATTATTTGCTGCCGGCACTACAACAATTCGATTATCATCTTCAAACAACGTTATATGTGCAGTTCCTGACGCTTCATTTTCAATAATATCCATATACTTTGTATTTACATTGTTTTTTTTAAGATTTGAAAGTATTTGCTGTCCATTATCATCATCGCCTACAGCCCCGATCATATAAACATGGTCGCTTAAGTGTGCAGCCGCAACAGCTTGGTTAGCACCTTTACCTCCAGGATTTGTGAAAAATGATTCCCCCATTACTGTTTCACCTACATTAGGTAAAATATCTGTTTTTACCACTAAATCGATTGATGCGCTACCAATCACAACTATGTTTCCCATATTCTTTTCCTCCATCTATGCATTCAGTCAATAAAAAATGATTGCTCATAATCATTAGGTTTGTGCCAATGTGTTTTCCACATTCTGTTTCTATTATCTGCAAAAAGTTGATAACCAAAATCTCTTAACCATTTAGGGGTTATATATAATAATAAGCCAATCCATTTATAATTTGTTAAAGATGAAATCAAAGATGCTATTGCATCTGATTTATACTTAAATTGGGCTCCTTCTTGCAAAATAACACTATCGTGTTGTTTTGTTTCTGGATAATTTTCAAACATATTTTGAGCTGTAGAACCTTGAAGTTTTGCAAATTGGTAACGTCTAGACAACCCATTTTGAATAAGCCAAATTGCGTAATTGTAACAGTATACGCAGTTACCATCGTAATAAATTATTGGCATGCCTTCATCTCCTTTTATGATTTGTAACCATAAAATATAAATTATTTATTCACAGTTCTATTATATCCTAAAATGATAAAAATAAATCATTATATGAAATATATTATTAGGTCTCCTTAAGTATTTATTTCACATACAAAATTGGGCAGAAATCTCATTTTATTTAAAATATTTCGTCACCTCACCACAGTAATGATGACTAGAATAGAAAAAGTATTAAACTTTACCTGAATTGAGCTTTAGTCTTCTACAGATAATATAAAAACGCCCAGGACGAACCAATGATGTCCCAGACGCTTATTCACTATTTTTAAACTGTGATTTTAATCTTGATTTACCTTAACAATTCTTGCATATTTTAAAAACTGTTCAGTATATTTTTGTTTTATATCATTTATGCTATCATACGTAATGCCAACGATATGCCAATTGGGATTAAAATGATAAAATGAATCTTTTTTTCTGGACCATTTAACCATACTTCCATCTCTATTATATCTTGGTAATGTCATTTCATAGCCTTCTAAAACATTAATATAAGTTTGAAAAATGTCTGGATCTATACGATTAAAATTATCAATAACCAGATAACTTTTATCATTTCTTGGCATAAGATTAGTAATGAAACCCTCTCTATAATACAAAGCACCCGCCTCATTTGGTAAATATTTACCATATAACATATCCTCTGTAAAATCTGGATGCCCTGCCGTAATTACTGGATTAGCATTTGTCTTTTGTAGCAAGTTTTCTGCAGCTTTTAGACCTTCGCCTTTATCAACTACTAACAGAATAAATGGTTTTACATCCTCATCTGCTTTATCAATAACATCTTGACTTTTAACTGCTTCAAACTGAGATTTCATTCCATCGTTTTCACTCATTTCAAGTATTGCATCAAATTGTGTACGTGACATACTCGCAATCGCTTGTTTTGCATTTTCTTGTAAATAATATAAGTTTTTTAATTTTGGGTGTTTATTTAATGTACTTAATGTTACGGGCTCGATTTCTTTTTCAAAATAAACCTCTATCGCTGTACTATTTGTACGACCAGGGATTGGAGATTTTTCATGTAAATGTTGACTTACTTCACCAACACCAATCACTGATTGTTCTCTATGTTTATTATAAAAAACGAGTTGGTCTCCAATTTCAAGTTGTCTATAAAAATGGTATCCATTTCGTTTAATACCATTATATGTGTGTGTAAACAACGTATTATAAGAATTGGGTTCGAATTCTTGCTCCTCTGATATAAAGAAATATCTAGGTATTTTCGTTTCTCCTTTACCCAAACTCACGATTAAGTCAAATTCGTCTTTTGTAATTTGATTAAATAGTGTTTCTTTCATATTAGTAATACGAAATTCTAATTGTTCACTTCTTTTTAAGTAATCAGCAGTTAATGGTTTCAATTGTTCTAACAACTGAAAATGAACACGAATTTTATTCTGTGCGCCTGTTTGAACGCTAGTAATTTCACCAAATCCTAGTAAACCAGTATCCATCTGTACTTGATAAAATACAACTTTATCTCCTACTTTAGCTTGTTTAAAAGATCGGAAACCTTGTGACGGATTAAATTGAGCACCTGATTCAAATAATGTTGTTTGACCCACTAATGGTTCGTTATGATTCCAGCGATTATATCCGCAATTTAACCAAAAATAATTTGTTTCCTCTGCCATTTAGATACTCCTTATCTCATATAAAAAATTCTATCTTCTCATTATATTTAAAAATTAATCCGCAAACAACGATTACAATAAATTAATCAATTTCATTGATATCAAACTTGTTATTATTACTACTATCCAAGTCACTAGCCCTAATAAAATCGGCTTTGAACCAGCTTGTTTAAATTGTCTGAAATCTACATTTAATCCTATACCTGCCATTGCCATCGTTATTAAGAATAGTGATATTTGTTGAAATATATGAATAACAGTTGGTGAAAAATTAAAAATTGTACTAATTAATGAGGCTATAATAAACCAAACTATAAACCATGGAAAGATTTGTTTGATCGACGTGCCTGTTTGTTTAGATTTTTCTTTACGAATCGTTCTATATGTAAAAAATAATACTACTGGAATAATCATTAACGTCCGTGTTAATTTTACAATTGCGCCAGTTTCTAATGCTTTATTTCCGTAATTAGAAGTCGCAGCAATAACACTAGATGTATCATTTATTGCCGTACCCCCAAAATATCCAAAAGCCGTTTGACCCATGTTCATTAAATGACCGAGTGGTGGGAATATAAAAACAGCTATTAAGTTGAATAAAAATATAGTTGAAATAGCAAATGCTACTTCGTTTTCTTTAGCCTTGATAACTGGGCTTGTGGCAGCAATCGCAGACCCACCACAGATAGATGTCCCAACCCCAATCAGGATGCTAAGATTTTCATTTATTTTAAATATTTTCATCAAAATAAACACGATTATAAATGCAGCTAATAAAGTTATAATTATAATTGGCAGAGATTTCCAACCAATTGAACCTATAGATTGAAAGCTCAACGTAAAACCGAGAACAATAATACTATAATGCAATACTTTTTTACTACTAAATTGGATACCGGCACGATATTTTTTGGGAATTTCAATAAAGTTATTTAAAAGAATACCTATAACAATGGCAAAGATTGCACTTCCTATTACTGGAAATTTGCTTCCCATAATGGTTGCAATAAGCGCAATAATAAATGTCATCAATAAGCCTCGAGATTTCGACATTTAGCCCACCTCCAATTTAAATTCTATTTTACCATAAATATTTTATCGCTAAAGAAAATTTTATAATCTTTTAATTATAAAACTGATTCATTTTAATTATTAATATCCATTTCGTCCAAACTGAATTTGATTTAATTAATAAAACTAATGATTATTACTTATAAAAAAAGTATCTTTAACTTCAAAAGTAAAGACACTAAATTTATTGATTATTGAACCATCGTCAATGCACCCATAATTGGCATTAAATTAATGAGTACACCGCCAAGTTTTAATAATCCACTTATTTCTTTGTTAGGTATCGTAATTAATGTAGCAATTATACCAATTGCACCAATGATTACGGGTAAGAAAAATGAAGGGAAAATAGGTATTTTTAAAAATATCCCTGCGCCAGCTAATAAGCCGCAAATTAACGATACATATAAATACTTATACATTTTAAAACACTCCGTTTTTATTCTCTATAAATAACTTATAATTAATTCATAATTCCCTTCAAAAATTGTATCTAAATCGTCTGAAGTTAGTATGAAATTTTGACCTTGTGTTACATCATAAATGTCTCCATCAACTATGACTTGTCCATTGCCTTTTAATACAGAAACTAAAACAAATTCTCTCGGTTTCATATAATTTAATGTGCCAGATATTTCCCACTTAACCATTGTAAAAAAGTCATTTGAAACTAGTTGAATTCGTTTGTGATTTTCAATAATTTCAGTATCCGTAGCTATATTAATATTTTCTTGAGTAACTTCGATGACATCCTTTGCTTTTGCTTGATCCAATCCTCTGCTATGATGTGCTTTTTCCTCTCGACCAAAATCGTATACGCGATAAGTGACATCAGAAGATTGCATTGTTTCATAGACAAGTACACCAGCACCTATAGAATGAACCGTTCCTGCTGGTATGAAATAAAATTCACCCGGCTTAACCTTAACTTTATTAAATAAATTTGCATAGTCAGTTTCATTGATTTGATTCACTGCAATATCTTTCGAATCTGCATTCACACCATAAATGATTTCTGCGTCTTCTTCTGCATCTATGATATACCAACATTCTGACTTACCATATTGTCCATTCTCATTTTCATAAGCGTATGCGTCATCAGGATGCACATGGATTGATAATGCTTCTTTTGCATCTACAATTTTTGTCATTAATGGAAACTCTTGGCTCGGGAAATCACCAAACAATTCTCGATGATTTTCCCATACCATATCTAGTGTCTGCCCCTTGTATGGCCCATTCAACACTTCACATTTTCCATTTGGGTGTGCTGAAATCCCCCATGCTTCTCCAATATTTTCAGCCGGCAAATCATAACCGAGTGATTTCAACTTTGTGCCACCCCAAATTTTCTCATGTAATACTGGTTTTAAAAATAATGGCATTCACCACACCTCCAAACTTAGTTAATATATTGTTTAATCTGATATTTCCAATTTAGAAAAATATAAATTTATACTATTAATATTACATTTTAAAATTAATTTGACAGAACTATTGAAATTGTATCACATATCTTAACGCATTATAAACTGTCACTTCAACGTTTACTCATATTTAAATCAATAATTATTATATCAATACGTTTCATAGACGTATAGTTAAATTAATGTGATTCAATTACATTCAGTTGAATTTGACAATAAAATTATTCAATTGTCATAAATTTTTTAAATAAAGACTTGCCTTGTCAATATTTTTCACATTATAATGATACTAGAGTCTTTAAAAGACTCAGATTCTTTTACATATAAGGTAATGAATTATGATGATTTTGATCAGATGATTACTGTTCAAAATTTAAAATTTGCAATAAAAGCCCAAACTGCTATAGTTTGGGCTTTTTATTCATTGAAATTTAATTATACTCGCCTTAGACTTTATGAATTTGGAAAGCATTAAAATAAATTTGAAGATTATCGCCATGATGCTTTCTCAAATCTATTTTTCTTTGAAGTTGGCTAATATTGTTTCTTTGACTTCTAATAAATGTGACTCCATTGCTTTAACTGCTTCTACATCATCTTTGTTAGCAATCGCATTATAAATGACTACATGCTCCTCTAGCAATTTATTCATTGTTTTTTGTTTACTATAAATAAATATCTTTCTTGTTTCTTTCATAGAATCTTGCATGAGTTCAGATATATTATTTAGTAATTCAACTAATAAAGAATTATTGCCAGCTTTAGCAATTAATAAATGGAATTCTAAATCAGCTCTTTCTCCTGACGTGCCATCTGTTATCGCTTCCCCCATTCGATTCAAAGCATTTTTCAAATCAATTAAGTTTGCTTCTGTACGATGACAAGCAGCCATTTTAACGGTGGCGCTTTCAACAATTTCTCTTAACTCTAACAATTCTTTTATCTGAACTACTGAATTAAATTTATCCCCTAATTCAAAAAAAGTTGGTTCAATTTGTTTTACAAATGTCCCATATCCTTGTTTTATTTCTAATACGCCTATCGTTCTTAATGCATTCAAAGCTTCTCTTACCGAAGCCACACTCACACCAAATTCTTTACTGAGCTTTTGTATCGATGGTATTTTATCTCCGACTTGATAATTTCCAGATTTGATGCTTTCCAATAAAGTATCTGCGACTTGTTCATAAATTTTAGTGTTTGAAATCTTCATAGTTACCTCCAAACGATATCTATTATTGTATCAAATTTTCTTCATAAAATTTATTAAAATAATAGATATTTCAGTTAAAAATGGACCAAATTACTATAAGTTGTAAATTGGCCCATCTTTGTAACTATTAATTATTTATTTTTAAAATTATCTAAAGCTTGTGGTATCTCCACATCTCCACTAATAATTTGGAATTCAGTATTTAAATAATCATCAGTTGTTACAACTTCATTGATAACTGAAGCGACATCTTCTCTTGGAATTGAGCCTCTACCTTCAAAAAAGGCTCCTACTTCAATCTTGTTTGTGCCATCATCATTTAATAAAACACCAGGATGTACAATCGTATATGATACTGATGCTTGTTTTAAATATTCATCAGCATAATGTTTAGCAATTGTATAAGGCTTCAAGTCTCCACTAGCATCAAATGCCTCTCTTCTAGAATCATATGTTGACACCATAACAAATTGCTTAACATGATTTGCCTCACTTGCTTTAATAGCTTTAATAGCACCATCTAAGTCTACAATAATTGTTTTATCAGCGCCTGTACTACCACCTGAACCAACAGAAAATACTACACGATCAAAACCTTTGAATTTTTCAGTTAAAGCTTGAATATCGTCTGTTTCTACATCAATTAATGTTGCTTTGATATTTTTTTCTTTTAACTGTTCAACTTGGGATTCTTTTCTAACTCCAGCGGTAAAGTCTATATCTTTTTCTTTCAATTGTTCTACTAAATGTTGACCAACGCCACCATTAGCGCCAATAACTAAAATACTCATATTGGTACCTCCTTAATTAAGTTAATACTAAAAGTCTACCACTTTTATAAGAATTTAAAACAATTATGCACTTTTTGTTGACATATTAGTACGAAAGCATTAATATATGAATATATACTAATATATTCATATATAGAGGTGAATTTTGTGGATGCATCAATAAACACTGAAACATTAAATCATGTAACCGATATTTTCAAAGCATTAAGCGAAACAAATCGCATACGCATCATGCACTTATTATCTCAAAGTTCTAGCAGTGTAGGACATATTGCGCACACTTTAAATATGGGCCAATCTAATGTGTCACATCAGTTACGTATACTCAAACAAGCCCACCTAGTCAAATCTACCCGAGAAGGCCAGTCAATGATATATTCAATTGACGATACACATGTAACTGATTTACTAAAACAAGCAATACATCACGCAAATCACAAACTATAAAACTATAATGAAAGGTGTGGACCTATATGACTCAACAACACGAACACAATCACACACATAATCATACACATGGACATGTACATACCAATAATAAAAAAATCTTGCTCATTAGCTTTTTAATTATTGGTATATTTATGATTATTGAAATCATCGGAGGTTTTTTAGCACATAGTTTAGCACTATTATCTGATGGTTTACATATGTTCAGTGATTCAATTTCATTAGGTGTGGCTTTATTAGCTTTTATTTATTCTGAAAAACACGCTACTAAATCTAAGACTTTTGGATACAAACGCTTCGAAATATTAGCTGCATTATTTAATGGCGTAACGCTATTTGTTATCGGTATTTTTATAATCATAGAAGCAATCGACCGTTTCTTTAATCCAGTAGCTGTAAAATCTACAGAAATGTTTATTATCAGTGTAATTGGACTCATCGTTAATATCGTTGTTGCTTCCTTTATGTTTAAAGGTGGAGATACAGATCATAATATAAACATGCGTGGTGCATTTCTCCATGTTATTGGTGACTTATTAGGTTCAGTCGGAGCCATTACAGCAGCTATTCTTATTTGGGCATTTAATTGGACATTTGCAGATCCTATTGCGAGTATTATCGTTTCTCTACTTATTATTAAAAGTAGTTGGGGGATAACGAAATCATCCATCAATATATTGATGGAAGGTACGCCAAGCGATGTCAATATGAGTGAAATCATAAGTGCTATTACAAGTGAAGCGCAAATAATAAATGTACATGATTGTCATATTTGGACTATTTCTAACGAAATAAATGCTTTAAGTTGTCATGCAGTTGTACCAAATGACATGACAATTGAAGAAGGTGAACAACTTTTAAACTTACTCGAACATCGTCTAACACATTTAAACATTCAACATATGACAATACAGTTTGAAACAGAATATCATAATCATGACAACAATACTTTATGTTCAGCAATTTATACAGAAAAATAACATGAATAAAAATAAAAAGTGACTAGATTTTAAAGCTTAAAATAAGCAATATCAATCTAGTCACTTTTATTATTTAAATTTCTTTTAAAATATATAACAAATCCAAAACATTTTATGCCTATAAAAATTTATCAAATATCAGCTCTTTAGCTGGCACTTGTTTTTCTTTAAAACCTCTTATAAATTCTTCATTATCATAAGGAACTTTAACCCTTTCAAATGAAAATTCATTTTCATCGATAGTAACAATACCATATACAGCATATGCGCCATTATTCAATCCAACAGATCCAGGATTAAAATAAACTTTAGATTTATCATCAAACAAATGAACCGTATGATTATGACCAAAAACAATTAAATCTGCTTCTTTATCCTCGAATAGTGATTTAATATTTTCTTCTGTAGGTTCCACAATGGGACTAAACGGCTGCCCATCAATTGGCGTGTTCAATTTATCATTTGGGATTTCATAATGAATGAACATGATTTTTTTATGATTTATAGTTTTTTCAATAACACGAGGTAACGCATTTAATTTATCATAATAATCTTCGTCTAAGTGACTTTCAATCCATTGGTGGTGTTCATAAAATTTATCTTTTAAGTCTTCAGGATAAGGCGTATCGTTAACAATTGACATCACCGCTTCATCATGATTACCTGCAATAATTTCCATATCATCTCTTTCAAATATTTCGTCAAGTACTTTATTTGTTTCATGGCCTACACCAATATTATCGCCTAGGTTATATATTTTATTTATATCTTTTCTTCTATCAATATCATCCAATACTGTATCCAACGCATCAAAATTGCCATGTACATCAGTAAGAATTGCAAATTTCATGATGATATCTCCTTTCAACATTTTCTCATTTGGTCATTTTAACATTTTATAGTCATTTTGTTACCTATTAATTTTAAAATCTCTAATTTTTTGATAGCATATGCTTATCACTAAAAAGGAGTGCTTAAAATTTGTTTAAATTTCATAAACTAGCATTACAAAATGCTAAACCGCAAAATGCTAAAATTTTACTATTCACAATTGTAAGTTTTATCATATTATTTGCTTTGACTGTTCTAACTTTTATACCAGTTCAACCAGCAATATATAAGTTTTTAATGTCAATGGCAATGCAACAACCTATTGGTAGTGCCTTAATTACATTAATACTAGCAATATTAATTCCATTAGTGGTTTTCATATTTGTAGGCTATCAACTTATTGCTGGAACTATATACACTATAGACAATGCAATTAATAAAGACAAGGTTAAATTCAAAGATTTATTTTCAATATTTAAAAAAGGTAAATATGCTAAATCGTTAAAATTATCTTTAATTACTTTATTAAGTATTATTATTATATTATTACTTAATATTCTAATAAGTAAGCTATTACAATTAGGCATTGTACAATTATTCACTGCATTACAAGGACCGTTAAGCAGTTCTGATCATGCACTTGGATGGTCATTAACATTCCAAATCATTGCCGCTACTTTACAAGTATTTATATTGTCATTTGTTTATTGGTTCTTTACAATCCTAATCATCAATTATACATTAGCTTTTGTTAAAGAACCTAGTAGAGGCGCTTGGTCATCTGTGAAACGTGGCTTTAAAGCTATTAAAAACGGCAATAAAACTTGGTTTAAATTCTATATAGGTATATTATTGCTAAATTTACTTGTTATCATCTTAGCAAACCCAGTAAGTCAATTAGTTTCTATTAGTACTGGTAGTATTTCACAAACATTAGCAACGACTATTATCTATATTGTGTCAGTAATCGTTATTATAATTAGATTAATCGTTTATTACACAAACTTATTAGCAATTATTCAATACTACAATAAAAATGGCGAGAAAATAGATAAATCAGAAGTTAAAAAATCAAAAGCTTCTACACAATCTAATCAAACATCTAAAGTAAGCAATAGTGTTAATCATACAACTGAGAAAGCTACGGATAAAGTTAATCAAACTTCTGATCAGTTTAAAGATAATGCTGAAGAAAAGGCTTCAGATATCAAAGATCAAATTGATAACAAAGAAAAATAATATCAATAGGAAACAGTTAGGACCATCGTTCTACCTTCAAAAAGGACTAATCCACGTTCAAAAGGATTAGTCCTTTTGAATTTATACTTGTCTTTTTTTACGATACTACTTAACTGTTTATATTATACTTGCACACTCTCAATTGATTCTTATGCTAAAGCATGTGAACAGTCAATTATCCATATCAAAAAAAGACACTTTATCTCATTTAATAATCATTATTAAACGAGAAAAGTGTCTTTTTTAATCAATTTATCTATACGTATATTTTATAATAAATGTTTTTTCAAGTATAATGCCGCACCGTTTTCTTCATTTGTGAATGAAGTGACATCATCAGCTAAAGCTTGAATTTCTGGCCGAGCGTTCTTCATCGCTACAGTATAATTACCAAACGCAAACATCGCTCTGTCGTTATCACTATCACCAATGACTAATGTTTCTTCTTGTTTAATGCCAAAGTAGTCTATCATTTCTTTAATTCCAGTGCCTTTGTCAATACCAAAAGCCATTGTTTCCGCGTTAAAGCGCGATGAATTTGATACACTGATTTGAAGTGCTGTTTGGTCATCGATTAACTGATTTCGAAATTGAGTAATCTTATCATAATCTGGTGAGAATAAATAAATTTTTGAAAATGATGTGTCAGGGATAATTGGTTCCCAACTTACTTTTTCAACAATAGATTCTCTACGGGATGTCCACTCACTATAGCCTACGTTTTCAGGTGGTGTTGATTGTTTAAACATAGCTTCTGCCCACGTTTGATCTTCATTAAGAATGATACGATTGCCGTCGAAAGGAAACACTTCATAATAAATTGCTTGTGCTTTTGCTCTTTTCACAATTTCATTTACCGTATCAAATGTTAAACTATGTTTAAAAATAGTTTCATTGTGAACGACACCGTTCGTACCATTAGAACTAATAATACCATCCACTTTAAAGTCTTTAGGTACAAGGTAATGAATCTCATCATGTGCTCTTCCAGTAGCTAAAAACACTTTATAACCATGATTTCTTAAAGTCTGTATTATTTCTGTTGTTTCGTTATCTACACGATTGTTTTTATGTAAAATTGTACCATCCATATCCAAAAATATTGCTTTAACATTTTCCATTTAATATAAATCCTCCATCATATGTTATCGTCTTAAATTATGGCACTTTGTCTATGTTTCTGCAATGTCTTCATCTTCTAAAAACAATGTATAGCGCCCATGGTTATATGTTATGCTGACATTCCGCTTAAAGAAGTGACTTAATGTTGTATTATTTAGAATTTCGGATAATTGACCTTGTTTGAAAGATTGTCCATTTTTCAATAAAAAACCATAATCAATGTCCTGGGTGATTTCTTCTACAAAATGCGTGACATAAATTACTGCTAATTGAGGATTTTGCTTATACAATTGTGTCAGTGCACTTAATAAATCTTCTCTTGCAATAAAATCTAGTCCTGAAGCTGGTTCATCCAAAATTAAAAGTTTAGGGCTCCCCATCAAAGCTCTTGCTATCAACACTTTTTGACGCTCTCCAGTAGAAAGATAACCATAATATTGATTTTCAAATTGAGTCATTCCCATTTGCTTTAAATATTGTTTTGCCAAATCTATGTGTTGTTGTTGTACATCCTGAAACACACCGATTGACTTAAATATCCCACTCATTACTACATCTAAAACAATTTCACCATCTTGAAAACGATCCATTAAACTACTAGATACAAATCCAATTTGCTGGCGTACATTTTCAGCAGAATATCCTTTGTTTCCAGGCTTCATACCAAATAAAGTCATTTCACCTGACGTATTTGGCTCATAGGCATTTAAAATATTCAATAGTGTCGTCTTACCTGCCCCATTCAAACCATATAACATCCATTTTTCTCCCTCTTTAATCTGCCAACTCACACCTTGAACAATTTCTTTTCCATCTTTTCTTCTTGCTATATTGTTCAAATCAATTAGCATATATATCCCCCTTTGTTAAATTGCCATTTATTTTTGATTCTGTCTAAATATATTTTCCAATGTCTTACCTTTAGCTAATTCATCAACCATCTTGTCTAAATACCTAATCTCTTTCATTACTGATTCTTCCATATTTTCAACACGAATCCCACAAATAACACCTGTCACTTTAGTTCTATGTGGATTTAATTGTGGTGCTTGTTGAATAAATGTTTCATAATCAGTACCATCTTCTACCATTTCATCCAACTGAGATTGACTATAGTCGGTCATCCACTTAATGATCGTGTCCACTTCATTTTTCGTTCTACCTTTTTTTTCGGCCTTTTTCACTAAATGAGGATAAACATTTCCAAAAGCCATAGTATAAATTTTAGGTTTTGTCATTATTTTACACTACCTTTCTTTAATTTCTATATGTAATCGTTCTTCTTAGCATATTAAATTTTCTAAACTTTTGAAAACATTTCACTTTCAATAAGTTAAAAATAAAAGCTGAGACAATTTAATGTCCCAGCTCAAACTTATTTATAAATTTATTCAACTGTTACAGACTTAGCTAAGTTACGTGGTTTATCCACATCTAAATCTCTGTGCAGTGCAGCATAATATGAAATTAACTGCATTGCCACAACAGCAACTAATGGTGTTAACAACTCATGGACATGAGGAATAACGTATGTGTCGCCCTCTTTATTTAATCCATCCATAGAAATTATACAAGGGTTTGCGCCACGTGCAGCAACTTCTTTCACATTGCCGCGAATAGAAAGGTTTACATTTTCTTGTGTAGCTAAAGCAATCACTGGAGTACCCTCTTCAATAAGAGCAATCGTACCGTGTTTAAGTTCACCACCTGCAAAACCTTCTGCTTGAATATAAGAAATTTCTTTAAGCTTCAATGCGCCTTCTAAACTAACATTATAGTCGATTGTACGACCAATAAAGAATGCATTTCTAGTTGTTTCTAAGAAATCTGTAGCAATTTGTTTCATTACATCTGCATCATCCACAATTGTTTCAATAGCAGTAGTCACTTTCGCGAGTTCTCGTAATAACTCAACGTCGGCTTCTTTACCGTGTTCTTTCGCTACAATTTGTGACAAAATTGAAAGTACTGCAATTTGTGCAGTGTAGGCTTTTGTAGATGCAACGGCTATTTCAGGACCGGCATGTAATAATAAAGTATGATCTGCTTCACGAGATAATGTTGAACCAGGAACGTTTGTAATTGTTAATGATTTGTGCCCTAGTTTCTTAGTTTCTACTAATACAGCACGACTATCCGCTGTTTCACCTGATTGTGAAATGTAAATAAATAATGGTTTTTCAGAAAGTAATGGCATATTATATACAAATTCTGAAGCAACATGTACTTCTGTAGGCACGCCTGCCCATTTTTCTAAGTATTCTTTACCAACTAATCCTGCATGATAACTTGTACCTGCTGCGATGATGTAAATTCTGTCTGCATCTGCTACATCTTTTATAATATCCGCATCCATTTTCAAATTACCTTCAGCATCTTGATATTCCTGGATAATACGACGCATTACTGCAGGTTGTTCATGGATTTCTTTCAACATGTAATGATCATAAACACCTTTTTCTGCATCAGCAGCATCAATTTGTGCAGTATAAGCTTCTCTGTCTTGTACCGTACCTTCTTGGTCTTTAATAACTACATCATCACGTTTAACAATAACAATTTCATGATCATGAATTTCTTTGTATTGGTTTGTTACTTGTAACATTGCAAGTGCATCTGAAGCAATAACATTAAAATCATCGCCTACACCAATTAATAACGGCGATTTATTTTTTGCAACATACATAGTGTCACGGTCATGACTATCAATTAATCCTAATGCGTAAGAACCTTCTAATAACGATACAACTTTCGTAAACGCTGCTTCTGTAGAAAGTCCAGTATTTGAGAAGTATTCAACTAATTGAACAATAACTTCTGTATCAGTTTCAGATAGAAATTTTACATCTGATAAATATTCATTTTTTAACTCTTCATAGTTTTCAATTACACCATTATGCACTAAAGTGAAACGTTTAGTTGCAGATTGATGTGGGTGTGAATTTTCATAATTTGGCACACCATGTGTTGCCCAACGTGTGTGACCAATACCTACATTGCCATCAACGTCTTTACTATCTGCAACTTTTCTTAACTCTGCAATACGTCCTTTTGATTTAAATACATTTGTGCCATCATCGTTAACAACAGCAACACCAGCAGAGTCATATCCTCTATATTCTAATTTTTCTAATCCTTTTAGTAACAATTCTTTGGCATTATCATGCCCGATATATCCAACTATTCCACACATATAAATACTCCTCCAATTTAATGGTGAAGGGTATTGAACGTTCGGCGTATAGGAACCTGTTCAATATATAAGACCAATTCAAATAAATTTCTTAACATTCGTTTTTGTAAGAAATTTTAAAAATAGGCACAGAAATCCCATTCACCTTTACTTTTAATTTTTATTTAATTTGGCTATCTTATTAACTTTGTGCACTAGGTCACCCTAATGTTTTCCTTAATAAGTTTACGAATGAGCCACATCCGGGATAGCATCCGCCGATGGTTCGATAACTATCCTCCTCGTCTACAAGCTTCGATTTCATATCTATTAAGATTTCTGCTATAAATCTTAAATGTTAAATATTTAACCGCTTCACTTGCACAGGCGCTTTTATTGATATATTTAAGACAAACTTTCCTCCTTTCCTTCAATACCACTAATTGTACAATGTATTTGTGACCAAATGCAAATTTTTATTAACTTCATCCTTAAAATAATTGCAAAATGTTTTTATTATTAAAAATTCAAAACCTTCCATATATTAATAGTCATAAACTTGTCAAAAAATATGTGACAAATTTGAGATTACTATTTGTTGTTTATTTATGTAAACAGACCTACAATGATACTTAAATACAGAGAAAAAGAGGTGCAAATTATGTCACAAACAGATGCTCAAGAAAATAAAGGAATTGGTCGTAAAGTTCAAGCCTTTGGTTCATTTTTAAGTAGTATGATTATGCCTAATATTGGTGCTTTTATTGCTTGGGGTTTTATAGCAGCAATATTTATAGATGGCGGTTGGTGGCCAAATAAAGATTTAGGTGAATTAGCTGGACCAATGATTACTTATTTAATACCATTATTAATTGCTTATAGTGGTGGTCGCCTAATACACGAGATGCGTGGCGGAATTATTGCAGCTGTAGCAACAATGGGTGTTATTGTAGCATTACCAGAAACACCTATGTTACTAGGTGCAATGATTATGGGACCACTTGTTGGTTGGTTAATGAAGAAAACTGATGAATTCATTCAACCAAGAACACCACAAGGTTTTGAAATGTTATTCAATAACTTCTCAGCTGGTATTTTAGGTTTTATTATGACTATCATAGGTTTTAAAATATTAGCACCAATCATGGAATTTATCATGCATATTTTATCAGTTGCTGTTGAAGCATTGGTACATGCGCATTTACTTCCATTGGTAAGTATTATTGTTGAACCTGCTAAGATCGTATTTTTAAATAACGCTATAAATCATGGTGTATTTACACCATTGGGTGCAGATCAAGCTGCATCTGCAGGCCAATCTATTTTATACACAATCGAATCAAACCCTGGTCCAGGTTTAGGTGTTTTAGTTGCTTATATGATCTTTGGTAAAGGGACAGCTAAAGCTACTTCATATGGGGCTGGGATTATCCACTTCTTAGGTGGTATTCATGAAATTTACTTCCCTTATGTGTTAATGAGACCTTTATTGTTCATCGCAGTAATATTAGGTGGTATGACTGGTGTTGCTACTTATTCATTATTAGACTTTGGGTTCAAGAGTCCAGCTTCACCTGGTTCATTTATCGTATATATGTTAAATGCCCCTAAAGGCGAATTCTTACACATGATTACAGGTGTGTTATTAGCAGCAATCGTTTCATTTATTGTTTCATCAATTATTTTAAAATTCACAAAAGAAACAGAAGAAGATTTAGAAGCAGCGACAGAGAAAATGGAAGCATCAAAAGGTAAAAAATCGAGTGTATCTTCTAAGTTAACAGGGAATAGTGATGATAACACTTCAACAACTACAAAAGATACAGCTGACAAAAATAGTGATAGTCAATCAGAGGATGATTTACTAGATAACTATGATACAGAGAATGTAGATGCACATGACTACAGTAAAGTAAATCATGTTATCTTCGCTTGTGACGCAGGTATGGGATCAAGTGCTATGGGCGCAAGTATGTTACGTAACAAATTCAAAAAAGCTAGCATTCAAGACGTTGAAGTAACGAATACAGCGATTAATCAATTGCCAAGTGACGCTCAACTTGTCATTACTCAGAAAAAATTAACAGATAGAGCAATCAAACAAGTTCCAAATGCAATTCATATTTCAGTAGAGAATTTCTTAAATTCTCCTAGATATGATGAATTATTAGAAAACCTTAAAAAAGAAGAAAACTAATCACTCACTAAAAGAGAAATAAATTGGAGGGTATGGCTATGTTTTTGAGTACACGTGAAAAGGAAATTATCGAAATGTTAATTAAGTATCACGGTCAATATGTCACTATTTATGACATTGCTCAACATTTAGCTGTATCCTCTCGTACTATTCATAGAGAATTAAAGTCTATTGAGCCATTTTTAGAAAGTTTTAATATTGAATTGGAACGCGTTACGAAAAAAGGTTTACAGTTATCTGGTAGTCCATCAGCGATACATTCATTAAAAAATGAATTACTTCAACAAGTTACGATTGATTTGTCTCAAGAAGAACAAAAAGTAATTATATTATATGCACTTATTCAAGCTAAAGATCCAATCAAGCAATACAGTTTAGCACACGAAATTGGTGTTTCTACGCAAACCCTAGCTAAATTACTAGATGAGTTAGATGGTGAACTCGTACAATATCAATTAACGCTTCAAAAAAAGCGTGGTGAAGGTATTCACCTTTATGGTGCTGAATCAAAAAAAAGAGAGTTATTAAGTCAATTGATGGTTAATAATTTAAACAGTACGAGTGTTTATTCTGTAATAGAAAACCACTTTGTGTATCAATCCATTAATCAAACTCAGCTACCAATGGTAGATTTAGATAAAATCTTCCAAGTTGAGAGAATTCTTATGGATCATTTAGGACAACTACCTTATTCACTGACAGAATCAAGCTATTTAACTTTAACAGTACACATTGTGCTCAGCATTGATCGAATGCTTAAAGATGAATATGTAGTTTTAAATGATGATATTTATAATCATGTCAAAGATACCTTTGAACATCAAGTCGCCTCAGCTTTAGCATTACATTTAGAGCACATCTACGGCGTTCAGTTCAACCAAGCCGAAATAACCTTTATCACGATTCATTTACGCGGGGCCAAACGCAAAGAAACTACTGAAGTGTTTAAAAATAATAAAGATGATCAACGCATCAAAAATCTTATTCAAATGGTATCAGAGATTTCTCAACAAACATTTAAAGATTGGCGAACATTAAGCGAAGGGTTAAAATTGCATATAATACCTGCAATCAATCGATTAAATGCTAATATTGAAACGCATAATCCTTTAACTGAAATGATTAAGCATAAATATCCAAGATTATTTGAAAGTGTACATCAAGGTTTAATAAAAACATGGCCAAATTTTCAATTTCCAGAAAGTGAAATTGCATTTATCGTATTACATTTCGGTGGTGCAATTCAAAAACAAGCCACATCTTTTTATAAGGTGCTCGTCGTTTGCAGTAGTGGGATTGGTACAAGCCGTCTACTTGCTACACGATTACAACAAACATTTAGTGAAATTCAACAAACAACGCAAGCCTCTGTGGGTGATCTTAATTCCATTGATATTCAACAATATGATGCTATTATTTCAACAGTTAATCTAGATATCAGCTTACCATATCTCACTGTTAATCCATTGTTACCAGATGCAGACATTAATCACGTAGCTGCTTTTCTAAACATGCAACAAGACAAGCCACAAACGCAAATATTTGATGATGCTGATATAACCTTTTCAAATCCTGAATATCAATTAGATTATATCCGTAAAGGACTTGAAGTCATTGATTCGATATATATTGATTATACACATATTCAAGATTGGATTATGTAATTAACAAGACAATTATTTAAACATCAAATTATTGAAGATAAACAGTCATTCGCTGAACTTATTAAGCAACGCATGGATGAACAAGGCTTTGTTTTAGATCCTTATCCTATTGCTATGCCACACTTAAAAAGTGATTTAATTAAAAAACCATTTATCCTAGTCACTATATTAGAAAAACCACTTTTGCTTAAAAGTAATCAAAATGACAAAGTTTCTGTAACATATTTATTAAATATGTTCATACCTCCGGATGATATCATGGCACAACTTATTAGTGAATTATCTGGAAAAATTGGTGAGCATCTCGATAATATCGATCAATTTATGCAACAACCAGAACAATTATCAGATTTACTAAAACAAAGTTATCTGAAAGCATTACAAAATCAATTAAACATGGAGTGAATAATATGAGCGAATTATTTAGCAATGACAATATTTTTATTAATCAAACAGTGAAAGATCAAAACGAAGCAATTGAAAAAGCAGGACAAGCACTTGTATCCAGTGGTGCAGTTACAGAAGACTACATTCAAGCTATGAAAGATCGTGAGCAAGTTGTAACAACATTTATGGGTAATGGATTGGCCATTCCCCACGGTACTGATGAAGCGAAAACTAGTGTATTAAAATCAGGGTTAACTTTAATTCAAATTCCTGATGGTGTTGATTGGGATGGAGAAGAAGTTAAAGTGGTTGTAGGTATCGCAGGTAAAGATGGTGAGCATTTAGATTTACTATCAAAAATTGCTATCACATTTAGTGAAGAAGAAAATGTTGAACGCATTATCAATGCTTCATCAGCTGAAGAAATTAAACAAGTATTTGAGGAGGCTGACGCATAATGAAAGCATTACATTTTGGTGCGGGTAACATTGGTCGTGGTTTTATTGGTTATATTTTAGCTGATAATGATATTAAAGTTACATTTGCAGATGTCAATGCTGAAATTATTGATGCTTTAGATTCAAAACATGAATATGATGTGATACTAGCTGACGATGCGCAAACAACAACTCGTGTGCACAATGTTGACGCAATCAATTCAGGACAACCTTCTGCTAAATTAAAACAAGCTGTATTAGAAGCTGATTTAATTACTACTGCAGTCGGTGTAAATATTTTACCAATTATAGCTAAAACGTTTGCGCCTTATTTAAAAGAAAAAGAAACACCGGTAAATATTGTAGCATGTGAAAATGCCATTATGGCTACGAACACATTGAAAGAGGCAATCTTAGATATCACTGGTCCATTAGATGACCATATTCATTTTGTCAATTCTGCAGTTGATCGAATTGTTCCTCTGCAGTCCAATGAGAATATTTTAGATGTCATCGTGGAACCTTTCTATGAATGGGTTGTAGAAAAAGATGCATGGTATGGTCCAGAATTAGATCATATCAAATACGTGTCTAATTTAACGCCTTATATTGAACGAAAATTATTGACGGTAAACACTGGTCATGCATTCTTAGCCTACGCTGGTAGATATAATAATCAACCTACGATTTTAGATGCAATGAATGATAAAATAATCAAACATGACCTGGAAGAAGTTTTAAAAGAAACCAGTCAATACATTACGAACCAATTTGATTTTTCAACATCAGAACAAGTACAATACGTTGATAAAATTATTGAGCGCTTTAAAAACCCTCATCTTTCAGATGAAGTAACTCGTGTTGGTCGAGGCACAATCCGTAAAATTGGACCTCAAGATAGAATAATTAAACCATTAAATTATCTCTATCAAAATAATCTAAAACATCATGCCTTAATTAAAGCAGCTGCATTACTATTAAAATACGATGATACGAATGATCAAGAAACAGTTGAAAAAAATAATTATATTAAAACTTATGGTGTTGAAGCCTTCTTAAAAGATTATGCTAAAATTGATGATCACTTGGCTTCTGAAATTAACAAAGAATACAACGTTTTATAAAAGATAATGTATTATTAAATATCCAAAATTATAGACTAATCCTCATTTATATGGATTAGTCTTTTTAGTTAATTTTTATAACATTAGTTGTATTTGCAAGAAATAAGTGACTTTATAGCTCAATTCTGTACTTTTCTTATGCTTCTGATTCTACTAGATATCTACCTAACTTATTTCACAAAATGAATTTAAAATATAATATTATGAATTACACACTTCGTTTGGTTTATAGCTAATAAAAAAACTGTCAATACATGTACTAACACTATCATTAGTATCTGTATTAACAGTTTCAAATAAGTCATAGAACTTATTCATTTAACCCCATTTTCTCTTTAACTACATCTGCAATTGTTTGGGCATAATGTTGTGCTGCTTCATCAGTTGCTGCTTCAACCATAACTCTTACTAATGGTTCCGTGCCTGATGGTCTAACTAAAATACGCCCTTCTCCGTTCATTTCAACCTCTACTCTAGTCATAACTTCCTGAACATCTACATTTTCTTCTACGCGATATTTATCAGTCACACGCACATTAACTAAAGATTGAGGATATTTTTTCATTTGTTTTGCAAGTTGACTCAAGCTTTTACCAGTCATTTTAATAATGCTTGCTAACTGCACGCCTGTTAATAAACCATCACCTGTAGTGTTATAATCCATTAACACGATATGGCCAGATTGTTCTCCACCTAAATTATAATTACCTCTACGCATTTCTTCAACTACGTAACGATCTCCTACTTTTGTTTTATTAGATTGAATACCTTCATCTTCTAAAGCTTTGTAGAATCCTAAATTACTCATGACGGTTGAGACGATCATATTATTATTTAATTCTTGGTTCTTGCTCATTGCTTGACCAATGATGAACATAATTTGATCTCCGTCAACGATATCTCCATTTTCATCAATAGCGATTATTCTATCGCCATCACCATCAAACGCTAATCCAAAGTCACATTCAGCCTCAACAACTTTTTCAGACAATGTTTCTGGATGTGTTGATCCTACATGATCATTAATATTATAACCATTAGGATTACAACCAACCGTAACTGTATCAGCCTCTAAATCTCCAAATAAAAACGGTGCTAGAGATGAAGTAGAACCATGGGCACCATCTAAGGCGATTTTCATACCATCTAAGTTAACATCAATCGTTGATTTTAAATAACTTAAATACTTCTGCGCACCTTCAAAATAATCAGAATAATGCACAATGTCTTCACCGACAGGACGTGGTAATTCTGGATTTTCTTGGTCTAATAATTGCTCAATTTCTCTTTCTTGATCATCAGATAGTTTGAAACCATCTGAACCGAAAAATTTAATACCGTTATCTGGGACAGGATTATGAGAAGCAGAAATCATAACACCTAATTCAGCTTCCATCTCTTTAGTTAAATATGCTACGCCAGGTGTTGATATAACGCCTAAACGCATGACTTCTGCACCGATTGAAATCAATCCAGCAATCAACGCAGATTCAAGCATTTCACCAGAAACACGAGTATCTCTACCTACTAGTACTTTAGGGTGCTTTTCACCTTCATTATGGGCTAACACGTAACCTCCAAAACGCCCTAATTTAAACGCAAGTTCTGGCGTTAATTCTTTGTTTGCAACGCCCCTTACGCCGTCTGTACCAAAATATTTTGCCATGATTTATATCTCCTTTATAAAAATCTATTTAATATTAATTTTTGCTGTTGTTTCATTTGGTTCAATTTTTGAAACGTCATCTGGTAATTTAAATTCTACATTTTTTTCAGTTGATTCTGTAACTCCATCTAAATCGATTTCTGCAGTAATTTCGTCAATATCTTGAATGTCGTTTCTATTACCGAAAATTTCTACTTCTTCTTTATCTAATTTTATATCATCTATCTCTTTACCTTTAGGTAAGGCGCCTATTGCTTTAGTTTTCACTTTTACTTTCTTGCTATAATCTTCCAATTTGACGCTCAAATTAACTTCATTTGGTTGTATTAATACTTTGATTTTATTGAGTTTTCTATCAAAAGCAGTGATACGTGCAATATCCGTAGTATCTTTACTAATTTTATCTTTATCTTTAAACGTAGCTTTTAAGTATGCAATTTTATCAATTTGCTTGCTACCACCAGTAACTTTAACTGTTTCAGGCGATACGCTTTGGTCACTCACTTTATAATTGGCATCTAAGTCATTATCACTCACATCAGGTTCTACTTTAAGTTTCTTAGTAACTTTTTCTTCAAGATTAACTGTTGTTTCTTTTGGCTTAACTGTATAATCAACGTCTTTATTTAAACCATTGACCTTGAATTGTGTGGTATGTTTTCCAGCCTTCTCACCACTCAAATCAAGTACAGCTTTAATATTTTCGCCGTTTTCAGCTTTCAACACTTGAGATTGTGGACCAGATATTTCAATATCCACTTTATTCGGTACATCGCTAGCATATAACGATTTACTATCATAATTAACTTGTACTGGTACATCCTGAAGTGTTTCAGTAGATTTTTGTCCCAGTTGGTCAGCATTAAAGATATTACCAAACATGTTATTGACAGATAAGAAGAATACTAATGCTAAAACTAATGCGATTAATCTTAATCCCCATTTACTTTCTAACATATTAATTCACACCTTTCTCTTGAAAGTGTGTGCCAAACCAATGTTCAGCCAATAATTCTTCAAATGCTTCATTAGATATATCTTTTCTTAATTTACCATCAAACGTGACTGAAATAGATCCTGTTTCTTCAGATACTACTACTGTAAATGCATCTGAAACTTCTGAAATGCCCACAGCTGCCCTATGTCTTGTTCCCAGACTTTTAGCTATTTTAGCACTGTCTGACAGTGGCAAATAACTGGCAGCACTTGCAATTTTGTTCGCTTGAATGATCATAGCACCATCATGTAAAGGTGTATTTGGTATAAACACATTAGTCAGTAATTCTTGAGAAATTTCGGAATTCATTGCTATACCTGTTTCAATATAATCTTGTAATCCTGTTTCTTTTTCAAATACGATTAATGCGCCAATCCGGCGTTTAGCCATATACTGAACAGCCTTAGAAACAGATGAAATAAGCTTGTCTTCATCACTATTCAAACTTGTAGAATAGCGTTTAAATAGACTTCCTCTACCCAGTTGTTCTAAAGCACGTCTAATTTCCGGCTGAAATATAACGATTAAAGCTAAAACACCCCATTGTATTACTAAATCAAACAAACGAGATGTCGCTGTTAAGTTTAACATTTTACTCACTTGTTGGCCGATCACAATTACTACAATACCTTTCAGCAATTGAATCGCTTTTGTACCTTTAAATACTGTAATGAGAAGATAAAGTACATACCATACAATGAGCAAATCGAGTACACTAGCAATTATTTTGACTGTACTCCAATCATCAAAAAAGTTGGATAAATCCATAACATCTCCTCCGGTTATCTGTTCCCATGTTATATATTATACCAATCATAACATTAACTGTCATATTAAGTATTAATTTTTTATCATAAAATTAAAAGGAATAATATGGAATTACCCCCCATATTATTCCTTTTATTGTTTTATAATAATGTTTCACCAAAGAAACTACCTACTAATGAAACTGCCTGTTCTGCCGTGTGATTATTCATATCTATCAATGGATTTACTTCAACTAAATCCATGGAAGTGATTAAATTTGAATTATGTAATAATTCAAGCGCAAAATGACTTTCTCTATATGTTAAGCCTCCTAGTACTCTTGTACCAGTTCCTGGTGTTTCAGCTGGATCTAGGGCATCTACATCTAATGACAAATGAATGCCATCTGTTTTAGATTTCAAGTAATCTAAAGTTGCCTCCATCACGTGCTTAATCCCAAGTTTATCAATATCGGCCATTGTATATGTTTTTATATTATTTTCTTTAATATATTGACGTTCTCCCTTATCTAAATCTCTCATACCTATCAGTACAATGTTCTCTGATCTAACTTTTGGCGCATAATTAGAGATATTCACTAAACGTGAGTCCCCTTCGCCTGCCAACACTCGCAGTGGCATCCCATGTATATTACCTGAAGGTGATTCTTCAGGTACATTTAAATCACCATGTGCATCATACCAAATCACTCCTAAATTTTCATAGTGTTTACTAATACCAGAAATTGAGCCTATTGCTATGGAATGGTCACCACCTAATATAAGTGGAAAATTACCATTATCAACACTTTGTGATACTGTTTCACTAAGTTGGTTAGATACTTCAACTATTTCATCTAAATTGCGTAATCCTTTTTGAGCTGAGTTGAACTTCTCTAAATGTATTGCAGGAACACTAATATTACCTGAATCTTTAACATTAATTCCAATATTTTGTATTCGTTCTACAATACCTGCATAACGGATTGCGTCCGGTCCAAAATCTACCCCCAATTTTTTTTGGCCATAAGTCGAAGGTGCGCCAATAATCTCTACTAATTTATCCATTTAAAAAACCCCTTTGTTTTCGTTTGATACTAGGATAATCTAAAGTGATATGACTTTCAAGCTAATACAAAAGCCCCCAATTATGTAAATTTAAGCAAATTACATAAAGAAACAAAATAACGATTTTTAATTCAAAATAACTAGGTATAGCAACATAATTTCATTATTTTAAACAAAAAAATGTATATAATAAATATCAAAAAACTTCTATTAAAAACAAAAAAAGCATTCCCGAAGGAATGCTTAAAAGTGAGCCATAGAGGATTCGAACCTCTGACCCTCT
>NZ_KV826585.1:0-1012 GCF_001835975.1 Staphylococcus sp. HMSC034G07
TATACTATAAATTCAACTTTGCAACAGAACCATTTATTCTAATGATTGCTATGGCAGTTTTAAGTAATAATTATGAAGATATACTTAAGCCAGAATCACAGTTCAAACAAGGGTATACAGGATTTTCTTGGATCTTCTTCTTAATGATTATTCAAGCAGCAACCATAATCACTATGGAATTCCACTATGGTACAATTAAGAACTTACTTTATAGAAACTACTCAAGAATGAGTATTATTTTAAGTAAATTTATCGCTTTATTTATTTATTCATTAGTATTATTTATTGTTACTACTTTGATAAGCTTAGGTTTAAAATTAATCCTATTTTCTGATATGGATATTTTAAAACAAGCTGGTGACAATTTATCACTGCTACAAGAGCACTTGTTAACTGCTTTAGCTACTTATATTGGTATGTGGTTAATATTGAGTTTAACATTATTAATTTCTTGCCTTTTAAAATCACCAGGTGTTTCGATTGCTGTAGGAATTGTCTTCTACTTTGCTTCTTCTGTTATTTCAGGCATACTCTTTGCGGCAATTGCTCAATGGGAATGGTTAAAATGGAATCCTATCAACATGTTAAATTTAAGTACACAAGTATTAGATAACGAAGTATTCAAAAAAATGACTAAACTAGAGTTACATGAACTATATATTGGGAACATTGTTTATATTATTATCTTTTTAGCATTAGTTATTTTTGCTTTTAAAAAGAAAAATGTATAATTTTAGATATGCGATTTTGCATTCCTACCAATTATAGTGTTACAATGTAATTAACAAAGATTATCAGGCATGTATGCACCAAATCCCCTTACTATGGCCGTAGTAAGGGGATTTTTTGGTGTGACTAGTCGCCTATTCGTCATTACGCTTGCGTAGCCAATGCGCAAATAGCGCAACGAGACAACCACTTGCTGCTGTGGTCATGATGTTCACAAAGATTTCAGACATCGCGTATGCACCTCCTCTCTACGTCAAATTGACGCCTGAGAGATAGGCGACTC
>NZ_KV826586.1:0-37570 GCF_001835975.1 Staphylococcus sp. HMSC034G07
CAGGTGTGACCTCCTTGCTATAGTCACCAGACAAAATAACTTACTCAATGTATGATACATTGTTTGTTATTCAATTACAATAGTTAATTTTACACTATCTTAAAGAATTTCACAAGTTCTTTACTTAGTATTTAATATGTAAATGCTCGTTTTCGACGACTTTTATATAATACTATGTTTTTTTGCTGAAGTCAATAGTTTTTCGTAACTTTTATTTAAACATAAATTTATTTCGTATGTATTTGCGTTTACTTAACTCGACTTGAATTATCTTACCATAAGAAATCGAGGTTTACCATACCTTTTTTAGTATATTTTTATATTTAAATAGCATAAATATGCATAATTGTATCTTATTACTTTTATTATTTTCTATTTTAATTCTAAGCCTTTTGTATTTCCTTGTTTCTTGCATAGTTTATATTTGTAAATAAAAAGGATTAAACATCCCAGCTTTTATTTGTAAGCCACAATATTTAATCCTTTATTATTAAGTTGAGCTATATTACTTTTGTCTCATATATGGGAAAAGTAATACGTCTCTAATTGAAGCTGAATCAGTAAGTAGCATGACAAGTCTATCAATACCTATACCTAGACCACCTGTTGGAGGCATACCATATTCTAATGCTTCAATGAAATCTTCATCCATTTCATGCGCTTCGTCATTGCCTTGCTCTTTTTCAACTAATTGTGCTTCAAATCTTTCTCTTTGATCTATCGGATCATTTAATTCTGTAAATGCATTACCATGTTCTCTGCCTACAATAAATAATTCAAAACGATCCGTAAATCTAGGGTCTTCTGGATTTTTCTTTGCTAATGGTGATATTTCAATTGGGTGTCCATATACAAAAGTAGGTTGTATTAATGTTTCTTCAACTTTTTGTTCAAAGAATTCGTTTAAAATATGACCGTATTTCATATTTTCAGTAATTTCAACACCATGCGCTTTAGCCAGTGTTTTTGCCTCTTCATCATTTTGAACATTAAAGAAATCAACGCCTGTAGCTTCTTTGACAGCATCTGCCATATGAACTCGTTTCCAGTTTGATTCTAAGTCAATAACTTCTTCACCATAATTAATTTTTGCAGTACCAAGTACTTTATTAGATATATGTCTAATCATATCTTCTGTTAAGTCCATAATATCGTGATAGTTTGCATATGCTTCGTAGAGTTCGATCATTGTGAACTCTGGATTATGACGTGTAGATACGCCTTCATTTCTAAACACGCGACCAATTTCATATACTTTTTCTAAGCCACCAACAATTAATCGTTTCAAGTGTAATTCTATTGCTATTCTCATATATAATGTAGCATCCAAAGCATTGTGATGTGTTACAAACGGTCTCGCTGCAGCTCCACCAGCAATTTGGTGCATCATTGGAGTTTCTACTTCTAAGAATCCTTGATTGTTTAGGTAATTACGCATTTCTTGTAAGATTTTACTTCTATTAATAAAAGTTTGCGTACTATCTTGGTTTGTTATTAAATCTAAATAACGTTGACGATAGCGTTGTTCAATATCTTGTAAACCATGAAATTTATCTGGTAATGGTCGTAATGCTTTTGTTAGGAGCGTGAATGATTTTGCTTTGACCGACAATTCACCTGTATTTGTTTTAAACATAACGCCTTCAATACCTACGATATCTCCTAGGTCTGCTGATTTCCATAGTTCAAATTGTTCTTCTCCAACTTGGTCTTTTCTCACATAAATTTGAATTTGGCCTGATAAATCTTGTACGTGTGCAAAACCTGCTTTTCCTTTACCACGTTTCGTCATTAGACGTCCTGCAATGCTAACATGACTTTCTTCTTCTTTTTCTTGTAATTCTTCTTTGGAGAATTGATCCCAATCATCATGCAATGGTGTAGCCATTGAAGTTCGTACAAATTTTCCGCCGAATGGATCGATACCTAAATCGTATAGTTCTTGCATTTTTTGACGACGCACCTGCATTTGGTCGTTCATTTCTTCTGACATAACTTTCTCTCCTTTATACTTCTTATCCAATTTTAATTTTAGCATTAACCTTTTTGTTAGAATTCGAGGAATATCTATCATTGATGATTACCGTATTTTGATTTGTTCCAATCATTTCTAACTTTACCATGACCACCCCATCTTTTAAATACAAAGATGGTATTTGCTTATGTGCTTAGTACCAATTTTTCAACTTTTAATTTTACTAGAGGTCATGAATGTAATAAAGTAATTTAAACTTTAAAATGTTATATCAGTATTATTAATCAATTGTAGATAAAATAATGCTATTGTATTCCCTCTTTTACATCTACTTAAATATTTTATTAGAGTTAACGATAATACGAAAGGTATTGTTACTCATTTATTATTTGGTAAGTTACTATCCTGTCAATATGATTGAAGAAACAACATGAATTTTACAGTTTTTATATAATAAAACTGAAAGTATACGCATTCAAGTATAGCGCTTTGCTATTCCGCTTCATCATGAAATTTACACACATTTGTTTCCTTACCCTTTATATCGTTTCACTGAATTATCTAACATTACTAAATCTCTAATTTTTTTATTTGTATGAGGTTCAGTAAAATCTGGTGCAATATCATTTAATGGTATGAGCACAAAAGAACGCTCTAACATACGTGGATGCGGTATGATCAAATCATCTTCATCTATGATTTGTTCCTCAAATAATAAAATATCAACATCTAATGTTCTAGGACCCCATCTTATATCTCTCACTCTATGCAACTGTTGTTCTGTTCCTAAACATACCTTTAATAAATCATGAGGTGTCAGTGATGTTTCTATTTCAATACATTGATTTAAAAATTGCGGTTGCTCAACATATCCAACAGGTTCAGTTTCATAAATTGGTGATGTTTGTGTTACATTGATACCTTCTGTTTCATTTAAAATACGAATTGATTGATCGAGCTGTGCTTTTCTATCTCCAACGTTACTTCCCAAACCTAAGTACGCATATGACATTATAAATTCTCCCTCACTATTTCTACACCTACACCTTCATAATGACCTGGTATAGGGGGATTTTCTTTAGTGATTCTAACTTGCGTTTCCATTACACGATTATAGTGTGAATTTATACGTTTTGCAATACGTTCAGCTAGATGCTCTAATAAATTCACTGGTTCACTTTCCATGATTGATTTCACATCTGCATAAACTTCACCATAGTGAACTGTATCAGTTACTTGATCTGTTTCACCTGCAAGGCTTAAATCGACTTTCATAGTCAAATCAACGATGAATATTTGACCAATTTCATTTTCGGCTGGTAATGCACCGTGATAGCCATAAAACTTCATACCGTTAAGAAATATTGTGTCTTTCATCCTCATTCTCCTTTAAATAATCCATGCTTTGAGCCAAACGGACATTGAGCGCAACGTTATGAACCCTCACACCTTTAACGCCTTTCATTATACCGTATGCAGTAGTAGCTGCAGTTGCTTCATCTCTTTCAATTGCTTGCGTGTCTCGATCTATCATTTCTTTAATAAATCTTTTTCTACTTGTCGCTAGTAGCACAGGATAATCTGTAGCTACTAATTCATCCAAGCGTGCCATTACTTCTTTTTCTTCATCTCTTGTTTTTGCAAAACCAATGCCAGGATCTATCCAAACTTTTTCTTGTGGGATACCTGCCATTTCTGCTTTATTAGCTTGTTTCAATAAATGCACAAGCATTTCATCCACAACAGGCATTGATCGATGACCATCACCATTGTGCATCAATATAATCTCACCTTCATATTTAGATACAACGTCAAAGATTTTTTCATCATATAATCCAGCCCACTGATCATTAATCATTGTAGCGCCTAATTTCATTGCTGCTTCTGCTACTTCACTTCTATATGTATCAATAGACAATTGAACATCTAATTGGCTAAGTGCTTTTACAACAGGGACCACGCGCTGTAATTCTTCAGTAACACTTATTTCCTCATAACCAGGACGTGTTGATATACCACCTACGTCAATCATATCTACACCCTCTTCAATCATTTCTTGCGCTCTTTTGACAGCCTTTTCTACTGAATTATATTTACCGCCATCAGAAAATGAATCAGGTGTTACGTTTAATATGCCCATAATTTTTGTATGTGCCATCGTTACTTTCTTCCTTTCACTATGAAATGACTCATCGTTAGCTTAGTAATCACTATTCTATAATAACGCTAATTTATAAATTTTTCAGTAACCAACGTTCATATCGTCGGAAAATGTAAACTCGTTTATTTCACCCATTTCCACATTTTGTAATTAATAGCTGGTATTCAGACATTTTAATCATTTCGTATTGTACTTTTTCAATTGCTTTAGTTGTCTTTAAAAACTCTACAAACAAAGCATTCACAGAAGTCATAAAAAAATGTCGACAAAGTCAGAAACCTTGTCGACATTTGAAACTGATCACTTACACATAATCGGTTTTATAAATATATTTTTAATCTTCAAATGAATATAGAGGTGTTGAAAGGTAACGTTCACCATTACTTGGTAATACAGTAACTACTGTTTTACCTTTACCTAAAGATTTGGCTTTTTCTATAGCTGCATAAATTGCTGCACCTGAAGAAATCCCACCTAATATACCTTCTTCTTTAGCAACCTTACGAGACATATCCATCGCTGTTTCATTACCAACTTTTATAACTTCATCATAGATATTCGTATCTAAAGTATCTGGTACAAATCCTGCACCTAAACCTTGAAGTTTATGTGGTCCTGGTTCTCCACCACTTAATACTGGAGAATCTTCAGGTTCAATAGCTACAAGATTAATGTCAGGGTATTTCTCTTTCAATACTTTACCTGCACCAGTTAATGTACCACCAGTGCCAACACCAGCTAAGAATGAATCAATGGTTTTACCTTCAAATTGTTCAACGAGTTCTGGACCAGTTGTCAATTCATGCACACGTGGATTAGCCGGGTTTTCAAATTGTTGTGGTTCATAATAACCAAATTCTTCTTTTAATTCTTTGGCTTTTTTAATTGCACCTTTCATCGCTTCTGATCCTGGTGTTAAAACAACTTCTGCGCCATAAGCTTTTAATAAATTACGACGTTCTTGACTCATTGTTTCTGGCATTGTGAATACTGCTTTATAACCTTTCGCAGCACATACAAAAGCTAAACCAATACCTGTATTACCACTCGTAGGTTCTACAATTGTATCTCCTGGTTTGATTTTTCCTTCTTTCTCTGCCGCTTCAATCATTGCTAACGCGATACGGTCTTTAACAGAACCACCTGGATTTTGATATTCTAATTTCACATAAACATCTGCAGCATTTTCATCCACCACATTGTTCAACTTAACTACTGGCGTATTGCCAATCACTTCAACGACATTATTTACTGGTTTGTTTGTCATAAGTATTGCTCCTTTTCATTAAAAAGTTTAAAACCTACTTTTTCTATCGGATATACTTTATATTTTATCAGATTTTGATTTGAATACAACTAAGAAGATTAAAAATTACAATATTTTTATACTTTATAGTGACTTAAACTTCATTTTAAAGGATTTTTTACATCTTTTCTAATAATTCCTGTAATTCATTTTCTGTATATTGATATTTATTTCTACAGAAGTGGCATTCTGCTTCTGCACCATGATCTTCATTAATCATACTTTCGATTTCAGCTTGGCCTAGTCCTTTAATTGCATTTAAAAACTTTTCGTGACCGCAATTACATTCAAAACTTGCAGGCATTTGTTCTAAAATTTGAACTTCATCTTCACCAAGTATTTCATATAATATTTCTTCTGGAGTTAAACCTTGATCAATTAATTTCGAAACGGGTGTCATGTTGTTGATTGCTGTTTCTAATTTATTGATTGTTTTTTCTTCTGCACCTGGCATCACTTGTATGATAAAACCACCTGCAGCTTTTATAGAGTTATCAGGATTCACTAGTACGCCTAACCCTACAGATGAGGGTACTTGTTCACTTTTTGCAAAGTAGTAAGTAAAATCATCGCCTAATTCACCAGAGACTAGTTCACTTGAACCAGAGAAATAATCTTTCATTCCAACGTCTTTTACTACAGTTAATGCACCATTTGTTCCAACAGCTCTACTAACATCTAATTTTCCTACGTTATTTAGAGGGAAGTGCGTTTGTGGATGCGTCACGTATCCTCTGACATGACCGCTGGCATCTGCATCAGCTATAATTTTTCCGATTGGCCCTTGTCCATCAACTGTAACTGTCAGTTTTTGATCGCCTTTTAACATTGCACCCATCATCAACGTTGCAGTCATTGTTCTGCCAAGTGCTGCGGATGCTGTCGGCCAAGTATAATGTCTTGTTTGTGCTTCTTGAACACTTTCTGTAGTTAATGCACTATATGCTCTTATCTGTCCTTCATAAGCCAATGCTTTAACAATGTAATCATTTGTCATTTCTTTAATTTCTCCTTTTATTCATTGTAAGTGTTTAAATTGTTTTCTAACTTCTATATAGAATTTTATAATACTTTTTATCAATGCAATTTATTGTACGTGTTCAATCAAAAAATTGCTACATATCTGTTTGTGATTTTATTGATTGATGAATAATAAAAAAGCTTCTTTCCACATCAATATGATAGCAGAAAGAAGCTTTTTGTTCAGTTATTAATTTCTATTGCTTGGATCATTAGGATCACTTGGGTTGCTAGGTTTATCGATATTTGGTGCTTGTTCATGACCTGTCTCTTCTGAGTCGTCATTGCCATGTTCACTTTCTTTGCTTTCTTTATCGATATCTTTTTCCTCTTGTTGGTCTTCTTCTTGTTGTTTTTTACCAACTTCTAGTTGTTCTTTTCGTACATCTTCATATGATTTACCATATTTACCTTCTTTAAATTCACTTTCTTGATCACTTACAACTTCTGCTGCATCGTAATCAACTTCTGGCAATACGCCATCATAGAATAATGAACGAATTTGTTCAGCAACTAATGTCTCTTCTTTTAATAAAGATTCAGCAATTAAAAGTAATTGTGATTTATGTTCTAAAAGAATGTCTTTACAACGTTCGTATTGTTCTTTAATAATACGTTGAACTTCTTTATCAATTTCATACGCAATTTGACCAGAATATTCTGGTTCGCCTTGCATGTCTTTACCTAAGAATACTTGTCCATTGCTGCTACTTGAGAATTGAACAGTACCAAGTTTCTTACTCATACCATATTCAGTAACCATTTGACGTGCGATTTGTGTTGCACGTTCAAAGTCATTTGAAGCACCTGTTGATACTTCGTTGAAATTAATATCTTCAGAAACTCGACCACCTAACAAGCCACAAATCTTATCAAGTAATTCTGGTTCAGTCATTAAGAAGCGATCTTGTTTTGGTAACATCATTGCATAACCACCGGCTTGACCACGTGGTACGATAGTAACCTTATGGACAACCTCTGCTTCATCAAGCACCATACCAATAATAGTATGACCGGCTTCATGGTGTGCAACAATATTACGTTCTTTTTCAGAAATGACACGTGATTTTTTAGCAGGACCTGCAATCACACGGTCAGTCGCTTCTTCAATATCACGCATATCTATTTTCTTCTTGCCTTCACGTACTGCAACTAATGATGCTTCGTTCAGCAAGTTTTCTAAATCTGCACCAGAGAAACCAGGTGTTCTTTGAGAAACTGCTTTTAAGTCTACTGTTTCATCAAGTGGTTTATTTCGAGCATGAACGTGCAGAATTGCTTCACGCCCTTTTACATCTGGACGTCCAACTTGAATTTGTCTATCAAAACGACCAGGACGTAATAATGCTGGGTCTAAAATATCAGGACGGTTTGTAGCAGCAATCATAATGATACCTTCGTTTTCACCGAAACCATCCATTTCAACTAGTAATTGGTTTAGCGTTTGTTCACGTTCATCGTGACCGCCACCAACACCTGCACCACGTTGACGACCAACTGCATCGATTTCGTCAATAAAGATAATACAAGGTGCATTTTTCTTAGCATTTTCAAATAAGTCACGTACACGGCTTGCACCGACACCTACAAACATCTCAACGAAGTCTGAACCACTGATTGAGAAGAATGGTGTACCAGCTTCACCAGCTACTGCACGAGCTAATAACGTTTTACCTGTACCTGGAGGTCCTACAAGTAAAACACCTTTAGGTATTCTAGAACCCATTTGCTTAAATTGTTTATTATCTTTTAAGAAGTCAACAATTTCTATTAATTCTTGTTTTTCTTCATCTGCGCCAGCTACGTCTGAGAAGCGTACACGTTTTTTCTGACTGTCGTACATTTTCGCTTTGGATTTACCAAAATTCATCATACGACCGCCGCCACCGCCGCCTCCTTGTGCTTGACTAAGGAAGAAAATAAATAATAAGGCTATGATTAAAACTGGTATTAACGTCGTTAAAATACTTACAAATACGCTTTGCTTTTCTTCTTCTTTAACTGTAAATTTCAATCCATCTTGACTTTGTGCTTTATCTGTTATTTTTTCAAGCTCTTTATCATTATTATATAAAATAGTTGAAGAATAATCTTCATCTTTTTTAGTTTTACCGCTTACCATATATACATTTTGTTCTGGTTGAATTTCTAAGGATTTTAATTCACCTTTATCTAATTGCTTAACAAATTGGTTATATGTAAGCTGTTTTGGCATATTTCCGTTACCATTTAGCCACGAAAACAAGCCAAATATAATAACGCCAATGATTGCGATAACTAGCACGTTACGAAAGGCTTTCTGCATGCGTCGTTTCCTCCTACTTCAATAATAAAACTAACAAAAATTGTAACACAATACACAAGTTTTGGGCTAGTAATTCTACTTTTGTATGTACGTTACAGTTCTTGTTGTTTTTATACTTTTATATTTTTGATATACAAACATTTTACATATACTTTATGATTAATCCCTTAAATGATTTACGTATATGTTCGCGTATTTTATCAATATATTATGTATATCGACTCATTTAATATGATTACGTTTTACAGTATATAACAATATTTCATACGATTAAATTGTACTGCTTACTTTGAATAAATTTCTGGTTTAAGCGTTCCAATATATGGTAAATTTCTATAATTTTCAGCATAGTCTAATCCGTAGCCAACTACGAATTCATCTGGAATTTTTTTACCTACATATTTTGCTTCGATATCTGCTTTACGGCGATTCGGTTTGTCTAACAATGTCACAATTTCTAGTGAATTGACTTTTCTTGATTCCAATAATTCAGTTATTGATTTTAATGTTGTCCCAGTTTCTAAAATATCTTCAATAATCAAGATGTCTTTTCCTTCTATTGAAGCGCTTAAATCTTTAAGTATTTGCACTTCTCCTGTTGATTCAGTACCGCCATGATAACTAGAAACATCCATGAAATCGATAGCTAAATGCGTTCCAATATGTTTAATAAGGTCTGTCATAAACATTACTGAACCTTTCAAAATTCCTATACAAACAAGTGGTTTACCTGCATATGCTTCAGTAATCTTTGCACCCAAGTCTTTACAAATTTGTTCTATTTCTTCTTCATCTATTAATATTTCCTTTAAATCATCTCGCATAATTTCATTCCTCTCCCGTATTTCGTATGAAAATAGTATCTTTATATTCATTATTTAAATATAACGTACCTACAGCAATAATTGCTTCATCTGCATTAACTAAAATTGGTAATTGGTTACGTTCAGTTTGTATCACTTTATGATCAATCAGTAATCGACTTACTTTTTTGTGTCCTTTTATCCCATTTAGTTTGAATTTATCACCATTATTTCTAGTTCTAATAACTAACGGATAATCATCTTCCGGAAAATCATCTGTTACACTAATTCTATAATGACCATAATGATATAAACCTGGCTGCAAAATTTTAGTTGGCATAAGAAATTTATCATAATTTGCCATTATTATAAATTTATCATAAGCGATATAAATATTCCATTTATCCGTTGTATATATTGTGCATTGAGTAACTTTGCTTTCGAGTTGCTGAAACCAAGATTCATACATTTTTTCAGTCATTGGTGCTGTTATCTGTAATTTTGAAAATATTTTATCTAATATTATAATTTTAATATTATGGTTCAAATTTGAAAATGCAACCCTTGGAATGACTATTTCATCTTTATCAGCATTTTCGTGAACATGCGTTTCTATAAAATGTAACGCATGGTCATGTAATTCTTGCAGTTGTATATCATGCCAATCTTTCAATTTTAGTAGCTGTTTTGTCGATAAATGTCGGTTGTCGTCAATGGCAGGTAAAATACGATTACGAATATCATTTCTAACATAAAGATTTTCAGCATTGGTCTCGTCTTCATAATAAGGTACTTCATAACTTTGCTGATAGTTTCGAATGTCTGCTTTTGTTGTTTCTAACAATGGTTTACACAACATATAGGCACTTCGTGAAGTCAGATATGACATACCTAAACTACTTCTAGTTGAACGACCAGTCATCAATCGATAAAAGATAGTTTCAATTTGATCGTCTTGATGGTGAGCGGTTAATAAAACGTCTGCATCCAACTCCACCATCATAGTATCAAACCACTGATATCGTTCATTTCTCGCAATATTTTCAATGCTATTCCCCTGTTCAATAACTTCTGATAAATCTAAATGATGCACGAACAACGGAATCTGATAAAACTCACAATATTTTCTTATAAATGTTTCTTCTTCTTGTGCAATATCACGAATATTATGATTCACATGTAAGCAAGTTAATTTTCTATACGATTGGGATAATGGATGAATTAAGTTGTGTAATAATACCATGCTATCAATCCCGGTTGAAACGGCTAACACAATGTGTTGTTCTTTATTCCAACCATCAGCATTAACTTCTATCATAGCTTACCTCCTATGTCACAATACGAATTTTTTTACATGCACCTTGTAATGTCTGTGAACAACAAAAAATAGACTGTTTCCTTAAGTAAGAAAACAGTCATTTATTGTCAAAGTCACACGTCGTTAAAATGATATTAAATGTTGTATTTGAGCAATTAATTTAAGTTCTCTTGGGAACAGTCTTATTTTATATATTTTAGCGTCTAGCGCCTTTTCCACCACGTCTAGATTCCGTTTGACGCTTAATAGAAGTCAATTTATCTTCACTATCTTTTAAGAAGTTTGTTAATTTCTTTTCAAAGTCCTCACCTTTAGGTTGAGTTTGTTTATGATTTGGTTTGTTTTGAGGTCTACGCGGACGATCTTTTGCTTTTTTGATTGATAAACTAATTTTTCCATCATCAGCAATTGATAGTACTTTAACTTCAACTTCATCACCAACAGATAAGTGATCTTCTACGTTTTCAACGTAGTTATCTGCAACTTCACTTATGTGAACTAAGCCACTCTTTCCTTCTGGAAGTTCGACGAAAGCGCCAAACTTTTTGATTCCAGTGACTTTACCTTTAAGCTTGTTTCCTACTTCGATTGACATATTATAAATAAATCCTCCCGATTCGTTTCGATTTTAACCCTATTATATGCCTGTTTGCATAAATTAACAATGGTATAATGATGCAAAAAATTAAATTCACTTATTTATCATCATTTTGCGCCTTAGATTTGGTGTCAGATTTATTATCTCCGGGCAATTTGAAAATAACTTCCCCATCATTACTTAGATAGTAATCATCACGTGCAACTTTTTCAATATAATCTTTATCATTTAGATTATTTAATTGTTCTTTTAGTGCTAATTCTTCATCTTGTTGCTTTTGATACTTTTGTTCTTTTTGTTGGCGCTCGACTGCATCGTCATTGTTACTTTGTTTTTGAGTGACAAGCATGATGGATAAAATGATAATAATCAGTAGTAAAAGACCACCGAATAAAGTGATACGTTTACGAACAACACGCTTCCTCATTTGTTTGTGTTGCTTTTTTTTGTTTTCTGCTGAAGTATACGTATTGCCTATATTTTCAACTTTTTTATTCATTTGCTTGTCACCTCCCGTTCCTATATTTCACTTACTTTTTCTTCTTTAATGAGTTCATACATGCCCTTTGCATTTTCTTTTGTTGCATGTTCACTCAATCCCGTAACTTTGATTGTTACAACTTTTTGACCAAATCGGATAACAAGCTCATCCGATTCTTTTACATCGGTACCTGCTTTAGCAACTACACCGTTTACAGTAATACGTCCTTGATCACTGATCTCTTTAGCTAAAGTGCGACGTTTTACTAATCTTGACACTTTGAGATATTTGTCTAATCTCATCATTATTTTCCTCCTTGCTCTAAAATTCGTTTTAAAGCATTTTCATCTAACGACTTATTTTTTGTTTTATCATACAATGCTAAGAAGTGGTCTGCAAATACTTTCTCAAATTTCACTCGCTGTTCTTTACCTTCTTTAGACTTAGCATCGGACCAAATATTTTTCAAATCTTCTTCAGTTTCTGCTTTTGTGTCACCAAAAACATGTGGATGTCTGCGTATCATTTTTTCTGAAAGGCTTTGTATCACTTCGTTTATATCCATGTAACCTTCTTTTTTGCCAATACTTGCGTGTAATAATACTTGTAACAGGATGTCTCCTAGTTCTTCTATCATATGCCAATCGTCTTCGTTATCTATAGCTTCAAACAATTCGAATGTCTCTTCCAGTAAATAGCGTTTTAACGTATGATGTGTTTGAACCTTATCCCATGGGCAACCTTTTTCATCGTCTACAAGATGATTTATGATACCAACTGCATAGTCAAAATCACCAAAGTATGCTTCTTCGGTTTCCACTTTTGGAATAAATACACTTGTTATATTGTTAAAAACATCATCGTAATGATCTATTTCATATAACGGTGTTTTGATTACATTGGCGTGATTATTGCTCGCACCATCTACGATATAAACAAGTTGGTCATCACTATAGCTTTCCATCAATGTCACTTTTAAATCACCTGCGACCATTGCACTATAGACTTGTGTGATAAGTGTGTGCGTACGCATATTCAACTTTTCTTTTTGAAGATCTGTTGCATCTAACATCGTAAAACCATCATTAGGGTCAACTTTTACCGCTTCAAAAATATCGTCTATAAAGCTCTTGCCGCCCAATATTTCAATTTCAATATCAGAATGTTGTTGAGCATACTGCTCTAAATACACAGTTGTCGTTTCAGCTACACGTGGATGCCCTGGTACAGTATATACAATATCATTGTCTCTTGCAGCATCAATCAACTTTGTCACAATAGCTTCATATACATTTTGAAAAGCGTCATGGCGTTTATATTCTTGATCAAAACTTTCCATGTCGATACCTTCCGAAGTTAAATCTTGGATAACTGGATGGTCAAAGGTACGTGTGTAAACGAGTGTTTGTTTTTTTAAAAATTTATAAATTCCTAAGGGTAAATCTTCTATACCATAATTCCCTAATCCAACAATTGTTATTTTATTTGTCATTAATGTTTCCCTCTTTTCATATGGAATAGTTTATCTCCAAAAGGCAGGTGTTTAAGTTCTCTAAAACTTAATAAATGCATGCGTACGATAGAAAAAATCACTACAATAACGCCGATAGTTGCTGCTACAGCTAATTCGACTAAGCCTTGCATTCTACCTTCTCCCGGAATAAGAAACATAACTATTTGTACTGTAATTGATAACAGCATCATTGTAATTACTAACTTAACAATGAACTTTTTCATTGTTTGAAAATGATACATCTTTAAGACTTGATACTGTAAAATCCACACAAAGATGAACAGTGAAATCACAGTACTTACACTGGCACCGAAAATTGAAAATTGCGGTATTAAAACCATATTCAATATCGCTTTGGCCACTACCCCAATACCAAATGCACACAAAATAATTTTAACGTGATTTTTCACTTGTAATAAGGCGATATCCATCATTATAAGAGAAACGCATATGACGGTAAGCATATAAACGGATAACGTACCGTTCAAACTATCGTTTTTAAAGAATACGCTATTCATTACAGGTAGCAAATTGATTAAACCTATTGCTGCTGCAACACTAAATAAAACTGTAATCTTTATAGATGCGTTAGCATAACGATTTACCAGTATGTGTTGTTTTGTTTTTAATGCATCTGTTAGTAATGGGATAAGTACAAAACAGAACGTTGTCGTTACAATTAATCCCATCTGTATAAAAGACGCACCTCGATCATAAATACCTTTAAAAATAGTTGCTTCATCAAAATCTAAACCAGTCATTTGAAGCGCATGTATTACTGTAAAGCTATCCACGACTTGCCATACAATAACAATTAATTGGCTTACCGCGAACACAACGATACCTAACGTTAACTTTTTCCAAGCCACTTCCACATTGGCATGTGCTTTAGATAACTTAAAAGGTTTCCGCTGCATCAGAAACAAACTAGATGCGAAAAAGCCAATACCTGAACCAACAATCGCCAATGTACCTGCACGGTATATACTCCATGATTGACTCGTAAACATCACAATAGCAATCATGATAATGGCGACACGAATAAATTGTTCTATAACCTGGGAAATAGCGGGTATATTCATCTCATGATGCGCTTGATAATAGCCCCTATAAACACCAAGTATGCCAACAAATAAAAAGCTAACACTTGCCGCCCTTAACATAGGTGCTAAATTGACATCTCCCATAAGAAAGGCAACCCAGTGTGCACACATAAATAAAAGTAAGAAAAAGATAACACCAGCAAATTGTAACCTTAATAACACGCGCGTATATTGATTGGGGTTCCCGTTTGCGTTGAAAGTTTGAGTGACCGCACTAGGAATAGCATTCATCGATAAAATAACGCCTAAAGCTACTATGGGGTACACTTGTTGATAGGCATATAATCCGCCATCGCCCAGTAAATTTTGATAGGGGACACGGTATAATGCACTGAGTATTTTAACGATAATAAGCGCTATTGTTAGTACAACAACACCATTAAAAACACTTTTTGTATCAGATTTAACGTTCATCTGGTATAACCATACTTTCCTCTAAACATTTCACTAAGAATTTCAAACTGTCCAACCATACTTTATCTTTATTTAGCGTCACTTTCATTTTACCTTCTTGAACACCAACTTTCATTGCGCGTCCAAGTGGTTGTGTTTGTTTAAAGAGTGCTTCGCCATTGATGTCAGTAGTACCTTTTTCGGATAAATAAATTTCTATTTTTTTACCTACATCTTTAATAAGTGTTACACCTGCATTCAATGCATGCACTTTAATTTCCATCATTTCAAGCAATCTTTCAACCTCAACAGGATAGTCATTAAAACGGTCAATGAGTTCATCTTTAACATCCATCAATTGTGATTCCGTCTCAATTTTACGTAATTTTTTATAAATTTCTATCTTAGCCTGTTCATTTGGAATATATTCAGCTGGTAAATAAGCATCAATATTTAGTTCAATCTCAACTTCAGGCGCATCATGCTGTTCTTCTTTAATGCCTCGTTTTTCATTTACCGCTTCTTCTAACATTTGTGAGTATAAATCGAAACCTACGGAATCAATAAATCCATGTTGCTGTTTGCCTAAAAGGTTACCTGCACCTCGAATATTTAAATCTCGCATTGCAATCTTAAATCCAGAACCTAATTCAGTAAATTCTTTAATTGCTTGCAATCTTTCTTCTGCAGTCTCTGATAATACTTTGTTAGATGGATGTAAGAAATAAGCATAACCTATACGACTTGAACGTCCCACGCGTCCTCGTAATTGATATAATTGACTCAGTCCAAACTTATCAGCATCTTCGATAATTAAAGTATTAGCATTGGGAACGTCTACGCCAGTTTCAATAATCGTAGTCGTTACAAGAATATCAAATTCATGATTGATAAAGCTTAACATCGTTTCTTCCAAATCACGTTCATTCATCTGACCGTGGGCCACACCTATATTCGCTTCCGGCATTAACATTTGTAGCTGCTCTCTTTTTTCATAAATCGATTGTACTTTATTGTACAAGTAGAAAACTTGGCCCTCACGTGATAATTCTCTTTCTAACGCTTCTTTAATAAAATTCATATTTTGCTCTAATACATAGGTTTGCACAGGAAAACGATTTTCTGGTGGTGTTTCTATGACAGATAAATCACGCACGCCTAACATACTCATATGTAGCGTTCTCGGAATAGGTGTTGCAGTTAATGTTAAAACATCAACATTTGTCTTAAGTGATTTAATCTTTTCTTTGTGTCTTACACCAAAACGTTGTTCCTCATCTACAATGAGTAGACCCAAATCTTTGTAATGAATATCCTTGCCTAATAATTTATGTGTACCCACAACGATATCAACATAGCCTGATTTTAGTCCTTCTTTCACTTCTTTCACTTCTTTAGTCGTTCTAAACCGGCTAATAAGTTGAATTTCTATTGGAAAATCTTGCATACGTTCAATCAAAGTTTCATAGTGTTGTTGCGCTAAGATTGTGGTAGGCACGAGAAAAGCTACCTGCTTACCTTCCATTACAGCTTTAAATGCCGCTCGTACCGCTACTTCTGTTTTTCCGTAACCTACATCACCACATAATAACCTGTCCATTGGACGTTCTACTTCCATATCTTGTTTAATCTCTTCAATGGATTTGCCTTGGTCTGGCGTTAACTCATAAGGGAAATCAATTTCAAAATCATTTTGTTGTGGGGTGTCTGGACCATATTTATAACCAACTGACATTTCTCTTTCTTTATATAATTCTATTAATTCATCGGCCATATCTTCAACATTTTGTTGAACTTTGGCTTTCGTTTTCTTCCATTCTGTGCCACCAAGTTTATTTAATCTAGGTGATTTATCTTCGGAAGCAACATACTTTTGTACTTGATCCATTTGATCTACGGGTACAAATAATTGATCAGTACCTTTGTATTGTAATTTTATATAATCTTTGTGTACGCCTCCAACTTCAAGCGTTTCGACACCTAAATATTTCCCTACACCATGGTGAACATGAACAACAAAATCTCCAACTTTCAAATCTTGATAGGATTTGATTTTTTCTGCATTTGTTAATTTCTTATGTTGCTTTACCTTTTTCTTTTGTTTAGATTTAAATAGTTCACGTTCTGTTACAACAACGAGATGCATATATGGCAATTCAAAACCTTCTGACAAACTGCCTTCAGTGATAATCGCACTACCACCATCACTTTGTGTGCTTGGTGTATCTATAAATGTTGGTATATGCATTTCATTTAACATTGATTGAATACGCTCTTTTTTCGCTTCAGTTTCTGCTAATACGACAATCGTATAGTCATTTTGAATAAATCGTTGAAATTCAGAACGCATGATATCATATTGACCATAAAATTGTTGTACCGGCTTACATGAAAATTTAATGATTTCATTGAGTTCTACCGGCATCGTTGCCGTAAATAAAGTAAAATACGTAACTGGATATCGATTTAATAGTGACTCAAATCCGTCATATTGTAAGAAATTCTGTCCGATAAATCCTTTACCGCTTTCAATTAAACTTTGCATAAATTCTTCAGCTTCAGAAATCAGTGTTGTTTCAGTTTCTTTAATTCTATTATATTCATCCACTGCTACAATCGCATCAGACTTGAAGTAATCAATAATTGTTGCAGGTGCTTCATACATAAAAGCAGCGAGTCTGCGTAATACTTGATGATCAAATAAAGAAGATTCAAAAAGTTGAAAACTTTCATATGTTTCTTTCAAGTCATTACGTACAGATTTATCTATTTTGGGACGTGTATACTCATATGCTTCTTTTAATTTTAGTTTAGTATGCTTCAATACATCATCTGTAATAATATAATCACTAGCCGTCGTAATATCTACTTGGTCTAAATTTTCTTCTGAACGTTGGGTTTCAACATCAAAGTTTCGGATTGAATCTACTTCTGTATCAAATAGTTCAATTCTTACAGGCATGCCTATTAAAGGATATATGTCAATAATCCCACCACGCAATGAGAATTCACCAATATGCGATACTACACTCTCTCTACGATATCCCATGTTTACAAGTTTGTTTAAAAATTCATCAATATCAATGTCGTCACCAATAGTAAGTGTGAGTTGATGCTCCTTCCACATTTCAACGGGTGTTAACCATTTTTTAAAACCATTTAACGGTACGATAAATAACCCTCTCTTTTCTTGAGCAAGTGCCGTCAAAGTACGTACACGTTCACTCATGAATTGGGGGCTTTGTGTGGAAAATTCTTCTGTCATAATATCTTGCATTGGATACTTGTATATATCGTCAGTATCAACATATTGTTGTAAGTCGCTCTCTAGTTTGTCAGCTTGATACAAGTTGTTCGTTACTACAAGGAGTTGCTTTGAACTATGAATAAATTTTTCAGCTATAATTGTTGCCTTTGCCGAACTAGATAACCCAGTAACCAATACGTTGGCTTCACCAAATACTTCATTCAACTCTTGATAGCGTTTATCTTCTTTAATGTATTCTGTAATTATTGATTTCACTTGACCTCACCATTAAACTCATTCATCACACGGTCAAAACGAGAACTTTCAATATAAGCTTCTACTGCACGTGCTGAATGTTCTATTACGTTATTCATTGTTTCCATTTCTTGTTTTGAAAATTTTTGCAATACATAATCAACAATCGACATGCCGTTGGACGGACGATCAACACCAATACGAATACGTTTAAATTCGTCTGTACCTAAGGCTTGAATAATCGATTTCATACCATTATGACCGCCGGCACTGCCTTTTTGTCGTAATCGAATTTCCCCTTGAGGTAAATCCAAATCATCATATAGTACAAGTAAATCGTCTATATCAATATCATAATACTTCATCAGTGGACCTACAGCATCCCCAGACAAGTTCATCATCGTCATTGGTTCTATAAACATCACTTTCTCACCAGCCAAATGTTCGATTGTATAGGCACCTTTATACTTTTGTTTATCTAATTTAAATTGATTCTGTTCTAACATATAGTCAATAACTTCAAAACCAATATTATGTTTTGTCAGCTCAAAGCGTTTGCCGATATTGCCTAAACCTACAATACATTTCATTATGTTACCTCCAATTGTTGTATTCACTCAGAAACATTTATTATTTCGCAACACTCTATAGTTTCTTTTTATATTTTCATATCATTCACTATATTAACATAAAAAAACACCAGCTTAACGAATTAAGCATGGTGCTTTTTAAAATCATTTTTCTTATTGAAATCGCGTGTTTGAAAAAGGTATCGAAGAAATTACTCTTCTTCTTTTTCTTCTTCTTCGTCTTCTTTATCTTCACCAACAACTTCAGGCTCTTCAGTTTCTGATTCGCCTTCCATAGCTTCGATTTCTTCTTCAGTAGGTTCTTCAGTTGGAGGAACTACTGTTACTACAGACTCTTCAGGGTCATTTTCAATTGTGAAATCACCTGAAACTTTAATGTCTGCCACTGAATAGCTATCGTTAACATCTAATTCGCTGATGTCAATTTCGATAGATTCAGGGATATTATCCGGTGTTGCAGTTACTTCAAGGTCGAATAATGGTTGTTCAACAACGCCACCTTCTTTAGCTCCTACTGCTTCACCAGTAAGTTGAACTGGTACTTCAACTGTACGTTCTTCACTCATATTGATCGCTAAGAAGTCAATGTGAGTAATTTGGTTTTTAAGTGGATCGAATTGATAGTCTGAAACCATTACTTTAATTGTTTTAGAACCTACGCCTAATTCGATAACACCGTTACGTCCAACTTCACGAATCACTTTGATAAATTCTACTTCATCAACTTTTACTGAAGTATTTTTTGTACCATAACCATAGACGATTGCAGGTACTTTACCAATTTTTCTTAGTGTTTTAAGGTCTGAACGTGTTTGTTTACCTTGACGAATAATTGACTTTAATGAAGCCATATTATTTCCACCTTTCATTTTTTGTTCTTATTATCATAATAAGAACCCCTCACTTGCCCATCAACATAATGTTGCTTGCAAGTGTTTATTTAATCGTGAATTGAAATCACGAACGGAATAATTATACAACTATTGCATTAATTAGTCAAATAGTACACTAACAGATTCTCTTTCATATACGCGCACAATAGCTTGTGCTAATAAACCTGCAACTGACAGTTCTTTAGTATTGGCTGGTTTACGATTTTCATCTAATTGAATTGAATTTGTAACGACTAGCTCTTTAATCGCTGAATTTTCAATACGTTCTTTAGCTGGGCCTGATAAGACAGGGTGTGTACAACATGCATAAACATCTTTTGCTCCTTTATCTTTGAGCGCTTGAGCTGCTAATGTAATCGTACCGGCTGTATCGATGATATCGTCGATAATTATCGCTGTGCGACCTTCAATTTCACCAACAATATTCATTACTTCAGCCACATTAGGTTTAGGACGTCGTTTATCTATGATTGCAATTGGTGTTTTAAGAATATCTGCAAGTTTGCGTGCTCTCGTTACACCACCGTGGTCTGGAGAAACTACAACACATTCCTCTGGGTCAATGTCTGTATCATTTTGGAAGTATTCTGCTAAAATCGGAACACCCATCAAGTGATCTATTGGCATATTGAAGAACCCTTGGATTTGTGGTGCATGCAAATCTAAGGCAATCATGCGATCTGCGCCAGCAGTTTCGATTAAGTTTGCAACTAATTTTGCTGTGATTGGTTCACGGCTGCGCGCTTTTCTATCTTGACGTGCGTACCCATAGTATGGCACTACGATATTAATATTGGCTGCTGAAGCACGTTTGCAAGCATCAATCATAATTAATAATTCCATTAAATGTAAGTTTACTGGATTAGAAGTAGGTTGAATAATAAATACGTCACAACCACGAATACTTTCTTCAATATTAATTTGAATTTCTCCATCGCTAAAACGTTTTACAGAACATTTTCCTAGCTCGATTCCAACATTATCTGCTACTTCTTGGGCTAAGGGCTCATTACCTTTTAAAGAGAATATTTTCAAAGCAGAATTCTTATACTCATTGTTTAACATTTATAGTCCTCCAATTAATTCATTCAATTAGTTTCGTTCATAGACAAAGTTATATTTATTTCATTAATCTACAAAATGTCGATTGAGGTCTTACTTAGATCTACATTATATTTATGTGATTAGAATCATAATCTAATCGTGTCTATTTTTTCAAATAACCTTCTTTAGTTGTTTGTCTCGCTCTTGCTAATGCTAAACTATCATGTGGCACGTTATCAGTAATGGTAGAACCTGCAGCTATAAATGATCTATCACCTAAAGTAACTGGTGCTACTAAGTTGGTGTTACAACCTATAAATGAATCATTGCCGATGATTGTTTTTGATTTATGCTTACCATCATAGTTTACTGTGATAGAACCACAACCTACATTCGTACGTTCACCAATTTCTGCATCACCAATATAACTTAAATGCGGTAATTTAGCACCTGTTTTCACGACTGATTTCTTAACTTCTACAAAGTTTCCAACTTTAACATTTTCACCTAAGTCTGCCCCAGGACGTAATTGAGCAAACGGTCCAATTGTAGTATTGTCACTTACAACTGATTCGTTAATCACCGATTGCTTAATTGTAACGTTTGAACCTATTTTACTATTAAGAATTTCTGTGTTTTGGCCAACAATGGTATCTTCGCCAATTTCACAACTACCAGCTAATTTCACATTTGCTTCAATTGTAACATCCATGGCGATTTTTACATCTGCACCTATATATGTAGTAGCAGGATCGATAAGTGTTACACCGTTTCTCATATGGAAGTCATTGATACGTTTTCTATAAGCTGCCTCTGCCTCACTTAACATTAGACGATCGTTGACACCCATTATTTCTTCAAAATTATCTGTACGATATATTTCAACCGTTCCTTGTGCTTGTAAAATAAGAGATAAAACGTCAGGTAAATAATATTCAGCTTGGACATTATCATTTTTTACCAATTTCAATTTTTCAAAAAGTAATTTATTATCAAATGCAAAAATACCTGAGCTAATTTCATTGATTTGTTGTTCATCTGCTGTTGCATCTTTCTGCTCTACAATCTTAACTAAATGATCATTGCCATCTCTCACAATACGACCATAACCATATGGATTACTCGTCGTCGCTGATAAAACTGTTGCATCAGCTTGATTGCGCTCATGATGTTCTAATAATGATTTAAGTGTCTCTCCAGTTATTAATGGCGTATCACCACAAACCACTAATGTTGTACCTTGTTCGTCTTTCAAGTGCTCACTTGCCATTTCAACAGCATGTGCAGTACCGAGTTGTTCGTCTTGGAAACTATATAATGATGTATCTCCTAACGTTTCTTTCACGCTTTCTGCACCGTGGCCAACAATGGTCACAAGATTTTCTACTCCAGATTGTTTAACGTTATCAACGACATGTTCAATCATTGATTTGCCCGCAACCTCATGTAGTACTTTGTATTTCTTAGATTTCATACGTGTACCTTTTCCAGCTGCAAGTACTATTGCATGTCTTTGCATGTGTGTAACCCTCCATTAAATTATACACTTCTATATTATTATAATTTAACGCTAGTACCACTTTCAAGGCTCAAAACCCTAATGTTATACAATGGAAACAATTCAAGTTATTTTCTATCAACTTCACATATTCATAATTGTCATCTTTGACTGACACAAATCATCACAAAATGTTTTTCACAAACTGATTTCATACTTTGTGAAAAATTATATATTTTAGATGTCACACCGTTACTAATTTAAATGTCAGTTTTTCAATTATTAAAATAACTTGTAATTATTTAGAATAGTTTTTGATTTATTTGAAAACAAAAAAATATATTTTTGTCACCTTTTCATTATAATAATTTATTTCAATTCTTTATATTCTTATTTTTGAGTAAGACACAAAAAGACCAATCCGTTAGCATACGAATTGGTCTTTTTTATATTAAGATTGAGATCTATGTCCCAAGCCCTTTTTAATTTGATTCATCTTTTATATTAAGCTTCATCATTTGTTTCTTCTGATGATTGAGCATTTTTATCAGGGATAACTTCATCCGTTTCGTCATAAACTTTCATAACCGCATCTTGAATTTCTTGTCTCATTTCTGAATTAATTGGATGCGCGATATCACGAAATTCACCATCTGGTGTTCTTTTACTTGGCATTGCGACGAATAGACCTGAGTTGCCTTCAATCACTCTTAAATCATGTACCACAAATGATTCATCTAGAGTTATTGAAACTAAAGCTTTCATTCTTCCATCTGTTTGTATTTTTCTAAGTCTTACATCTGTCACTTTCATGTAGTGAGCCCCCCTAGTATCTCTTTGTTAGAAGCTTAACAATTTCATCAAAAATTATAAATCCCTTAAATTACTTCACTTCTGCGATTACTTCAATTTCAACTTTTACATCTTTAGGTAATCTTGCGACTTCGACACAACTTCTTGCCGGTTGATGTTTCGCAAAATATTCACCATAAACTTCATTTATATTTTGAAATTCATTCATATCATCAATGAATATTGTTGCTTTGATTACTGAATCTATATCCGATCCAGCTTCATCTAATACAACTTTTACATTTTCTAATACTTGTTTCGTTTGTGCTTTCACATCATCACTAACAATTTCACCATCTAAATTTAATGGGATTTGTCCTGATGTAAACACAAGTCCGTTAATGACCGTTGCATGTGAGTATGGCCCCAATGCTTCCGGTGCTTTTGATGTGTTGACTACTTTCATGATGTTGATCCGCTCCTTTAAGTAAATTTAGTTAAACTGTTGCCATTTTCCACTTTAAATTCCTGATTGTATTCATCTACATCAGACAATCTAACTAAGGAAGTATAATCTTCAATTAATCTTTGCTTAACTTCTTTTGATTCTACTAATACGGATACCCCTTTAACATGTGCTTTAAACTCATTCATTAAATTCATTACACCGTTAATAGAACCACCTGCACGCATAAAATCATCCACAACGAGGACATTAGAGTTTTCTGGTAATGTACGCTTAGATAATACCATCGTTTCTATCTTTCTAGTAGAACCTGATACATAATTTATCGAAACCGTAGAGCCTTCGGTTACTTTATTATCTTTCCTTATCACTACCACTGGTAAATTCAATACATTAGCTACTGCATTGGCTAATGAGATACCTTTTGTAGCAATAGTTACAACCGCATCTAACTCTTGATCCATATAAAGCGTTGCAATTAATTTCCCCACCTTATTCAATAAAGTTGGGTTCCCCATTAAATCTGATAAGAATAAATAACCACCTGGTAACAGTCTATCTTTTTCTTGCAGAAGTTCGATAACTTCATCTACGACTTCACTTGCTTCTGCTTTACTCATCTGTGGCTTATATGTAACGCCACCACTAGCTCCAGCGGTCGTTATTACTGTGCCCAACTTTTCTTTTTGAAAAGTAGACTTAATAATTTGTACATCTTCACTGATGGATGATTTTGCTTGCTTAAATTTTTGTACAAAAAACGTTAAAGGTATTAATTTATTGGGGTTATTCATCAAGTATTGTGTCATAAAAACAATACGTTCACTTCTTTTATAGCGCATTTTCTTCATCCCTTCTCACTAACCTAATAATCTTGCAATATAGACTTCATTACAACAACCATTGACTGCATTATATACATGCCTAGCTTGTCGTTCTTTTTGCGTTAATCCATATACGGTTGGACCACTCCCACTCATTACAGCACCATCTGCTCCATTTTCAAGCATATTTTCTTTAATTTTATAGATTTCTGAATACATTTCTCCAGAGATAGGTTCCAATCTGTTTGAAAGACTATTACATAATAATTCATAATTCCCTGTATCCAATGCTTCTTTACAAGTTTCAGTATAAACCTCATGTTCTTGAGTTAAATCTAGCTTTTTAAAAATATCTGGGGAGGAAATGCCTATATCTGGCTTGGCAACAATAACCCATGCCGACGGTGGTTTGTTCATAAACCCAATTAACTCACCTTTTCCTCTACAAAAAGCAGTTTTCCCATATATACAAAAAGGAATATCAGTGCCTATTTGTATTCCTAACTCACATAGTTCTTCTAAAGGTCTATTTAACTTATATAGTCGATTCATTCCTCTCAATGTTGCAGCGGCGTCTGTCGATCCACCTGCAAGGCCAGCTGAAACTGGGATATCTTTATCTATCGTAATCGTCACACCTTGCTGTAAATTATAAGTTTCTTTCATTAACGCTGCTGCTTTGTAAGCCAAATTTTTATTATCGGAGGGAACATAACTTTGCTCTACGTCTACAACTATTTTTTTATCTTTTCGCAGTTCAAAAGATAAACGATCATTAAGATCAATCGTTGTCATAATCATTTCAACTTCATGAAAACCATCATCTCGTTTGAAGAGTGTGTCCAACGTTAAATTTATTTTTGCTGGCGCAGTCTCATAAATCATATTCCCACCCTCTTTCAATTCGATATGGTAATAAAATGATTTTAACATATTGTTATACTTGCGTTATTCTTTTTTTAAAATTTATAAGTTATTTATCCAATTTACCTTACTTATGACTTAAATTAATCTGACATATAAAATAAGCGGTTAATTCCTTATTTTACATTAATATTTTGACGTAACAAAACTATATCTCCTTAATTCTGATGCGCTTTATATTATTTCAAAAAGAAAAAGGTATATTGATGATTATTCACCAACATACCTTTTACTAATCAATCTCATTATTAATGTCTTAAATAAAAATATGGTTGCTTTAACCAAAATTTCAATTTATATTACTGCTATTTAGTGTGCAATTGCTTCTTGATGATTATCATCTTCAAAAGAAACTTGTACGTTTTCTGTTAAAACGTCAGTGTATGTATATGATACACGCTCAAAATTATGAATATCTTGGTCTAGTTCAACAATAAAAACGGATGGGTACGTTTCTTTTAAAACACCGCTACGCTCAATTGTTTTTTTACGACCACCATTCGCTTTCAGTACAATACGGTTTCCTAATTGACAATCAAGTGAATTTTTGATGTCTCCAATAGATTTTGGCATATTGCTCCACCTCGCTACAAGTTGTATAATAACACATTTAGCGCGATTTTGTCAAATAAACATCAATTTTAGCAAGGTGAAACGCAGTTGTCAATCATTTAAAATGCTAATTCTGGGAAATTTTTCAATTCATTATATAATTTTGCAAATTCTTTTATAGAAAGTGTTTCTCCCCGTCTTTTAGGGTTAATGCCACTGGCTTCCAACCAATTCACAATGATTTCTTTATTTGCTTTTCCATCCACAAACAAACTTTGATAATTATTGTTAATGGTTTTTCTTCTTTGTCCGAATGCGGCTTTTGACATTTTGAAAAACTTATCTTCATCGTCTACATCGACAAGTGGTTGATCACGTTTCATTAATTTCACAACGATTGAATCTACGTTTGGTGGTGGTAAAAATACCGTTTTGGGCACAGTCAGCACTTTGCTCGTTTCTGTATAAAACTGTGCGACTATAGAAAGGGAGCCATAAGCTTTCGTGCCTACTTCGGCGTTTAATCGCTCACCAACTTCTTTTTGCATCATAACCACATAACCATCAATCGGTAATTTTTGTTGCATTAAGTTTAATAAAATAGGTGTAGTTATATAATATGGTAAGTTAGCAACAACTAAAATTTGGTCACAATCTGCTAGTTCATGTGTCACATAATGCGCAATATCCGCTTTCAATATATCTTCATTGATTACTGTAACATTGTTATATGGTGCCATTGTTTCATTCAATACTGGTATTAAGCGTTGATCAATTTCAAATGCAATCACTTTTTTTGCACTTTTAGCTAATTGTTCTGTCAATGATCCCATGCCCGGTCCTACTTCAATAACACCTGTTCGTTCATCTATGTGACTGGCATCAATAATATTATGAATAATGTTGACATCGATTAAAAAGTTTTGTCCTAAACTTTTTTTGAAACTAAAACCATAATGATTTAAAAGTGCCTTTGTTCGCGATGGTGTGGCAATATCTTTCATATCCAATTATTTTTCACTTCCTTTATTATCTTTCAAGGCATTTCTAACATCTTCTTCTGTATAACCAAAAGCATTTAACTTGTTAAGTAGTTGTTTGCCGTTAGAATGACCGATATGAAGTTTTCTTCCTAAAATTTCTCTTTTTCTACGCGCGTCTTTACCAATTATTAATCCAAGATCAATCAGAACTTCCTTACTGATACTTTCATGACCCTCTTCGAATGGTGTGCTTACATAAATCAAAGCTTCTTTTATGTCTTCAATTTTCGCATGTTCGACACCTATTTTACCACGTTTACTTTTAGCTTTTTCTCGATCAATATAAGCGTGTTTAACCCCTGGAATATATTTTTTTATCGTATTACGAATTTTATCACCTGGGAAATCAGGGTCTGTTAGAACAATGACACCTCGAGTTTCATATGCTTGTGCAATCACATTTAAAGTTTTTTCGTCAATTGCACTTCCATTTGTTTCAATTGTGTCGCAATCCACAGCGCTTTTGACCCGCTCTGTATCATCTCTGCCCTCTACTACAATAAATTCATTTATCTTCATTTATTGTGACACCTTTCGTTTTTACTTCATTTTAGAAAAACTAAAAAGGTATCGGCATAAATTATGGTTACTCTTAGTATTCACTAGACCAACTAAGCCATATTTCAGACCGATACCTTTAAAATAATATCTTTATGCTTTTAATTTAAACAAACGTTCAGCGTTCTCAGTCGTTTGACGACAAACGTCTTCATAGCTAACTTCACGTAACTCAGCAATTTGCTCAGCTACTAAAGTTACACGTGCTGGTTCATTTCGCTTCCCTCTATAAGGATGTGGCGATAGGAACGGTGCATCTGTTTCAACTAATAATCTATCGAATGGTACATGTTTAGCAACTTCTTTAGGCTGTTTTGCATTTTTAAATGTAACAGGGCCTCCTAATGATACATAGAAATTCAATTTATTAATGACATCGTCAGCAATCTCAGGAGAAGCACTAAAACTATGCATAATACCGCCGATTTCTTCTGCATGCTCTTCTTTTAAAATATCCACACAGTCTTGTGTCGCCTCTCTATTATGAATAATAATTGGTAGATTCACACGCTTAGCTAGTGCAATTTGCTTTCTAAAAAGGGCTTGTTGGACATCTTTTGGAGACTTATCCCAATGATAATCTAAGCCAGTTTCACCAATTCCAATAACTTTAGGATGTGCTGCCAACTTTTCTATCCATGCCAATCTTTCTTCTGTGCAATCAATAGCATCTACAGGGTGCCATCCAATAATACCGTATATAAAGTCATATTGATCTATTAACTCCATCGTACGTTCAACGGTTGGTGTATCAAAGCCTACTACAAACATACGATCTACGCCATTATCTCTTGCACGCTCAATAACCGCTTCTAAATCTTCATCGTATTGTTCTGCATTTAAATGAACATGTGTATCGATTAGCATATTAAATCGCTCCCTTTATCTATGATTACTTAATTACTGCACCATTTGGAATTGCATTCGGAAGACTTACCAGTGTAAGTACACCATCTTTTTCAGCAGATAAAATCATACCTTCTGATTTTCGTCCCATTAATTTAGCTGGCTTCAAGTTGGTAACTACCGCAACTTTTTTGCCGATAATATCTTCGGGTTGATAGAACTTGGCAATACCTGAAACAATTTGACGTTGTTCATTATCTAAATCAACTTGGATTTTTAATAATTTGTCAGATTTTTTTACATTCTCTGCATCAATAATCGTTGCTGCTTTGATTTCTACTTTATCAAAATCTTTGATATCAATTTGTGATTTACTAGGTACTTCTGCTTTCGCTTCTTCCACCTTATCTGGTTGCATAGATTGCTTAATATATTCTATTTCAGCATCACTTTCTAAGCGTGGGAAAATAGGTTGTGGCTTACTACTTACCATAATTGGCTCGGTTAATGCACCATATTGTTTAATACTGCTAAATTCATATAATTCAGGTGAATTGATATTTAGCTGTTCAAAAATTTGTCTTGGTGCATTTGTTAAGAATGGTCTTAATAACACTGCAATGATACGAATATTTTCTACTAAATGAGCCATAACATTGCCGAGCATTTCTTTCTGGTTCTCATCTTTCGCTAGAATCCAAGGCGTAGTTTCATCAATATATTTATTCGTTCTACTTATAAATTTCCATATTGTTGAAAGCGCTACTGAGAATTGCAAATTATCCATATTTTCATGGAATGTTTTCACAGTATCAAGCGCCAATTGTTCCATTTCTTCATCGAGTTCGTGCTTAGGACCTTCATAAGCTGGTAGTTCGCCATTAAAGTATTTATTAACCATTGAAATGGTACGGTTAACTAGGTTACCTAAATCATTCGCCAAATCATAATTTGTGCGTTCTACGAATCCTTCTGGCGTAAATACACCATCAGAACCAAATGGTAACTCACGCATTAAATAATAGCGTGTTGCATCTAAGCCATAACGATCAATCAACACATTAGGATCTACTACGTTTCCTTTTGATTTACTCATCTTGCCATCTTTCATTAAAATCCATCCATGAGCAAAGACCTTTTTAGGTAATGGAATGTCTAAAGCCATCAATAAAATCGGCCAAATGATAGAATGGAATCTAACAATTTCTTTCGCCATAATATGAATGTCTGCAGGCCAATATTTTTTAAACAAGCTATCATCATCTGATAAGTAGCCAAGTGATGAAATATAGTTTACTAGTGCATCAATCCATACATAAACCACATGTTTCGGATTCGATTGAACATGGATTCCCCAATCGAACGATGTACGAGATACTGCTAAATCTTCTAATCCTGGTTTGATGAAATTATTAATCATCTCATTTTTACGAGATGGTGGTTGAATAAAATCAGGATTTTCATCATAAAATTCTAGTAAGCGATCAGTATATTTAGATAAATTAAAGAAATAGCTTTCTTCTTTTACCAATTCTACTTCGTGTCCAGAATCAGGGCTTTTACCTCCGACAATTGCACCGTTCTCATATACAGGATCAACAAGTTGTGTTTCAGTATAATACGTTTCATCCGGTACAGAATACCAACCCTCGTATTCACCAAGATATATGTCACCTTGCGCCAATAAGCGTTCAAATATTTGTTGTACAACTTCTTTGTGACGTGCTTCTGTTGTACGAATAAAGTCATCATTGGATATCTCTAATTTTTTCCATAACGCTTTGATGCCTGAAATCATTTCATCTAAATAATCCAATTCTGATTTCCCTGCTTTTTGCGCTTTTTCTTGTATTTTTTGACCATGTTCATCCGTTCCTGTTAAATATCGAACATCATAGCCTTGCATTCTTTTATAACGTGCGATGACATCACCAGCTGTAGTTGTATATGCATGACCGATATGTAAATTCCCACTCGGATAATATATAGGTGTAGTGATATAAAATGTTTCTTTCGCCATCAATGTTCCTCCTCGTTTCTCTCACTTTAAATATATCTAAATTTATTTTTATTTTCAATGAAGCAGATAAGTGTTCATTTTATATTTATTAATCATTTTAATACGTTTGATGTAGTATAAAATTAAGTATTTGTCCCTCGTCTATTTCCACTCATTTTACAACACGATAAATAATCTCTATCTTATCTACATTACCATAAATCAAGCTTGTTATGGGAATTTTTCACTTGATTTTATTGATAAAATTTCAAAAAATCTATTCTTCTATTTTCTTTTTAACGCTGAAATTTGTTAGCCTAATTTTATACATTGTGATATATATCATATACTTCACTTGTCTTCATTTGTCTTTCTTCAGCAACTTGTTTAATCGCTGCTTTAGGTTTCATATTTTTATTAATGTAGTGCTCAACGTGTTCATGTATCGACATATCTTCAAACCAAGACGTATCTTCTACTGCAATGTCCCCTTCAATGATGATGACAAATTCACCTTTTGTAAGTATGTCGCCTTCATCTAGTTTCATTAGTAATTTTTCAACTTTGTCCGTGATAATTTCTTCGAATTTTTTTGTTAATTCTCTACCTATTGACACATTTCGTTGCGCATCTATTTTATAAATTGCCTTTAATGTATCTTTAACACGGTGCGGTGATTCATAAATAATCAATGTACTATCTTGAAACATGCGTTGGTCTAACAAATCATATTTTGCCTTTTCTTTCCTTGGTAAAAATCCAAGAAATGTGTATGTAAATGAAGGTAATCCACTTGCCATTAATGCAGTCAAGCCAGCATTTGGTCCCGGTACAGTCTCAACTCTGATTCCATTATTTCTTGCAGCTACAACAAGTTCGTATCCAGGATCACTTATCAAAGGTAGGCCAGCATCTGACACTAACGCAATATCAATCCCTTCCTGTAATTGTTGGATTAAATATTCTGTCTGCTGCGCTTTATTATGGTCGTGATAGGATTTCAACGGTGCATGTATATCATAATGTGCACAAAGCTTTTTTGTCACTCGTGTATCTTCACATGCAATCAAGTCTACTGTACGTAATATATCAACTGCTCTATATGTAATATCAGCTAAATTTCCAATCGGTGTGCCTACTAAATACAATGTCGCCATACTTCTACCCCTCACTTATCAACTGTAATTTTTTCTCTCTGGTCAATGTTTTGATTTCATATTCCCGCTTCAAAGCTTCTGATTTAGTATTAAACATTTCTTGATAAACTAACTCTACCGGCCGTCTTATTTTAGTATATTTAGCACCTTGACCGCTATTATGTTTTGCTATTCTTTGTTTTATATCTTTTGCATAACCTGTATATAAACTTCCATCTTTACATCTAACGATATATATATAATGCTTATCCATAATAGATTTCTCTCATTTCTTCTGAATATGTTCCATCTTCATTATAAATATAGAATGGTTGCTGTATGTCTAACCCTTGGTTACCACCTTTTCGTCCTTCAACTACAATTGTTTGTGCTACTTTACCCGGCTTACTATAAATAAAATAAAGCTTTTTAGGTTCTATGCGATAATGTCTCATACTGCTTAAGACATCCATAAGACGGTCAGCACGATGCACAATTAAAAATCTTCCGCCTTCTTTCAATAAGTGTCGTGCTTCAAAACAACAATCATCCAATGTACACATTATCTCATGTCTAGCTATTTTATGTGCATCTTTTTGATGTTGAAATTGTTGATTGACTTTAAAATAAGGCGGATTGCATGTAACAAGACTATACTGTGCTGGTTTAAACGTATGATGTGCTTGCTTCAAATCCATATGATACATATGAATTCTATCGGTTAGATGATTATGAACAATACTTCTTTTCGCCATGTGCACTAATTGTTCTTGTATTTCGATACCTTCAATAAACTGATTACCTTTATGAGATAACAGTAAAGGAATAACGCCATTACCGGAACATAAATCCATAATAACGTCCTTTTTCTTTATTTTTGTAAAATGTGCGAGTAACAAAGCATCCGTTGAAAATGAAAAGACATCATCATTTTGTATAATTTCTAATTTCTCTTTTAGTAAAAAATCATACCTTTCATTTTGCAATAACATTTTTGTAACCTCCAAAAAAGAGGATGAGCCTACGATGCTTCGCTAATGAAGCCTATCGCTTTTCTCATCCTCAACTCCATATTTTTTATTTGTATGAAAAACATTGATACTATTCACTTAGTACTTCAAGACAAAACAAACAGTCGTCGCCTTTTCTATGTTTACCAAATAGCTCTCCGTTGCATATATGAAAACCTTCTTTATATAACATTGCTAAATTATCTTTGCTACGTAATGGGCGTTTAGGTTGATCTTTTTTACCGTTTTCTATTTTCTTAGTTTTTTCTTCTTTATCTATTAATGTTTTTAAATTCTCATTTTCGATTTGTAAGGCGACATTTTCTTCAATTAATTCTACTGTAAGATTTTTTAAATTTAACATGTCACGATTAATTTGATTAATGTTTTCCTCTAAATGAGCTAGATTTTCAAATATGTCGCTTCGATTCAATGTTGTCACGGCCTCCTACTTTAATGTTTCTAATTCTTCCATTTTATATTCTAATGGTTGCTCAAGACCCTCTACTTTAACTTGCATAGAGATATCTAAAATATTCAAGCCCACAACTTTACCATTACCTTCTGGTGTTTCAATGACATCTCCAACATCTGGTAACTGAGCTCTCGCTTCTTCATAATAATCATTTTCATATTTTAAACAGCACATAAGACGGCCACAAGCACCAGAAATCTTTGAAGAATTTAGCGATAAATTCTGATCTTTAGCCATCTTTATCGAAACTGGTTCAAAATCCCCTAAAAAAGTAGAGCAACATAACGAGCGACCACAAGGTCCAATGCCCCCTAATAATTTCGCTTCATCTCTAACGCCAATTTGTCTTAATTCTATTCTTGTTCTCAGCTTTTGAGCTAAAACCTTCACTAACTTTCTAAAATCTACACGCTCATCTGATGTGAAATTAAAAATAACTTTCGATTTATCTAAAGTAAATTCACAATTCACTAGGCGCATATCTAAATCCTGTTGTTGAATGATATCTTTGCACAAATTCAAAGCATCTTTAGCATCATATTCATTTTGTTCATATTGCATAATATCTTTTTCAGTAGCCTTACGAACAATCTGTTTTAATGGCAACGCTACATCTTCATCAGCTACATTTAATGGTTCATACTTCACTCGTCCAACTTCTAATCCTCGCTTTGATTCGACGACAACCCAGTCGCCCAAGCCTAAGTCAAAATTTTGCGGTGCATAATATTCCATTTTGCCTGAGTGTTGAAAGTGTATGCCTACTACATTTTGCATAATTATTTCACCCCTTTTATGACGATTTGTTCAAATACTAATGTTGGATTTACATTTTGATTTAATTTTTTATGTGCTTCTGTTAACTGATCAAACATTAAAACAATCTGATTATATGATAAATCTTGTGCGTATTGTTTAATTTCAACCTGTAAATCTTGGAATATCATTGCTTCTTCTAATCCTACTTTAGCATGCATAATATCTTCAAAGAAACTGTTAACTGCTGCCAACGACAATAACTGTAAACGTCTGTTTTTAGCTTGTTTTAATAAATCGACAACTGCTATTAATGCCATTGAACGGTTTTTTAATATTAACTGACACCATTTGATGATACTTTTGCGCAAAGCCATTAAATCTGAGTCTTCGTTTAACGCAACTGCAGTCTCTATCTGTGTTGTATAGGCACTTAACAATTCCGCAACAGGTCGAGTGATTTCTCGCTCAACTAATCTATCTATAAAATTCAATTTATTAATTGGTTTAAAATAAACATGTTGGCATCTTGAGTGTATCGTATCTAAAATTTGCTCTGGTTTTGTAGTTAATAAAATGGCAATGGTATTATCTGGAGGCTCTTCAAGAAATTTTAGTATACTATTTTCACCTTGAATGGTTAATTTTTCAAAGGATTCTATAATATAGACTTTATAATTTCCTTCAATAGGTAATTGATTCATATGATGCACTAATTGCTCTATTTGATCTTTTTTAATTGTTGTTTCCTCAGAAGACACATACATAAAATCTGGATGATTAAATGTTTCTACTTTTAACTGACATTGATCCTCTCCACCACATAAAATCATTTTAGAAAAATCAATCGCAACTTGTTGCATTGTCTGTCCATCGTCACCTTCAAATAAATATGCATGCGATAATTTATTAGATTGATATGCTTTTGTCAGTCTTTCTAGTTCATCCATGTTAATGTTGCTCCTTTATATAAAAAGGCTGCTAATACATAGTGCCTTTACGAATTACATTTAGCATTAACTAATCAAATAGCAACATGTAAGTCGAAAAGTTACCATATACAGCAACCATGTTTTTAGAATTGATGGAAAGCTTCTACTGGCATAACAAATACCGTTGCTCCGCCAACTTCCACTTCAACTGGATAAGGTATATATGAATCAGCACTTCCACCCATCGGGGTAATCGGCGATACAAGTTGTTCTCTATTTCCACAAGTATCATTAATAACCTGTAGCATTTCATCGACACGATTATCTTCTACACCTGATAAGAAAGTTGTATTGCCCGCTCTTAAAAATCCACCTGTTGTTGCAAGTTTTGTCGCTCTAAAATTATGCTTAACAAGTTTGTCTGAAAGTTCCTGACTATCCTGATCTTGTACGATTGCTATAATCATTTTCATACTAAACACCTCTTTTGAATATTATATCATAATTTTTCTAAATAATTGGTGATAGATTCATACGTAGCATTCACTACTTTATCTATACTTTGATCCGCATTAATTACAATAAAGCGCTCAGACTCATTATGAATAATCTTTTTATAACCTTCAACTACTTTTTCATGAAATTTTACATCTTCTTGATCTAATCGATTTTGATTTCTTTGATTTTTTAGTATTCGCTCTCTACCAACTTCGACACTAACATCTAGATAGATTGTTAAGTCTGGATATAATCCATTAATAGCAAATTCATTAATAGATTTAACTTCTTCTATACCTATACCCCTTGCATACCCTTGATATGCTAATGAACTATCAATATAACGATCACATAGAACAATATGATCATTATCTAATGCTGGAATAACTTTACCTACGAGGTGTTCCCGTCTTGATGCAGCAAATAATAATGCTTCAGTACGGTCATCCATATCTTCTCCCTCTAACAATACTTCTCTTATTTGCTCTCCTGTCTTCACGCCTCCTGGCTCTCTTGTAAGTACGATATTATACTCATGTTTGAGTTTTTCTGCAACTTGTTGTATTACAGTTGTTTTTCCAGAACCTTCTGGCCCCTCAAAAGTTATAAAAGCTGACATCTTATTCATCCTTAATTTCTATTTTAAAATTTTTTATTCCTTCTACTCTTTGTTGCTGTTCACACCAATAATTCATTAATTTTACCATATCTTCTGTGATTTTTTCTCCTTTAAACATTATTGGAATACCAGGAGGATACGGCACAATGTGATTAGCTAATATTTTATTTTCTGCGTATTTAATGTCTATTTTCCGCACATTATGTATTTCGCCACCATAATACATACTACTCCCCGTTCTATACGGTACGCTGACATTTATATCGTCCTGTCTTTCTACTAATTGAACCTTTTCAATCCTTGATAGTAATTCATCAAATGGGAATTGATCACCTTCATGCCACAACGGCAACACCATTAACACTTGAAAGTCATCAGCCAATTCAACATAAATATGGTGTGCTTCAAAGTATGATTGTAATTCGTAACCATGATACCCTCTGCATCTTACATTTAGTTTTAGTGGGTCATCAACCTTCACAATTTCGAACCCTTTGTTTTCCAATTGTTGAACCAATTGTTCTCTCTTTTGAAAAAAGTTTTCGCTATGATAATCGTCATAAAATTTTTGTGCCAGTTCTAGGCTACTCATTAATAAATATGATGGACTAGAAGATTGAAAATAGGATAAATATCTTATGACTGCTTCTCGACAAGGTGCATTTTTATGAATAAATATCACTGAACTCATCGTTAGTGATGGCAGTGTTTTATGATATGACTGCACAACATAATCCGCGCCCATGTTCAATGCCGTTTCTGGAAAATGTTCAAATCCTAAATGTGCACCATGTGCTTCATCGATTAGCATTGGTATTTTCAAAGTTTTTAAAAGTTCTGTAACAGTTTTTATATCAAAACATTCACCATAATAATTAGGGTAAGTAAACACTGCTAGTTTACTATCTTTTACTTGATCATATAATGACGTTTTGTCAGGTCCTAGATATTGATTCGTAGCGTCACTGACATCCATTTTTAATAATTGTGCCTTTGCCTTTATTAAATCTAATGCATGAAATACAGACTTATGTACATTGCGCGCTATCGCATATTCACCATTTTTTGAAGAAAACGCTTGAATCACTGACAATATTCCTGAAGTAGTACCATTCACTAAATAATAAGCATCATAATCAGGGTGTTTGTCAACATTCTTCATGCTTTCAGCTATTACTGACTCAGGAGAATGTAAGTCATCAAGTCCTGTAATTTCTGTCATATCCATTTTAAAATCCAATTGATTCAAGTACCCAATAGTCATATTTTTATGTCCAGGTACATGTAATGAAATAGGTTCTTCAGCTAATAGTCCTTTCAATTTATGTAACAACGATTTGCTCATGCTTATCCTCGCTTTTCAATTCAATATTTCTTGTTTCATTACAATTCCACTATATAAATAATAAAATTAACATTACCTTATAAAACAGTATAACGTTGTAATCTTCTACATTTTAACATAATAATATAAAAAAATGCGTGCACTTAAAAACCATAGTTTTAAAGTATCACGCCTTTATGAATTAATGATATTGATACATGAACTTAACTCATTCTGTTAAAATTCTTTTTATGCAAAAAAGACCCTTTCGGGTCTTGATTGCCTGTAAAGTCACACTTCTTAATTTTAATTT
>NZ_KV826587.1:0-29080 GCF_001835975.1 Staphylococcus sp. HMSC034G07
AAGTAGACCCGGACTACAACAAGCAAGATAAAACCGAAGCACAGACAACAGAAGAAGTAGATCCAGACTACAATGAACAAGATAAAGTAAAAGAGATGAAAGTAAATGAAAGTGCATCCCAATCAAAATCTCAAAATGATATTAAATTTGGGCAATTAAAAAATGACAATTTAGCTAACGAAGATAGCCAAAGCAATCAACAGAAAAACGATCCAGATAAAAATTTAGCTTTACTTAAGAAAAATGCGGTTGCTACAACAAATAATCAAGTGAACCAACAGAACGCTGAAAAAACGCAAGAACAACCAACAAAAAAAGCGAAACAAGGCCAATATAAAAACCAAGATCCCATTATATTAGTACACGGTTTTAATGGTTTTACAGACGATATTAAACCATCTGTTTTACCTCATTATTGGGGAGGCGACAAATTAAATATTCAACAAGACTTAGAACAAAAGGGTTACAATGCATATGAAGCAAGTATTGGTGCGTTAAGTAGTAACCATGACAGAGCAGTTGAATTATACTATTACATTAAAGGCGGTACAGTAGATTATGGGGCTGCACATGCTGAAAAATATGGTCACGACCGTTATGGCAAGACATATGAAGGTGTATATAAAGACTGGCAACCAGGTCAAAAAGTTCATTTAGTTGGTCATAGCATGGGTGGACAAACGATTAGACAACTAGAAGAATATTTACGTAATGGTGATCCAGAAGAAATAGAATATCAAAAACAACATGGTGGCGATATAGCACCAGTATTTCAAGGTAATAACGATAACATGATTAGTTCAATTACTACCTTAGCAACACCCCATAATGGTACACACGCAGCTGATCAATTAGGTAATGAAACGCTTATCAGACAAGTTGCGTTTGATTACGCGAAACTAAAAGGTAATAAAAATTCTAAAGTTAGCTTTGGTCTTGAGCAATGGGGTTTAAAACAAAAAGATGATGAGACATATAATCAATATGTTAAACGATTGAAAGACAGTAAATTATGGACGACAGACGATAATGGCTTTTATGATTTAACCAGAGCAGGAGCGACTGAATTAAATAAAAAAACTTCACTAAATCCGAACATCGTTTATAAGACATATACTGGAGAATCTACAAGAGATGGATTATTTGGTAAACAAAAATCAGATATTAACATGTATTTACCTATGGGATTAACAGGTAATGTGATTGGAAAAGCACCTGAAAAAGAATGGCGTGTCAATGATGGCCTGGTTTCAACAATTTCAGCATTACATCCATTTAATCAAGCACATGTAGAAGCATCGAACCAGGTTCAAAAAGGTGTTTGGCAGGTGACACCAATTATGCATGATTGGGATCATGCGGACTTTGTTGGACAAGATAGTAATGATACAAAGCGTTCACAAGCAGAATTAAGACAATTTTATGAAGGTATTGCTTCAGACTTAGTAAAAACTGAAAACGCTGAAGCATAGATCAAGCGATGCAAATACATTTTATGAAGGTGAGGGTAAATGATGAGTGGAGACTTTTTTGATTTAGTAGGTTCATTATTCAATATATTGAAAACTTTATTTTCGTAAGAAAGTAGAAATAAATATAATGAAGGAAATTAAATATTATTATATAAAGAGAATGGTTTAAGACGATTTGATATGAAAAATTGAGCGAGGATAAATAATCAAAATTTATGGTTTTGATTTTATCCTCGTTTATTTTTTATTAAGCGTACTATGATTTGAGTCATATTTTCTTGAATACAATTTTTGTATAATAATGAAGTATGATAGGTGAATAAGCTTATTGAACGGGTAAAAGAAGTGAAACAAGACGTTAAAGAAGGAGGAGAGAAATAAAAAAAAGAACAACATCAGTGAATGGTTTCAGTGCAACTATTGGTTATAGTATGTATCAAAAAAAAGACTGATACATACCGTACCAGTCTCTTTATAGAGGTTAGAAATTATTTACCTGTGAATAAACCAACGATTTTTTTGATGATATCAATGATAAAGTCCATGTCCTTCACCTCACTTTTATTTGTTAACTTCACTATAAAAGACTTGTGCTAAATTTTGTTTGAAATTCCCTAAATAGTAATAAATTATTCCAAAATGGAATTTAATAAAAAAATATAACAATAAAGTATTCAAAAGTGTATGAAAGATGATTACATTATCATTTATACTTAATAGAAGCTTATTTTCAAAAAGCAACATTTTTTAAATATAAAATTTCCATAGAAACAAAGTAAATGTCAATTCGTAAATCAAAAACATTGATGTCTTAACATCATACTATTATCAAATTTTGTGAAATTAACTATATGTAATAAAGTTTAAAAAGACTGAGCGTAATTGTTTGCAGTGATACCGTATATTTTTTTGAATTGTCTATTTAAGTGTGTTAAATCAGAAAATCCTAATTCACTAACTGCTAAATGTATATCTTTATCTATTTCTATGATATTTTTTGCTTCTTCAATTTTGCTGTTTAATAAAAATTGATAAGGTGTTATCCCAGTTTGCTCTTTAAAATATCGTATAAATTGGAATTTTGACATGCCGAATTCATGTGCTAAATCTGTAATTTTCAAATTTTCTTTTAATCCATAAAGTATTCTTCCCTTAATCTTACTTATATAGGCGTTACTTTCAACATGTTTCTTAATTGTAGATTGATTGACTAAATCATCTACAAGTTTGATTAATTGCTCATCTATAATTTCTTCCTCGTTTTCATGAAATATAGCATTCGCTAGATGATATACATCAGATTCAATTTTACTATTATAAATTATTGGTGTTGTAAATTGAATAGGTTCTTTACGTTCAGCTGCATCTAATAATACAGCTGGTTCAATATATAACATAAAATATTCAAGGCCTGAACGATCGTGAGCCATTCCATCATGGACTTGTTCTGGATTAAATAACATGATGCCATCTTGGTATGAAAGTTGAAGCTTACCATCCAAATGATAATGTTGTATTCCTCTTTTAGTAACGCCAATAGCATATTCGCTATGTGTGTGATTTTTATATGAGAAGTCATTAATACTTGCAGATAAAGCAGTAATTCCCCCATTTTTTTTATATATGAATTCTTCCATCTTTTCACCTTCTTTTAAGTTCTTTAAACCCATAACATAATTGCAGCATAAATCAAAAGTATACCTAATACAATGTTTAAAATTTTATTATATTTTTGAAATATTTTATTAAATATAGCGCCAAAACCCACCCAAATCATAAAAGCAATAAACCCAATGGTACCTATGATAAATATATTTATCAGTAATATATAATTTTCACTTGAATAGGGTAATATAAAGCTAGGAAAAACGGTTAAAGTGAATAAAATTACTTTAGGGTTTATAAATTGCAACAATAAACCAGAAAAAAATGAACCTTTCACTTTTGACTCATCTTTTTTTGAAACATCCATATTGAATATTTGATAAGCCAAGTGAATCATATAAATGGTACCTAAAATTTGTAAATAAATGATGATATTTGGAAGGACTTTACTTAAAAAAGAGTTCAAAATAGCAGAAATTACAAGCAATACTACAAACCCAATGGTTGAGCCATATGTAAATCGCATACCAGATTTTATTCCATAGTTCTGAACATTAGATAAAATTATGATGTTGGTGGGGCCAGGTGTTGCAGTAACAATAAAACAATAAACAATCAAAGTAATCATATTCATCATATACTCCTTAAAATTTAATCGTTCTAATAGAGTATACGTAAATGAATATTTTATATAGGATATTATTGCATTGATAATTTTCCAAGAATATAAATACTGCAATTTTATCCTATATATAACACTTGATTCTATATAAGATATAGAAAAATATTTGTTATCACCTTAAAGGAGTAAATTATATATGGCTTTTGATACTAAAATTAAAATTGTTTTGAGAGAAGACTTAGAAGTATGGCAAAAATTAAATGTAACTGCCTTCTTAATGAGCGGAATTGCTGGAACCCAAAATATTATTGGGGAACACTATATAGATAAGGATAACGTACAATATTTACCGATGTCTCAGCAACCTGTGATGATACATTCATCGACACAAGAATCCATGGTAGAGTTGTTACAAAAATCTTTGAGTAAAGATGTTGTTATCACAGTATATACTGAAGAGTTATTCTCCACATATAACGATGCAGATAATCGCGCGGTAATTGCTAAATATAAAACAGAGGACTTAAACCTTGTTGGCATTGGTATACGCGGTAAGAAAAATCATGTAGATAAATTATTTAAAGGATTTGCGTTGCATAGCTAAATAAATTAATGACATTAACATAAAAAACCAACGTACATTTTTGATGTACATTGGTTTTTAATTAAGAGTTTAAATTATACTTTTAACATTAATTATAGAATGGTATTAAACAAATTAAACAAATGTGATGCATTAGTCAGTAATTGCACCTTTTGAAGCAGATGATACGAGTTTGGCATATTTTGCTAAAGTACCACGTGTTTCTTTTAGTGGTGGTGCTTGCCATGCATTGCGGCGACGTTCTAGCTCTTCATCAGAAATATCAAAACTAATTTCTAAATTTTTAGCGTCAATGGTAATGATGTCGTCTTCTTGAAGTAATGCCATTGGGCCGCCTGCTTGGGATTCTGGAGCAGCGTGACCAACTACTAGACCATGTGAACCACCTGAAAAACGTCCGTCTGTTAGCAATGCTACAGATTCACCTAATCCTTTTCCTACTAAAATAGAAGAAGCTGATAGCATTTCTGGCATACCAGGCGCCCCTTTTGGTCCAGCATAGCGAATCACCACAACATCTCCAGGTTGTATATCGTCATTGAGTATGGCTTTTGTTGCTGCAGGTTCTGAATCAAAAACCTTAGCAGGTCCTTTAATATAAGTCACACTTAAACCTGAAATTTTGGCTACTGCGCCCTCAGGTGCTAGATTACCTTTTAAAATAACAAGTGGACCCGTAGGATGTTTAGGCTGATCAAAATTAATGATGGCTTTATCGTCAGAAAGGCTAGGTTGTTGAGCTAAGTTTTCAGCAACGGTTTTCCCAGTAACTGTTAAACAATCTCCATGAATTAACCCTTTTTCATGTAATAATTTCATTACGCCTGGCACGCCACCTACTTCATCAAGATGTGCCATGACGTATTTGCCGCTAGGTCTTAAATCAGCAATATGCGGTACGCGTTTACGTATTTTTTCAAAATCATCAAGTGTCAAATCTACGTCAATAGTATGTGCAATAGCTAGTAAATGTAAAATCGCATTTGTAGACCCACCTAATGCCATGACAACAGTAATTGCATTTTCAAATGCTTCTTTGGTCATGATATCTTTAGGATATATACCTTGTTCCAATAAATGATAAACAGCTTTGCCTGCTGCACGACTATCTTTAGATTTATTAGTTGATACAGCTGGGTGAGACGCACTTCCAGGTAAGCTCATTCCCATAGCTTCAATGGCAGAGGACATTGTATTCGCAGTAAACATCCCGCCACAAGCACCAGCACCAGGACAAGCAGCGCACTCTACTTTATGTAATGCCGCCTTGTCGATTTCTCCATTATTGTATTGTCCCACATCTTCAAAAGCAGATACGGCATCTAAATCTTTACCATCTAATTTCCCGGGTAATATAGTACCGCCATATACAAAGACAGCGGGTAAATTAAGACGAGCGATACCAATCATACATCCTGGCATGTTTTTATCACAGCCACCGATTGCTACTACGCCATCTAAATTTTCTGCGTTGACTACAGACTCAATTGAATCAGCAATGATTTCACGACTTGGCAATGAGAAACGCATACCATCTGTGCCCATGGAGATACCATCTGAAACTGTTATCGTATTAAAAATCAATGGTGAACCTCCGGATTCGCTTATACCGCGTTTAGTTGCACGAGCGAGACCGTCGATGTGCATATTACATGGTGTGACTTCACTCCATGTACTAGCGACACCTATCATAGGCTTTTCAAAATCTTCATCTTCAAAACCAAGTGCACGTAAATAAGATCGATTTGGTGTGCGACTTACACCTTCACTAATCACTTTGCTGCGAATTCGTAAATCGTTTGGTTGTTGATTTTGCGATTGTTCCTTGCTCAAATAATCCCCTCCAAAATAAAAAACATAATATATTAAGAATAGTCTGAAAATTAATAATAAACACCAAGCAGTGTGACGCTTAAACGTTCATACATATCACTAAACCGTGAGGTGCCAAAATGTGTAAAAATTATTAGATTAGCTATACAAATGTATAGACATACACAATATCTATTTATTTAATTGATGTCAATATCAAAAGATTGTCTATAATCATTATTACCCCTTATCATATAAAATAATAGAATATATTGAAGAAAATTATACATAACTTAGAATAACTATATTTTTGTTGTTTCGAGTGAATGAGTGGGGTTGATCGAGTTTAAGTTGAAGATGCTTTTTGATGTACTTAAAATTCATGGTTTGCTTGTTACTTCTAAATGAATTCATGCATCGTGAGTACCGAGCTTATTTTTAAGCTATTAAGAAATGGAGGAGTTGTATGACTAATTTTAACGTATTAGAAAATTATTTAGAGATAGACACACATACAGATCATGGCAATCACTTAGAAACATTGAACTATTATATTGAAAGATATGTATTGAATGTGCCATTTGAAAATATTAATGTGCAGAATGGACAACCTATTGCTTTAGATAATGCATCAATGATAGATAAAATTGTGAACCAACATAGAGGTGGTTATTGTTATGAACAAAACAGATTGTTTTGTGAATATTTAACAAGTAAAGGCTATAACGTTTATATGGTTTCTGCGACAATTTATAATGGTTCAGGCTGGGCCATGGAAGGTTCACATATGGCATTAATCGTTATATTGAATCAGAAAAAATATTTAGTTGATGTCGGTTACGCGGATATACCTAAAGCAGCCATACCTATTGCACATGATGAGCAACCTGTTTATGATGTGAACGGTGAGTTTAAGGTAAGTAAAGTAAGTGACCATACATTTGAAATGAAGAAAGAAGTTGATTATAAATGGCAGACGCAATATCAATTTAAAGATGAACCTAGAGAACTGGCAGATTTTGAACCAGGTATAGCGTTTAATCAAAATAATGAATCATCTATTTTTGTACAGAAACTGTTAATTAGTAAAGCAATGCCATATGGTAGGGTGACAATGTCGAATGATCATATAACAATTACACATCATGGTCAAAAGGAAAAGAAAAATATAACATCTGAAAATTATAAATACTTTTTACATCGTTATTTTAATATTAAAGATATAGATATAAAAACATTTGACTGAAATATACAGTTTTCAAAGCCATGTTTCATTAGAAATAACAAAAGGTTTACTTTGTAATAATAATGTCATATAAATTATATACAAAAGTGTTAAATTAAATTGTATAATAGTAAGCGTGATGGAAACGAAAAGTATCGGATTTATATTTGGGAGGTTAACATAAGTGCATAAAAAAATAATAGCAACTGTAATTGGGACAAGTGCGCTTGCAGCTATTAACTCTGCAAATGCAGATGCAGCTACAACATACAAAGTCAAAAGTGGCGATTCTCTTTGGTCAATAGCGAATAAATATAATATTTCAATAGCAAAATTGAAATCATTGAATAATTTGACATCGAATGTGATTTTTCCAAATCAAACATTGAAAGTGTCAGGGACTACAACTTCAAGCACTTCAACAAGTAGCTCAAGTGCGACAACATATACAGTGAAATCAGGTGATTCATTGTCATCGATTGCTGCAAAACATGGGACGACATACCAAAAAATCATGAGTTTAAATGGGCTCTCGAATTTTACAATCTATCCAGGCCAGAAATTAAAAGTATCTGGATCAACATCTACGTCAACAAGTGGTTCAACTGCATCAGGTAGCACAACGACATACACAGTGAAATCAGGCGATTCATTATCGGCGATTGCAGCTAAATACGGTACGACTTATCAAAAAATCATGAGTTTGAATGGTCTTAAAAACTTTAATATCTATCCAGGACAAAAATTAAAAGTATCTGGTACTGCATCGTCATCTAGTGGCTCAACAGGTTCAACTGGCTATAAAACGCCGGTATTCAATCATTCAAATTTATATGACTGGGGTCAGTGTACATGGCATGTATTTAATAAACGTGCTCAAATCGGTAAAGGGATTAGTACTTATTGGTGGAATGCTAATAATTGGGACAACGCTGCACCAGGAGATGGCTACACAGTAGATCATAGAGCAACTGTAGGGTCAATCTTACAAAGTGACCTTGGATATTATGGACATGTAGCATTTGTAGAATCTGTAAATTCAAATGGTAGTATTACGGTTTCTGAAATGAACTACAGTGCTTCGCCTGGCATTGTCACTTATAGAACAATTCCAGCATCTCAAGTAAGTTCATATAAATATATTCATTAAAGCTGTCGAAGAAATAAATATTTTTGACACACACGCATAAACGTCAATTTCTATTAATTATATAGAAATTGACGTTTGTTTTGCTTTTATGAAATTTTACAACACATTGATGTGCAGTTTATATTTATGGTTCTTGACGTAATGATTTTATACGCTTGGCAGTTGAGAACAACGTACTTGCCAAAGTGAATGTTGAAAATATTTTAGCGAATTTCTTAGGTGATTTTAAGGCAGTGTAGAAATCTAAGACTGCACCCACACTTGTAATAGCCATGCTCGTGTATAGTAATTTTTTATTTTTTGATTGATATGCATACCAATTAAAGCCTTCTACGGCAATACCTATGAAATTAATTGTATTTGAAATGCGGTTAATTTTTGTTTTTTTAGCCATGAATGAAATCCTCCATTTTATAAAATCCGTTTTATTATTATAACATTAAATAAATTAAACTCTATGGTGAGAGAGATATACCAAATGTTTTCAAGGAAGAAAATATGATAACATAAGTGCTGAAAGTACAAAAATAGTTTGATTATGATGTTTATTCATGAGGGGGAGTGGAGACGTTAGTTATGATTAAATGTGTATGCTTAGTAGTTGAATCAGATGACAAGTTGTTATTAGTACAAGCTAGAAACAGAAATAAATATTATTTTCCAGGTGGAAAAATAGATTCAGGAGAATCTCTAAAACAAGCTTTACGAAGAGAATTACAAGAGGAATTACAGTTGGATATTTCGGAAGAAACCTTTACATATATGGGGAAAATTGTAGGAGATGCTTATCCCCAAAAAGATAAAAAGACGGAGTTAAATTGTTTTTCAACATCTTTTGAAATTGATTGGTCATCAGTAAAACCAGCACAAGAAATTACTGATATAAAGTGGATGAAAAAAGATGAAACAGAAAAAATTGCACCTGCCGTGCTTACATGGATTGAATATGCTAAAGAAGCGGGTATCTAAAATGGTGAAATTAAGACCGTATCATACATTGTTATTTTCTGATTTAGAGAAATTTACGTTGTTGGAAGAAGATCGTAAATTCACTAAAACCCCTTTGGAAAATATTGATTTGGCAAATCGAGATCAAGAACGTCACCCTACGTTAGTGTATGATGACAAAGACCGATGTGTTGGCTTTTTTACGTTACATGAAGGTGAAGGGGTCAAACCTTATTCTACAAACCCAAATGCAATATTTTTTAGATCTTTTAGTGTGGATAGTCAATATCGAGGATTCGGGTACGGTAAAAAGGTTATGGAAGCATTGCCTCAATATATCAAGCGGTATTATCCGACGATCAATGAAATTTATTTAGCGGTTAATACAGATAACCATTTGGCTAGAAAACTTTATATTCAAAATCATTATGAAATCGTAGGGGAAACGTTATTAGAAAACAAACCTGTCTACATAATGAAACAAAGTTGTTGAAATTAAAAGTTGCGTCGTAAAAGCTAACAGAGTTTGTTAGACTTTGCGACGTTTTTTTACGTGAAAAACTTGATAAATGTGGTTGTGTAATAGAGTTACAAATGGAAAATAAATAAGAGTAAAAAATTGATAACTATAATTAAATTTGAAGATTTTAAACGCAGAATTAAAAATATATTATAATTATTTAAATTTAGATGAATCAATTATGTTTATTTAAATATGAAAATCTGCTATGGTTGGTTATTAAATGTTAAATATATAAATAATATAAAATAAGGATATGATTATTTTGAATGTATAAGCTGTTAAACTGAATTGCTCAAGCATGATTAGATTGAATAGACAATATGAACCGAAGATTTTTATTTGAACTTCTTGATGTGCAGTTTGGTTTATGAAAAATCATTTTTAAACCGTTAAGATTGGCTTTTGCAAGTGCTTCGCATATGAGATTGTACGTAGAGCTTAATAGATATTATGGTTGAAAGTCATTTATTAATGTTGTCTGCTGTCATAAGTTTTGATGATACTTTGTAGAAGTTTGATTTTTAAAAGTTTAGCATGCCATAAATAGTAGAATTATTTTATTGATTAATAATCATTGATCTTAAGTTGAAAAATAAACATGAGCTTTGGCACTTCACATTTGATGTGGGGTGTTTTTCTATGTGTGTCGACAGCGAGTATTGCGATAGCCAACTATTATGATGAAAAACAATGTAATAGGAGGTTATTTTATGCTTATAAAACGTAACAATGTGAGCCCAAATGTGAGTCCATTTAATATTATGTGTAAAAATTTTAATGAAGAAATAAAACCTTTTACATATCAAAGGTTCGTAGATTTTGGGGAATGTTACTATTATTTGAAAGGTACTTCATTTGATTATATTGCGACAAGCGTTATTACTAGATATGAAAATGAAGCTTACGATACATTTAGTTCTAGATTTGATCATTTTGATGAAACTGAAAAGGTATACATTGAAAAATTAGAGGTGGCACCTCCTTTTGAAAACAAAGGGATTATGACAATTATGTTTTGTGACATTATGTTAGCATTATTAACGAGAAGTTTAGCGAATGAAAACCATATAGAGATTAAATTTATCAATACTTCAGATTTAATCAAAGATGGGAAGATAGTCAATGTGTACCATAGTGTGATGCCCAAATATGAATTATCCTTAGCACAACCTAGTAGTTCGAGAATTGTATTGGAAGGTAGACGTACTAAATTTAATATTGATTTTTATCAAGATATTTATTATATATTCCCACTGCAAACAAGAGAAGAGGATATCGCATATTACACAAAGTTACGAGAACGTAAAATACGGTTATTAAATGAAAAATTGCAAGAACTTTAAATGATATCATTGCGTTGAAAAAACGCTTGGAAAGTTAAATTCACAAATAAAAGCTGAAAAATTTGTGCCATTGTAAGATGGAAAAAAGCTTTAATTATAAAAATTAGTATGTATGCATTATATAATTATACAAATTTAAGAAGGAAGTGGGAGGCATTTAATGATGTCCCACTTCCTTTTCACTTTTTAATGTGACGATTGATGTGTGTGTTCTGGATGACGCTTTTTTTGATATTTAATTAAAAGTGCAGTTATCCAAGCAGTAATAGGGATGCTGATTGCAACAGCGATACCACCTAGAAGAATGGATATAAATTCTTGTGCGAAGATTTTAGAATTGATGATATGTCCAAAAGAATAGTTCAATCTAAAAAACCAAAAGAATAACGTTAATTGCCCACCAAAATAGGCTAGATAAATTGTGTTTGCAGATGTAGCTAAAATTTCACGTCCTACCCGCATACCAGATTGAAACAATGCTTTGCTTGATAAAGTTGGGTTGGTTTCGTATAGCTCATACATGGGTGAACTGATTGTTATTGCTAAATCAATCACCGCAGCTATGACGGCAAGCACTACTGTGAACACCATGAATTTCACCATATCAATGCCAATATTCATAGAAAAAATATACGTTTCATCTTGTTGCTCGGTCGTAAATCCTTGTAAATGTCCGATAGATACTGATAAATAAATGCCGATTATCAAGCATAAAGTAGTAATAATCGTCGCGCAAAATGCTGCTTTGGTTTTTGTATTGTAACTATTTAAAACGAATAAATTACATGCTGCGATAACGATACAGAATATCAGTGTTACAAGATAAATAGGTGCACCGAGCATAATGATAATAACAGTGATTAATAATATGACAAAATTTAAAAAGAGTGTTAAATAAGAGATGATTCCTTTTTTTCCTCCAAAGATTGCCATTAATAAGAAAAGTATAAAACCTAAGATTGTTATGACGCTCACTGATTAGCACCTCGCATTTTAAACCATAATTGCATTAATAAAATAGTGATTGGAATAGTTAAAACAATGCCAATACCACCAGTAATTGCCCGGGAAATTTCTAATGACCAATTCATGGAAATTGTATAAGTAACTGTATTGGCATTTTTAAGATATATCAGAAACATTGGAAGACTACCAGATAAATATGAAAATAATAAGATATTTGTCATTGTCCCCATAATATCTTGGCCAATATTACGTCCTGCGAGCGCCCAACGAGTCATGTTGATGTTAGGCGTTCTGCGTAATATTTCAGCCATGCCACTTGCTATTGTGATAGCAACATCCATGACAGCACCGAGTGTGCCAATCATAACAGAAGCGAGGAAAACGTCCTTAGGAGGCAAAGTTAAGAAACTCATAGTTTCAAACTTTAAGCCAGCACCGCCTGTTAATTCAATAACTAATTGGGTAGCACCAACACAAATAAAAGTCCCTAATAAAGTGCTTGCTATCGTAATTGACGTTCGCCATCGCCAACCAGTAACTAAGAGTAAAGTGAATATCGTGCTGAAAATGACACCGATACTCATAAGTGCAAATAAGTTTAAATTCGGGAATTTACTGTGTAAGTAGATAGCCAAGAGCACAACAATAGTATTGAAAACTAAAGACAGTATCGATTGTAAACCGATTTTTCGACCTACCAGTAAAACGGTTAATAAAAATATTCCAGTTATCATAACGACGAGGCTATCTCGTTTCTTTTCTATGATATAAGTATCACCTAGATGCTTGCCAATGTGTAACAAAACTTTGTTGTGTTTGGAGAATGCTTCACTATCAGCTTGTGATGCGATGTAATGGTGTGGTATCTTCGTCGTTTGCCCCTTGAACTTCCCGTTTAAAATTTTAAGTGTTAGGGTTTGGTTATATTTAGTATCTTTATTGTGATTATCATCCGTAATGTGTGATGTGGATTTATTTTCGATTTTTGTGATTTGACCAATTGGTGTATCGTAAAATCTGTCATTGAAAAATGTGAAAATAAATACAGCTAAAAATAAGATCATGAATATCAAGACGACCCAATCAAAAGGCCGTTTAAATAACGTTTTAAAAGGCATTGTTTTGTTTCAGTCCTCTCTATATAGACAATGCGATTATACGCTCACAACGATTTAAATTCAAAAGTTTTATGCATATGATTAATGATAAGTTGTGCTTCTACTTAATAATTTATCAATGAGTTCTAATAAAAATTGTAAATCGTGTTTTCGATTGTCTAGTCGAACAACTTGGCAAATGGTTCTTTTCAATGCAGTATGTTCTAAAGATATTTTTTCCCATTTTTGTAGATTTTTTGTTAGCAAATGATAAGAAGCTGTGACGATGTAACCACGCGATTTGCTTAGGATATATTCTGCTAGTTGAGGATGTGTGATCGTTTGTATAGGTGTTTTGGTTGTTTTTACTAATGCTTGTCTGATTTTCGTTGGTAATGGATATAATTCGTAAATAGATTTATTCGAAAATTGTACTAAAGGTGGATTTGTAGCCATAGTGATAGGGTCATCTTTAGGTACATAGACATGAAATGTTTCTTCAAATAAAGGGCTTACTTTTAAAGAACGATGTTGTTTGAGTTCATCTGACATAGCAGTAAAAGCAATATCAATTTTATCTGTGAGCAAAGCTCCAAATATATCGTCCTCTTCCATTAAAATAGGCTGAATGATAGATTTACTTTCTTTTTCAAAGGATTGCATTAATAAGGTTAATACCTGCGTTATATAGCTTTCAACGTAACCAATACGTATAATATAATGCTCTGTTTCAGATTGGTTATGAAATAAACGTACTGTGTTATCAAGTTGTTCGATAATCTTGGTTGCTTCAGAAAACAATTGTTGTCCTTCTTCGGTAATGTGTATGTTACGTCCTTCTCTATTAAACAATGTTACTTGTAACTCTTTTTCTAATAATGTAATTTGCCTGCTTATGGCAGATTGAGCAATGTTAAGTTCTAATGCAGCATCTGATAAATGTTCTCTTTTTGCAACTTCTATAAAATATTTCAATTGTTTAATTTCCATATAATCATTCCCAACATATTAATATTATTCGAATTATTAGAATAATATCATCTATTTTATATATTGAATAGATTAATGTATTACTATATAGTTTACTATACTTATTCAATATTCAGAATTTTCGAAAAAGAGGTGAGGGTTATGATCGAATATGGTAAGCAATTGGGATTATATGATAGTCGTGAAGAGCACGATGCATGTGGTATTGGATTCTATGCCAATATGAATAATGAAAGGTCACACGATATCGTTGAAAAGTCATTGGAAATGCTACGTAGGTTAGATCATCGTGGAGGAATTGGTGCAGATGGTATAACTGGTGATGGTGCCGGTATCATGACAGAGATTCCTTTTGGGTATTTTTCTGAACAAACAGATTTTGAATTACCGGAAGAAGGTCATTATGCAGTAGGCATGTTTTTTTCAAATGAGAAGATAAAAAATTCAAAGCATGAAGCAACGTTTAATCGTTACTTTGAAAGCGAAGGATTGAATGTTATTGGTTATAGAGACGTACCAGTTGATGTCAATGCCATTGCCGAACATGTAGCTCAAACAATGCCATATATACAACAGGTATTCATCGCCTTAAATAATCAAACGCATATAGAAAAAGCATTGTTTTTAGCACGTAAGCAAATTGAATTATATGCTAAAAAACAACAAATAGATTTATATTTTACAAGTTTGTCTCATAAAACAATCGTCTATAAAGGGTGGTTGCGTTCTGATCAAATTAAGAAACTCTTTCAAGATTTAAATGATGAACATTATATATCAAAACTTGGACTTGTACATTCCCGTTTTAGTACAAATACCTTTCCGAGTTGGAAACGTGCACACCCCAACCGATTATTAATGCATAATGGGGAGATTAATACCATTAAAGGTAACGTAAATTGGATGCGCGCAAGACAAAATGATCTCATTGAAAGTATTTTTGGTGAAAACAAACATAAAGTAGAGGAAATCATTGATGAAGACGGTAGTGACTCTGCTATTGTAGACAACGCATTAGAATTTTTATCTTTAGCAATGGAACCAGAAAGAGCAGCGATGTTAATGATACCGGAGCCTTGGCTTTATAATACGGCGAATGACAATAATGTCCGTGCTTTTTATGAATATTATAGTTACCTAATGGAACCGTGGGATGGCCCGACAATGATTTCTTTTTGTAATGGGGAGAAAATTGGTGCGCTAACAGATAGAAATGGCTTGCGTCCAGGACGTTATACAATCACTAAAGATAATTACATTGTTTTTTCGTCAGAAGTGGGTGTTGTAGATGTACCGGAAGAACAAGTTGCTTTTAAAGGCCAACTCAATCCAGGTAAATTATTATTAGTTGATTTTCAACAACAAAAAGTAGTTGATAATAATGAATTAAAAGCACGTATCGCTGATGAATTACCATATGAGAATTGGCTAAATCAATTTAAAATAGACTTAGATTTAAATCATGTAAAAGTGACCCCGTCGGATTGGGATGAAACAACTTTAACAAGGTTACAAAAGCAATTTGTTTATACGAAAGAAGAAATCGACAAATATATGACAGAATTAATTGAAAGTAAGAAAGATCCAATTGGTGCTATGGGGTATGATGTTCCAATTGCTGTTTTAAATGAAAAAGATGAATCGTTATTTAATTATTTTAAACAACTTTTTGCACAAGTTACCAATCCGCCAATTGATGCATATAGAGAAAAAATAGTGACAAGTGAATTGTCTTATCTAGGTTCAGAAGGTAATTTACTAAATCCTAATGAAGATGTGTTGAACAGAATTCAATTGAAAAAACCGGTGCTAACTGAGGCGCAATTAAAAACGATTGACGACAGTAGGTTTAAAGTTAAGCATTTATCTACATTGTATCAAGAAAATTTAGAATCGGCGTTAGACCATTTAGGGGAACAAGCAATTCAATCAGTAAAAGATGGCTATGAAATCATTGTCTTAGATGACCGTGTATTAGTAGAAGAGCAAGGTTATGCAATGCCAATATTACTTGCGGTCAGTCATGTGCATCAGTTATTAATCAAAAAAGGTTTACGCATGCGCACAAGCATCATCGCACTTTCTGGTGAAACGAGAGAGGTGCATCATGTAGCGTGTTTATTAGGGTATGGGGCGAATGCAGTCGTACCATATCTAGCGCAACGTACAATAGAAAATTTAGTAGATAAAGGACGCTTAAACGGAGAGGTTACTGAAAATGTCCAAACATATACAGATACTTTGTCAGAAGGTGTCATAAAAGTAATGGCTAAAATGGGCATTTCTACCGTTCAAAGTTACCAAGGAGCACAAATTTTTGAAGCGGTAGGTTTGTCGCAAGATGTGGTTGACCAGTATTTTACAGGTACACAAACCAAGTTATCTGGTATCGATATAAACTTGATAGATAAAGAAAATAAAGCAAGACAATCATCTGAGAGCGAGTACTTGGAATCTGGCAGTACGTTTCAATGGCGTAAACAAGGTCAACATCACGCATTTAACCCGACGACAATTCACTTACTACAACATGCGTGTCGTTTGAATGATTATAAACAGTTCAAAACATTTTCAAATGAAGTCAATCATCAACGTACAGATCATATTCGTCATTTAATGGAATTTAAAAAACAAGACCCGATTGATATCAATGAAGTAGAAGCAACGACTGAAATCGTTAAACGTTTTAATACAGGTGCGATGAGTTATGGCTCTATTTCTGAAGAAGCACATCAAACACTTGCTGAAGCAATGAATCAAATGGGTGGTAAAAGTAATAGTGGTGAAGGCGGAGAAAACCCAGAACGATTTGTGGTGGATGATGAGGGTCGAAATCGATCTAGTACAATCAAACAAGTTGCTTCCGGAAGATTTGGAGTGACGAGTCACTACTTACAACATGCCAAAGAAATACAAATCAAGGTAGCTCAGGGAGCTAAACCAGGGGAAGGCGGGCAGTTGCCTGGTTCTAAAGTTTATCCGTGGATTGCTGAAGTCAGAGGGTCTACGCCGGGTATTGGCTTGATTTCCCCGCCGCCTCATCATGATATTTATTCAATTGAAGACTTAGCACAATTAATTCATGATTTGAAAAATGCTAATAAAAACGCAAATATCACAGTGAAGCTCGTATCTAAAACTGGTGTCGGAACAATTGCAGCAGGTGTAGCTAAAGCTTATGCAGATAAAATTGTGATTAGTGGATATGATGGTGGGACGGGTGCTTCTCCTAAAACAAGTATCCAACACGCAGGTGTCCCTTGGGAAATTGGCTTAGCAGAGACACATCAAACTCTGATGATGAATAATTTAAGGTCGAGAGTGATTGTAGAAACAGACGGCAAATTACTTACAGGTAAAGACGTGGCATATGCGTGTGCGTTGGGAGCTGAAGAATTTGGTTTTGCAACAGCACCTTTAGTCGTACTTGGCTGTGTCATGATGCGTGTATGTCATAAAGATACATGTCCAGTAGGTATTGCTACTCAAAACCAAGATTTACGCGCGTTATTTAATGGTAGAGCAGATCACGTGGTTAATTTTATGCATTTTGTTGCTGAGGAATTAAGGGAGATATTAGCCGAACTTGGATTACGCACGGTAGATGAATTGGTGGGTCGCACAGACTTATTAAAACGAAAAGATAATTTATCTCAACAAAGACCTAAAGCTGCTTCTATGAATGTAGAAGCATTATTATATCAGCACGACGGTGAAAGATATAAAAATATAGTGCAAAATCATCATCTTGATGAAGGTTTCGATTTAACGCAACTATTACCTGATGCTCAATCAGCAATTGAGCAACATAAGTCATTTACTGGCAATTATGTTGTAAAAAATGAACAACGAGACGTGGGTGTCATTACTGGCAGTATGATTACTGATATCCACGGTGCCGACGGTTTGCCTGAGGATCGTATTTATGTCAATACGGTAGGGCATGCTGGTCAAAGTTTAGGTGCCTATATACCTCAAGGATTAACAATACATCACACGGGTGATGCTAACGATTATGTAGGTAAAGGACTTTCTGGCGGTAAAGTGATTGTTAAGGCACCGACGCAACAACGAGAATCAGAAATTATAATTGGCAATGTTTGTTTCTATGGTGCATCATATGGCAAAGCCTTTATTAATGGTAAAGCTGGTGAACGATTCTGTATTAGAAATAGTGGTGTACAAGTTGTTGTTGAAGGTATTGGTGATCATGGTCTTGAATATATGACAGGTGGACGTGTCATTGTGCTTGGAGATGTCGGGAAGAACTTTGGTCAAGGTATGAGTGGGGGCGTCGCTTATATCTTCCCATCTGATGTTGAAAAATTTAAAGAAGCGCATCAATTAGACAGTTTAGACTTCGACGAAATCACTGTTGAAGCAGAAAAAAATGTTGTAAAAGAAATGTTAGAAGACCATTTACTTTATACAAATAGTACTAAAGCTAAAAATATATTAGAGCATTTTGAATCTGTAGTTGATCAAGTAGTAAAAGTCATACCAAAAGATTATAAATTAATGATGCAAAAAATTGAATTGCAAAAGCGCGAATCTAACCAGCAAGATGAAGCGTTATTGAATGCTTTTAATGACAAGAGAACACATTTAGAACCAGCACAACAATTAACGGCTGTGTATTAAATTGAAGGGGGACTGAGTATGGGGGAATTTAAAGGATTTATGAGTTATGACAAACAACCCTTGCCTGAATTGTCTTTAGTAGAACGTTTGAAAGGACACGCACCCTTTCAGCAGAGGTTTACCAAAGAAGAAGCATCAGAACAAGGTGCGAGATGCATGGATTGTGGCACACCATTTTGTCAGACAGGTGAGCCACATGGTAGAGAAACAATTGGTTGTCCTATTGGGAATTACATTCCTGAATGGAATGACTTAGTGTACCAAAAAGACTTCAAGACAGCATATGAACGGTTGAATGAGACAAATAACTTCCCAGAATTTACTGGACGCGTATGTCCGGCACCATGTGAACAATCGTGCGTAATGAAGATAAATAGAGCATCTGTTGCGATAAAAGGGATTGAACGTACCGTTATAGATGAAGCTTTTGAAAATGGTTGGGTCGAACCTACGATACCAAGTGAGCGCAAAGCAGCATCAGTAGCGATAGTAGGAAGCGGTCCGGCTGGCTTAACAGCTGCAGATGAATTGAATAAATTAGGTTATTGGGTAACTGTATATGAACGTGCGCGTGAAGCAGGCGGGTTGTTAATGTACGGGATCCCCAATATGAAACTAGATAAAGCGGTCGTGCGACGTAGAATTAAATTAATGGAACAATCTGGTATCACCTTTATCACTGATACGGAAATAGGGGTAGACATCAGCAAAGAAAGTTTAGAGGAACAATTTGATGCCATTATTATTTGTACAGGCTCACAAAATGCTCGTGATTTACCATTAGAAGGCCGAATGGGTATGGGTATTCACTTTGCTATGGATTACTTAACAGAACAAGGCGAATATTTAAATGGTGAAATTGAAACGCCGTCCATTTCCGCAGAAGGAAAAAATGTGATTGTCATTGGTGCAGGTGACACAGGTGCAGATTGTGTGGCAACTGCATTGAGAGAAAATTGTAAATCTATCGTTCAATTTAACAAATACACGAAGCAACCAGAAGCCATTGAATTTGATGAAAATACGTATTGGCCGTTGGCAATGCCTGTGTTTAAAATGGATTATGCGCATAACGAATATGAAGCGCGTTTTGGTTTTGAACCACGAGCGTATGGTGTGCAAACGATGCGTTACGAAGTGGATCGTATTGGTAATGTAACAGGCGTTTATACACAAATACTTGAAGAAACAGAGGATGGTATGGTGGTTGTCGATGGTACAGAACGTCATTGGCCAGCTGATTTGGTACTGTTATCCATTGGATTTATTGGTACAGAAACTACTGTGCCACATGCTTTTGATATACAAACTGAAAGAAATAAAATTGTCGCAGATAATAAAGATTTTAAAACGAATCAATCAAATATTTTCGCGGCAGGTGATGCAAGAAGAGGTCAAAGTCTTGTTGTTTGGGCTATTCAAGAAGGAAGAGCAGTCGCTCGTGCAGTGGATGAATTCCTAAATGAAAAAACATTGGTGTAATACTTTAATTATAATTGACTTTTTTAATGGGCTATAATATTATAATTATTGTGTTCATTTGGAGGAATACCCAAGTCCGGCTGAAGGGATCGGTCTTGAAAACCGACAGGGGCTTAACGGCCCGCGGGGGTTCGAATCCCTCTTCCTCCGCCATTATCATTAAATACCAAGACTAATAAATATAGTAGGCAAACGTTTATTTAATATAAAGTGTTTGTCTTTTTTGTTTTTAAAGTCAATGATGAAGAAAAATAGACGAATAGTGAATATCGTCTTACTATTGCTTGTGTCACAGGTTATTAAACATAATGCAATGATTACATCAAATGCAAAACAATATATTTTTTGAAGTAGGTCTATACGGAAATTAAAAATCAATTTCTGTATAGACCTTTTTTGTGAGTTAAGTGAAAGCCTTTGCAAAACTTGTCTATACAAGTTATACTCTGGATAATATTAAAGTTTAAGGGAGGGAATCATCATGGCTGTTAAAAAGAAAGATGTTCAAGATATCGTCAAGGCTATTGGGGGCAAAGAAAACTTGGACACAGCAACACACTGTGTGACGCGTTTGCGACTTGTTTTGAAAGATGATGATAAGGTAGATAAAGAGAGTCTGAGTAACAATGATTTGGTTAAAGGACAATTCAAAGCTGACAATCAATATCAAATTGTAATTGGACCAGGTACTGTTGATGAAGTTTATAAACAATTTATTGAAGAAACTGGGGCAGAAAGTGCCTCTAAAGATGATGCTAAAGCAGCGGCAGCTCAAAAAGGCAATCCTATACAAAGATTGGTTAAGTTATTGGGAGATATCTTTATTCCGATTTTACCAGCTATCGTAACTGCTGGTTTATTATTAGGGATTTATAATGTATTAACGATGGAAGACTTGTTTGGGAAGCAGGCATTGGTGGCACAATATCCACAGCTAGGAGACTTTGCAGATATCATTAATGTTATCGCGAATACTGCCTTCATATTCTTACCGGCTTTAATTGGTTGGAGTAGTATGCGTGTGTTTGGCGGGAGTCAAATACTCGGTTTGGTATTAGGTCTGATTTTAATGAATCCGCAACTCGCTTCACAATATGACATAGGTAAAGGTAACATTCCGGCGTGGCATATCTTTGGTTTAGAAATTAAACAACTGAATTATCAAGGTCAGGTCTTACCAATTTTATTAGCATCTTATGTATTAGCGCAAATTGAAAAATTCTTAAGTAAATATGTGCATGATTCAATCAAGATGTTAGTTGTTGGTCCCGTCGCCTTATTAATCACTGGTTTCTTAGCCTTTATCGTTATAGGACCAATTGCTTTATGGCTAGGAACAGGGATTACAAACGCTGTGACATTTGTGTTTGAACATATAGGCTGGTTAGGTGGCGCAATTTATGGATTCTTCTACGCACCTCTAGTGATTACAGGTTTACACCATATGTTCTTAGCGGTTGATTTCCAACTGATGGGAAGCAGTCTTAAAGGAACATATTTGTGGCCTATCTTAGCGATTTCAAATATTTGTCAAGGTTCGGCTGCATTCGGTGCATGGTTCGTCTATAAAAGACGTAAAATGGCAAAAGAACAAGGCTTGGCAATGACTTCTGGCGTATCAGGTTTCTTAGGTGTTACTGAACCAGCGTTGTTTGGTGTAAACTTACCGTTGAAATATCCTTTTGTTGCAGCGATTTTAACTTCAGGTGTGATAGGTGCTATCATAGGTGCAATCGGTGTCTTAGGTAATGTTGGCGTTGGTGGTGTACCAGCTATCATTTCTATTAAAAAAGATTTTTGGCTCATTTATGGCATAGGTACTGTTCTGGCAATGGTAGTACCAGCAATATTAACTGTGATCTTCTCGAAATTTAGTAAAGAAGAAGCGAAAGAAATAGTAGAAGAATAGTTAATGCAAATAGATAAGTACAACTAAACTCGCTAAGTTTGTTTAGCGAGTTTCTTAATTTAAAATACAAAGATAAGGTGGTAATCAAATGGTAGTCAATGATTGGAGAAAATCGGTAGTTTATCAAATTTATCCCAAATCATTTAATGATACGACAGGTAATGGTGAGGGAGATTTAAACGGCGTAATTGAAAAGTTAGATTATCTACAATATCTGGGTGTGGATTATATTTGGTTAACGCCTATTTATGAATCACCTATGAATGATAATGGTTATGATATTAGTGATTATTATAAAGTGAACGAACAATTTGGCACGATTGAAGACTTAAAAAGGTTGATTGCTGAAGCGCATCGACGCGATTTAAAAATAATGATGGATATCGTCATTAACCATACTTCTACAGAACATGAATGGTTTAAACAAGCATATTCAGATAAAAGTAACCCGTACAGAGACTACTATTTCTTTAAGCGGTCAGCGGATAATCAACCACCAACTAATTGGGAATCGAAGTTTGGTGGTAATGCTTGGAAATACGATGACAAAACGGATGAATATTACCTACATTTATTCGATGTAACACAAGCAGATTTAAATTGGGATAATCCAGAAGTACGTCGGGAACTTTATAAAGTAATTAATTATTGGATTGACTTTGGCGTAGACGGTTTTAGATTCGATGTCATTAACTTAATATCAAAAGGTGAATTTAAAAATTCAGAAAAGGTAGGGAAGGAATTTTACACTGATGGGCCACGTGTGCATGAATATTTACATGAAATGAATCAGCAGACATTTGGTAGTAAAGATATGATGACGGTGGGTGAGATGTCTTCAACAACGATTGAAAATTGTATCCAGTATACGGATCCTGCACGTCAAGAGCTAAGTAGTGTGTTTAATTTCCATCATTTAAAAGTAGACTATATTGATGGCGAAAAATGGACAAACGCTAAATTAGATTTCCATAAATTAAAAGAAATATTAATGGAATGGCAAATAGGTATTTATAACGGTGGCGGATGGAATGCCATTTTTTGGTGCAATCATGATCAACCGCGTGTGGTAACGCGGTTCGGTGATGATTCGACTGAAGCCTTACGTCAAAGTAGTGCTAAAATGTTAGCCATCGTCTTGCACATGCTCCAAGGCACGCCGTATATTTATCAAGGTGAAGAAATTGGCATGACAGATCCTCATTTTAATGATATCGACCAGTATAGAGATATAGAATCTTTAAATGCATATCATAAGTTAAAAGGTGAAGGTTATCCAGAAGCAGAGATTCTAACGATTTTAGGACAAAAATCTCGTGATAATTCTCGTACACCTGTACAGTGGACAAATGGTGAAAATGCAGGTTTTACTTCCGGTACACCTTGGATTGATATTCCTGATAATTATAAGGAAATTAACGTTGAAGCAGCTATAGAAGACGACCAATCTATTTTACAAACATATAGAAAATTAATAAAGCTACGTCACGAATATGATATTATAACTTATGGAAATATTGAGCCACTTTACATGGATCACGATGAATTGTTTATTTATAAACGTCATCATGAAGATGAAACATGGTTGGTGATTGCTAACTTTTCAAAAGCAAAAGTTGAACTACCAAAAGCGTTAAACGTTGATGGGCAAGTCATGTTACAAAATGGGTCGATTGAGAATGGCTTAATAGATGGATTTGGTGCCATAGTAGTTAGACAATAATTTAAAGTAAAAGGCAGTGAGTGAAATCACATGAAACAGAAAAAATTTATTTCGATTTATGAAAATTTACGCACAGATATCATCGAATCAAAGTTACCCTATGGCGCTCAATTGCCCTCAGAAAATGAATTGGTATTCGACTATAATGCTTCTCGCGAAACTGTGCGCAAAGCGCTTAATCTACTTGTTAGAGATGGCATGATTCAGAAAATAAAAGGTAAAGGTTCAGTTGTCATCTATCAAGGTATTACAGAATTCCCATTTGCGAATTTAACCAGTTTCAGGGAAGTTCAACAAGGGTTAGGTCTGAGTCACGAGACTGAAGTTAGATTATTAGAACGCATACCTGCTAGTGAAGCGCCAGAAGTAAAAAGCGCTTTGGGCTTGCGTCAGAGTGAGACATTGTGGCATATTATTCGAACGCGAAAGATTGATCATCGTGTGAAAATTATCGATGAAGATTATTTAGTAGAAAAAATCGTTCCTAATATAACGATGCATATTGCTAAAGATTCGTTGTACCATTATATAGAACAAACATTGAAACTAGAAATTAGTTACTCTAATAAATCTATCACCTTCGAATCATTTGGTGATTTAGAATATGAAATATTTGGAGATGTAACGCCGTCGTATACTGCTACGGTCCGAGGAATCGTCCATTTAAAGGATACGACAAAATTTCAATATAATATTTCCAAACATTTAGCTACAGAATTTAAGTTTAACGATTTTTCGAGACGTCATAAAATTTAATGAAATAAGTTATAAAATAATGAATTGTATGACTTGCAATCAGTCATTACCTTATAGTATGATATATCTTGCCGTGCTAGGTGGGGAGGTAGCGGTTCCCTGTACTCGAAATCCGCTTTATGCGAGACTTAATTCCTTCGCTGAGGCTACGTTTTTGTGAAGTCTGCCCAAAGCACGTAGTGTTTGAAGATTTCGGTCCTATGCAATATGAACCCATGAACCATGTCAGGTCCTGACGGAAGCAGCATTAAGTGGATCATCATATGTGCCGTAGGGTTGCCGAGATTTAGCTGTCGACTTTGGTTACGTTTATGATACGTATTCGAAGCGAAGGTGCACGGTTTTAATTTTTAAATAAATACAATTAACCATATATTATGAGTGACTTATCTTTTGATAGCAGTCACTCTTTTTTTATATTAAAATAAGAGCGATACATTAATTTAATTGATCGAACTGCAACGATATCATTCTGATTGTAACTGCTGAAAATTGAATTTAGTGAATTTGGAGGAACGACATATGCAAATTTATTTAAGTACATTAACTGAAAATGACTATGACGCAAGTTTAGAGGAAATAAAAACCGCTTTTGAAAACGTCGTAGAGTCCAACCATGATGAACAAGATTTAGTTTTGAAAATTAGAGCGTCGACAGAATATAATTACGAATTGGAAGTTGTTGCTAAGACAGATGAAGGTGATGTCGTTGGTCATGTGATGCTTTCGGAAATAGAGATTATTAACGATGAAACACGCTTTACCGCCTTAGCGTTAGCCCCTTTATCCGTATTGCCGAAATACAGAGGTAAAGGTATAGGTAAAGCCCTTGTCCAAGCAGTGGAGGAACGTGCAAAAGCGCAAGATTATACCACAATCATTGTACTTGGAGATCCTGGATATTATGGTATGTTAGGTTATGAAGAGGCGAGCCGTTATCAAATTTATAGTCCGTTTGATGTGCCATCGAAATACTTTATGGTTAAATTCTTGTGGGAACAACTTGTTGAGCAACCAAATGGTAATGTAGTTTATCCAGAGGCATTTAATTAATATTCAAAATATAAAGCACAGTGATATAATAGTTGTTGAATGTTATTGGAGGTGCAAAGGTGAATTATCAAGCTTTATATAGAATGTTCAGGCCCCAAAGTTTTGAAGATGTAGTTGGCCAAGAACATGTAACTAAAACATTGCGCAACGCAATTTCAAAAGGAAAACAATCACATGCGTATATTTTTAGCGGACCTAGAGGAACAGGTAAAACAAGTATCGCAAAAGTATTCGCGAAAGCTATCAACTGTCTAGAACGTTCTGATGGAGAACCTTGTAATGAATGCGCTATTTGTACAGGTATTACGCGCGGAACGAATTCAGATGTGATTGAAATAGATGCTGCTAGTAATAATGGTGTGGATGAAATTAGAAATATCAGAGATAAAGTTAAATACGCACCAAGTGAATCAAAATTCAAAGTATACATTATAGATGAAGTTCATATGTTAACAACAGGCGCTTTCAATGCGTTATTGAAAACTTTAGAAGAACCACCAGCCCATGCAATCTTTATTTTGGCGACTACTGAACCACATAAAATACCTCCGACAATTATTTCAAGAGCGCAAAGATTTGATTTTAAAGCAATTAGCCATGATGAAATTGTAGAACGTTTGCAATTCGTAGCAGACAATCAAGAGATAGAATATGATCATGCAGCCTTAGATTTTATCGCTAAAGCTTCTGAAGGCGGTATGCGAGACGCGCTAAGCATTATGGACCAAGCAATCGCTTTTGGCGATGAACACCTCACATTACAAGACGCGTTGAATGTAACTGGTAGTGTAGATGCTCAAGCGTTGAATGATTTATTGAAAGAGGTAGTTGAAGGAGATGTAAAAACTGCATTTTCAACTTACCATCAATTTATTGCACAAGGTAAAGAAGTAAATCGCTTGATTAACGATATGATTTATTTTGTAAGAGATACCATTATGAATAAGACATCTAATATGGATTCTGAATATGATGCATTGATGCATTTTGACTTGGATACTTTATATAAAATGATTGACGTGATTAATGATACGCTTGTTTCAATCAGATTTAGTGTCAATCAAAGCGTTCATTTTGAAGTATTATTAGTTAAAATAGCAGAAATGATTAAAGGAGAACCTAGAAATGTGCAAACTGTTGCTACAACGAGTGTAGCCAGTGAGCCTAATAATGAAGTATTGTTACAGCGAATGGAACAATTAGAAAATGAATTAAAAACTTTAAAATCACAGGGCGTCGTAGCTAACAGTGCCAAACCACAAGCTAAAAAAACAGCTAGTAAAGGTCCACAATCGAAAAATGCATTTTCAATGCAACAAATAGCCAAAGTGTTAGACAAAGCTAACAAAGAAGATATTAAGCAACTTAAAGACCACTGGCAAGAAGTTATAGATCACGCTAAGAGTAATGATATGAAGTCATTAGTAAGTCTTCTTCAAAATTCAGAACCAGTGGCAGCAAGTGAAACCCATGTACTGATTAAATTCGAAGAAGAAATACATTGTGAGATTGTAAATAAAGATGATGAAAAAAGAGAGAATATTGAGAACGTAGTATGTAACATTATAGATAAAACAGTGAAAGTAGTCGGTGTCCCAGCAGACCAGTGGATGAGGGTAAGGACAGAATATCTTCAAAATCGTAAACAAGGTACAAGTGCCGAGGAAAACAGAACAGCGACAACAACGTCACCTGAAGATGTTGATGTCGTTCAAAAGGCGAAGGACTTATTTGGAGAAAATACAGTAAATGTCATAGATGAAGAGTGATACATGACAATGAATTAAAAGGCATGTATAATGAGACAAAAGATGAAATACAATCAGTTGAGATTGAAGTTTTTAAGGAGGATAAATATATGCGCGGTGGCGGAAATATGCAACAAATGATGAAACAAATGCAGAAAATGCAAAAGAAAATGAATGAAGAGCAAGAAAAATTAAAAGAAGAAAAAGTACAAGGTACGGCTGGCGGTGGCATGGTGACTGTCACAGTATCAGGTCACAAAGAAGTTCTCGATGTAGAAATTAAAGAAGAAGCAGTTGATCCAGATGACATTGAAATGTTACAAGATTTAGTTATTGCTGCTACTAATGAAGCGATGAATAAAGCTGATGAACTTACTCAAGAACGCTTAGGTAAGCATACACAAGGCTTAAATATTCCTGGAATGTGATTGTATGCACTATCCAGAACCAATATCCAAACTTATCGACAGTTTCATGAAACTGCCAGGCATTGGGCCTAAAACAGCCCAACGTCTGGCGTTTCATGTATTAGATATGAAAGAAGACGATGTCGTTCAATTTGCTAAAGCTTTAGTCGATGTTAAACGAGAACTTACCTATTGTAGTGAATGCGGGCATATTACTGAGCAAGATCCATGTTATATTTGCCAGGATAAACAGAGAGATCGCTCAATTATTTGTGTAGTTGAGGACGATAAAGATGTAATCGCTATGGAAAAAATGCGTGAATATAAAGGCTTGTACCATGTGTTACATGGTTCTATTTCTCCGATGGATGGCATAGGACCGGAAGATATTAATATTCCAAGTCTGATTAATCGTTTGAAAAATGACGAAGTAAAAGAGTTAATCTTAGCGATGAACCCCAATTTGGAAGGTGAGTCAACAGCAATGTATATATCAAGACTGGTCAAACCAATTGGTCTAACAGTAACTCGATTAGCGCAAGGACTTTCTGTCGGCGGAGATTTAGAATACGCGGATGAAGTAACCCTATCAAAAGCGATTATGGGCAGAACAGAGATGTAGTAAATGCTCAATTGTAAATTCAAATGAAACCGAAGCTACCTTTTTTAAGGTAGCTTTAATTTTTCGAAAAGAATTTTAATAAATAGTAAAGTTTGTTTTATAGAGGTTTATCAGCTGTTTTTCGATAACAAACCTCATGACGAAGTAATAAAAACGAACTTTATGTATTTTTCGATATTTTAAAGTATGTGAATTGAAGAAGTTATGCTTTTGGCTTTATATAAAAGTGTAAATTTTACTGTTGTTCAAAGCGTTTTAAGCGTGTATAGTATTTACTTGTCGGACGAAACAAAACGACACACAAAACAATATTTCAAAACAAGCTTTAAAATTAATTTTAAAAAGTTCTTGACTTTCAAAGTCAAAACCTGTAGAATTAATT
>NZ_KV826588.1:0-3079 GCF_001835975.1 Staphylococcus sp. HMSC034G07
AAAGAGATGTGAAAATATTTTCACATCTCTTTTTTAAGGCTTTAAGAAACGAGTTGAAAACGAGTTTCTTCTTGTATCGCTAATCATTGGAGGCGAAATTAATATCATTTTCCCATCTACAGGTATATCTTTACCATGAATGGATTCAATAGATTTAATCTCTCTATATAAACCTTCTTCTTGTAATTTTTAAAATCACTTTGTAAGGTCATTCTACTTTTTCTTTCAGCTCATTATATCCAGAGTCGATTTCAAATCCCAAATCTTCTATCATCTTATAATCTAATTTATTAGGCTGTCCTCCAGTAATTAAGTAGTCTCCTACAAATATTGAATTTGCTGCCTTTAAGGCCAAAGGTTGTAGTGAACGCAAATTAACTTCTCTACCGCCAGCAATTCTAATTTCTTTAGATGGATTGACAATCCTAAATAGAGATATAAGTCGCAAGCACTTCATGGGTGTCAATTCATCCATTTCTCCAAACTTTGTACCTTTAATAGGATGTAAAAAATTAATAGGAATACTATCTGCATCTATTTCTTTTAAGGCAAAAGCCATATCTATGATATCTTGATTTGATTCTCCCATCCCACAAATCACACCAGAACATGGTGAAATATTGTTTTCTTTCATAATTTCTATAGTATTTGTTCTGTCCTTATAAGTATGGGTAGTCACAACTTCTTCATGATAGTTTTCGCTCGTATTTATATTATGGTTATATCTATCAACGCCAGATGCTTTGAGCTTCTTAGCTTGTTCATCATTAGTTAAACCAAGGCACGCACATATTTTCAGTTGAGGATGGTTTGATTTAATTTCTTCTACTGTTCTACTTATATGATCAATTTCCTTGTTACTAGGTCCTCGGCCGCTCATGACAATGCAATATGTACCTATGTTATTCTCGTGAGCTACTTTGGCTCCGCTAACAATTTGTTCTTCTGGCACTAGAGCGTATCTTTGCTTTTGTTTCATATCTCTAGATTGACCGCAATAACCACAGTTTTCCGGACATATACCACTCTTAGCATTTAAGATCATATTTAATTTTACTTTTTTTCCATAATAATGTTTTCTTAATATATAGGCTTCGTTCAATAAATCTAATGTATCTATATTAGAATTTTCATATATTTTCAATAACCTCTCTTTAGTTAAGGTTTCTCCTTTTAAAATCTTTTCAGCTAAATTCATACTAATCATCCTCATCTAATATATTGTGTAGTGCTTTTTCAAAAATATTAACCATTTTTTAAATTTCTTTATTTAATATGCTTAAAATTAGAGCAAAAGTAACAATAATTTCTAAAGCAATGGAACATACTATTTGGTTACCGGTGTAAGTATAGCTATGTAAAAATGCATTAACACCATGATTATAGCTTGAAAATGTTTTATAAATCTTTTGAGAATTTAAAGTAGCAGCTAAAGGTAAATCCCCCCCCGTAATCGTCTTACCTAGACACATGATATCTAGCGCACCTTTTCATGATTACAAGCAAACATTTCACCACTCTTTCCTATATCTGTATTAGTACTGATAATAAAACTAAGCGTTCTAAATGTAAACTAAAAAAATAAAAATGTTTACATTCGGGGTGAAGCACTCCCATTAAATACAAAAATAAATCTGACATTTATCTAAAAAAGAGAGGCCTTAATTACTAATATTTCAAAAAACTTCCTAGAAACTCTTGAAGTTATCGTCAGACTTCTGGTTTGCATTTAACCCTACGTTTAAATAATGGTATGACCAAGAAGGGAAAATATACTTTATATATACTGTTGATGATTTTAGACAAATTTTAAATTAATGAATAATAATTTACTAACTTAAAGTTAAAAATTGAATTTTCTAAAGGTAGTAAGGTATATCTAATCTTCTTCTTAGCAGTACATTAGATATACGTTTATTTGCTGTAAACAGCTAAATAAAGTTACTCTTACGTTCTTTTGATCACGTATCGTAACATCTTTTAATTAAAAAGATAAACTTGAGTGATTTGGTACGAAAAGAATGAGTCATTATGATAGCGAAAAATCATTTTTATTCTTTTAACTTTTGTACAAATCATTTATTTTTTATGCTGAAAGCAGAATAAAAAATAAGAGCATAAGGAAATACAATGCCACTGACGTGTCAATCAGCATAGCTGATGTATTTTTCTTACCATTTCTTCGTCATTTGCTCTCTATATAAATACTATTATAACAGTATTTATAGCGTATTTATATTAGACAAAAATGCATTAAGTAATTTTTATTCTATAAATTACGAATGGCATTGTTAATGTGAACCCTAATCCTATAGATAAAGCCTATTTAAAGGGCTTCAGAGACCCTTTTATTCTAGTAGAATAAAGAATTTTGAACTTTTATTCTGATAGAATAAGCCATTTTTGAAAAAATGAAATATCAAAAACGAAATTTAAGTAGTTATAGAAAATGAATTTGTGTTATTAATTGATACTTAAAATTTTAAAAAGTTAAAAAGCAATAAAGCAAATCGCAAATTTTTATATGTTAAATTTTATGTTTTTTAAATTTATAAGGAGTTATTTTGGCATAAAAAATTAGAAGTTTATTCATTTTTGATTTTTTAATCTCTTTTTTTTTTAAAATCATTCTTGATATTTGATGATAAGAAATTGTGTTATAATTTACATAGATTGAAGAAAGAGCAAAGACTCCTCCTTCAGCAATCATTAATTTATGATTTCTTTTTCAGACAGGCAATCATTGTTTTCATTTAAAGAGATTGATACCAAACCAATTTGGATTTGGTGTCTTTTTTATGCCAATTATTTTATTTTCTTATACGACCTTACTACCTCAGAATATCAATGTAATTAATTTTACTATTATTTTAATTATCGTCTTAGTATATGTATTTAATTTTGCTATTATTTACCCAAAAATAAAGCTTGAAAGTGGATATATCAATGTTACTCCAACAATGATTTTGAACCATATAAAAGAATTTGAAAAAATACAAGGAAATAGAAAAACAGAAAAGAATACATAATTCAACTTATCGGAAGTACATATGCTTCAAAAGATACAGATGGTATAATA
>NZ_KV826589.1:0-3211 GCF_001835975.1 Staphylococcus sp. HMSC034G07
CAGGTGTGACCTCCTTGCTATAGTCACCAGACAATGTCATGTATAAAATTTATACACTCAAAACTAGATTGTAAGTAAAATTTAGTTCAACCAACAAAACTTTTAAATTTGATTAAGTCTTCGATCGATTAGTATTCGTCAGCTCCACATATCGCTATGCTTCCACCTCGAACCTATTAACCTCATCATCTTTGAGGGATCTTATAACCGAAGTTGGGAAATCTCATCTTGAGGGGGGCTTCATGCTTAGATGCTTTCAGCACTTATCCCGTCCATACATAGCTACCCAGCGATGCCGTTGGCACGACAACTGGTACACCAGAGGTATGTCCATCCCGGTCCTCTCGTACTAAGGACAGCTCCTCTCAAATTTCCTACGCCCACGACGGATAGGGACCGAACTGTCTCACGACGTTCTGAACCCAGCTCGCGTACCGCTTTAATGGGCGAACAGCCCAACCCTTGGGACCGACTACAGCCCCAGGATGCGATGAGCCGACATCGAGGTGCCAAACCTCCCCGTCGATGTGAACTCTTGGGGGAGATAAGCCTGTTATCCCCGGGGTAGCTTTTATCCGTTGAGCGATGGCCCTTCCATGCGGAACCACCGGATCACTAAGTCCGTCTTTCGACCCTGCTCGACTTGTAAGTCTCGCAGTCAAGCTTCCTTGTGCCTTTACACTCTATGAATGATTTCCAACCATTCTGAGGAAACCTTTGAGCGCCTCCGTTACTCTTTAGGAGGCGACCGCCCCAGTCAAACTGTCCATCTGACACTGTCTCCCACCATGATTAATGGTGCGGGTTAGAAATCCAATACAGCGAGGGTAGTATCCCACCAACGCCTCCACGTAAGCTAGCGCTCACGTATCTAAGGCTCCTACCTATCCTGTACAAGCTGTACCGAATTTCAATATCAGACTACAGTAAAGCTCCACGGGGTCTTTCCGTCCTGTCGCGGGTAACCTGCATCTTCACAGGTACTATGATTTCACCGAGTCTCTCGTTGAGACAGTGCCCAAATCGTTACGCCTTTCGTGCGGGTCGGAACTTACCCGACAAGGAATTTCGCTACCTTAGGACCGTTATAGTTACGGCCGCCGTTTACTGGGGCTTCGATTCGTAGCTTCGCAGAAGCTAACCACTCCTCTTAACCTTCCAGCACCGGGCAGGCGTCAGCCCCTATACATCACCTTACGGTTTAGCAGAGACCTGTGTTTTTGATAAACAGTCGCTTGGGCCTATTCACTGCGGCTCTCCTGGGCGTGAACCCTAAAGAGCACCCCTTCTCCCGAAGTTACGGGGTCATTTTGCCGAGTTCCTTAACGAGAGTTCGCTCGCTCACCTTAGAATTCTCATCTTGACTACCTGTGTCGGTTTGCGGTACGGGCACCATAAATCTAGCTAGAGGCTTTTCTCGGCAGTGTGAAATCAACGACTCGAGGAAACAATTTCCTCTCCCCATCACAGCTTGACCTTATGAGTGCCGGATTTGCCTAACACTCAGTCTTACTGCTTGGACGTACAATCCAATCGTACGCTTCGCCTATCCTACTGCGTCCCCCCATCGCTTAAAACGATTCATGGTGGTACAGGAATATCAACCTGTTATCCATCGCCTACGCCTATCGGCCTCAGCTTAGGACCCGACTAACCCAGAGCGGACGAGCCTTCCTCTGGAAACCTTAGTCAATCGGTGGACGGGATTCTCACCCGTCTTTCGCTACTCACACCGGCATTCTCACTTCTAAGCGCTCCACATGTCCTTGCGATCATGCTTCAACGCCCTTAGAACGCTCTCCTACCATTGTCCTACGGACAATCCACAGCTTCGGTAATATGTTTAGCCCCGGTACATTTTCGGCGCAGTGTCACTCGACTAGTGAGCTATTACGCACTCTTTAAATGATGGCTGCTTCTAAGCCAACATACTAGTTGTCTGGGCAACGCCACATCCTTTTCCACTTAACATATATTTTGGGACCTTAGCTGGTGGTCTGGGCTGTTTCCCTTTCGAACACGGACCTTATCACCCGCGTTCTGACTCCCAAGTTAAATTGATTGGCATTCGGAGTTTGTCTGAATTCGGTAACCCGAGAAGGGCCCCTCGTCCAAACAGTGCTCTACCTCCAATAATCATCACTTGAGGCTAGCCCTAAAGCTATTTCGGAGAGAACCAGCTATCTCCAGGTTCGATTGGAATTTCTCCGCTACCCTCAACTCATCCGCTCACTTTTCAACGTAAGTCGGTTCGGTCCTCCATTCAGTGTTACCTGAACTTCAACCTGGTCAAGGGTAGATCACCTGGTTTCGGGTCTACGACCAAATACTCAACGCCCTATTCAGACTCGCTTTCGCTACGGCTCCACATTCACTGCTTAACCTTGCATCAAATCGTAACTCGCCGGTTCATTCTACAAAAGGCACGCCATCACCCATTAACGGGCTCTGACTACTTGTAAGCACACGGTTTCAAGTTCTCTTTCACTCCCCTTCCGGGGTACTTTTCACCTTTCCCTCACGGTACTGGTTCACTATCGGTCACTAGAGAGTATTTAGCCTTGGGAGATGGTCCTCCCAGATTCCGACGGAATTTCTCGTGTTCCGTCGTACTCAGGATCCACTCAAGAGAGAACAGATTTTCGACTACAGGATTATTACCTTCTTTGATGCATCTTTCCAGATGCTTCGTCTAATCTATTCCTTTGTAACTCCGTATAGAGTGTCCTACAACCCCAACAAGCAAGCTCGTTGGTTTGGGCTCTTCCCGTTTCGCTCGCCGCTACTCAGGGAATCGATTTTTCTTTCTCTTCCTGCGGGTACTAAGATGTTTCAGTTCTCCGCGTCTACCTTCGATACGCTATGTATTTACGTATCGATAATACGACATAACTCGTATTGGGTTCCCCCATTCGGAAATCTCTGGATCACAGCTTACTTACAGCTCCCCAAAGCATATCGTCGTTAGTAACGTCCTTCATCGGCTTCTAGTGCCAAGGCATCCACCGTGCGCCCTTAATAACTTAATCTATTTGCTTTCCAACTCGACAACCGTCGGTTGAAAACCCAAAATGTTATTAATCTGTGAGTGTTCTTTCGAACACTAGCGATTATTTCTTTTTGAATTCAAGCTTATTTAAAACTCTTATTCACTCGGTTTTGCTTGGTAAAATCATAAATTTTACTTACTTATCTAGTTTTCAATGTACAA
>NZ_KV826590.1:0-25280 GCF_001835975.1 Staphylococcus sp. HMSC034G07
CACCGGGTACACCAAGCACACCGAATACGCCAAGTACGCCAAGTACGCCAAGTACGCCGGATACACCGAATACACCAAGCACACCAAATGAACCAAATGCACCAAATGCACGAAGTACACCGGATACACCGAATACGCCAGACACATTAGATACACTAAATACATTAAATGTTTCGGCAACATCTAATACAATTAAAAAGAAACAATTGCCAAAAACAGGAGAAACGAATAATACTGGATTTTTTGCGAGTGTACTAGCGTTAATTGGCGGTATACTACTTACTGTGTTTAGAAGAAAGAAAAGCTAAAGTCTTTGGATTAAAGTGTTACGAACACTTTGTTAAATCGCACTAATATAATCTTTGAGGATTAAGCAATTATGGGTTGTTTAATCCTTTTTTGCTTTGTATAGTTAAATTAGGTATATCAATTTTTATCAATTTCTAATGTCATATTATAGTGATAGTATTTGGAGGAAAATATAGCAAGATATATTTTTATTAAAATAAGTTTTTTTGAAAAATGAGAATGAGAAATCTCAAATACAAACCTTTTACTTAAAAATCTTTTGGACAATTAAATTAATAGTACGTAGTGCTATTATAAAGAAATAAGGGATAAGTTAAATATCTTAACTTACCCCCTTGTTGATTTAAGAACTATATTATTCGGTTTTTGACTTAAATTTTATTTTCACTGTTACATTTTTTAATTAAATTACTTACAGTGTCTTCGATGGCTTGTTTACAAGGTTGAATTATATTTTGCGGTTCATACAATGAAGGATTATTATTTAAAACAGTTCTTAATGCTTCTGTCCATGCTTTTTTAACTTCAGTGTTAAAATTTATTTTTGCGTGACCTAGTCGGATAGCATGTTTTAAATCAGTATCTGAAATACCTGTTGCACCGTGTAGTGCCAGTGCTTGGTGAAGTGTATTATTGATTTGTTCCATTAATTTAAAGTTTAAATTGGGTTGTCCTTTGTATTCACCGTGTGCAGAGCCTAAAGCAGGTGCAAGTATATCTATATTAGCTTTTTTGGAAAGTGTAATACAATCGTCTATACTTGCATATTTAATAGTATCTTCGATTCCGTCTTCTTTACCACCAACTCCACCAACTTCTCCTTCAACTGCAACGCCCTTTTTATGGGCATATGTGGCAACTTCAAATGTTTTTTTAACATTATCAACGATATCTAACTTAGAGCCATCAAACATCACTGAATCATACCCAGCATCAACTGCTTTTTTACAATTTTCAATAGATGTACTATGATCTAGATGAATTTTTATGGGAATGTTTACTTGCATTGAGTGAATTTTGTTTCTAATCGTCTGGCAAATGAATTTATAACCGCCTAATAAATCAACGATATTATCTGATGTAGCAATGATGATAGGTGATTCCATATTACTAGCTGCTTTAATTATAGGATCAATCCAATCAATTTCATTAAGATTAACCTGAGGTATAGCGAATTCTTTGTTTTTAGCATTGTTCAGTAATTCATCATATTTCACAATGACACGTCCTTTTTAAATTACTATATTTACAATTAAAATCAATCCCAGTCCAATCACAGATAGTACAGATTCTAATAAAGTCCATGTTAAAAAAGTCTCTTTAATTGTTAATCCAAAGTATTCTTTGAACATCCAAAAGCCTGCATCGTTTACGTGAGAACAAAAGATACTACCTGCACCAATTGCTAAAACAACAAGTGAAATGTTTATATCAACAGATTGTAACAATGGTAGGACAATACCAACTGAGGAGATTGCTGCAACAGTTGTTGAACCTAATGCTACACGTAAAATAGCAGCTGCTAACCAAGCTAAGAAAATAGGGGACGTTTCAGTTCCGTGTAGCATATGAGAAATAGTATCTCCAACGCCACCATCTATTAAGATTTGTTTGAATGTACCTCCGCCACCAATAATGAGTAGTAGCATTGCAATAGGGGTAATGGCTTTTGTAACGGTGTCCATAATATCATTCATTTTTTGTTTTCTTCTGATTCCCATGGTATAAATAGCAAATACTACGGCGATTAACATCGCAGTAGTAGATGAACCAATAAAGTATATGAAGCCTTCAAATCCAGAAGCTTTACCATCTTCGTGACCAGTTACCAACTGAACAATTGTAGAAAGTAGCATCAAAATAACTGGACTTAAAGCAGTTAGTAAACTAATGCCAAAGCTTGGTTGTTGTTCTAGTAGTAATGATTTTGTTCCTTCGATATCGTCTCGTTTACCTGTTTTAGAAAATGCGGTAGGTGCTAATTTATACGCAATTTTTGGAAACAAACCACCGACAATAATTGCCAATGGAATACCAATAATAATACCGTACATCAAAACATGACCAATATTTGCATGTACAGCTTGCGCAATGGCAACAGGACCTGGATGCGGTGGTAAGAAACCGTGTGTGATAGCAATAGAAGTCGCCATTGGTAGACCTACTTTTAAATTTGAAACATTTAATTTTTTGGCTAACGTAAATACAAGAGGTACGAGTAATACAAATGCTACTTCTAAAAACAAAGAAATACCGATGATAAATGAAGCAATCAACATTGCCCATGTCACGTATTTTTCACCAAATTTTTCAATTAGTTTTTCAGCAATTTTTGTAGCACCTCCACCATCTGAAAGTAACTTTCCTAATATGGAACCTAGTCCAAAGATAATTGCGATATGACCTAACGTATCTCCCATACCTTTTTCAATAGTTTCTACAATTTTATGTAATGGCATGCCTAACATAATGCCAGTTAACATTGAAGTAATAATGAGTGCAATAAATGTATTTAATTTAAATAACATAATTAAAATAAGTAAAATAATAACCCCGATGACAACAGCAATTAATGGCCAAATTTCTCCCATGATTTTAACCCCCTTCAAAAAACTAGCTATTTAATTTATAGACTTTGGTTAATGTATCAACTTCTCCCACATTACCTGGAAAAATAACGTAAGGTATTTGGTCATATTTTGCTTCTTTATTCGTTAACCATACTGGTACACCTTTAGTTATTTGTCCGATGACCTTTGCTTTTTTAATGTTTAGGCCTTTGGTTGCTACATCACTAGACGTAATTCCACCCTTAGCAATAATAAAGCTTGGTCGTATAGATAATTGTTTAATGATACTAACTAAACTGTTTGATATATTTGTTGATATACTTAAATTATTTGTTAAATCCTCCGTTTTTATCACATCACGTGAAGTATATATAACGATATCTTTGCCTTTAGCAATAATATTTTCAACTTCTGTTGTTAATTTATCGATATAATCTTGTAAATTAGATTGAGTCACTGTTTTTACGTCAAATTCAATTGCATTTATTTTGGTATTTTCCAATAAATGATTGAGTTGAGATGACGATTTTTTAACATGAGATCCAACAATAATGACACCACCGTTATTACTTTTCTTGTAATTTTGTAAATTGATGATTTCACCAGGTGTTTCGCATATGGATTTCACAAATGATGCTGCGGTTCTGAAAATGAATTTTTTATTGTGATATTTAAGATATTCAACCAGGCATGCTGTAAAATAATCCATATCTTCATCGTTCAATGCATCAACTACAACAGCATCAAAGTTACTTAAAGTATCAAAAGTAACAAATATTTGTTCTTTTTCTCTATTTCTAATTTGATTTAAAGTAATATGAAAAACGTTCTCAGATTTAATTTCACCTCGGCTCTTTTCTTCTATAAAATCTGCCATTGATGTTGACTCAAAACCAAAAGTAGTATCATTTGAAAACTCACTTTCTGATACAGGGATATATTGGTCCTCATCTTTTAAGTAATGAATTCCTTTATATGTGTAGCGATCGCCTTCAAAAAATTCAGGTAAATAGAAGACAGCATTAAAAGGTTTTGATGTTGTTTCATTTAAAATTTTTGGTTCTAAGTAAAAGTGACCACGTAATGTGGAGTCTCCTCGACTAATAATCAAATAAGGTTTTTTTAATTTCAGTGATACATTTTCAATGTTTTGACTTAATTCTTGATGTAATTGTGTAGTTTCTTGTGTGTTCAATGCACGTGAATTCGTTAAAATATAAAACATATTGTTAGATTGTTCAAAGGCATCGGTTAAGAGAGATTCAGTCCAATCCGTATACACGGGTAGGTCTTTTACAGTTTGTGTTCCAGTTGGATCATCGTCTAAAACTACGATTTTATAATCTAGACTTTCTAAATTTTTATTAAATGTGTCGTTTATGCGTTTGTTTATTATTTCTGCATTTAACATATATTCATCACCTACATATTATTAATTTTTTCAAAGTATTTTATAATACCAGCTTGGTCGTTTAATCCATTGCCTTGGTTAACTTCAGATTTAAAAATTTCTTTGACTTGGTTTACGATAGGTAGTGTTAATCCAATTGTATCTATCGTAGATGTAACATTTTTTAAATCTTTCAAATTAATATTGAGTGTTCCGCCAGCTTTATAATCTTTTTCAATCATTTTAGGGAATTTTGCTTCCATAGCAGCTGATCCTGCTAATCCGTGTCTTATTGCCTCGAACATTTCATTCAAATCAATATCAAATTTTTTTGCTAATAGTACGCCTTCTGACAGGGCTGCAATATTTGTATTAACGATTATTTGATTTGCTAATTTAACAACGCTACCAGATCCAACATCGCCAACTCTTATTACTGATGAAGATACTGGTTTTAGTATTTTTTTAACCTCTGGAAAGATAGTAGCATCACAACCAATCATTACTGATAGTTCACCAGTAATTGCTAATGGTTCTCCACCACTCACTGGTGCATCGATGTACTTAATAGATTTCTCTTCTAGTACTTTACTAATTTCAAGTGATTCATTTGGTGTAAGGGAACTCGTATCAATTATATATTTAATATTAATTTCATCTTTATCGAGAATTGAGTCTTCTCCACTATATAAAACAGATTTTACAATCGCGCCATTTGGTAATGATAAAAATAAATAGTCTGCATTTTTCGCTAGTTCATCTATAGAAACTACTTTAGCCCCTTCATTTACTAGTTCAGTTTCTGCTTCTTTATTCACATCATTAACTAGTACTGTATTATTCTCTTTAAGTAAGTTTTTGACCATAGGTTTTCCCATAATACCTAATCCAATAAATCCTATTTTCATATTAATTCCTCCAATGTAAGCGGTTACCAGTAATTGTATACCAATAATTTGAAAATGTATACATTTTAAACTTTGAAAATTTATAGTAGTATGTAATCAAGGAGTTGAGTTAATTGATACACAATGGTTTGACGGTATATCAAAAAATTAGAAATGACATTATTTTAGGGGAATTAAAGCAAAATGAAAAATTAACAGAAGCTAAATTAGCGAAAAAATATAATGTAAGTAGAACTCCAATTAGAGAAGCAATTAAGCAATTAGAAATTGAATATTTTATTAAAGATGGTTATATATTTGTTCCAACAAGTGAAGAATATAGAGATATATTTGAAATGAGAATTTTGTTAGAAACACATGCACTAAGTAAAGCATGTGTTGTTTTTACACAAGAAGATTTAACAGAATTGAAAGGATATACTGACATCGATATTGATCAAGAAAATGAAGAAACGATAATAGAAACGAATGACTTATTTCATCAAAAAATTATGAAAGCAACAAACAATCAGTTCATTATAGATACTTATCAAAAATTGAAAAGTTACATTTATTTATTTAGTAAAACAGTCATTGATAAGAGAAGACCTGGTCTGATTGAAGAGCATAAAGCCATTGTAGAAGCTATGGTTAATCATAATGATAAACAAGCGATTCAATTACTAGAAGAACATTTGAAGAAAGATTTAGAATTCAGTTTGTATTATTTAATTAATAATACAAATAAATAATGTGTTGAAATCTTTGCTATTTGAATAAAGTGATATAACCGATATAATGGGTGTGAATAACTAGGAAAAGGTGAATTTAATGAAACAGATAAAAACTCATCATTTAAATCATAAAAAAAGTTTGAATCATCAATTTAAATTGTCTGGTATCGCACTGATTATGACTACGACTTTAATAGGATATGGTATAAATCCAACATCATCTGTAATGGCGAAAGAAAGTGCTGATGTGAAAGCTGATACACATTTGACTAGCGAACAAGCGTTAGAAAAGCAAATTCAACAAGCTAAAGAAAAAATAAAGAAATTGAAAAATATAAAGCGTAGTGAAAAGCGTGATGCGATTCAAAAAATGGAGAAGGCTAAAAGCATTGAAGAGGCCAAAGTAATGTTGGAAAAAGCTGAGAATGATGACAATCGCCTCAGTGAACAACAAAGTGTATCTGCTAACACCCAAATAGAAGATAGCAATATTACTGAAGATAATCATGAATCGTATGAAGACAAAAAAGATATTTCAGATAATCAAAAACATGTAACTGATCATCAAGAAAAAACTGTTCCTAGTGAGAAAACAGACTCAAGTAACTTACCTGAGCAAGAAAATAATCAAACGCAAAACGCTCATGATCGCATAACTAGTGAAAATTCACAACAGAACTTAGATCAATTGCTTGATAAAATTGATGTATTATCAAATGAAGTTGATGGGGGTAAACTAAAAAACGATAATGAAGCGTTAAGAGATACTGGAGACAATCAAGAACAACAAAATAAGGTTGCGAAAAGCACTAACAGTAAAGGTGAAAAAAATCAGGCAGAAAAAAACACACCTGAAAAAACGTCTCGTTCAGATCATGATGTTCCCCAACCATTAGAAAAATTTGAAAAAGAAATTGATAAAGTAACGACAAAACAAGCTAAAAACAATGACAACTTAGATGACTATGTAGCAACTAAAGAAGCAAAGTTACAAACATTAACATCAATGCTTTCAGAGCGTGATTCAATATCTAAAGAGAATAAAAGTAAAATGGCAAAAGAAATTAAGCAAGTTGAACAAAATTTAAATGAACAACATGATATTGTGCTGGATCAATTGAAATCTGTAGACAATAAAGACCGAGCAGTTAAAGATATCATTAATCGTACTTTTGATGACAGACATGCTCAATCTATCTTAGAACGTATAGACACAGATGGTAAAACAGATCAACAAATTGCCAATCAGGTAATCAGTCAATTAGACGGTTTGTCTACAACTTCAAGTGACGATATTTTACAAGCGATGTTTGATAAGACAGGCGATAAGCAAGCGTTGGTTAAAACGATATTGTCAACGCATTTGAACGATGTGGATGCATCTCGTATTGCTGAAAAAATTATGCGAAAAAATCCTGATAACGAACAAATTGTAGCGTTACTAAAACAAAATTTTGGGGACAATGTAACCAGTGATGATATTTTAGAAACGCTATTGGATCAATCTGAAGATAAACGCCAAGCCTTGGAAACGATGTTGGCTAGCAAATTAAATGATGCGAAAGCACAAGCACTTGCTGATGTTATTGCTAAAAAAGAAGATGCTAAGCATAATATTGTTGATTTAATGAAATCAGGTCTTGATCAACAGTTGAATGACTTATTAAAAGTTGATAAAGATATAAGTAACTTTAGAGATGATATCCATGGTATCTTTGAACCTTTGAAAAATACACCAAGCATTGCTGATACATTGGATAAAAGATCATTAAATAAAGGTGACAAAATATCGACATTATTGGATGCAGAGACACAACGACTTCAAAAACCAAGTCTGTTGAGTGGCTTATTCAGTGGTGATGGTTTATTAGATGGTGTGCGAGACATACCGAACCCATCACCTGGACGTGCTTTATCTATAGGTGAATCAGACGGCTTCTTGAGTGGTTTGTTCGATGATGAAGGTAATTTCTCGTTACCTGATGCTGGTACAGTAATGAAAAAATCAACGATTCCAGTAGGTATCGTGTTGTTAATCGTTGGTGGCGGACTGATATGGTTTGCTAAACGTAAACAGTCGAAAAAATTATAGTTTATCAATTTAAACAGGTGCTAAGGCTACTTGTTATCATATAAAAAATGCACCATTCAAAGTTAGTCACATAAGTGAGACTTTTGAAATGGTGCACTTTTATTTTGCAGAAAATGAGAATTTTAAAATATTGATTGAATTCTATCATGTGTCTATATAAAGTTAGTTTTGTTTACCTGTAATATAACTTAAATCAGTAGCGACATCTGCATCAATGGTTCTGTGAGAAACGATGCCAAGTCCCTTAACATTTGATTCTGAAATAACGATAGAACCATCATCGTTCACTTTTTCTACAAAAGCTACATGACCGTATAATGAATCTGCACCATGCTGACCTGCCTCAAATACAACGGCAGTATGTGTCTTAGGTGTTGAAGAAACCGTATAACCTTTTCTTTCTGCGCGATTGTTCCAATTTCTGGCGTCACCTAGATCTCCACCGACATATTGATCGAATTGCGACATACGGTGATAGGCATACCACGTACACTGGCCATGTGGGTAAGGCGAGTGATTTGTGGTTTCTGAAAATGGCTTGAAATCGCTATTATCGTCATCGTTCTTCAATTTATAATCGTCTAAATCTGGCATTTGTTTACGGTCAAATTGTGTTAAGTCGTAGTGCTCAATAATGCTGTTAAGTTTGTCAGCGTATTGAGAATCAGTTGCATATGTGGTAGCCAGATGTGCAGTTGCTGACCGATAGTTATGTGCTTCGCGCTTCCACGTTGGTTTATAAATATTTGGATTGCCATCAATACCTTGTTTGATTAATTTAGCATAATCCTCTAATGATTCTTTTTCACTCGGATAACTACGGAAATCGGCTGAGATTTGGAACATGTTGTTTCCATTGTCTTCAAGAGTATTGAAAGTAGTGGATTTTCCTTGGTAAGTTCCCTTGATACCGAATAAGTTATAATGAGGTGCTTGGGCAAGTGCACTCATGCCAGAATCTGATTCTAATATGGCTTGTGCAATCATCACGGATGCGTAAATATCTTCATCTTGGCCTATGTCATGTGCATCTTGTGCGATTGTTTTAATGAAGTCACGTGTGTTTTTATTTTCAGTTATTGTCAGTTGATTTGTAGTGTTATTATCGTCCGACAAGTTTGGTAATTGTTGGAAAATAGCAGTAGCGCGTATGTTAGACTGCTTGGTATCATTTTCAAAGGATTGGGCCGGTTTTTCTTTTTTGGCTAATTGTGATTGAGAAGGTAACTGCGGATTAGCATGGTTACTTGATGGTTGTTCATCTGAGTCACTTTTCTTATTTTCAGAATCCTTATTTGATGAATGTGCTTTTTGAGATTCATATTGTTTTTGGTTATTTTTAGCGTCTTCACTATACTCGTCTAAAATTGATTCTAATACTCTATCTTCCGACGATGAACCAGATTGATTGTCTGTTGTGCTGTCATTGTCACGAGTGTCTGCGTCATTATCCTGCTTACCTGTATCATTATTACTTGTCGTTGTTTCATCATCTTGTTTATTCTGACTATGCCCATCCTGCGTTGTGTTTTCACGAGATTGATTTTGGTGTGAATCTGAATTGGATTCGGTATCATCTTGTTGTGCATCCTGCTCATCTGTATATTGATTTGACTCATATTGACTGTTTTCTGATTCACGCGCTGTGTCATTAGCATCGTTGTCATGATCTGTACGACTTTGTTCTTGTACAGATTCTTCACTATCTTCATTTGAATCATCATTTATCTCATTATCATCAATGAAAGCTGTCGCATTTGAATCTTCTGAATCAGTGTGGTCTGTTAATGAATTATTTTGTTTGTTATTGTCTTCGTTTGAATCATCGTTTTGTTTTAATGTGGAAGGGGGTTGTGTTGCTTCATTATTAGAAAGTAATTGATCCAGTAATTTAGATAAACTGTTATTGTCTTGGTTTTGTTTCAAAGGTGTTGGTTTAAACATATCAAATATGTTTGAACGATCATCGTCTGTTGATGTATCCCATGTATTTTTAGTTACATTTGTCGACGTTTTGTCAGAAGTCTTAGAATTATCGTTTTCTTGGCTGTTGTTCTGCTCACTTGTTTTAGCATGGCCATCATTTTTGCGATTTTGTTGATCTTCCCGTTCACTACTATGATTATTATCGCTAGATTTCTCTTTTACATCATCAGATTTCTCGTTATTAGTTTTATGATTTTGGGATGATGATAGCGATGAATCAGATTTTTCTTTGTCTTTGTCTTTCTGTGTCTCAGTTGACTGAGTAGTCATTGTATCTTCTTTTGAGGTTTCGGCTTTGGCATCATTGATAGGAAATGATGGCATAAGTAAAGAAGTTGAAAGTAAGCAAACTAATAATTTTTGTTGCCTCATGAAAATACCTCTTTCCTAAAATATATTATTTACTATATACAAAGTATTGTTTATCTTGGTAAACTGTTAATAGTCTTGCTTTTAGTTGATGTCTATCAACTATGAAAAGGTTAAACGTTATTAATGAATTCAGTATATCAATTTATATGCAATAAACAAATAGTAATTTGAATTTTATATAAGAAGAAATCACAGATCTAGTTTTTGAGGTGTATAAATGAAAAACGTAATAAAATTATTTTTTATGGATTTAAAAAAGATTGCTAAAGCGCCTAGTGTATTAGTGATTTTAGGTGGTTTAGCCTTGCTTCCTTCGTTTTATGCTTGGTTTAACTTGGATGCGACATGGGATCCATATGGTAATACTAAAAATATTAAAATTGCAGTTGTGAATGAAGATAATGGGGATAAAGTCAAAGGTAAAAAAATTAATGTTGGTGATCAAATTACCGATAATCTTAAAAAAGATGATAACTTTGATTGGCAGTTTGTAAGTAGAAAAAAAGCAGATCATGATTTGAAAATGGGAGAATATTATGCAGCCATTTATATACCAGATAAATTTACACACCAAATTACTGGTACGTTGCGAAAAGACCCACAACAAGCAAACGTTGAATATAAAGTGAACCAAAAACTTAATGCGATTGCGCCTAAAATGACTGATGCTGGAACAAGTGCTATCGTTCAAAAAGCGAATGAACAGTTTAATGAAACAGTGACACAAGCACTTTTAGATGAAGCGAATCGTCTAGGTGTAAAACTTGAAGAAGAGATTCCAACCATCAATAAAATTGAAGATGCTGTATCCGAAGCGAATAAAGCTATGCCAAAAATTAACGATTTTGCAGATACACTTATTTATTTAGATGAAAACCAAGATCAAATTGACAATTATGCGGATCGATTTAGAGGATTAGGTGACTATAAAGGTGAAGTTATCGATGCAGCAGATAAGTTAAATCAAGTTAATGCTGCAATACCTGCATTGAACGAGCGTGTTAAACTAATACTGGCATTAAATGACTACATGCCAAATATTGAAAATGCACTTAATGTTGCTTCTAACGATGTGCCAGAAGCCTTTCCTAAAATCAATCGAGGTGTTGATATTGCAAGCACTGGGGTAGACGCTGGCTTACAAGGATTGAACGATGCACAAGGTTACTTGCCTGCGATTCAACAACGCGTAGAAAGTTACCAAGAAGTCGTTGATCGCGCACAAGATGCAAATCAAAATGTTAATCAACGCCTAGAAGATAATATACAAACTGAGCAGCAAAGTGTTAAGCATTCAGGTCGATATTCAAATATTCAAACATCGCAAATAAGTAATAATCAAAGCGATGATGATGACAATGAACAACATGATTCTACAGTAAGTAGTAAAGATGTTAATGCTATGCAATCTTCATTATCAGAGTCATTGTTATCACTTTCTAATTATGCTGACAAACAAGCCGAAAGTAGTCAGGAAGATATCAAAGCGTTGGAAAATGTCACATATGGTATTTTATCTACAGACAAACCTAAAGATTTTCAAAAAACACTGGATCATATTAAATCTAGACTGGAAATGACTAGTAAATTTAATCAGCAATTTATCGATATATTAACAGAACTAGAAGAGAGAGAAAATGTCGATTTATCGAATGAAATCAAAGAATTAGAATCGACAAATAATAAAATAAATGACTTAATTAAGCAGCAGAATCAACTTAGTGATGCACTGTCAAACGGAAGTTCTGGTAAGGCAGAAGCAGTAGCATTACTTAAAGACCTACCTCGCGTAAATCGTAGCTTGGATGATTTAAGAAATTATATTAAAACAGAACTAAATCAGAATTTGTTCGACATATCAAACGAAGTAATGTCTGTATTAAATGAAGGCGATGCTAGACTTTCAACGCTTCAATCGAAATTAAATACGATAGAACAGGTTATAAACTCTGGACAAAGTATTTTGACAACAGGCAAAGATAGAATCGAAGCGATTCAAAGTGCATTGCCAACCATTGAGCAAAGATATATGGATGCAATGGCTACTGCACAAAATTATTATCCACAATTTAAACAAGGCGTTGCGAACGCAGCATCCTTTATTGAAAATGATTTACCAGGGTTAGAGCAACAATTGTCTGATACGACAGCAACAGTAAATAGCACGATACCGACCTTATTCAATCGTTACGATCGTTTAGTTGATATTTTGGATACCAATCAACCACGTGCCAAAGAAGGATTGCATAATTTAGCGAATTTCGCACGTAACCAATTACCAAATGTTGAAAAAGATCTTGCTAAAGCGAACAAACTATTTGATGAGATTGAAAAAGATGATGCGGTAGACAAAATGGTAGATTTATTGAAGAACGATTTGAAAAAACAAGCGAATGTGATTGCGAATCCAATAGATATTGATCAAAAGGATGTATTTCCTGTGAAAGACTATGGTTCAGCAAGCACGCCATTCTATACAGCCTTAGCCATTTGGGTAGGTGCGTTATTGATGGTGAGTTTATTAACGACAGATAATAAACACAAATCATTAGCACCATACCTATCAACAAGAGAAATATATTTAGGTAAAAGTGGATTATTCTACTTATTAGGTATCGTTCAAGCGCTTATTGTATCTATTGGTGATATCGTAATACTGAAAGCACAAGTGGAATCAATTGGTTGGTTTATTGGTATCGCAGTATTCGCATCAGTCGTATTTGTTACCATTGTTTATACTTTGGTATCACTGTTAGGAAATCCAGGGAAAGCCATTGCCATCATCTTTCTTGTGCTACAAATTGCAGGTGGTGGGGGAACATTTCCTATCCAAGTTACACCAGAGTTTTTCCAAACGATTCATCCTTACTTACCATTCTCTTATGCAATCGATGCATTAAGAGAAGCGGTTGGTGGACCTGTTCCTGAAATTCTAACTCAAAAATTAGTAATACTTTCATTATTTGGTATAGGATTCTTATTAATTGGTGTAATATTCAAACCAATTACAGATCCACTGATGAGAAAAGTAACTGAAAAAGCTGAAGAAAGCGATGTAATGGAGTAAAGTTGCTAACAAGTTAAACGTCATAATGATGTTTATCAGTTTGAATGATGATAGTGAAAAACAGTTTTGGTCTAAAACAGAAACTTAAAAATATAATGAGCGATGAATTTCACTTCAAATAAGGGAGTAGGACAGAAATCTAATTTTATTTAAAAGATTTTGTTATCTCCTCTTGCTTGGGTAATTAGAATTGAGAAAAGTATAAAATCATTACCTAGAACTGTAATTCATGCATAAGTCCCACTAACTCAATCAATTGAGAAGTGGGACTTTTATTTTTGGAATCAGTTTAGATTTTGAATGTATATGCATACTTGTTTAGAAAATAGATCTAATTCGTAGTTGCTTTTCTATAATATAATCCTGTTGTGAGCCGTTAAAAATGATTGAAGGTATGCATTTTAATATAAAAAAGACACTTTAAGGGTTTCGAATTATTGCAACAATAAAAAACATCCTCGATAACAATCGAAGATGCTTATTAAATAGCTTAGATAATATTTTGAATAACTTCTTTGCGTAATTTACTTCTTAATTCTGCCATCGTATTTAAGTGATATTTTTTATAATCACCTGAATCAATTCTAAAAGCGTGTATACCTAAAACTTCATTTTTACTATTTAAAATGGCACCTCCTGAAGAACCAGGTTCAGCCATCATTTGATAATAGCCCATTGGATTGATGTTGCGAGCCATAAGGGAATATTTCCCCTTAGAATGATACATCGTACCCATAGGATCATTCTTGAATTTGCCAGTTGGTAATCCATAATGGTACATATGAATAGGCGTATTAGCCTTGATATTAGTAATCGATTTTTCTGGAGCAATTTTACGTATTTTCATATACTTTGAAATATCTTCTTTTGTATATAATAATGCGACATCACCAAATTGCATCATTTTTACACCAATCACATTGAGCGAACGTGTGTAGGTTGAACCTTCTTGTAGCAGATTCACTCTAAGATTTTGTAATGAAGATGGTGACATTGGTTTATGTGCTTCTGGATTATTGACGACGTGATTAGCTGTTAATATTGTATGTTTACCAATTGCAGTTCCAGTGCCATATGTCAGAGCTTTTTTAATAGGATTCCAATTAAATACGGTTGCAATATTGGCTGCTTTTGCAGTCGTATGTTCTAAAGTAACTCCTTTATTGCCGGAATTTTTCATGATTTTTAATGCATCATTGATGCCGGATGCTTCAGTCGTTTGACCAAAATCCCGCACATTATCGCTGCCTGGTATCTTTGATGACCAAGTTTTAGGTGCTTGATTATAGTAGTTGCTGTTTTTTGAAGTTTGCTTACTTGTTTTTGGAATAACCTTTACACTTTTAGATGCTTTTGCTTGCTTAGCTAATGGTTTTGTTTGTTGTTTTTTTGTTGTTGAAGATAAGGTTTGTGGTTTTATATTTTTATTTATTTTAGTCGTATTCGTTTGTTTTTTTGTTGTTTTAGTTGAACTTGATAGTAACTGTGGTTTTATAGATTTTGATGTACGCTTAGAAGAAGTATGTTGAGCTACTCGAACTTTGGTTTTTGATGACCCACTTTGTTTTTGTTTAATAGATGCATTTGTTTTTTGATTTTTGTTAGTGGGCATAATAGCTTTATTTTTATTTTGAATTATTGGTTGTTTTGCTAGTTTTTTCTTTTGGGTTATTGGTGAGTGCGATTGTACTTTTATAGTTTTTGATGGAGGTTGCACATTTTTACCCAAAATTACTTTCGGAGTATCTTTTGGAGCCCCTTTTATAACTGGATTTTTAAATTCTATGTCTTTATTATTGTATTTCAATTTAGTGTTTTGCTTGGGAAATTGAACTTCATTTTGTTGTGATTTTAAATTGCTAGTACTAACTATTTTAGTATTTTTCCCGTCATTTGTAGTATTGATCTTTTTTGTTGCTTTTGTTGTTATCGGATATTTTTTAGTTACTTTATGGTTAGTTGGATAGTTGATATCAGTAGTGTTTTCAGCAGCCTCCATTGTATCAACATGAAATATTATCACCAAACAAATTATCATAGATATGGCGATGATTGCAGAAATATATTTTATTGCCCACGACGGTTTATTCACTTAATCTGTCCCCTCTGTTTTTGTGTAAAAAGTAAATAAGATTATTTCTTTAATATTATATACTTTTTCTTTTGTGTATGGCAATATATTTTTGAGAATAGGAATAATATAATGAAATAGACATTTGTTTGGCAAAATATACTTGTGATAACTATTTTTTTCTTTATTGTAGTATTTTTTTACTAATGTCATAAGCTATTAATCTTAAGTTAAACAATAATTTAATTATTGCATTTTAAAAAACATTGTGTATTATTAAAATTATAGAAAACATTAAGGGGAAAAAATGAAAATGAATACGAATATACGTACTTTTTCTAGCAAGAAGTTAGTGCTAGGGCTTGTAACGACTGCTATTGGGATTAGCACGATTGCTTTAGTAAGTGAAAATGCACATGCGAGTACTTCAACAGTAAAATCACAAACAGTAACAAAAACAACGACTTTGACAACTAAACCAACTACAACGGTGAAAACAGTAAAGCCTGCAGTGGTAAAAGCAACGACAACAAAAGCTGCTACAAATGTAACAACTAAAAAAACACAAGCAACAGTAAAACCTATAGCGCAAAAAGCACCAGTGACGAAGCAGTCAGTACCTGTAAAAAAAACTGTTAGTAAAGCTATTTCAACAACAACGGTTAAAGCACCTGTTACGTCCAAAGTACCGACGACAACGGTGAAGAAACCAAGCACAACAACAAAAGTACCGACGACAACGGCGAAGAAACCAAGCATAACAACAAAAGTACCGGCGACAACAGCGAAGAAACCGAGTACAATAACAAAAGTATCGACGACAACAGCGAAGAAACCAAGCACAACAACAAAAGTATCGACGACAACGGCGAAGAAACCAAGCACAACAACAAAAGTACCGACGACAACGGCGAAGAAACCAAGCATAACAACAAAAGTACCGGCGACAACAGCGAAGAAACCGAGTACACCGATAAAAAGCACGACAATATCATCGACAAAAACGCAAACAACTCCAGTAAAGACACAGAGCACACCGACAAAGACTCAGGCTTCAAGTACAACAACGCCGCAGACTACAAAATCAAACACACCATCGACAGTACCTACACCATCTGCACCAGTACAACCTAGTACAATAGCAAACGCACCAGTCAAGACAAATGAAGCATCCCAAAACACAGTATTTCCTAAACTCGAAAATACGAACATTCAAGATAAGACATTACAGTCACAAGAAACAATAAAAGCAACTCCAGAAACGGAAACAAAGACAGCTAGTGCAACGCGTAAACAAGATTATTATAAGTCTATGACAGAATTATACAAAGATACGACAGAAGGTATCGACTGGAAGAAAGATACACGAAATGTCGGGAAATCAGTGTTGATAGTGGCACCACATGGTGGGAACCTTGAACAAGGGACTTCAGAATTAACAAAACTAGTGGCGAATAATGGTGATTTTGATTATTTTTCATTTGAAGCGATACGTCCATCCAACAACACACAATTACATGTAACATCTACAAATTATGATGATGCAACTTTGCATGAGATGATTCAAGATCGAACAGCTACCATTTCAATACATGGTGCTCAAGGTGAAGAACAACTCGTATACTTAGGTGGTTATCAATCACCGCTTAGAGACGCCATTCAAAGTCAACTTGAACTTAAAGGATTTGTAGTGAAGATACCGCCAGAATACCTTGGTGGGCTGAGTAATGCTAATTTTATTAATAAAGTAGAGGAAAGCACAGGTGTTCAATTAGAACTAACGACCGCTTTAAGAAAAGCGTTTTTCAAAGATGAAGACACTAGCACAGCATCACGTAAAAAAATAGAAAATTGGACTACCACGATGTATGATTTTGCTGAAGCACTTAATGGTGCAATCAAGCAAGTCTATCCAGAAAATCAAGGATAATATATTGAATTTATTGCTAAAGTAGCACGTTTCAAGTTTTTAATTTTAATAAGTAGATTTCTTTTAATAAGCTAATGACCTCAATGCGTATGTATATACGTGTTGGGGTTTTTTATATATTTTAGTGAGATTCATATTCGGGTAGTCTAAGGGAAGTCTAAATCTTCCGATTTTCTGTAGAAAAACAAAAATTGTAATTGCGCATATATATATAAAATTGTATAAGGACATAGCATGTAGCGTTAATAAACAAATCTCTAAGTATAGATTTCAAAAACAAAGAAATGTTTGAATTCAAAAAAACATTGTAATATAATTCACGTTATTTCATGCAAAATGATAAATTCACATTTGCGAAAATTTGAACATACATAGATTAATCTAAAGAGGAGCACAATGATGAAGGTATATACATCTATTATTTTTTGGATGAGAGCAATTGCTTGTCTAAGTATTGTGATGATTCATACAATTACTACAACATTTTATAAATTTGAAATGCCGAATGATGGCTATTTATTAAGAGTTTTTCAATTACTGTTATTATACGCGACACCAATGTTTGTTTTTATTTCTGAGTTTTTATTAGCGAAACAATATAAGACACAGGTTAAAGAAGGATTTGTAAAACAGAAGTTGCTGACATTAGGGATTCCATATATCATCATTAACTTAGGTTTAGCGTATGTCTACGGGCAGCCTAATAATTTAATGGAATATTTAGATTCTGTACAATTTATGATGTTTCATGGAGGCACGCTGACATATTTTATTGTTATTATTTTTCAATTTTATGCTTTACATGTATTATTTGCGAAGCACTTAGTAAAACTTAATCCATTAAAATTAATCGTATATTCATTAGTTATCACGATGCTATTTTGGGCTATGAGAACTTTTGTTGATGCACCAGAGGCTTGGTATTTAAATTGGTTATGGCAACGAGAGGGCTGGATGATATTCATAGGTTGGCTTAGTTATTTCTTACTAGGTTTTTATATGGGTTATTATTATGAAACGTTGATGGCCAACATACAAAAGTATGCGAAATACATTGTGTTAGGAACTGTTATAGTGACGGTCATAACGCTGATCAATTACTTGTCGGGCTGGTTAACGCTAGTGGACTCTAAGCGTATTGATACACCAATCTATGTTACTATGATAATCTTAATATTCTTTCTAATATCGTCTTATGTTAAATATGTACCAAAATTTTTCATTTTAATCAGTAATTATTCTTTTTCAATATATTTAATTCATTACTTTATTGTACATAGGTTAGGGACATTACATGAACATCCTATATTCAATATCGTATTTACATTTACATTAACGATTACGTTCTCAATATGCATTGCTTATGTATTTAACCAGTTTAAACTAGGCAAATATATAGTAGGAGGCATTGGGAACGTTAAGTATGATACGTTTTATCAAAGTTATAAAAATAACCTAGTAGATTAAAAAGGGGAGAATTGAATGGATAAATTAGTCTCGGTTATTATATCTGTCTATAATAAAGAACCATTCTTAAAAAAATGTATTGAATCTTTAATCAATTTAAATATGGAACAATCAAAATTGGAGGCAATCTTTGTTGATGATTGTTCTACAGATAACTCAGTAGCAATGATTGATAGTTATGCTAACCAGTATGATTTTATCCGATTAATTCAGTTATCAACGAATACAGGTAGTCCGTCAGAACCAAGAAATATAGGTATTAAAGCTGCAAAAGGGAAATATATTGCCTTATTGGATGCCGATGATTGGTTAGATACTGAAGGGTTTCCAAGATTTATGGAAAAAGTTAATAGTGATGATGCAGAGTTAGGCTTAGGACAAAGCTACAAACATACGAATAAAAGTATTACGTATCATGCTAAATTCACATCCTATAAAGATGCATCAAATTTGGTGCCACAAGATATTGAAAAGATTTTTAGAGCAGTAGGGCCACCGGGTAAAGTATTTAAACGTGATATTGTAATTAATAATCAGATTCAATTTGAACATATGAAATTTGGTGAAGATAAATTATTTTTCATCGATCTTATTTCTAAGATTCAAAACATTACGATGTCTACGATACCTGTTTATCATGTGAACAGATACGATGAAAATCAATCACTTGTGAAAGAGACCTCAGTGGTAGATAAAGCTTATTTGAATGTGGATATAACCAAACGTATTTGTAAAATGAATATATCCGAATCTCTGAAAAAGATGATGTTATCTAGAATGGTGGAAGTAGACTTCTTTAGAAGGTTGTTGCATACAAAGACGTTTTTAAAGTCTGATAATAAACAAACGTTCTATGCTATTTTTGATGATGTAGAACATATGCTAAATGAATATGGTTATGATATGAAGGAATTTATTAGTAACAAAAAATTTATAGCTATGTATACACTTTATCATCAAGAAGATAAGGAAGCTTTTTTAAATTTTACAGAAGCACTTGTTTATGGTTATTGGCGTTATTATATGAAAAAAGATGCAATTTACATGGAAATTGACAGTGATTGTGCTATTTTAGAACCAACACCAGTGCGTTGTTATCCAGTGTATGAAGGTACACAAATGCTAAATGGTGAATTATATGAAGTGATTAAAGTATTGAAACCAGAAAACGTCCAAATCAATGGTGTGAAATTAATTGAAATTAATAACGCAATGAACGTGTATCATGTTGATTATGTGTATAAAGATAAAAGCATTTATATACCCCAGGAACAATTTAAGCAATCGAAAGAGATAGATGTTAACCTCGGTGTCGAATTTGGTGAAACGAATGATATCGCCTTAGTTTACGCTTCTTACCCGAGTAATAATGACATTTATAAAATGAAACGACAAAGCTTCAAGTTAGAGTTCGTCAATAAGTTGAGGGAAAAATACCAAGGAAAATATTTCCTAACGGCATCAGAACCATTGATGACGCTTAAAAAAACAAATGTATATCGTGATATTGAATTTGAAACGAAGCTCATGAGTTTAAATCCAGGTATGAAAGTAGTGCCTAAAGATGTTCAGTTCACATCAAATGGTACACCTAGATTAATTCTTGAAGATGATAGTGTGATCACAGCAAATAAAGATTTTGTGGCACAGATTCACATGGACAACCATCATAAATATATTACAGATGTTCCTAATGAGGTTAAAATTAAAAAAGTTTGTAAATTATATCATTCTAGAATATTCAAAAGTGAGCCATTGGAAACACTTAAAGTTGGAGACACGATTAGTGTCGCTAATATTGCTTATACGAATAAATCAACACCACGATTAGTTACACAAGAAGGAAATTACTTAACAGCAAATAAAGATTTTGTTGAAGTTATAAAATAATATTTAAAAGGCTACTAAATAACCGGAAGTACTGGTTTTAGTAGCCTTTTTTGTTAAGAAAAAGTATAGGCGTTGGTCAAGTTAATACGTTGCTTCACGATTAATAAAATAAAAAGTAAACCACCTTATAACAGGGAGGTTTACTTTTTGGAGTAATCATTAAATTAAAATTTTATTTTGAACTATATGAAACGCCGCGTTCTTTATATACACGTTTAACAATTTTCAAGGCGTTTAACACTTTTGGAAAACCTACATATGGTAATAAATGCATAATAGTTTCTGAAATTTCTTGAGGTGTTAAACCAACTGTTAGTGCTACATTAATATGCAATTCCAGTTGAGGTTCTGTACCTAGCGTAACAAGTGCGGATATTGTACTAATTGCACGTTGTCTATAATCTAATCCTTCTCGAGAATAAATATCTCCAAACGCAAATTCAGTAACATATTTCCCTAAACCTGGGGCTACGTCTCCTAATTCTTCTTCAATATTTGCATGCGTTGGTATATTAGCGTTATCTGTTGCTGTTAAATCATCCATAATTTTTTGACCAATTTCATTACGATTTTGTTCCAATTGATACGACCTCCAATAATTATTTATATCTTTATTATAAGGACGTACGGTCTATTCGTTAAGTTCATAATATGAATAATGACTATTACTTTATTTCATGTCGCTAAGTTGTGATTGGCTAAATTCTATAAATGCTTGCAATGGTGGTGATATGGGCTTTTGTTTTTTAATTAAGAAATTCACATCCATAGTTAATGCATCATTTATGATAGGTATAGTTTGAATATGCTTTAAATTCAATAATTTCAAAAGAGAATAGGGCATGATTGCTACACCTAAATCTTCATTAACCATAGACAGCATAAAATCCCATTGTGCGCTTTCAAAAATAATGTTTGGTTTAAAATCGTTTTTGTAACATTCATATATGAACATTTTGCGTAGTTCAAAATCAGAATCAAGTGAAATTATTTTTTCATTTCTAAGCTCAGATATTTCAATTGATTCTTTTTGCGCAAATGGATGTTGGTCGTTTACATAAAGTACTAGAGGATCGCTAACTAAAGGCAGTATTTCTAAATTTTCGTCATTATCTAATTTCATAGATACTGCTATATCGATTGAACCATCAAGTAATTCATTTTTAATTTTATGTGCACCAGCTTCTGTAATGTTGATTTCGATATTAGGATACAAACTATTAAAAGATTTGATTATTTTAGGGAAATATAACGTACCTGTAATCGGTGGTATACCAATATTGATATGACCCTTTTTTAAATTTTCAATATCAAATAGTTCATTAGATATATTTTCTAAAGATAATAACACTTGTAAACCTTGTTGATATACAACTTTTCCTGATTCTGTAAGCTCTATTTTTTGATTAGAACGATCAATTAGCGTGGTGTTTAACTCATCTTCTAAATTTTTCACCACTTTACTTAACGTTGACTGAGATAAATATAGTGATTCTGCAGCTCGAGAAAACCCTTGATGATCAATGACAGCTATAAAATATTTGAGTTGTCTTATATCCAAAAACATCACTCCTTCACACAAAGTTATGAATTTTATTCATATATATAATTCCTTTTATATATTTTACGCATATCGGTGGTCATATTACAATAGAAGTATACTAAAGATCAATAAATAAAGCGGAGGCATTTTTTATGAAAAGAATAGGTTTTGTTGGTTTAGGTAATATGGGGACTGGAATGGCAATCAACTTACAAAAAGCTGGTTATCAAGTATTAGCTTATGATTTAAATAAAGACAAAATAAAAGAACTAGAAAACGAAGGTATTGTTGGTTGTGATTCAATCAAAGAAGTAGTAGATCAAGTAGATGATGCAATTATAACTATGGTAAGAAATAGAGAACAGACAGAAAGTGTAATATTTGGTGAAGATGGCGTAACTTCTGCAGATAAAAAAGGTGTTACTGTCGTAGTTATGAGTACTTTAAATCCAACGATTATGTCTGAACTTGAAAAAGATGTATTAGAAGCAGGGTTCAATATTATCGATGCTCCAGTAAGTGATAGTTTATCAGGAGCAGACAATGGTAGTTTAGCCATATTTGCTTCAGGTAAAAATGAACTTAGAAAAACATTACATCCATATTTTGAAGCTATGGGTAAACATATTTTTGATTTAGGAGAAGAAATTGGTGCAGGTCAGGCTGCTAAACTTGCGAACAACCTTTTATTAGGTATTAATATGGTGGGTATTTCTGAAGCGGTTAAATTTGGTGATAGTTATGGTTTAGAAGAGTCCGATATTCTTAAAATAGTAGAAGTTAGTACAGGCAACAGTTGGGCGGCTAACAACTGGGGTGAAATAAAAGAATACAAAAATAACGGTACTTTAGATGCAATTTATAAAGATTTAACTTCTGTGATTTCAGAATCGACTAAACGTAAAACTTTTGTACCAGTAAGTGGACTTGTACTAAATGTATTGCACAATTCTATGGATAATGAAAATTAATATTGTATTTCAAAATAAAGACTAAATTCAATAGTCTTTATTTTTTAATGCTTCATGTGAAAACAATAACAAAGTTGAGTAGTTAAAAGTAAGGAGTCAAATAAATAATGAAAACAAAAGAACGAATATGGTCGAAGGACTATACTATGATGTTGTGCGTCAATTTTTTATTTATTGATAGTTACCATGGCATCATTTGCTGCAGAAAAATTTAATGCTTCAGCATCAATTGCTGGTTTAGTTTCAGGTATTTATATTATAGGAACTGTGGGTGGTAGATTATTAACAGGTAATATCATCAATAAAGTAGGCTCGAAAAAAATATTAATTATCGGTTTAATCGCATTTGTGCTGACTACGTTATTGTATTTTGTAAGTTTAAATATCGGATTATTACTATTTAGTAGATTTGTAAATGGTTTTGCGGTGGGTATTGCAGCAAACGCTGTAGGAACAATCGTTGCACAAATCACACCCAATTCACGTAAAAGTGAGGGCATTGGTTACTTTAGTATGAGTTTATCAATTGCCACAGCCATCGGTCCCTTTTTAGGATTAATTTTAAATCAAAATTTCTCCTATTCTGTAATCTTCATTTTATGTTTTATTTTAGCTGTTATTTCCCTTTTAATTGCAAGTATGACATCTATCCCAAATCAAAAAAATTCAGGGCCAGAATCAACTAAATTAAATAAATGGCATATTTCAAATTTTATTGATTTAAAAACACTACCTATTGGTATTTTAATTTTACTGTTTGCTTTAGGTTATAGTAGTTTGATTTCTTTTCTAAGTTTCTTTGCAGAGCAACGAGATATTGTAAGCTATGCAAGTGTATTTTTCATTGTGTATTCAATCGTTGTTCTGATAACTAGACCAATTACAGGGAAAGCAATGGACTATAAAAGTGCAAATATCATTGTATACCCATGCATTATTTTATATTTTATCGGTATGGTTTTACTTGGTTTTTCAGCATCAGGATATCTTTTATTAATTGCTGCGGTATTTATTGGCTTAGGTTATGGTAATTTATTTTCAGCACATCAAACGATTGCTGTTAAAGTTGCAGAGCCTCAAAATATAGGTTTAGCAACCTCAACATTCTTTATTTTCTTTGATTTAGGGCTTGGATTTGGTCCTTATTTCTTAGGATTAATCGTGCCATTTTTAAATTATGCAGGTTTATATATTGCATTGGGCATATTGATGTTATTATTAATCATCCCATACCATTTATTTTATGGACGCTATGATTATAAATACTTTTAGTCAAACATTTTTAAAGTATAACTTTTTTGTTAATTGAATTACTATTTATAAAAAGCAACGTACAATAAGACATTGTACGTTGCTTTTTAATTCGTTTTTACTATAATAGAAATTTTTCACTTATAATTTTCTGAAGGTTAGCATGTTAGATTAGATTTTGTTTTATGGATTAAAGTTAGCGTTCTTTTCGTATGCTTTTACGTCTGAATAGGATGAATATAACACCAAAAATTGCTGCGACTGCGCCTAATAATGGATTTGCTTTATCTTGTAATTGTCCAGTATTTGGTAGTTGATTTTTATCAGAATAATCGGTACTTTTTTTAGTCACATCTGTTTCTAAAGTGGGATACATAAATTTAGATGTTACGTGATTATTTGAGTTATAAACCATATTTGAAATAGAATTGTAGTTCGAATTATGGAATTTTTCCGGATTACCTATTAAATCACTGTTGTTGAAAGTGGCTAAGCCTTTTGTATTATTGGAAATGTTTGAGTTATTCATTGATTCAGATCTATCTGTATTATTTAAATAATCTAGGTTACCTGGGTTATCCGAATTGTTTAGGTTATCCAGATTGCTAGGATTGTCCGGATTATCTGAGTTGTCTGGGTTGTGAGTATTTTCCGGATTATTCGGGTTAATAGGGTTATCCGGGTTGCTAGGGTTATCCGGGTTACTAGGATTCTCCGGGTTGCTAGGATTCTCCGGGTTGCTAGGGTTAT
>NZ_KV826591.1:0-5930 GCF_001835975.1 Staphylococcus sp. HMSC034G07
GTTAGCTATATTTTTTACTTTGCAACAGAACCGTAATACATCTATCAATACAAAATGTGCATGAGTCTCCATCCATTAATAAAAATTCAACCTGCACTTATGAAAAAGTGCAGGTTGGCCTGCATTCACATTATTGCTTTTTATTCAACATATGTGTAGCATGTCCCATCACACCTTCTGCTGCTTCCATAAGTGGCTCTGGTAAGGTAGGATGAGCATGAATCGTAAGGCTAAGATCTTCCGCATTTGCCCCAGCCTCAATCGCAAAAACAGCCTCTGCAATCAGAGAGGATACCTCTGGTCCAACCATCTGTACTCCTAACACTCTTTTCGTATTCTTTTCGGCTACAACTTGTACAAAGCCATCTGCATCCGAGACAGATAACGCCCTAGCATTTGCTTGGAATGGAAAACGACTGGATACTGTTTCGTATCCTTTTTCCTTTGCTTCCTTCTCTGTTAAACCTGTATAGGCTACTTCAGGATCGCTGAAGATAACAAAAGGCATCGCTTGAAAATCAATCACACTATTTTGACCACTGATCACTTCGGCTGCTATCTTTGCTTCATAACTAGCTTTATGAGCAAGGAGGTCACCACCAGCACAATCCCCTATTGCATAAACATGTTCAATGTTTGTTTGACATTTGTTATTTATCTTAATAAATCCTTGGTCGTCTAATACTACTCCGATATTTTCCAGACCAATTTTACCTGTGTTTGGTTTTCTCCCAATAGAAACTAAGCAATAATCACCTTGAATAATTTCTTCCTTTCCATCAACTTGAACACGGACGTTAACTTCATCGCCTGTATTTTCTCCACCTTGAACAAGGGCATCCGTTATAACAGTGATTCCAATTTCCTTTAAATGACGTTTTACTGTTTTTGTTAGGATAGGATCTGTCCCGGACAAAATTGTATCCGATCCCTCAAGGATGGTCACTTTTGCCCCAAACTTTGCATAAGCAGTACCTAACTCTAAACCGATATAACCACCACCTACCACAACTAAATGATTGGGTACTTCCTGTAGTTGCAATGCCTCCGTTGAAGAAATGATTCTTTTTTGATCAAATGGCATACTTTTTAACTCGACTGGCAAAGAACCTATTGCAAGAATTAAATCTTTGTAGGAAAAAATCTGTTCCTCGTCCTCTATTTTTATTTTTGCAATATGTGCTTCAGTGAGATAGGCTTCCCCACTGATGACCTCTACACCATTTCCTTTTAACAAGGTGCGAATCCCATCTGTTAGCTTGTTCACGATTCCGTCCTTCCACTTTACTACTTCTGGCATATCAACTTGAACCTCACTCGAAACCTTAAGCCCCATTGTATTGGCATGTTTAATGTGTTTGACTCGTTCAGATGCACTAATAAGAGCTTTTGAAGGGATACACCCTCGATTAAGGCAAACTCCTCCTAACTCCGCCTTATCAACCAGTACCACCTTTTTTCCTAACTGGGCAGCACGTATTGCCGCCACATAACCTCCAGACCCTGCTCCTATCACTAAAAGGTCTACATCTTTTTTCACTTCTCCAGTCATCCTAGATTCCTCCTTTGATAAGTAACTATAATTACTATTTGTACTCAAGAATATAGTTGTGTAATATGTGTCTAACCTTTTTCTTATTTTCACCTATTTTTCTTCTCTTATTAGACAATTTATAAAAAATAATCTACATTTTGATTAAAAGGGCTTTCTAAATGGAAAGCCCTTTTTACTCTTACTCTTTCACTCGCATAAGTCGTAAACTGTTCAACGCTACAAGAAGAGTTGCACCCATATCTGAAAGAATCGCAATCCAGAGTGTTAACCAACCTGGAATAACCAATAATAAGGCAATAAATTTAATAGCAATTGCAAAAGTAATGTTAGCTTTTATTGTGTTTAGCGCTTTTCGACTTAGTTTTACCGTAAACGGAAGTTTTCTTAAATCATCTCCCATTAGTGCAACGTCCGCCGTTTCTAATGCTGTATCAGTACCAGCTCCACCCATTGCAATTCCAACAGTGGAAGCTGCCAATGCAGGTGCATCATTGACACCATCGCCAATCATAGCTACGTTGTTGTATTCCGATTTCAATTGTTTAATATAATCCAATTTATCCTGAGGCATTAATTCAGCCTGAACTTCTTTTACTCCGACATGACTTCCAATGGCATTCGCAGTACCTTTATTATCACCGGTAAGCATAATTGTATTTTTGATGCCAAGTTGATGTAGTTTTTGAATGACTTCTTTACTTGATTCACGTACTTCATCTGCTACTGCAATAATAGCTAGTATTTCTTTGGCAGTTCCAACAACCATAGCAGTTTTCCCTTGATTTTGAAGAGTTGCAACTTTTTTCTCTAAATTCTTATCAAAACTAGAGTTTGACAGTTCCTTAAATAGTTTTGAACTTCCAATATAATAGGTCGTTCCGTCTACAGTACCCTTAATTCCTTTTCCTGTAATGGAAGAGAAGTCATCTACCACAACATCTGAATAAGAAATATTCGCCTCTTCTGCTCTTTTCATGATTGCTGATGCAAGAGGGTGCTGAGAACGATACTCTAATGCAGTAATGATGGATAGCATTTCATTTTCATCTACCTGTTTGTTCAACACATTGAAATCAGTTACAACAGGGACACCTTTTGTCAAAGTACCTGTTTTATCGAAAGCAATGGCCTTTAAGGCACCCATTTCTTCTAAATAAACGCCACCTTTTATTAGGACACCCTTTTTCGCTGCATTTCCAATTGCTGAAACAATCGAAATCGGGGTGGAAATAACCAACGCACATGGACAACCAACGACTAAAACAGCTAAACCTTGATAAACCCATGTTTCCCAACTAGCCCCAAAGAATAATGGTGGAACTACAGCAACTAACGCAGCTATGATGATGATGATCGGAGTATAATATTTCGCAAATTTTTCTACAAAGGCTTGAGATGGTGCTCGTTCTCCCTGTGCTTCCTCTACAAGATGAATAATTTTTGAAATGGTTGTATCTTCTACTAATTTAGTTATTTCTACTTCAAGTAATCCTTCTTCATTTAGAGTACCTGCAAATACTTCATCATCAACCGTTTTTTCAACAGGGACTGACTCACCTGTAATGGCAGCTTGATTAACAGCAGAGTACCCACTTACAACCATCCCATCCATGGCAATCTTTTGACCAGGTTTGACAATCATAATATCTCCAACTGCAATATCATCTACATGAATCATCATTTCTTGACCTTTTCGTCTAACAAGTGCCTCTTTAGGTGCAATATCCATTAATGATCGAATTGATTGTCTCGCTTTATCCATAGAAAATCGTTCTAGAGCTTCACTAATTGCAAAGAGTATGACAACAACAGAAACTTCTGCCCATTCTCCTATAATCGCACCACCTATAACTGCAACAGTCATAAGTGTTTTCATGTCAAATTCAAAGCGTAACAAGTTTTGGAAACCAACTTTAAAAAGCGATAATCCTCCTATTAACATCGATGCTACAAATAATAATGTAGTAACAATGTTCTCATCCCCATTAACAAAGACTGAAAGATATCCGAAAACAATCAATAAGGTCGAATAGAGTAAAGTACTGTGCTTTTTATAGAATGGCACTTTTTCTTCTTTTTCATCCTCTTTTTCCTGGTTAATCTCTTGTGTAGCTTGCCGTACAGGTTTTTCAGAGGACACTTTAAGATTCTCAAAAGCACCTGCTTTTTCTAATTCTTCAATCGTTGCTTCTCCGTATACGGAAATTTTAGATGCTCCAAAATTTACTTTTGCATCCTCCACACTCGGAATTTTTTTAACATTTCTTTCAAACTTTCCTGCACAGTTTGCGCATGAAAACCCTTCAACACGATATATATTTTTGTCTTTTTTAACCTCTTGCGGAGCCTGCCGCCTAGGTTTTTCTGGAGCCACTTTAAGGTTCTCAAAAGCACCTGCTTTTTCTAATTCTTCAACCGTTGCTTCTCCGTAAACGGAAATTTTGGATGCTCCAAAATTTACTTTTGCATCCTCTACTCCCGGAATTTTTTTAACATTTCTTTCAAACTTTCCTGCACAGTTTGCGCATGAAAATCCATCAACACGATAGACATATTTCTTCTCTAATGGCTTCGTTGCTTCACTCATATTTAATAACCTCCTTCTTAATTAACCAATGTATCTTTTATCAATCAATGCTTGTGGAATTCTTATATTCTTGGCCACCTATCATTATGATATTCATTTGAATATTACGTTATGTTCTGTTGCTATTATATATCCACACATATAGATAGTCAAATGATTATTTGATTGTATTTTATTTCTTTTTTTGCTAAGACTAAACTCAACTTTTCTGTTTAATTTCCTCAACTGATTATTCAAGGCTATTCCTTTAATATTTTCATTCCAACCCAACAACTCCTATGATCCAAGAAGCTATATAGAAAACGGCTACACCAAGCAAAACGTAAAGACCAGTTTTTCGATTTTCAGATTGATTAACAACTGGAAGTAAGTCCGTTGCTGCAACATATAGAAAAACACCTGCTGAAAAGGACAAAGCAATTCTTGCAAAAGAATCGCCAAGTACTTCAGCTGCAAATTCTGTGTCACTGAGTAGCCATACTAAAGCCCCTCCAAATATAGTAGCCAAAGCCAGTACTGCAGAGGCAATAAACGCCTTTTTCCTGTCATTAAATACTACAAGAACAATCGAAGAAATGGTTAAGCCATCTGGTATTTTATGAAGTAATACAGCAACAAACACAAGGAAACCTAATTCACTGCTTACTTCAAATCCCGCAACAATGGAGACTCCATCAAAGAAACTGTGAATGGTCATTCCGATAAAGGCACCTAAACCGCCCGTTTTTTTACTGAGTTTATCCTCATGTGTTTCATAGCCGAAATGAAAATGAGTTGTGAGGATTCTTTGAAAGGCAAATAATACTAAAAATCCTATTAATATATAGATTCCATTTTCAGGTGAATTTTCTAATCCTTCTGGCATTAGATCAAGAATACCTATGGATAAAAGAAAACCTGCACTAAAAGCCATTAAATATGTAAGAGCTTTGGGGGACCATTCTTTTCTCACGACAATAAGTCCTCCAACAAGATTAGCTATACTTGTGAGTAACACAAGAGATACTACAGTCCATGAGAACATTACAAACTCTCCTTACTTTAATTTATTCCATTTCACAAATAGTTTGGACCATCAGGGTACAATTCAGAGAAAAAACAAGATTTAAGCCCCAGTGGATACCAGGGCTTAAATCTCCTGAGATGATTTTTTATCTAATGGTCTTTCCTTAGGTAATTTTTATGGTTTATTTTTGAGCAACTGCATTCCATCATGTAAAACGAAGGACTGAGTTGTTTGTAACATTTTAACTAATTTTTCCCAACACTCATCACATTTACTTCTTTTCCTTCAACTGTAGTGCTTCTTGCATAAGGTGATGCACATGATTACTTACTAGCCTATAAAAAACCATCTTCCCTTTTTTACGGTACTCGGCAAGCCCCATATTACGTAACATACGTAGGTGGTGTGAAGCAGTAGCATTCGTAGAACCAATAATCGTTGCTACATCACAGACACACATTTCATCTTCTTGCGTAAGTGCATAAACAATTTTCAACCGTGTATCATCCGCAAAAACTTTAAACAATTGTGATAAGCCATCCGTTTGACCGACTTCCTGCTGACGGCGCTCAACCTTTTCTGGGTCAAATATAAATGTCTCACAAGCATCTTTTCCCCTTGATTTTATACCATCTAAATCATGTTCTTTTTTATTTATGGAAGTAATACTCAAAACAACCCCTCCTCTGTAATTAGTGTATACAATAACATTCAAATTATTGTTTGTATATATATATTAGTATAAATAAGGTTCTGTTGCAAAGTAAAAAATATAGCTAACC
>NZ_KV826592.1:0-1319 GCF_001835975.1 Staphylococcus sp. HMSC034G07
TGTGAAGCACCTTCAGATTCATATAAATCCATTGCTGCTTGATCTTGTACTGATTCTGGTGCTTCTGTTGGTGATTGACCTTTATATTCATCTGGCGCTACTGAATCCCATGTACTTTGTAAGAATTGATATTTACCTGCTGCACCTGAAGATGGATTAACTGCTTTTAAGTCGCCACCTGATTCACGTTGCGCGATTTGTTTCAAGTGATCGTTTACTTCTACTGATGAACCACTTGATGCTTCACTTGAATTATCTGTTGATTGTTGTGATGAAGCTGCTTCTTGTTGTGGTTGTTGCGTTTGCTCAGTTTGAGGTGCTTGCTCTTGTGCTGGTTGTTCTGATGAAGCTTGTTGTGGTTGTGTTTGGTCTTGAGTTTGCGGTGCTTGTTCTTGTTGTCCTGCATTAGTTGTTGATTGTGTTGATGCATCGCTTGATCCGTTTGAACCTTCACCATAGCTCCATGACCAATTTGTGCCATCAGATTCAAAGTTATAATTTAAATTATCTTGATTAAAGTTATAGTTATAAGCACCTTCATGTACTGGCTTAGCATTTAATTGTTCAGGGTTGTTTTGTGCTTGTTGAGCTAGTTGTGCTTGATCGATACCTTGTTCAGACGCATCTGCTGAATTTCCTGCTGCAATTCCTGTTACGCCAAGTCCTACTGCTAACGTTGAAGCTAATACTGTTTTTTTCATTATTAATAAATCCTCCCAAGAGATAATACTTTTAAATTTGCTTTTTAAATTTGTGTTTCGTTTTTTGCAAAATTACTTTTATCAAATTTGCTAGTTCCCACTGTAACATCTAGAAAAAGCTTGTGGGTTACAGTGAAGTTAAAAAAACATCTAGATTTTTTACGTCCTAATGACATAAAAGTTAAATATTACACTCATCAAAAAACCTTAGAACGCCATCATCATCGTTTTAGGGTTAGTTATATTTTCAATTTTATTGTAATGATGTTGTAATAAAAGCACTTTTTATTCTATTATTGCAAGATTTAGTTCATTAATTAATAAGTCAGCAGTTTTAAATTAAGTATTATTTTTAGTATATTATTTAAATATCTTTTTTAAAATTAACTTTTCTATTAATTTTCTACAATTAATTCTATAACTTTCGAAAATATATGTCTTTCCCTCAATGTAAAAAGGACTAATCCATGTTGTTGCTAACGGATTAGTCCTTTATTTTTAGCATGAGCTTTATATGTCACTCACTCTATACATTTATATTCATATTTTAAAATTGCATATTATCTTATTATGCAGTAACCCATTGTGAAGCACCTTCAGATTCATATAAATCCATTG
>NZ_KV826593.1:0-102386 GCF_001835975.1 Staphylococcus sp. HMSC034G07
GACATATTGCAATTCAGTTTTCAATGTTCATTTTCGATAAATAATTGCTTTCCTATCTTATCATCTTCGTTAACGTTTCGTCAACAAAAAATCAATTTATTTAACAATCACTTAACATCACTTTAATAATATTAAAATATTATTTCCTTTTTTTCAAGTATATTTTTTACACTTTTAAAAATTTATTTAAATAATGTTTTGCCGTTTTTGACGACTTTTATATATTATCAATTTGACTATAAAAAGTCAATGGTTTATATAAATTTTTGTAGCAAACTTTTACAACTATATAACAACACATTTGTTGGTCACAAGAAATCATTTTAACACCAATTCAAAAAATTGCAAGAGAAAAAAATGAGTAGAAAACTTTAATTTTCTACTCACGCTTCTAAAAACCTTATTTTTTTGTTTTGTCGATGATTTGTTTTGCCATTGATTGATATATTTTACCTAGTCGATCTTCTGCTTGGTAAATGGATGGTGCGAAATCTTTTGGATTCCATGATGGTTGCTCTAAAGGTAATTGACCTAAAAGCTCAGTTTGCAACTCATCTGCTAATTTTTCTCCGCCACCTTTACCAAATACATACTCTTTATTTCCGGTTTCTTTACTTTCGAAATATGACATGTTTTCTATGACACCTAATATAGAATGTTCTGTATGTTTAGCCATAGCTCCCGCTCTTGCTGCAACAAAAGCTGCAGTTGGATGAGGTGTAGAAACAATGATTTCTTTACTGGATGGTAACATCGTATGTACATCTAAAGCAACATCACCAGTACCTGGTGGTAAATCTAAAAGCAGGTAATCTAAATCTCCCCATCGTACTTCAACAAAAAAGTTAGTTAACATTTTACCTAACATAGGTCCTCTCCATATAACTGGTGCGTTTTCTTCAACAAAAAATGCCATTGAGATTACTTTAACACCATGTCTTTCAACCGGTATAATTTCTTTGCCGTCTACTTCCGGTTTTTTATCTATTCCCATCATATCTGGAACACTAAATCCATATATGTCAGCATCTACGAGTCCAACTTTTTTGCCTTCTCTTGCTAGTGAAACAGCTAAGTTTACAGCAACAGTGGATTTACCAACGCCCCCTTTTCCAGAAGCAATCGCTATAAATTCAACAGGATTATCTTTTGATAATAGCCCTTCTATTGTTTGTGGTTGGTCATCACTGTTACCTCTATATTGTTCAACAACATCAGACGGCAGCTCCTCAAACCTTATCCCAACAGTATTCGCACCATTTTCTTTTAGCACTTCCACAATAGCCATTTGTAAATCTAACTGAGGCTGTCCTCCTAACTGAGCCATTGCCACTTTCACACTTACATGTTCTATCTCATCTTTTGTTGTTACCTCTATGATCCCATCTGTTTCCTTTAAAGGAACATTAATAATTGGATCTTTAAGTTCTCCAACAAGTTCTTTAACTTGCTCTATCGTTAACACAAAGCGTCCCCCTCTATTTTATAAATATATCCATTAATATTCTAACAAACATCACTTAATTTTGCTTTAAGTAGTTTACATTTAGTATAAATATAATCTTAGTAATACAAAAGAAGTTAGCTCAGTTTGTTTTAATTCTTAACAACTGGAGCTAACCTCTATACTTTCTTTATACCTTTCGCATGTTAAATTCGTTGACATCCCTGTTTTCCTTAATAAACAAAGCTATGATAAACCCAATAACAACGAATACACTAATAACTATAAATGAGAACTCCACACCATTAGCAATCGCTTGTCGTTGTAATAGTTCTTTATTTTCTATACCTCTAGCATTCTGAGTATATATCTTTGTTCCTATTGTCATAACTGTAACCATCAAGGCAGTGCCTATGGAGCCCGCAGTAACACGGCCAAAATTACTTATTGCAGCTCCATGAGAAATCTCTCTTTTATGAAGTGCATTAATGCCAGCTGTATTTAAAAGTGTCTGATTTAATATAGCAATAAAAGCACAGATAATCATAACCGCAACAATCATGTTTCTATTTGTTTTAGACAAATATTCTACGGACACTTAATCACCTCTCACCACTTATATCATCGACTATTTATTCTGATTAAGATTTTCGCTATCAGGATAAAAGACTTCTTTACACACAAATAACATACCCATAATTACAACAATTACCCAAAAATCAATATCTATATATGCATAATGAATGTGAACTATAAAATAGAATAGTAATGTGGTAACAGTAAATGTTATTAAATGATACGTTATCCCTTGAAAATAAGGGTTATCTGGTAGTTTTTTCCTAAAATAATCCATCAAATTTTCAATGATAAACAATGTAAAATAACCCAATACGATATAACTACCATAATAAATCAAGTTATCATAAAAGCTTTTATTATAACCAAAGTATGCTAGATGAAAAAATATAAGGATACGACTTAATCCATATAAACCAAATCCTAAGAATGCAAGAAATATAGCACCTGAAATGATAAATACCGAAAGTACAATAAGCGTCGTAAATAAATACTTTATATATTTCATTGCTTACTGTCCTCCCCTTCATCTAATTTATTTTCTGTTTATTTTACATTAATTCTTAATTAAAAAACTGTTTCTTATTTTACCATTATAACAACATACACCAAAATACAAATAAGCAAGTATTAAAATTCACTAAACTTCAATACTTGCTTAATAATTAAAATACATATGACTTTTCATTTTTATTCTAAGAATTGCATTTGTGATTATCTTGTTTATATTGTGTCTGCCAAAGTACAAACAATATGATTAAGATGATAAGACTAAGTATAATCACATTGTGTATCGGTAAATGGATAAATGAAACCGTTAAACCATAAACTGTCCCCATAATTGTAGAGCCGATAGAATTACCTAGACTTTTCGTTAATGTATATAGTGACATCATGCGTTTCATATTCTGAGGTGACGTTTCTTCTTGAGTTATTACACTGTCTTTCGTATATACTGTTCCAAAACTAACACCAGCCAGCAATAAACTAAACGCTATAAATATCGGTGTTTTTGTACCTGCGAATATAAAAATGCCACATATTGTTAAAAGAGTAAAAGCAAATATATACAAACCTTTTCTAGACATTTTTGCTTCTAACCTATTTAAATTAAAATTCAACACTAACCAAGCAAAGGAAATTGGAAAAATAACAAATCCACTCTGCAAGGGAGATAGACCCAGTTCTTCTTGTAGATATATTGGCATATATAAATTATATCCCATCAGTATCATTGCATATAAAAAATCTGTAGTAAAAACGAGTATGATAGTTTTATTAAATTCTTTAACAGGGAAGAAAGGAGCTGCTACACCCTTTTCATTTTTAATTAATATCATACCCATAATAATTGCTATAATAAATGAAAGACAATTTAAATACCACAGATTGTTATTCATTACTGTAAACATTAAAAAGAAAACAAACAGATAAAATAACATAAGTCCTTTCATATCTAATTTATGTGAAGTTGTCGTCTGTTCATGTTTAAAATGAAACGTAAATATGACCAATAACATGGCGATGATAGCGATAGGTATATTAACGAAAAATAACCAATGCCAAGTAGCTAATTCTAAAATTCCGCCACCTAAGACCGGACCTATAATACTGGATATCCCCCACACACTACCTACAATTCCCATAATTTTATATCTTAAAGGAATTGCAAAAGCAAGCTTTGGTACAATTTGGCTCAAAGCCATCATTATTCCTGCACCCAATCCCTGAATAAAACGCGAGATAATTAAAATACCAAATGTACTACTTATACCTGAAAAAAAGCTTCCAATTGTAAAAAATACTAATCCCAAAAGTGTTATGTATATAATTTTAGTGCGATCCAATAATTCACCTACAATTGGATTAGCAATCACAATTGCTATAAAGTAAACTGAAAATATCAGTGATATTGAACCAGTCACATTTAAATCTTCTTTTATAGTTGGCAATGCTAATGAAACGATTGAAGTTTCAATTGCAGACATAAACATAATTAGTATTAATGCAACAACAACACCAAATGTTTTTATATTCATATTTAATCTCCTAACACGAAACATTCATTATCAATCATTACTAAATCACTATTTGTGCCTAAGTTCAATAGGTTTCCAGTAAATTACTTCTTTTGCCCTATAAAAATGACTAAAAAGAAAGCGAGAATTAAAATCAAATGAACCATTTTGATTTATCTCCCGCTTCCCTGATTAGCTGTATTTCTTTAATCTCATTAATCTTATAAATTAATAATGTTTTACATTAAAACGTTCCATCTATTCGATCATTACATAAAATATAAAATAGCTATAAAGTGAAACACAGAAGCTATTAAAATAAATAAATGCCAAATCATGTGAAAATACGGTCGCTCTTTTTGTGCATAGAACCAAGCACCTATCGTATAGGCTATGCCACCCAACAATATGAATAACATAAACTTCAAGCTCGTATCGAAAAGAATTGTAGGTAAAAATATTATCCCAATCCAACCCATCACTAAGTACATCGTTAAGCTAAGCTTATGATTTACATGTTTAGCCAATGATTTATAGAGTATGCCCCAAATGGTTATGCCCCATAAAACTATCATTGCTGTCCAACCTATCCAACCACCTACTAACACTAGACATACAGGTGTATAGGTACCGGCAATGGCAATATAAATCATGCTATGATCAATGATTCTAAGAATAAATTTGTGCGACGAATGATTAGGCATTGTATGATAAACCGTTGAAGATAAAAACATTAAAAAAATACTTATTACATAGATAGAAACACTAAAAGAACCTAAAATACCATGCGCAAAATAACTTTGTAACGCTGCATATGGTAAAGCGCATAATGTTACAAAGGCAGCGACGCCATGTGATACTGCATTACCAATTTCTTCTCCAAATGTTAATGGTATGATATTTTTAAATGTTTTAGTGACTTTATTACTTTTAACCTCTAATGGTTTAGTCATTAGTGTAATCACCTTTTCTTAGATCCTATTTAAACGTTTTAAATCAGCTGTAGCAGTTTCTACACTATCTTTTCCTTCTTTATTCTTTAACGGAGAAAACTCTTCTTCTCTTGGCACTTGTAATGTAAGAAAACTATTTGCATATTGGAAAATATCAAAATAAAATAATTCAAATTTTAAAGCGGGTTTTTCAATAATTCCAAAATCGTCATCCAATTGTTTAAGCTGTTTTACTGCTAAATGATAAGGCAATTTATTATCTACAGCAGCGTTAATAAATTGTAACTTAAACATATGTATACCAATGTTTGCATTATTTAATTGGTTTGCAGTTTCCGCTTCTAGTTCAGAGTATTCAAGCACGGTATCTTTATCAGCATTTTTAACTAACCTTCCAACACTCTCACCGTGTTTAGGTTGAATCGATTTCGTCGTAATATCCATACTATTTTGGAAAGTGTATCCTGCAAAAAACAAATCTAACACCTTCACTAAAACATTATCAATGTTATTTAAAAAGATATATTCAACACCGTTTTCAGTCATGTCTTCAAGATAGCCTGCTTTTTTCAGTGATTTAAATACACCACCGTTACCATTTGGCGTTTCTAAAATAGAACTATCTACATCTAAAATAAGTTTTCCTTCTTCAGATAATGCAACGATATTATCTTGAATAAAGAAATGAACGTGGTTCTTGTCATATCCAAAATAATTTTTTTCTTCAAAAAACAACTGAGTTTGACTATCATTTATTTTACTTGTCATAATGTACCAATCTACATAAACACCCGATTGTTCTTTCAATTCTAGTAATTGACGTGCTTGTAATTCAAATAGGCTCACATCTTCAATCTCAAATGCACCCTTAGGTCCTTTGTATCCTAATCGTGTGCCTTGTCCGCCTGCCATTAAAACTACTGCAAATCTTCCTTTTTTAATAGCTTCTAGGCCAACATGTTCAAATTGTTTAATTTCTTCTTCAGAGAAATTTTCTTTGATATCGTATTTCACTTCATTTACTGAAGATATGTCATCTATTATTTGTTTATTTAAATACAAATCACGATATAAATTTTGAATGTAAGTTAAATCTAATTGATCCACTTGACTAGCTAATTGTTCTTTTTCATTATTACTCATTAATTTTTCAAATTCTATTAGATGTTCTTGGTTAAACTTTTCTAACTCTTTCTTATCTAACATGTCCTCTCTCCTTTATATTCAAAATAGATAAAAAATATATATTATATCTAATAGGAATATATAATTTCACTATATGCACTTTATATTATTACAAATATAATCACAACCATAATCATCATAAATTTAAAAAGAAATGATTAAAGAATGGTTTGAATAATACGTATAGTGCACCTATTGAAAGCGCGCCTGCTAACGATAAGTCTACTAAGCCACCTGTTTTAAAAACTAAGGGGAATTTAATCGTTAACGGTATTGGATATAATAACTTTACACCTCTAGGCGTTAACATATCTAGTATAACATGTGAAAGCAAACCAAGGATAATTGAAACTAAATAATACTCTGGTGTTTGAATAATATATAAAAGGATACCAATTATAGAAATAAATAATAACGAGTGTGTGAATGTCCTGTGCCCAAACAGTATACGAACAAAAAAACTTAATACTTTGAATCGCCTGCCAATTCTACTCTGCGTGTGACAAATATCAGGTAATAAGCTTGATATAACTGCAAGTGTCATTATTGTTATCGATGTAAATAAATCTGTCTGATAGTATTCTATAGTTAATGCACCTACTAACAAACCGCATGATGTGTGAGTTTTGCCTGTCATGTTCATTGCCCCTTTTCTCGGCTAAATTTTACCATAAAATCCACAATAATGCGAACATACTTTCGTAAAAGATAAATAGTATGACATAATAAATAAAAGTATCACACAATCACTTGAAAACGATTACTTTTTGTTGTATGCTATAGCTATAAATAATTTAAAGGATGTGTTCACGATATGGCAATGACAGTAAAAAAAGATAACAATGAAGTAAGAATTCAATGGAGAGTCGCTGATATTAAGATTCCAACAAGCGAGATTAAAAATGTTTCACAAGATCAAAATATCCATGCAGTTCCAAAATTAGATAGAGATAAAGTTTCACGTATTGGTTCTACATTTGGAAAAACTAATCGTGTTATCATCGATACTGATAACCATGAATACATTATTTACACACAAAATGATCAAAAAGTTTATAATGAAATTACAAAATAGTAGTCACTAAAAGTTAAACTTAGTGAATTTAATTGATTATAAAAAGAAGTGAAATTCTGAAAAATAGGATTTCACTTCTTTTTATATGCAAACACATGAAATAATAAATAAGGGTTTTCAATCAGATAACAGTTTAGTTAAATGCTATACTAAAAATATCAATATGAAAGTAGGTGGAAAATATGTATGTAGTTACTAATCGAATAGATGTTAAGAAAGGGTTTGCTGAAAAGCTAGCTCCGAAATTTACACAAGGTGGAAAAATTCAAGATTTAGATGGCTTTCATCATATTGAAGTATGGTTAATAGACGACGAGACAGATTACGACCAAATGTATGTTAATACGTGGTGGGAAAATGAAGAAGCTTTTAATGGTTGGCTAAAAAGTGATGCTTTTAAAGAGGCGCACAGTCAAAGAAACACTTCTTCACAAGATGAACCATCACCTATTTTAGGAAATAAAATCGTTAAAGCAACTGTTTTAACAAAACTTCACTAATTAAATAAAACACACACATTTACACATATAAGAAACGTTTTAAAGGTCAATCACTTTTAAAATAATTTCAAATATGAGTTTATGTGTGTTTTATTTTGTTTAATTTAATTAAAATAAAGATGGGCCATTAATGCAATAATCGGTAAAGCAATGATTGTTCTAATCAAGAAAATAACAAATAATTTAAAAATACTAACTGGGATTTTAGATCCTAAAATCACGCCACCCACTTCAGATAAATAAATCAACTGCGTAATACTTAAAGCACCAATGACAAACAATGTTATGTCATTTCCAACGCCTTCAATTAAAATAGATGGCAAGAACATGTCAGCAAAACCGATCAAGACAGTTTCTGAAGCTTGTGCAGCTTCTGGAATTTGCAATAACTCTAAATAAGGAACAAAAGGTTTACCTATAATTCCAAATATTGGAGTATAAGTCGCAATGAGCGTAGCTAAAGTTCCAACACTCATCACAACTGGTAATATAACGAACCACATATCTATAACTGTTTTAAAACCAGATTTAAAGAACAATTTGAATCCTGGTGCTTTGATTCCAGTTTCAGTAGCCATGTCAAAACCATGTCTCAAAGCAGTTTTATTTGCAGGTAACTTTTCAGTACGCATTTCCTCAGATACTTCTTTTGAATATTCATCTTTAATCGTACTCAACGGCCATATTCTAGGTAAAATCAAAGCACATACAATACATGATACAATTACTGATAAATAAAAATAAAAGAAATGATTTTGCATATGTACTGTTTCTGCAACTACAATTGCAAAGGTTAATGATACTACACTGAAGGTAGTGGCTATAACTGTCGCTTCACGTCTAGAATAAAAACCACCTTCATACTGTCTACTTGTTATTAAAACACCAACTGTCCCATCACCAATAAATGATGCTAAATTATCCACTGTCGAACGTCCTGGTAATGTGAATAATGGCCTCATGATTGGTCTGAAAATAGGTCCTAATAATTCCAATAAGCCATACTCCATTAATAAAGGTAAAAAAAGCGCAGCAAAGAAAAATACAGATACAAGCGTTGGTAATAAACTTTCAAACACTAAACCACCAGTATCAGCAGAATAAACTGCTTTTGATCCCATTTTTAAATATGTCATCCAGACAAAAATAACGGCTAAAATTCTTAAAATAAGCCAAACAAATTTGACATTAAATGCATTATTCATTAATCCTTCAGGTTGCAATTTATTTTTTAATACCGTCGAACAGATGATAGATAAAACACCTGAAATAGTTATTATTATTACAATGATTAATGGCATCGCATCACCTAATAAATCTTTTAATAAGCCTGCTAAAAATGCCACTGGTAAAGTCGTTTGCTTTTCGCCATCTTCAGTCACAGTTACAGGAATCAAAAATAGTATAATCCCCAAAACTGACATCAAAATGAATTTTAATCTTCCTTTAATAATTTGTGCTTTACTGTAATCGTCCATTTTGTTCACCCCTTAGGTGTGTATATATTTTTATAAACACTTTAAAAGCAACAGCAATAATTATAACCTATTTTGTATAAATATGTAAATTAAATTTTTATGTCTTTTTAATGTCATAATTTTTTATAGATAATAAAAGGGAGCGGAACAGAAATCTAATTTTATAAAATAGATTTCGTCGTCCCACCCCGGCAAGCATGACTAGAATTGAAAAAATTATAAATTAATTGCTTGAGCCGTCGCTCATGCATAAGTCCCTTTAACTCGATAAAATATGAAGTGGACTTTTATTTTCAGCTCAGTCATTTACTGTCAATGTGCAATGAGGCTAGTACGAATCTATTGTTTCTCAGCCTCTACTTTAAATGAAAGCGTTTTCTTTTTCAATCTTTTATATATTAAATTTATAATTTTCTTAATAAAAACAGAAAATAAGGCACACCAACAATAGCGACGATAACACCAACTGGAATATCAATTGGCGGGTGAATACCTCTTGCTAGGCTGTCACTTATCATTAAAATTAAAGCGCCTAACAAACCAGACATAAATGTAATATGTTTGTGCTTGTGACCAACTAACTGTCTAGCCATATGAGGTGCAATAAGTCCTAAAAAGCTTAGACCCCCAACAACAGATATTGAAGCACCTGCTAGAATAACAGCTAAAAATAAAAGTATTGCCTTTACTTTTTTCACTTTTGCTCCGAGTGCAATCGCTATATCATCACCTAATGTTAAAATATCTAGTTGATGACAATAATAAAATATCACTGGTAATGCAACAATAAACCAAGGTAATATCACCCACACATTTGACATACTATGACCATATAAGCTACCTGTCAGCCAAACTAATGCCGTATTAGCATCAAGGGGGTTACGTATGAGCATATATTGCACGATTGCTGTACATATCGCACCTATCGCTAAACCAATTAGCGCTAACTTAGAACCTTTTACATTAAATTTTGATATTAATATAGTTAAAATCATACTGATAATTAATGCACCTGCAAAAGAGCCAAACGGCAATATGAATAAAGGCGCTGATGGAAATAACATGATAATTGTAACAGCAGATAAACTTGCACCTTTGGTAATACCAATCACATCAGGGGAAGCTAGCGCATTTCTTACAACGCCCTGTATTAATGCGCCAGAAATGGCAAGGCTACTACCTACAATTAATGCTAAAAACATTCTTGGTGCTCTATATTCGTTAATAATAAAATTATTTTGTGTAAAAAGGCTACTTACTGCTTCAAACGGATTGATGAATACAGCACCTATGGAAAGAGACGCAATCGACGCAATCAATAACAATACTGTGACAAGCGAATATCGAAATATGAATGGTCTCATCATAGCCTTCTCACCCCTTTTATTGTAAATGCTAAGAAATAAAAAGCACCTATAAATGACGTTACTATGCCTACAGGTGATTCAAAAGGAAAGGCAATCAATCTGCTTAAAACGTCAGATAATAATAATAAATTTGCGCCGATAATTATTGTTAAAGGAACCATTAATCTATAATCAGTTTTAATATAATGTTTAACGATATGCGGTACAATCAAACCTACAAAACCGATTGGACCTGCTATTGAAACAGAAGTACCTGCCAGTACAATAACTAAGATACCAATAATCATTCTTATTAATTTAACATTTTGGCCTAATGAAGTTGCTAAATCTTCACCTAATTCCATGATTGTCAATTGTTTAGAAATGATAATTGTACAAATAAATGCAAGTATCAACCACGGCAAGATACCTAAAACTTGCGTCCATGTAATCGACGATAAAGACCCTACTAACCAAAACATTACCGTTGATGTAGCATCTTCATTTAATAAGATAATGCCTTGTGTCATGCTTGAAAAAAATAAATGGATAGACATTCCAGCAAGCGCTAACTTAATGGGTGTCATCCCTTTTGTTGAGCCAGATAATGCATAAACCGTAAGCCCTCCTATAAATGCACCTATAAAAGCGAATATCGTGGCATAAGTCGACAATGAAGGCATGATCATAGTAATCAATACAATCACGAAAGATGCGCCAGAATTTACGCCAAATATTTGAGGAGAAGCCAATGGATTTCTAGTCATTGCTTGCATTAACAATCCTGCTAACCCTAGCGCTGCACCTATGAATAATCCTGCTAACATTCTTGGGATTCGTACATTATGTATTAAAAATGTTTGTTTAGTATGTGAATGCGTTAAAAAATAATCATTAAAATCATTTAATGTAATATGAGATGCTCCTACACTTAAGTTAAAATAAATAATCACAAAAAGCGCACACACACTCACAATAAATGTGAGTGCTGTGCGTTTATTATGTTTCTTATCTTCAGTTTTGGTTTGGTTAATGCTATTAGACTTAGTCATTTACCGTTCACCTTACTTTTGTTGTTTATCATTTTTTTCATCTTTTGAAATCTCTACTAATTGTTTAGCTATCTCTTCAGAAGAAATGATGCCTCGTGCACGAGCCCAAGTATTTCTATCTACAACTGCAATTCTATCATTTTTAACAGCATCTAAACTTTGCCAAACTGGTTCTTCTTCTTGTTTTTTCAAGTTTGGATCATTTTTTCCCTTGTCCACCATGATAAACATGCGTCCTGGATTAATATCTGAAAGCACTTCTGAATTTAGTTGTAAATATGGTCCTTTCAAATATTTAGATAGGTTATCTGTTTCAGTTTTATTAAGCGCGTTGTTAAAGCCTAATTCTTTCAATAATTCACCAACATATGTGTTTTCTGGATGTGCGAGCAAACCAGATTTGGCAATGACTGTCGCTAATACTGGTTGTGATTTATCCATTGTTATTTCTTTCTTGTATTTATCCATTAACTCATTATGTTTTTTTAGTCTCTCTTTTCCTTTATCTTCTTCACCTGTAGCTTTAGCAATTGTTTTAAAAGCATCTAGGTTATCTTTATAATCACTATCAAAGCTTGGTAACATAATCGTTGGGGCAATTTTTTCTAAATCTTTTTGTATACCCTTATGTCTGTTGCTATCTGCAATAATTAAATCTGGTTTCTGATTACTAATTTCTTCCAAATTTGGTTGTTTACGTGCACCCACTGATTGATAATCACCTATTTTTTCACGAATCGGTGCTAAAATCCTCTCTTTTTTTCCATCATCTGCCACACCAACCGGTTTAATATCTAATGCAGCCAATGCATCAACAAATGAAAACTCAAGTGCAACTACACGTTTAGGTTTTTTATCAATGTTCGTTGTTCCCCCATCATGCTTTATCGTTGTGCCGTTTTTACTTTTGTCGTCATTTTTAGATTGGTCAGAACCATTGTCACTAACCTTACCGCAAGCCGCTAGCAAGATAAGCGTTACTGTAATTAATAACAGACCCATCCATTTAGATCTTTGCTTCATCGTTTTCACTCCTTAGATATGTATCATTACACATCTAATTTTATTGATAACGATTCTCAATGTCAATAATTTTTTTATTAAAACTTGATAAAAATCAAATTTTATTCAATATTCCCTTAATTTGGGGATAACACATTTTTTCAATGATATCATCACGCTTATAGTCTTTTGGTAAATTAGGCACAAACATACTTTGCGCTAAAGCTTTGTAACCTAGGCTAAACTGAATTTTATCTCCAATATGATAATGTTCATTATTTAACAAATCTATCATAAGGTGATCGCTCGTTGCACCCAAAACTTTCACTTGATGATGTAATGGTTGAATATCGTTGACGTCTGTGTCTAAATTTCCTATATCTACAATTGCTTGTAAATAATGTTGACCATCATTTACGTTAATACGTGGCTTAATTTCCACAATTTCTGTCTCTAAAATGATGGCATTTTGATATAAAGTATCAAATGAATGATTCGTCGTCGTTTCAATGCCTCTAAATAAAGTTTCTCCGATCCTTAATTCGTTAATTTTCCCTAAGTCATTATAAAGCATTTGTAATAGCATACTAGAGTTGCCACCTGAGATAACATCGAATTGCATATGCATGACTTCCTCGATTGAAGTTATAAATTGATTAATCAGCTTAACATCTTCTTCAGTCGGAGCAATTGCATTAAAACACATAAAATTAAAAGCCAATCCTTTAAGATAGATATGATGCATGTTAATAATTTCTTTAATATAATCAATCACATCGTAAGTCAACACACCTTCTCTAGCATCTTTCCAATCAACCATTAACAATATATTATGTTTCACATCATAATTACTTGCGATTTCATTGATTTGTCGTATTGTTGCCAATTCAGTTTGAATACTCGTGTCAACGTAATGAACTAAATTTTCTAATTCATTACGGTTACTATTTCTAATTAATGTATAAGACATTGCTTTATCTGTACTTTTTTGAATATTACTGATTCTTGCGTCTGCAACATGTGTAATGCCAATATTTTTAAACATTTCAACGATTTTTTCATCGCCAGCCACACATTTAATCACAGGTGTAAAATCAATATGGTGCTGATTTAAAAGCGCACTTAAAGTCATGGCATTGTACTTAATTTTAGAAAGATTTACTTTGATCTTTGCCATAATTACACCTCTTTACTTAAAGGGTTATCTAAATCTACAGTTAAATAATTTTTAACCTTACCTTCCATTCTCATGCGTAACAATGCTTTTACATTAATCTTGGATCCAAATAAGGTTTGTCGTAATATTTGCGCATGTGCTTTTTGAGGGTCAATAGATTGTTCAACAGCTTCACGCACAAGTTCAAATATTTCATCTGCTTCAATATCTTCATATTGTGTAAAATGATGGATTAGTTCTGACATTTGATTTTGAATGACTGCATGTTGGAATTTTGCGATTACCGCTTCAATATTTTCAGCTATTAAACTTTTATTAGTAATATTAATGTTAGGTAATCGGCCCCTCAACGTATTTAAATCAATCCTTGAGCCTCCTAAATCTCTAATCAAAAATTCCATTTTAAATTCTTGATCCAAATGAACAATGGTATTTTGCATATGTGCTTCTAAAGCAATACCATAATCTTGGATATACGCTATTAATGGTTTTATAAGCGTTAATGCATAATTACTAATAAATGTTTTAATTGAAGCTTTGCTTACTTTTAAACCAAGCCATTCTATATAACTATCAACAATAATTTGATTATCTACAGGGTTTCTGTTGACTAAACTTCCTGTTACTATCGTGAGACCAGTGTTTGAAATTTGTGGCTGATAGCGCACGATACAAGCTAATTGTCGTGCGCTATCTTCATCTGTATCAGCATGTAAACCATAGGGCTCCATAGCGACTTTCAATTGAGGATATACATCCATCATATCTTGTAACTCATAACTTAATTTCGGGCCATCAACGGTGGTGACTGATGAAACAGTTCTCACTGCACTTGTCGCCTGTACATTGATTGGTAACTTGACATGAAAAGATTTATCGAGCAAATCCATTGTTCTAAAAGACAATGTTGCTTTGGATTCTATGTCAAAAGGCGTCGCTAAAAGACGTTGTGTTTCTATCCAATGACCAAATTGTTGTGGAATAACATTTTCATATTGCCATGGATGTACAAGTATAATGCGATAATCTGCTAATTCTAAATCATGTGAAGCTAGAAATACTTTTATTTTATCTTTATATTCAGGAATGACTTGATTGATGATATATTGTTCATCACCTTCCATCGCAGTTGCTATACAAAATTGTTTATGAATAAGCATAATTTTCAATGGAATAATTTTTTCAAATTCCGGCGCATATAATTTAACTTCTTCTTTCGTTAATGGCAGCTTTGTTTTAGTTAAAGGATGCGTAGGATGGCCTTCCTCTACAAGACTTTCAGAATAAATTAAATCATTTACACCATTATTTTCTTTCATATGTTGAAGCCATGTAAAAAAGTTGATGGTCCTAGGCATTCTTGAAAATTTCAAACTATCACGAATGTTAGATTGTCTATGCTTAAAATTTTCATAACTCATCGCTAAACCTTCTCGGCTTGATTGTAACTCTGCAGTTAGTCTAGCGCTAATAGGAATATCAAATTGATTTGTTAATATTTCAAGTAATTGTTCCAAAGTTTTAATAGTGACACTTGCATCACCTTTAATATAACGTAGCTCACCCTCAAAAACATAACGCATTAACGGACTCTTTCTGATATAGTTAACAGCTAATGCTTGTCCTTTATATTGTAGTTCTACGCAGTTATCAAAAGATTTAAAAAACATTTTCTCTGGAAAAATATGTTCTTTAAGAATCGCATTAAACATGCGATATTGAATATTTAAATCTGCTGATTTCCATAAATGATGCATCATACAACATTGCCTCCGTTTCTTCTTTGTCTGTTAATCATGCCAAATATTAATGCAATCGTTAAGGTGCTTAATCCCATAATTATAAATGTTTCAATAACACCTATATATTCTGTTAAAAAACTCATGATCATAGCACCTAAAGGAATCATTCCCCTATCCATCATTACAACACTTAATACCTTCCCTCGATGCTCTGATTTAACACGATGTTGAAAATAAATCCTATTGGTTGTACGCGCCCATTGACTGAACAGACCGATTAAGAATATTGAAATAAAAAATAATATCGTATTCTGGCTAATACTGCCTAACAAAGAGACGCCAAATAATATCGAACTATAATAATACATCTTCACCATAGGAATATTTTCTAATAAATTAGGTAAAATCATCGTCGCAATAATTCCACCTATTGCGCAACATGTCATCGCTGTCCCAAACATCGTGACTTGTTCAGGGAACGTCTTATCTGTTAAAACTGGTAATAGTGAAGTATATGTAAAACCACTAGCCATGATAAACAAAGATGTTACAAATATCCTTGTACCCACGCTATTATCCTTAAAATATTCAAAAACAAATTTAATACTCATTTGTTTTTCCACTTCATTATAATGCGGTTGTTCAAACTTTAGAGGCAAACATAGTATCAGAGATATTAAGTAACATATCGCTTGTATACTGAAACTTATTTGTGCGTTATAGTTTGCCATTACTAAACCAGCTATAGCAGGACCTATTGATCGACAAATATTAATAATAAATGAATGGTACGAAACCACCTGAGTTGTTGTTAAGCGTTTCGACAAATCTGGTAGCACAGATTGACGTACTGGTGTTTCTATTGCACTCATCATACCTCTACCCAAAGAATATAATAAAAATACTACAATCGGTATATCCCAATCTTGAAAGATTAAGACACACAGTAAAGTGGTAAGTAGAAAAGAGGAAGAGATAGTTATTTTCAGTAGTTTCCCCCTATTATATCGATCTGCTATTGCACCAGCCCATACACTTATGAGCAAAATAGGTACAAGGCGGAAAAAATTAATCAGTCCAAGATAAATTGCGTTATGATATAACGAATACACATACCAATTTAAAGTGATATGTCCAATCCAATTTCCTAAAAACAATAGGAAAGAACTTGAAAAAAAGTACTTTGCCATATTTTCACCCGACTTTTTAATTGATAATAATTATCATTATCGATATTATGGATTATACAAATATCCTATACTTTTGTAAAATAATATTTAGAGGTGCTTTATGAATTCAAAAAGTATTAACAACAATTTATCAAATAAAATGAACAATGATGAACAACATGCATTTGATTATTTATTATCAATCAATGAACAATGGGCACAATTGTTTTTAAATATGCTTTTAGAAAGTCGAGATAAAATATCTCAAAGATTAATTTCTTCATTACATAGAGAAAATTTAATAGACAGTCGGAGTTACAGTAAGATTATTTCTAACCAAGATTTGAACATTGTGCACTTACCAGCAAACAGCAAATTGTTATCCATTACGTTCCCGAAAGTTAATAAGACGCTATATGCAACGATTACAGGAAATCATGCATTTGATCGTCTAGACGTTCAAGGACCATTTTATATTGAAGACAACGGAAATTACAATAGAGTCCAACATCCAAATGAAATATTAAATATTATTTTAACGATATCACCAGAGCTAGATAATGAAGCTAGTACACAATTTTATGAAGATTTGAACAATAGTGTCACAAATATGGCAATTGCATTAAGTTATCAAGCATATACATTAGAAAACAATAAAAAAAGCTTATATGAATTAATCATGAATGCAGAGGACAGTTATTTGAGTTCTGAACAGTTTGTTATTGAAGGTCACCCAATTCATCCGGGTGCTAAATTACGTAAAGGAATGACACCAGAAACTGTAATTAATTATTCAGCCGAATTTGGTAATGCCATATCCTTACAATTTATTTTAATACATAAATCAATAGCAAAAGCTCAGACTTATATTGAAGAAGAAAATGATTTACTTTTTAGATTGTTTGAAGGGTTAGAAGCAGCTGTTATGAATCATGTTGGTCATGATCAAGTTAATCAATATTACGTCATGGTCGTCCATCCATGGCAATACGACCATATCTTATTACAAGAATATAAAGAAGAATTAAAAACAAATCGATTGATACCAATTGATTATCAACAATCTTATTACGCAGGATTATCATTTAGAACTTTAATGCCCAAATATCCTAAAAAGTCACCTCATATCAAGTTATCAACCAATGTTCATATTACTGGTGAGATTAGAACATTATCTGAGCAAACTACAATAAATGGTCCACAAGTAACACATATCCTTAATGATATAAAACAAAAAGATTCATTATTTAAGCATATAAACGCTGATACAATTGATGAACTTGCTGGTATTCATTTTTATAATTCATTGGACAAAGTCACTACCAGAACTAAAAGAAGTGAACAACTAGGTACATTATTTAGAACCAATATTTATCATTTAATTAAAAATGAAACTACACCTATCATCCCTTCAGCGTTAGTTAGTTCAACTATATATAATAATGAACCATTAATTGTTTCGTTAATTAACAAATATAAAGAAAAAAATAAGTTTCCGACCTTTGAAATCGCTGCTTTATCTTGGATAAAACAATACGGTCAAGCCTTAATAGATATCACGATTCCTCTATATGTGAAATACGGTATCGCCCTTGAAGCACATTTACAAAATTCAATCGCTACATTTAGTGAAGATGGACGATTAGATAGGCTTTATATACGTGATTTTGAGGGGTTACGTATCGATCGCATACGCTTGAATAAGATGGGTTATAGTACTGCAAGTTTTCATGAAAAATCTTTAATTTTATCTGATCAACCTCAAACAGTATTTAATAAAGTCTTTTATTCAAGTATTCAAAATCATCTCGGTGAATTAATTGTCAGTATTACAAAATCAAGTGAAGATTCTAATTTTGAAAAGCAACTTTGGCAATTGATTCGAGATATTTTAATTGCTAAATTAAATGATATTGCAAACGATATAGATGACCAACAACGCGTGAAAAATATAAAATCAATCCTATTGGCACCCAAAATAGATTATAAATGTGTTACAACCATGCGTCTGACTGATGAAGCGGATTACTATACCTATATTAAAGTTGACAATCCTTTACATCAGAAATAAATATACACAATATATATACAAAAAATACCGGTAAAGGATTACCTTTACCGGTATTTTTTAAATTATGCGTTATTGTAAGCCTTTATTTTCGTTGCTTGAATTTTGGCTTTTTTCATTTTTTTGTGACCATTCTTTTCTAGTCATCACGTCTTCAACACGCATATTCACTTCTACAACTTCAAGACCAGTAATATATTTTACTTGTTCTTTAACTAAATCTGTTACTTTGCGGAAAATTTTAGGTGCAGATTCACCATATTCTAAAATAACTTTTAAATCAACTGCAGCTTGTTTTTCGCCTACTTCAACGCTAACACCTTGTGTTACATTGTTGCTGCTTCCGAATGAACTAGAAATGTTATCAACGAAGCCGCCTTTCATTTCTAAAATACCATTTACTTCGCGTGCGGCAATACCAGCAATTTTTTCAATAACTTCGTCTGAGAACGTTAACTTATTTGTGAATTCTGGTTCTTGTTGCTGTTGTTGCTGCTGTTGTTGTTTTTCTTGCTCTTTTTCGTTTACTCCAGTTTGGTTATCATATGCTTGTTTTGCTTTATTGTTATCTACTGCCATAATTAATTCTCCTTTGTTATATAAGATTTTAAAATTAATAATATACTATTTAAATTAATTAACTCCATCGATTTAAGAAATTTAAAAAATCTTGCTTACGGTCTTTAGTATACCCAATACCAATACCAATTAAACATAAAACGATAATTAATATTGTACTCCAGAAACCTAACGTTAAAAATAATATAGCGATAATTAGAAATGCTAAAAATCCAATTATTCTCCATTTAAATGTTTTAAAAAAATCAACAACTTCTTGTGTAGAATCTTGTCTTTGTTGGTTATTATTGTTAGCCATGATAACCCTCCCTTACAACACACGTTTGCCTGAGGCTTTTTGATCTCTAACGTTAACCTCTAATTTTGAAACTGGTAATTCAGTGAAATGCTCAACATTTTGTTTAATGTCATTTCTTATTTCTTCTGTTAATGAACCAACTTGAACATCACCCGGAACAAAGAAATCAGCTTTTAAAGCAATATGTGATTTCTTTTTCTTGTTATATAGTTTCGCTATAACATTTGGTTGACGAATTTGGTCATATTTTACAAGTGTATCGTATGCAGATTTTTCAACTGCTTTTCTCGATACATAAATATGTCCATCTTCATAGTCTTTATAAAGTCCAGGTTTTCTATACGTAGGTTTAAACAAGCTAAATACAAGTATTAGACCTATTAATATCAATAGAGCTGCTAAGCCAATTAACGTTGGTTCAAACCAATTAAATTGCTTGAAGTAGTCCTGGTACTCACTAATTCTAGAATCTTTGATATACATAAATAGTAAAAAACCAACGATGACTACGATTAATAGACCTAGTATAAAATTTTTAATTCGCTTCACCTCGTATGACACCTCCTATAGTCAAATTATATGTACATGTCATACATCTTTATACCCCGTTAAATAAACGTAAAAACATTTTAAATTGAAATTATAATGTATTTGGTAAAATAATTTTAATCACTGCCATGATGCATTTGTAATTAGGTATTTTTTCATGATCTTGATTTGATTTTCGATATTGTAAATACTTTTCATCAGAAACAAGTAATTTATTGCTAGGACGCGGTTTTTCAATTGATAATGATTTGAATAGTGACCAAATCATAAAGATAATGACGATTGAAAAAGGCAAAGCTGCAATGATTAATAAATTTTGTATTGATTGTGTACCACCTGTATAAATCATAATCATCGCAAATAAAGCTAAAATAATCCCCCAGCTTACTTTTACTATACCGGATGGGTTTATACTACCTTTAGAACTCAACATACCAAGCACGTAAGTTGCTGAGTCTGCTGAAGTAACAAAGAAAATCATAATTACAATGAGCGTGATAATACTGAGTAAAAATCCTAATGGGAAATGCTCAAGCGTTGCAAATGTTGCAGTTTCAGTTGCCTCTTTAGCAATGTTGGCAATACCATTTTGCTGTAAATAAATTGCAGATGCCCCGAATACTGCAAAGAATAAAAAACAAACAAGTGCTGGCACAAAAAGTACACCTAAAATAAATTCTTTAATTGTTCTACCTCGAGAAACCCGAGCAATGAATATACCAACAAATGGCGCCCAAGAAACCCACCATGCCCAGTAGAAGATTGTCCACTGTTGTAACCATTGGAATTTCTCTCCACCTGCTTGTGGGATACGTAAACTCATATTAAAGAAATTAGCAATATAATCACCCAATGAATTCGTAAACATATTTAAAATGTTTAACGTAGGACCGACACAAAATAATGCGATCAAAACTACAAAAGCTAAAAACATATTAATATTACTTAAGTTTTTAATGCCTTTATCAATACCGGACCAAGCAGACCAGGTAAATAACACTGTAGCTATAACGATAATCACAACTTGTGTACCAAAATTAGAAGGTATTTTAAATAAGAAATTCAACCCTTCATTAATTTGTAATGCACCAAAACCTAATGTCGCAGCAACACCAGTTACTGTGGCAATAATTGCAAGCACATCGATTGCGCCACCTATTGGGCCTCGCATCATTTTTTCACCCAAAATGGGTCTTAATGTAGCACTAACTAATCCAGGATATCCTTTATGAAAATTAAAGTACGCAAACACGAGTCCAACAATTCCGTACACTGCCCACGCATGTATACCCCAGTGAAAAAATGAAAACTGCATCGCTTCATTTATAGCAGTTTGTGTTCCTGCTTTATGTATCGGTGTTAAAGTAAATGCGTGACTGATGGGTTCAGCTGTTGTCCAAAATACTAAGCCTATCCCCATACCTGCACTAAATAACATTGCAAACCATGATTTAAGTGAAAATTCTGGGTCTTCTCCCTCTTGACCTAAAGTTATTGTTGAATATCTAGAAAATAATAAATAGATAGATACAACTAAAATGGCTAATACTAATAGTAAATAATACCATCCAAAATTTACTGCAATAAAATTGGTAATTGCTTGTGTAACCGATTCCAATTGTTTAGGCGCAATTGCTCCATATATAACAAATAGCGTACAAATCGTTAACGCTACCCAAAAAACCACTGTTAATTTTCTAAATCGCATATTAACATGACACTCTCCCTTTACTTTATGTGTCACATATACCCTTACATCGTGCTAATATGCGTAATTTATGAATTTAATTGCATTTAACATTTTAATTTATATATAACTTTTATTTTAAGACGCACATATATTCAAAAGTGAAAATGATGATACCGAACATGTGATAGACGGTTATGTTGAAAAAATAAAGGAGCAAAATAACAATCAAATATAATAATTTGACTGCATTTGCTCCTTGAAAGCTCTTAATTTAATCAAATCGCTTTGGCATATCACATATGATTTAACAATAATTTATATATAACTAACAGTGTTTTCGTTAAGAATACTTTTCACTTTTGTTAAATTGAAATAACCAATTTACCGACCATTCTATGATTTTCCATTTTTCTATGCGCCTCAAAAATATTATCTGCTGTTAATCCTTTTAACACTTCATTTGCTGTTGGTTGATAATCACCAGATTCTACTTTATCAGTGATGTCTTTTAGATACGTACCGTGAATAGCCATATCTTCTGTTTGATTCAAAGGTCTTGAATACATATATTCATGAGTAAAGGTTATGCTTTTAGGCTTTAGTAAATTCAAATCTTGCTCATGATTGAAAGCAACAATTGTCGCAATTTTACCACGTGGTTTTACAAGTTCAATCATTTTTTCATAATATAAGTCCGTATCAAAAGTACAAAAAATATAATCTACTTCACTAATTTCATATTTTTTAAATTCATCTGTCAAATTATTTTTATGATTCAACACGATGTCCGCACCTAATGATTTTGACCAATTATACGTTTCATCACGTGATGCAGTGGTGATGACATGTAATCCGTAATATTTTGCTATCTGTGTCGCGATACTGCCTACGCCACCAGCCCCATTAATTATTAATAAGGATTTACCTTTATTTTCTTCAGGATTTTTAGAAATATTAAAAACATCAAAAAGTGTCTCTGATGCTGTTAAGCCAGTTAATGGTAAACTTGCCGCTTCTGTATCACTAATATTACTTGGCTTTAATGCTACTAAGCGTTCATCAACAAGTTGATAGGTCTGATTTGAGCCTTGATATGATGGTGAGCCTGAGTAATAAACTTCATCTCCAATTTTAAATTGTTTAACATCTTCACCCAAATCTTCTACAATGCCTACAGCATCATAACCTAGAATTCTTGGCGACTCATTTATAGACGATTGTCTAATTTTCGTATCTACTGGATTAACGCTAATAGCTGTTAAACGTACTAATAACTCACGCTGCTGAGGTTTTGGCGTCTCTATATCCATTTCATAAAATTGATTACCCTCATCTAATGTAAACGGTTTGTCTGCACCAATTGCTTTCATATGTGCATCTCCTTTAGTTATAAATTATCTGATACTTGAACCACTTGTTTACCAAAATTGTCTCCAGTAAATAAATTTCTAAATGCATTAGGCACGTTTTCAAATCCTTCTACGATTGAAGTTTTTGTTTTTATTTTGTCTTCATTTACCCACTGTGCAAGATGCTGACTAGCTTGTTTAAAGTCGTCTGCATAATTAGCCACAACAAACCCTTTCATAAGTGCTTGTGATTTTATTAAAATTGGTTGAATCCGTGGACCATGCTCAATACCCTTATCATTATAACCAGAAATCGCTCCACATACTGGAATTCTAGCAAATTGATTTAAGTGTTTCATAACTTCATCTGCAATGTGTCCACCAACATTTTCAAAATAAACATCTACACCATCAGGCACCGCTTGAGCTAATTGCTCTGAGAAGTTATCAGCTTTATAATCTACGCTAGCATCAAATCCTAATTGATCAGTTAAATATTCCGTTTTACTTGTTCCACCTGCAATACCAACTACACGAGCACCTTTGAGTTTAGCAATTTGACCAACTACTGAACCCACAGCTCCCGAAGCTGCAGATACAACAACTGTTTCCCCTTCTTTTGGTTGTCCAATTTTTAGCAATCCGTGATATGCTGTTTGGCCAGTCATACCTAGTAAGCTAAGATATAAGTATAGTGGAATGTCTCGCTGGGTAATTTTCGTAACGCTTTGTGCTGATACATTTGTGTGTTTTTGCCAAGGTAGCATACCTACAACATAATCGCCTTGTTCAAAACCATCAGCATTGGATTGTATTACTTTTCCAACAATATGACCTGCCAATGGTTCATCCAATTGAAATGGTTGAATATAAGATTTACTATCATCCATTCTGCCACGCATATATGGATCTACCGAAATATATATCGCTTCAATTTGAATCTCATCTTTACTAGGCTCATCTATTTCAACAGTTTCGTATCTAAATACATCATCTGAAGGTATACCTTCTGGACGTTTTGCTAATACAATGCTTTCTGTTTTCATTTTTTTGCCTCCATTTCATCTTTTCTTCTATTTTATAGTGATGAGGTGATGCAATCAATCAAATCGCTTATTTGATATTTTGTCCACATGTTATGATAAACAGAATAGAGCACTTAAATGATTGTAATGAAGGAGAATGTAAACATGCGATTAAGTATACTAGACTATGTCCCAATATTTGAAGGTAGTAACACCACTCAATCGATAAATCATTCTGTTGAATTAGCTCAACTTGCTGAATCATTAGGTTTTTATCGATTTTGGGTTGCTGAACATCACAAAGTATTGTCAGTTGCTTCTAGTGCTCCAGAAATGATTATGATGGCTTTGTTAGAAAATACGACTTCGATACGCATTGGCAGTGGTGGCGTTATGCTTCCCCACTATAGTGCTTATAAAATAGCAGAAGTCTTTAAAATATTAGAAGGACGTCACCCTCGTAGAGTAGATTTAGGCATTGGCCGCTCTTTCAGTTTTAAAAATGTAAATCAAGCGTTAAATGAAAACAAAACAGCTAACATTGATTTTGAAACACAAATTGTGGATCTAACAAACTATTTTAATGATGACATTCAAAAGCAAAGATTTCCTGGATTATACGCCACGCCTTTAATCCCAACGCAACCTAATATGCATTTATTAGGCACAAGTCAAAATAGCGCTGAACTCGCTGCACAACACGGCTTACCTTTTGTCACCGCTTTAATGGGGAAAAATAAAAATAAAGTTAAACAATCTATCGCTGTTTATCGTAAGCTATTTTCAGAACTTCATCCAAACCGAACACCTTATGTCATTATTTCAACTTTTGTCATCACAGCAAATGACATTCAAAAAATCAAAGAGTTAGAACAAGCTTTTCATCTATGGCTATTACGCATTAATTATTTAAAACAACCTAGTCATTATCCATCAATTACATTTGCGCAACAAAGACAGCCATCCACTAGAGAAATAGAAAAAATGCATCAAAATAAAGCACGTGTTATCAGTGGTTTGCCAAATGAAGTTTTCACTCAACTTAAAGCTATCGCAAATCAATATAATGCAGATGAAATGATGATACAGCCACATGTATATGGTGAAGCAAATCGCAAAAACTTACTACAATTATTAGCAGCTGAAAATAATACATTTTAAGCCTCTTAGAATGAGTAAATAACATGGATTCAAAACTGTATAAAAGATAATTCTAAAATCATAGAGTTATCTTTTTCATTTATAAGCCCCAAAGAAATGCATTCATTTGATCTGTAACTTTTTTATTATCATGGAGCTCACTATGTTCTGCTTTTGGTCCATATACTTTGTATGTTTTATAAGTTTTAACGTGATTTGACAAGAGATACCTTAACGATTCTGAAGATACATTTGTAACTCTACCATCAGAATGGGTTCCGTCTTTTAAATCTCCATAAATATTAAGCACTTCAGCATTTTTAGGATAGTGCGCTTGCATAGATAATAAATTTCGATATGCTTTTAACATCCTGCTAGGTTTGCCATTTTTATCTAAATATATATTTAAGTCCAAACCATTGATATCCACTTCCCCGTTAAAGTTTCCAGCTAAACTCACTTGCTTATTTAACTTAGGTAAGGCACTATCATCACCATACTTTAACATATAGTAACTAAATGATTGATTTCCCATAGAATGAGCTACAAAATTGAATTTTTTAAAATGATATTTTGCATTAAAAGCAATCATAACATTTTTAATCCATTGCGCATCTTTTTCTAAATCTTTTTCTTCATTATCTTCAAAAATGATTTTTATAATCGGACGTTTCATATTGTTAACTATATTTTTATTAAATGTCACCTTTCCATTTGATGAAACTTTGGCCTCAACAACGTCATTTGTAATATTATTTTGCACTGCTGAATTAACCATGTATTTTTCTGAATTAGCTGTACCGGCAAAACCATGCAAATAAAATGTAGGAATCGATGTCTCGTTAGACATGTTTTTAATGTGGGTTTTGTTAAACAGTTGATTCAAAGTCAAAACGATAATACTAGCTAAAAAAATAAATATTAACACGAAAACCAATTGCTTCAAGAGATGTTTTAATTTATTGAATGCCATATGTATAACCTCTAATACCATTTTTACTTTATTATACTTCATACTAACTGAACTTACTAAAGTAAACCAAATGCTTTGAATTTTAAAAGTAGCAAAGTTTGTTTTTTTAATATTTTATAAATCAAAAAAAACTTCCCATACAAATATGGGAAGTTAGAAATATTGTTGCTATATAAACACCAATTACTTAAGCAATTAATGTACAAATCTGTAGGTGAATCGTATTCGCCACAGTATTTGATATATTAACGTTTTGAGAATTGTGGTGAACGACGAGCTTTTTTAAGACCTGGTTTTTTACGTTCTTTCATACGTGGGTCACGTGTAAGTAATCCAGCGCGTTTTAATGAACCTCTATATTCAGGATCTGCTTCTAATAAAGCACGTGCGATACCGTGACGGATAGCTTGTGCTTGTCCAGTGAAACCACCACCGTGAACGTTAACTAATACATCATAGTTACCTTTAGTTTCTGTAACATCAAATGGTTGGTTTAAGTCTAAGATTAATGATTCGAATGGTAAGTAGCTACGTACATCAGTGTGGTTAACAGTAATGTTACCTTCGCCAGGTACTAAACGTACACGTGCTACTGAGTTTTTACGACGGCCTGTGCCTTTATATTCAACTTGTGCCAATGTAATTTCCTCCTTTTAATTAACCACGTAACTCGTAGTTTTCTGGTTGTTGTGCAGCGTGTGGATGTTCAGCGCCACCATATACAAATAATTTTTTGCCTTGTTTTTCACCTAGACGTGTGCTTGGTAACATACCTTTAATTGAGTTTTCAAGTAAACGTTCTGGGTTTTTAGCTTTTAACTCACCAGCAGAGATTGATTTGATTCCGCCTGGGTGGTTACTGTGACGGTAATACATTTTGTCTTGTTCTTTATTACCAGTGAATTGAATTTTAGCAGCGTTGATGATAATTACATAATCACCTGAATCAACGTGTGGTGTATAAGTTACTTTATTTTTACCGCGTAGAATAGCAGCTACTTCTGATGATAAACGACCAAGTGTTTGACCTTCAGCATCAATAACATACCATTTGCGCTCAATGTTTGCTTCATTAGCCATAAATGTTTGACGCATATAATTGTCCTCCTAGAATAAATAAATGTTTCTTGTCTAATTGAAATGATATTTAAACTTAAATGCATTTATTTTGTTAATTTATAATTTCTACGTGCTTCTATATCTTGTTACACAATAAGATTCCGGGGCTTATCGTGGGGTGATATAAAACAATACCGTTAGTTATCGTATAATTTTTATGGTGTTTTGTCAATGTAATTTACCTATTTTGTGTGGATTTTTTTTGATATATTTTTATGTCTTCACCAAAATCACTTATGAGTGCTTCGGGAGACAAGTATATATGTTCCAAATATAATCCTTCCGCTGGTGCAGTAAACGGAACTTTATTGCGATCTTTCGCTTTTAATAATTGTGGAACTGACTCAGGCTGAAATTTCTCTTTACCCACACCAATTAAAAACGCAACTAACACACGTACCATATTATATAAAAACCCTGAACCAGTAACTACATAATCAAAACCATATTCTGTTTTTTCGATTCTACTTTCATATAGAGTACGTACTTTACTTTCAACTTCTGTTTTTTGAGAACAAAAACCAGTAAAGTCATGTGTACCCATAAATAAACTGGCAGCTTGAGACATCTTTTCAAAGTCTAAACTTTCAGGTACGTGTGCTTTCAAACCACATTCAAATGGATTTTTATTAGGTGATTGATAAACTTTATAGCGGTAAGTTTTACCCACACAATCATATCTACAGTGGAATGACGCATCTACAAATGAAACATGTTTCACAAAAATATCATCAGGTAATGCCCGATTCATTGCATACTGCCATTGTTCGGGTAAAATGTTAAGCTCTGAATCAAAATGAAAATATTGCTCTATTGCATGCACACCACGATCAGTTCGGCTACTAGGATGAATTCTAACATGTCGCTTGTGCATGCGCTTAAGTATTTTTTCAAATTGTTGTTGTACCGTTCTACCATTATTTTGAATTTGAAAACCTAAGAATTGACTACCTTGATACGAAATATTTACTAAAACACGAACCATCCTTTACACTCCCATATACTTTAACACAAATAATATTATTGCTATTGGTATTATTGATATCAATAACAAGCTATCAGACTTTTGCCAGTTTAATTGACGAAAACTCGTTCGCTGTTTGTTTGTATCATAACCACGTACTTCCATTGCAATTGCTAAATCTTCAGCTCTTTGGAAAGCTGAGATAAATAAAGGAATTAACAAAGGTATAAACGCGCTCACTCTATTGATTAATCCCCCTGAACTGATTTCAGAACCTCTTGATTTCTGTGCTAAGATAATTTTATCCAGTTCATTCATTAAAGTTGGAATAAAACGTAAAGCAATTGACATCATCATACTCAGTAAATGTACAGGTATTTTTATCAACTTTAATGGGTATAATAACCTTTCAAATGCATCAGTAAGATCTAAAGGACTTGTCGTTAAAGTCATAATTGTAGACACCATAATGATAAACATTAACCTCAAGACAATATAAATACCTTCTAAAATACCATGTGTATCAATTGAAATAAAACCGAATTCAAATATCCGTATACCACCTTTAGTTAAAAATAAATGCATTAAAAAGGTGAAAATCAGAAAAATCCATATTGGGGTTAACCCCTTAATTAAAAACCAAGCTTTTATATGAGCAGTTTTCATCATGGTTACAATGATTATAAATAACCATAAATAAGTAAAAAATGAATGTGCAAAAAATATTAATATAATAAATAAAAAGACAAAAATTAATTTTGCACGTGGATCACGACGATGTACAAAAGTGTCTAATGGAAGATAACGTCCTATAATAAACTTATCTCTCATTTTTTTGCCACTCCTTATACATCTCAGTGAATTCTGATTCGGTTAATGCAATACGGTCAAATTTAATTTGATGTTTTGCTTCAATGTCTCTCTGTAATTTAACGATGTCTGGAACATCCAAGTGCATGTCTTTAACATAGTCATTTGCATTAAACAATTTTCTTGGAGAACAGCTTTCAACTAATTTGCCCTGCTTAATAATTTTTACTTCATCAACATATTTTGCAACGTCATTCATTTCATGCGTGACTAATATGATTGTTTTATGTTGTTCAACTTGAAGTTTCTTTAACATTTCCATGATTTGATTTCTACTTTTAGGATCAAGACCTGCAGTGGGTTCATCTAATATGACAATCTCTGGATCCATAGCTAAGATAGAAGTAATTGCTATTTTTCTCATTTGGCCTCCCGACATTTGGAAAGGCGATTGTTCAAGTATATCTCTATTAAAACCGAATTCGATTAATAATTGAAATGCCCGTACTTTTACTTCTTCAAGTGGCATATTAAAATTTTTAGGTCCAAATAATATTTCTCGTTCTACTGAGTCTTCAAAAAGTTGTGATTCTGGAAACTGGAATACTACCCCCACACGTTTTCGTACTTGTTTTAAATACTTATCTTTAGTTTTATGTGTAATTTGGACATCATTGACCTCTAAAGAGCCATGTGAAGGTTTGAGTAGTCCATTAATATGCTGAATTAATGTAGACTTGCCTGAGCCTGTTTGACCAATTACTGCATAATACTTTCCTTGTTCAAAAGTGGTTACAATGTCTTTCAATGCAAGATGCTCATAAGGTGTTCCTTTTTGATAAACATAAGATACTTGATCAAATTTAACAGTCATAATTTGCTTACCAACCTTTCGTAAGAAATATAGTCAGTAACACCTAAGAGTTGTTGGCTCATTCTCATTGCAAACGGTAAATCTAAACCAATTTGTGTCAGTGCCGCTCCTTTATTAAAAATAACTTGAGGCAAACCTGCTTGATATAAGGAACCTTGGTTTAAAACAACTAAATGGTCCGCATCTATAGCTTCTGATAAATCATGAGTGATGGAAATGATTGTCACATCTTTTTCTTCTTTTAAACGGTGAATTAATGAAATTAATTCTGTTCTGCCTTCTGGATCTAACATAGACGTCGCTTCATCTAATATAATGATATCCGTATTTAATGCTAAGACACCTGCGATTGCGACACGCTGTTTTTGACCACCTGAAAGTGATTGCGGCTCATATGTGGCTCTATCCAACATATCTACATCCGCTAATGCTTTGGGTACAATTTCGTGCATCTTTTCGTAAGATATCGCATTATTTTCTAAACCAAAAGCTACATCAAATTCTACAGTAGACCCTACAAATTGATTTTCTGGATTTTGAAATACAATTCCTATATGTTGTCTTAACTCATTTAAGTTATCATCATTGATACTTATACCGTTCAAATAAATTTGGCCTTCAAAAGGTTTTTGAATGCCTATCATCAGTTTTGCTATCGTTGATTTACCTGAACCATTGTGGCCTACTATAGAAGTCCATTTACCTCTTGGTATGCTAAATGATACATCATTTAACGCAAGTGGTTCATCGCTATTATATTTAAAAGATACGTGATCAAATTTAATTATTTCTTCTGCTTGCGTTACCATGTCAGTTATCTCCTAAATCAAAAATATTAATCATATACTTAATCATTTTACATGAAAAATAATAAATAAGCACTTCTTCTTCACTAATTTTTCTTTTAAATCTCATTTATTGAGTCTTCAAAAAGATACCATTAAACATCTAAAGATTATATTTCACGATTAACAATTACTGATACCTAACAATAAACTTATATGAATTTATAAACAAATCGCTGATTAGCTAGAACTGCTCATGTCTCCACTCCGTGAAGGCATTCCTTATCTTCTTCGAATTAAGGCTCAGTGGTTCGCTATTGCTTTGCAATTGCATAAGTCCCCCTAAATTCTTCGAATTAAGGCTTAGCGGTTCGCTATTGCTTTGCAATTGCATAAGCCCCCCTAAATTCTTCGAATTAAGGGGGGCTAACAAAAAAAAGCGCGCACCCCATCATATTTGAGTTCACGCTTTAAAATTTATTAAGTTTGATGGGGTACTCTGAGCTAGACAATATTTGTATGTGGCAAACATTATCGTTGCACTCATTTGCTTTATACATAGTAGTATGTGTATTTAAATTAAACTAATTCTATAATTACTGATTCAGCACCGTCACCACGACGAGGGCCTACTTTAAGGATACGAGTGTAACCGCCTTGACGTTCTGTATAACGTTCAGCAATTTCACCAAATAATTTTTGAAGTGCAGTTTGTGTTGTTTCATCTTCATTTAAGATTTCAACATTACGTAAAGTTTTAGCAGCTTGACGACGAGATGCTAAATCTCCTTTTTTACCTAAAGTGATTAATTTTTCAACAACACTACGTAATTCTTTTGCACGTGCTTCTGTAGTTTCAACACGCTCACTTACAATAAGTGAAGTAGCTAAGTCACGTAACATCGCTTTACGTTGATCAGATGTACGTCCTAATTTTCTGTAACCCATGAGTTAACCTCCTTTATATTAATCTTCTTTTCTAAGACCTAAACCTAGATCTTCAAGTTTATATTTAACTTCTTCTAATGATTTACGTCCTAAATTGCGCACTTTCATCATATCTGCTTCAGATTTATCAGCTAATTCTTGAACAGAATTAATACCTGCGCGTTTCAAACAGTTATATGAACGTACAGATAGGTCTAATTCTTCAATAGACATTTCAAGTACTTTTTCTTTTTGATCTTCTTCTTTTTCAATCATGATTTCAGCATTTTGAGCTTCATCAGTTAATCCAACGAAGATGTTCAAATGTTCAGTTAAGATTTTTGCCGCTAGAGAAACAGACTCTTGTGGCGTAATAGAACCATTAGTCCAAACATCTAAAGTTAATTTATCAAAATCACTACTTTGACCTACACGTGTGTTTTCTACAGTATAGTTAACACGTTCTACTGGTGAATATAGTGAATCCACTGGAATTACACCAATTGGTAAATCACTAGTGTTATTTTGTTCTGCTAATGCGTAACCTCTACCCTTATTAGCAACAAGACGGATTTTTAAATGTCCACCTTTAGATACTGTTGCGATCTTAATCTCAGGATTTAAAATCTCTACATCACTATCATGTGTGATGTCACTTGCAGTAACTTCGCCTTCATCTTTTACATCAATCTCTAATGTTTTATCTTCTTCAGAATAAATTTTCAATGCTAGTTTTTTGATGTTCATGATAATTGTTGAAACATCTTCTACAACATTATCTATTGCTGAGAATTCATGTAATACACCTTCGATTTCGATGTATTTAACGGCTGCACCTGGTAATGAAGATAGTAGGATACGACGTAAGGAGTTTCCTAGTGTAGTACCGTAGCCACGTTCTAGTGGTTCAACAACGAACTTACCGAATTTAGCATCTTCACTAATTTCAATTGTTTCAATTCTAGGTTTTTCGATTTCAATCATTTACAAATATCCTCCTTGATTACGTCGACTTGAATTGTACTGTGTTTCTCAGTGACTTGCGACAATAACGATAATATTATACGCGACGACGTTTTGGTGGACGACAACCATTATGTGGTACTGGAGTAACGTCACGGATTGCAGTTACATCTAATCCAGCTGATTGTAATGCACGGATCGCTGATTCACGACCTGGGCCAGGACCTTTAACTGTAACTTCAACAGTTTTCAAACCATGTTCCATAGCTGCTTTAGCTGCAGTTTCTGATGCCATTTGTGCTGCGAATGGTGTTGATTTTTTTGATCCTTTAAATCCAAGTGCACCTGCTGATGACCATGATAAAGCATTACCAAATTCATCAGTAATAGTTACGATTGTATTATTGAATGTTGAGCGGATATGTGCTACACCATTCTCAATATTCTTTTTCACTCTACGTTTACGAGATACTTGTTTACGTGCCATTTAAAATTTGCCTCCTTTACCTATTATTTTTTCTTGTTAGCTACAGTTTTAACTGGGCCTTTACGAGTACGAGCATTGTTTTTTGTTTTTTGTCCGCGTACTGGTAATCCACGACGGTGACGGATACCACGGTATGATGAGATTTCCATTAAACGTTTAATGTTTAAGTTTTGCTCACGACGTAAGTCACCTTCTACTTTATAATTGTCGATTACTTCACGGATACGACCTAATTCGTCATCAGTTAAGTCTTTAACGCGTGTATCTGCAGATACATTTGCTTCTTCAACAATTTTTTGAGCTGTAGTAGTACCGATACCATATACATAAGTTAACGAAATAACAATACGTTTTTCACGTGGAATATCTACTCCTGCTATACGTGCCATAATTATTTACACCTCTCTTTATTAACCTTGTCTTTGTTTGTGTTTTGGATTGCTACAAATTACCATTACTTTACCTTTACGTTTAATGACTTTACATTTTTCGCAAATTGGTTTTACTGATGGTCTTACTTTCATTTTAATACCTCCCTATATTATGGAGTGACGATTATTTATAACGATACGTAATTCTTCCGCGTGTTAAATCATACGGAGACATTTCTACAGTTACTTTGTCGCCAGGTAGAATTCGAATATAATTCATTCTGATTTTACCACTAACGTGAGCTAAAATCTCATGACCATTTTCTAATTCTACTTTAAACATTGCATTTGGTAAAGTATCTAATACTGTACCTTCTAATTCAATAACATCTTGCTTAGCCATTTATTAACTTCCCCCTTTTTACAATAGTTGGTTATCGTCTAAGATCAACTCTAACCCTACGAGTCTATAAGTGTTGTTAATAAGTTCAACAAAATTAAAATGAATTACTATATCGCATTGTCACTCTTTTTCGTTTATACTCTTGGCATTACATAGACCGTACAAAGTTGATACTATTTTAGATTCTCAAGAATATCGATTACGTTTGAAGTAACCTCGTTAATATCTTTTGAACCATCAATGTTTTTCAATACATTTTCATTATCATAGTATTCTAGGATTGGCTTAGATTGTTTCACATTGACATTTAAACGATTTGCAACTGTCTCTGGGTTGTCATCTTCACGTTGGTATAATTTACCACCGTCAATATCACAAATGCCATCAACTTTTGGAGGATTGAATACAAGATGATAAGTGTGCCCGCATTTTTCGCAAATTCTACGACCAGTAAGGCGGTTCATTAATTCTTCTTCAGGTACCTCTATATTGATAACAGCATCAATTTTTCTATCTAATTCTTGCATGATTTCACTTAATGCTTTTGCTTGTTCAATAGTACGAGGAAAGCCGTCAAGTAAGAATCCTTTTTTTGCATCGTCTTCAGAAATTCTTTCTTTTACGATGCCCACAGTAACTTCATCAGGGACTAATTCTCCACGATCCATGTATGATTTAGCTTCTTTGCCTAAATCCGTTTCATCTTTAATCGCTTTTCTGAACATGTCTCCAGTAGATATGTGTGGAATTGGGAATTTCTTAACAATTTCACTCGCTTGAGTTCCTTTACCTGCGCCAGGTAAACCCATTAAAATGATATTCATAAGTGCCCTCCTACAATTTATCTACCACCAAAGCCTCTATAATCTTTTTGACTCACTTGAGCTTCAAGACTCTTCATTGTTTCAATCGCAACACCAATTACGATAAGTAGACTTGTACCACCGACTTGAATCGATTGTGGTAAGTCCATCACCTTAGTAGCAATGATTGGTAGTATAGCAACGACAGCTAAGAATATTGATCCTACAAAGGTCAATCTGTAGAGAACTTTAGTAATATATTTTTTTGTTTGTTCGCCAGGTCTAATACCCGGAACATAACTTCCTTGTTTTTTAAGGTTATCAGACATCTTTTCAGGATTGACTTGTACAAATGCATAGAAATATGCAAATGCAATAATAAGGATTACATAAACAATCATCCCTATATTATTCGATGGATTTGCAACGTCAGATACTTTTTGCGCCCAACTTGCATCAGGGAAGAACAAAGTTAATGTTCTTGGTAATAAGAAGAACGCCATTGCAAAGATGACTGGGATAACCCCTGCAGAGTTAACTTTCAAAGGTAAATATGTTGCTTGTGAACCTAATCGTTGTGCAGACTGTTTTTTCGCATATTGAATTGGTATTTTTCTAATAGCTTGTAGTACGAATATTGCACCAACTGTTAGCAATATCATTCCAACAATTAACCCAATAACTTTTAACCATGCTAAAGTTGTGTCATCTTGTCCTACAAAGGACTGTTGGTAAAACTGGATTAATGATGAAGGTAATGAAGATAAAATACCTCCAAAGATAATGATGGAAATACCATTACCAACACCGAATTGAGTGATTTGTTCACCTATCCAAATTAAAAACGCTGTTCCAGCTGTTAATACAACAGCTATTGTCAGGTAGCTTATTACGGACTGATCCATAATAAGTTGACCTTGTAAATAATTATTAAATTGGAACGCCATTCCTATTGATTGGATAAAAGCAAGTACAATCGCAAAATAACGGGTTACGTTATTAAGTTTCTTTCTACCTGCATCACCTTGTTTTGCCCACTCTGAAAACTTTGGAACAATATCCATTTGTAATAACTGCATCACAATTGATGCAGTAATATATGGCATTATACCCATGGCAAAGATAGAAAAGTTCTGCAAGGCTCCGCCACCAAACGTATTCAGTAAGTCAGTGACACCTTGAGAACCTTGTTGACTGTCAAAAGCAGCTGGATTTACGCCAGGTGCTGGAATATAAGTACCTATTTTAAAAATAACTAACATTGCGAGCGTAAAAAAGATCTTGTTACGAACTTCTTTTGTAGTAAAGAAGCTCACAAGCGTTTGAAACATTAGATCACCTCGTGTGCTCCGCCTTTAGCATCAATAGCTTCTGCTGCAGAAGCAGAGAATTTGTTAGCTTTCACTGTTAACTTCTTGTCAAGTGAACCATTGCCTAGTACTTTAATACCAGATTTTTCACTTTTAACTACACCAGATTCTACTAATAAAGCAGGAGTTACTTCAGTACCATCCTCAAATTTATTAAGTTGGTCTAAGTTAACAATAGCATATTCTTTGCGGTTAATGTTAGTAAAACCTCGTTTTGGTAAACGGCGGAATAAAGGTAATTGTCCACCTTCAAATCCTGGTCTGATACTACCACCTGAACGCGCTTTTTGTCCTTTTTGTCCACGGCCACTAGTTTTACCGTTACCAGTAGCTGCACCACGACCTACGCGGTTACGAACTTTACGAGAACCTTCTGCTGGTTTTAACTCATGTAATTTCATTTCGGCACCTCCTTAATTATTTTTCTTCTACTGTCACTAAGTGACTTACTTTGTTGATTTGCCCACGAATAGCAGGGTTATCTTCAACAACTACTGAAGAGTTTGTTTTTTTCAAACCTAAAGCTTCAACAGTTTTACGTTGTGTTTCTGGACGACCTATAACACTACGAGTGAGGGTAATTTGTAATTTAGCCATAACTTATTTTCCCTCCTTAATTATATAATTCTTCTACTGACTTGCCACGTAATTTCGCAACTTGTTCAGCATTTTTAAGGTTTTGTAATCCATTAATTGTTGCACGCACCATGTTGATTGGTGTGTTTGAACCTAAAGATTTACTTAAGATATCAGTGATACCTGCTAGTTCTAATACCGCACGAACAGGACCACCCGCAATAACACCAGTACCAGGTGCAGCTGGTTTCATTAATACACTACCTGAACTGAATTGTCCAGTAATCATGTGAGGAGTTGTACCTTCGACACGTGGAACTTCAACTAAGTTTTTCTTAGCTGCTTCAACTGCTTTTTTGATTGCTTCAGGTACCTCTTGTGCTTTACCAGTACCGAATCCAACGCGACCGTTTTTATCTCCAACTACTACTAAAGCGCTGAAACGGAAACTACGACCACCTTTTACAACTTTTGCAACACGATTAATTGTAACAACGCGTTCTTCAAATTCTTTCGCTTCTTCTCTACGAGCCATGTAAATGTCCCTCCTTTAAATTAAAATTCTAAACCATTTTCACGAGCTGCTTCTGCTAATGCTTTAACACGTCCGTGATATAAATATCCTCCGCGGTCAAATACAATTGTTTTTACGCCCTTTTCATTTGCTCTTTTAGCAATTGTTTCGCCGACTTTAGCTGATAAATCAACTTTAGATCCAGTTTCATTAGCTAGATCTTTTTCTTGTGTTGAAGCTTGTGCTAATGTTTTGCCATTAACATCATCGATAACTTGTGCATAAATGTGTTTGTTTGAACGATAAACATTTAGACGTGGTTTTTCAGCAGTGCCAGACAATTTGTTACGGACACGTGCATGTCTTTTCAAACGCACTTTGTTTTTATCAATTTTGCTGATCATTTTATTACTCCTTTCTTCTGAAAGTTATTTATTATTTACCAGTTTTACCTTCTTTACGGCGAACGTATTCACCTTGGTAACGGATCCCTTTACCTTTGTAAGGTTCTGGAGGTCTTACTGAACGGATGTTTGAAGCAATCGCTCCAACTTGTTCTTTTGAAATACCTTCTACAGTTACTGTAGTGTTTTTATCAACACCGAAAGTGATTCCATCTTCAGCTTTAAATTCAACTGGATGTGAGTATCCAACGTTTAATACTAGGTCATTACCTTGCATTTGAGCACGGTAACCAACACCTACAAGCTCAAGTGTTTTTTTATAGCCATCTTTAACACCTAGAATCATATTATTAATCAAAGCACGAGTTGTACCATGAACTGTTCTATCATTTTGAGAATCAGTTGGTCTAACAACTTCTAATGTGTTTTCATCTTGCTTATATGTCATTCTTTCATTCATTGTTTGTGATAATTCGCCTTTTGGACCTTTAACAGAAACTGTATTTCCTTCGATAGTTACTGTAACGTCGCTAGGGATGTCAATAATTTTTTTACCAACACGACTCATGTTATCGCACCTCCTTGTTATTAATTATTACCAAACGTAACCTAAGATTTCTCCACCAATATTACGTTTTCTTGCTTCTTTATCAGTGATTACACCTTCAGAAGTAGAAACTAATGCAATACCTAAACCATTTAATACTTTAGGTACTTCGTTTGCTTTAGCATAAACACGTAAACCTGGTTTTGAGATACGTTTTAATCCAGTGATAACACGTTCATTGTTTTGACCATATTTAAGGAATAAACGGATAACCCCTTGTTTATCGTCTTCAACGTATTCTACGTTTTTAATGAAACCTTCACTTTTTAATATTTCAGCAATTTCTTTTTTAATATTTGATGCAGGTAATTCTAACTTATCGTGACGCACCATGTTTGCGTTTCTTACACGAGTTAGCATATCTGCAATTGGATCGTTGATTGTCATTGAATGTTGCCTCCTTTCAGACTTTTTTCTATTACCAGCTAGCTTTACGAACGCCAGGGATTTGGCCTTTATAAGCTAATTCACGGAAACAAATACGGCATAATTTAAATTTACGATATACAGAATGTGGACGACCACAACGTTCACAACGCGTATATTCACGTACTTGGAACTTTTGTTTTTTTTGTTGCTTAGCAACCATTGAACTTTTAGCCACTTAATTAGCCTCCTTTAGAGATTATTTTTGAAATGGCATACCGAATTGTGTTAACAATTCACGAGCTTCCTCGTCAGTGTTAGCAGTTGTTACGATAACGATATCCATTCCTCGTATTTTACTTACTCGGTCATAGTCGATTTCAGGGAAAATTAATTGTTCTTTAACACCTAAAGTGTAGTTACCTCTACCGTCAAATGCTGATTTTGATACACCACGGAAGTCACGAACACGTGGAAGTGATACCGCAATTAATTTATCTAAAAAGTCATACATTCTTTCACCGCGTAAAGTTACTTTAGCACCGATTGGCATACCTTCACGCAAACGGAATGTAGCGACAGATTTTTTCGCTTTAGTTACTAATGGTTTTTGACCAGTGATAGCTTGTAATTCTTCTACAGCATCATCTAATACTTTAGAGTTTTGTACAGCATCACCAACACCCATGTTTACTACAATTTTTTCTATTTTTGGTACTTCCATTACAGAACTATAGTTGAATTTTTTTACTAAGTCCGTTGTAACTTCAGTATTAAATTTTTCTTTTAAACGATTCACAGTGGATCCTCCTTTCAATTAATTATTCATTATTAGATTTAATTTCTTCGCCAGATTTTTTTGCAATTCTAACTTTTTTACCGTCTTCGAATTTGTAACCTACACGAGTAGGTTCATTCGTTTTAGGGTCTAATAATTGTACATTAGAAACATGGATTGCTACCTCTGTTTCTAAGATTCCACCTTCAGGATTAAATTGAGTTGGTTTTTGGTGTTTTTTAATAGTGTTAACACCTTCCACAACGACACGGTCTTTTTTAGGTTCAGTAGCTACTACTTTACCTTCTTTACCTTTGTCTTTACCTGCGATAACTTTTACGTTGTCACCTTTTTTGATATGCATGTGTGGCACCTCCTTAAATTTATATATTTATAAATAGTTTATTAAAGTACTTCTGGAGCTAATGATACAATTTTCATGAAATTACCTTCACGTAATTCACGCGCAACTGGTCCAAAAATACGAGTACCACGTGGGCCTTTGTCGTCACGAATGATGACACATGCATTTTCATCAAATTTGATATATGAACCGTCATTACGACGTACACCTGATTTAGTACGTACAACAACAGCTTTAACTACTTCACCTTTTTTGACAACGCCGCCTGGTGTAGCATGTTTAACAGTAACGACGATTACGTCACCAATGTTCGCTGTTTTACGACCAGATCCACCTAATACTTTGACTGTAAGTACTTCACGTGCACCAGAGTTATCTGCTACTTTTAATCGTGTTTCTTGTTGGATCATGTGTTAAACCTCCTTTATCTTCACTGTTTATTAAATAATTACTGATTCTTCAACAATATCTACTAAACGGAAACGCTTAGTTGCTGATAAAGGACGTGTTTCTTGAATCTTAACGATGTCCCCTAATTTAGCTGAGTTGTTTTCATCATGTGTTTTGTATTTTTTAGAGTATTTTACTCGTTTGCCATATAGTTTGTGTGTTTTGTATGTTTCAACAAGTACAGTTACTGTTTTATCCATTTTATCGGAAACGACTCTACCTACATAAACTTTACGATCATTTCTTTCGCTCACTTTAGTAACCTCCTCTTTCAATTTGATTATTGATTAGCCTTACCTTGTTCAATTTCTCTTTCACGAGCAACAGTTTTTAGACGTGCAATCGTTTTTCTTACTGTACGAATACGTGCAGTTTCCTCTAATTGTCCTGTAGCTAACTGAAAGCGTAGGTTAAAAAGCTCCTCTTTTGAAGATTTGATTTGTTCTTCGATTTCAGAAGTGGTTAAGTCTCTAATTTCCTTAGCTTTCATTTGTTTCACCACCCAATTCTTCACGTTTTACAAACTTAGTTTTAACTGGAAGTTTGTGACTAGCTAAACGTAATGCTTCACGCGCAACTTCTTCGTTTACGCCTGCAACTTCAAATAAAATTCTACCTGGTTTTGCAACAGCAATCCAGCCTTCAACGGCACCTTTACCAGCACCCATACGAACTTCTAAAGGTTTTTTAGTGTAAGGTGTGTGTGGGAAGATTTTGATCCAAACTTTCCCGCCACGTTTCATATAACGAGTCATTGCAATACGAGCTGATTCGATTTGACGAGATGTGATCCAAGACGTTGTAGTTGCTTGTAAACCATACTCACCAAATGTTACATAGTTACCGCCTTTAGAACGACCAGTTGTTTTAGGACGATGTTGACGACGATATTTAACACGTTTTGGTAGTAACATTATTATTTTCCTCCTTCACTAGTGTTCTTAGTAGGAAGAACTTCTCCACGATAAATCCACACTTTGACACCTAACTTACCATAAGTTGTGTCTGCTTCTGCGTGTGCATAGCCTATGTCAGCACGTAGTGTATGAAGTGGAACAGTTCCTTCTGAATATTGTTCTGCACGAGCGATATCAGCACCAGCTAAACGACCAGATACTTGTGTTTTGATACCTTTAGCGCCTTGTTTCATCGCTCTTGTAATAGCTTGTTTTTGTACACGACGGAAAGATGCACGATTTTCTAATTGACGCGCAATGTTTTCCGCTACCAATTTAGCATCTAAATCTACTTTTTTGATTTCAATTACGTTGATGTGTACTTTTTTATTTGTTAATGAATTTAATTTGTTACGAAGTTTTTCTATTTCTGAACCGCCTTTACCGATTACCATACCAGGTTTACCAGTGTGAATAGCGATGTTGATACGATTAGCAGCACGTTCAATTTCTACATGAGAAACTGAAGCTTCACTTAATGCGTTATCAATAAACTTACGGATTTTTAAATCTTCGTGTAATAATGATGCGAAGTCTTTTTCTGCATACCATTTAGCTTCCCAATCACGGATTACACCGACACGAAGTCCAATTGGATTAATTTTTTGACCCACAGTGTTCCCTCCTTAAGATTTTATTAAGCTTCTTTAGCTTCTTCTTTACCGTCACTTACGACGATTGTAATGTGGCTTGTACGTTTGTTAATCGCACTTGCACTACCTTGTGCACGTGGACGGAAACGTTTTAAAGTTGGTCCTTCATTAGCATAAGCTTCTTTAACTATTAACTCATCTGTGTTCATGTCATAGTTATGTTCTGCATTAGCTAAAGCGGACATTAATAATTTCTCAATTACTGGTGATGAAGCCTTGTTTGTTAATTTCAAAATCGCTATCGCTTCACCAGCGCTTTTGCCTCTAATTAGATCTAATACTAATCTAACTTTACGAGGTGCGATTCTTATTGTTTTAGCAACCGCTTTTGCTTCCATTCCAATTTCCTCCTCTACCTGTTAGATATTATCTTCTTGTTTTTTTATCGTCTGCAACGTGACCTTTAAATGTACGTGTTGGTGCAAACTCTCCAAGTTTATGACCAACCATATCTTCTGTTACAAATACAGGCACATGTTTACGTCCATCATATACAGCGAATGTATGTCCGATGAAATCAGGGAAAATAGTTGAACGACGTGACCAAGTTTTGATTACTTGTTTTTTCTCGCTTCCGCTTTGAGCTTCAACCTTTTTCATTAGGTGATCGTCAACGAAAGGTCCTTTTTTAATACTACGAGCCATAGTGGCGCCTCCCTTCTTATTATGTGCGTGCAGCGGTTAAGCCGCACACCCAAATAAGTTATTTTTATTTTTTCTTACGTCCACGAACGATAAGTTTATCTGATGATTTTTTACCGCGACGTGTTTTCTTACCAAGTGTTGGTTTGCCCCAAGGTGACATTGGAGAAGGCATACCGATTGGTGCGCGTCCTTCACCACCACCGTGTGGGTGATCGTTAGGGTTCATTACAGAACCACGAACTGTTGGACGGATACCTTTCCATCTTGAACGTCCAGCTTTACCAACGTTAACAAGTTCGTGTTGGATATTACCAACTTGTCCAATAGTAGCACGGCAAGTTGAAAGAATCATACGTACTTCGCCAGATCTTAATCTGATTAATACATATTTACCTTCTTTACCTAATACTTGTGCACTTGCACCAGCAGAACGAGCGATTTGTCCACCTCTACCAGGTTTCAACTCGATGTTATGAATAACAGTACCTACTGGAATATTTTGTAGTGGTAGTGCATTACCTACTTTAATATCTGCTTCTGCACCACTTTCAAGTGTTTGACCTACTTTTAAGTTTTTAGGTGCAATAATATAACGTTTTTCTCCATCAGCGTAAAATAACAATGCGATATTTGCTGAACGGTTTGGATCATATTGAATTGAATCAACTTTTGCTTGGATACCATCTTTGTTACGTTTGAAATCAATTACACGATATTGACGTTTGTGTCCACCGCCATGATGGCGTACAGTCAATTTACCTTGATGATTTCGTCCCGCTCTTTTCGGTAGCGGTTGTAATAGTGACTTTTCAGGAGTAGTTTTCGTAATTTCAGCGAAATCTAAACTAGTCATATTACGACGACCGTTAGTAATTGGCTTATATTTTTTTAGAGCCATTGTCGTTTACCTCCTTATTGGTAATTTTTAGTTAAATAGATCGATTGATCCTTCTTTTAATTTAACGATTGCTACGCGTCGTTTGTTTGTATAGCCTTGGTAACGGCCCATACGTTTTTTCTTTGGTTTGTAGTTAATAATATTCACATTATCAACTTTTACATCAAAGATTTCTTCTACAGCGATTTTTACTTGTGTTTTATTCGCACGAGTATCAACATCGAATGTATATTTGTCTTCAGCCATTGCAACTGAAGATTTTTCAGTGATTACGGGGCGCTTAAGAACGTCTCTTGCTTCCATTATCCGAGCACCTCCTCAACTTTTTTAGCAGCTGCTTCTGTGATTACGACACTGTCAGCGCTTGTTAAATCTAGAACGTTTAAACCTTGTGCAGTTGTTACTTGAACACCTGGGATGTTACGTGCTGAAAGTGCAACATTTACATCTTCAGATTCAGTGATTACTAACACTTTTGTAGGTTGTTCTAAGTTAGAAAGTACAGTTTTGAATTCTTTTGTTTTCGGAGTTTCAAAACTTAATGTATCTACAATTGTTAAGCTATTTTCTTGTGCTTTGAAAGATAATGCTGAGCGTAAAGCTAAACGACGCATTTTCTTAGGCATTTTGTAAGCATAGCTTCTTGGTGTTGGTCCGAATACGATACCACCACCACGCCATTGTGGCGCACGAATAGTACCTTGACGCGCACGTCCTGTACCTTTTTGTCTCCATGGTTTACGTCCACCACCACGTACTGCTGAACGGTTCTTAACAGCATGTGTACCTTGGCGTAATGAAGCACGTTGTAAATTAATTGCTTCAAAAAGAACGTTGTTGTTTGGTTCGATTGCAAATACTGCATCGCTTAATTCAACTGAACCTGATTTAGTTCCATCTACTTTTAATACATCATAATTTGCCATTATGCATTTCCTCCTTTCGCTCTATAATTATTTATTACCTTTAATTGATGAAGAAATTTCTAAGAATCCTTTTTTTGGACCTGGTACGTTACCTTTTACTAAGATAACTTTGTTTTCAGCGTCAACTTGAACTACTTCTAAGTTTTGGACTGTTACTGTGTTTCCGCCCATACGTCCTGGCATTTTTTGTCCTTTGAAAACTTTTGAAGCATCAGATGCCATACCTACTGAACCAGGTGATCTATGGAAATGAGAACCATGAGACATTGGTCCACGTGCTTGGTTATGGCGCTTGATAGCACCTTGGAATCCTTTACCTTTAGATACGCCAGTTACATCGATGATGTCACCAGCTTCAAATGTTTCAACTGAGACTTCTTGACCTACTTCGTATTCATCAACATTGACGTTTCTGAATTCACGAATGAAGCGCTTAGGTGCTGAGCTCGCTTTTTTAGCGTGACCTTCAGCTGGCTTATTAGCATATTTGCTTGATTTGCTTCCTTTTTTGTAAGCTGCTTTATCAGCATAACCTACTTGGATTGCATTATAGCCATCTACTTCTTCAGTTTTCTTTTGTAATACTACGTTTTCACTAGCTTCTACTACTGTTACAGGGATTAAATCACCGTTTTCTCCGAAAACTTGTGTCATCCCGATTTTTCTTCCTAAGATTCCTTTGGTCATCGAAAGTCCACCTCCTAAATTTTTCTATTATAATTTGATTTCGATGTCTACACCAGATGGTAAGTTTAAGCCCATAAGAGCATCTACTGTTTTAGGTGTAGGGTTAACAATATCGATTAAGCGTTTATGTGTACGTTGTTCGAATTGTTCACGTGAATCTTTATACTTATGCACGGCACGAATTACAGTGTAAACTGATCTTTCAGTCGGTAACGGAATTGGTCCAGAAACATCTGCACCAGAACGTTTTGCTGTTTCAACAATTTTTTCTGCAGATTGATCGATAACTCTGTGATCATAAGCTTTTAATCTGATTCTGATTTTTTGTTTTGCCATAATTTTCCCTCCTTATTCGTCTACATTTAAGTGATAGACTTCTCCACGAAAACTATCTCACACAGCGCCATGGCAAAGCGGCCGGGTGTGTCAGTAACCTTTCGCTTCATCGCGTGTTCTTAAAGTCCAACATTAGATATGTTACATGAAAAGCAGTGATTTATCAAGCTTTTCTGCAAAAGTTTTTACTATTTGCCTAACACATACCTTGTTATTATACTTGAACTACTTATTCAGTTCAACCTCTTTTCGGAAATTTTTGATGTTTGTAATTTTAATTGATTATTTGTTCTTTTTTATTTCTATTTCATTTATTTCGTTTATACTATTATTTAGTTAGGAGTGAATATTAATGAAAAGTGGTATTCGTACAACGCTTATAATTTTGAGTTTAATAATAATTGCTGGTGAGTTTATATATGGTATTCCGTTTTTAGGTGGGAGTATTATTTTTAGTTTTGGTTGGCAACCTTTATTAATCAATGCATTGCTCTACTTTGTAATCGTGATTATATTAGTCGTTGATAAACAAAATTCTATTAAACCAATGTTAGTGATTCCTTTATTAGGTGTTTTCGGTTCCTTTTTAGCATTTGTACCTTTTGTTGGTATGATTGTGCATTGGATTTTATTCTTTTTAATGTTGTTCTTTGTGTTAATTATTTTTTCGACACCACTTTATGTTCCAAACAAACATGCAAAAGTTGTTTATACACAACACAAACAAGAGAATAAGAAGTTTTAAAAATATATAGTTATGATAGCTATATTATAATGAAGAAACACATCCTTTTTTATAAAATTTTTATTAGTAATAAGTGCTTACAAAAAAATCCTTTTGCTGCGATACGAAACGCTGCAAAAGGATTTTTTATTTAGCCGTGAACAAATACAAAATATAATATAAACAATATCATTAAAGCATACATGATTGGGTGGACTTCTTTATGTCTTTTAGAAATCAACATTGTGATTGGATAAAAGATGAAACCACAAGCAATACCAGTTGCGATTGAATAGGATAATGGCATCATAATAATCGTGATAAATGCCGGTACGGCAACTTCGAATTTTTTCCAATCTATTTCCGCAAAGTTGGCAGCCATCAATACGCCCACGACTACAAGCGCTGGTGTAGTCACTGCACTTGTTACTACTTCCATTAAAGGACTAAAAAATATAGCTAATAAGAAACAAAAACCTGTAACAACACTAGCAAATCCAGTACGCGCCCCTACAGCGACACCTGACGTAGATTCAATATAGGAAGTTGTTGTTGTCGTACCAAAAATTGAACCAACTATCGTTGCTAATGAATCAGAAAATAGTGCGCGTCCAGCTCTCGGTAATTTATTATTCTTCATCATACCTGCTTGTGTTGCTACTGCAACAAGTGTACCTGCAGTATCGAAGAAATCTATAAATAAAAACGTTAAAATTACAATTAAAAATTGCACAGTGAACAACTGACCGGGATCTTTGAATGCTTCAAAAGCGGCTCCAAAAGTAGGTTCAATACTTGGTACTTTGCCTACAATGCCACTTGGTGTATGTATTAATCCTGTAAGCATACCTAAAATAGATGTTAGTACCATACCAATAAATATAGCACCAGGTACTCTAACAGCATACAGAATCACTGTTATTATAATTCCAAATATTGTTAACAATACTGGACCATCAGTTATATGACCCAAAGTCACTAATGTAGAATCATTATTAGTAATAATTCCTGAGCTTTGTAATCCTACAAATGTAATAAACAAACCTATACCCGCTGAAACCGCCATTTTCATTTGATAGGGTATTGCATTAATAATGGTCTCTCTTAAACCTGTCATAGTTAGTATTGCAAAAACTACACCAGAGAATAACACACCAGTCAAACCTACTTGCCATGGAATTCCCATTGTTAACACCACTGTAAATGCGAAAAACGCATTTAAGCCCATGCCGGGTGCTAAGGCAATTGGATACCTAGCTATCAAGCCCATGAATAACGAACCAACAAACGCTGCTAGTGCTGTAGCAACAAAAATAGCACCTTGATCCATTTTCATATTTTCTGAAACACCTTTTACGCCTGCTAAACTTAGTACTTGAGGGTTGACAGCTAAGATATATGCCATTGACAAGAAAGTTGTAAGCCCACCAAGTATCTCTTTCTTATAGTTTGTTTTATGTTTTTCAAACTTGAAATACTTTTTCACGGTTTAGTTCTCCTTTTTTTAAAATACCTACACATTCTAATACCAATTTCATTATTTTACAATAGCAAACACGAACTTCTTGTCAAAATTAATGCTATTCGTTCGATTTATTTAAAATTTCAAACCTTTTAACGCATCTTGAAATGGATTGTTCTCTAAGCCATCATTGTTATTCATATATTTTTTTAAATCTTTTTTGTTTACTTTATCTGATTTTTTATTTTTATGACGTTTATCCATTTGTGCTTGTGTTTCAGTATGTCCGCACACACAACGATATACTGCTTCTTTTCCTTTTCCAAACAACATCATTTTTTTATGGCAATTTGGACAACGCGCATTGGTTTTTCTTTGAATATTCTTTTTAGTTTTACATTTCGGATCCTGACAAACTAGCATTTGTCCATTTTTAGTTTTAACTTTAATCATAAATTTGCCACATGTAGGACATTCCGTTGTGGTTAAATTATCGTGTTTATAATTCTGTTCGCTTTCTTTTATTTCACTGACAACTTCATGTGTGAAATTTTTCATCTCAGATATAAATTGATTGGCATTATATTTACCTTGTTCTATTAAAGATAGTTTTTCTTCCCACTCAGCAGTTAATAGCGGAGATGTTAATTTTTGTGGTGCAAGCTCTAGTATTTGTTTTCCTTTAGAGGTAACTTTGATTTTACCGTCACGTGATTCGATTGCATTCATATTAAATAATTTTTCAATGATATCTGCTCTAGTCGCAACAGTTCCAATTCCACCTGTTTCTTTTAATGTTTCATTATATTTTTTATTGTTTAATTTAAAGAATTTTTGTGGGCTTTCCATCGCTTTTAATAATGTACCTTCATTAAAATATGAAGGTGGCATTGTTTCATGGTGCTCAATTTTAGCCTGTGTGATATGCAATTTGGATGATTTTGTTAATTTTTCTATTTGCTCGTTTACTGATGCTTCAGTTTCATAAATCGCTTTAAACCCTAATTTTTTAGTGATTTTATCTTTAAATTCGAATTTATATTTCTCACTTACAATTTGGATTGATACAGCCTCGTATTCGTGTGGCGGCATAAGATTTTCTAAAAATCTTTGAGCAATCATCAGATAAATTTTTGTTTCACGTTGGGTTAGTTGATTCATATCTGGACGTACTTCTGTTGGAATAATTGCATGGTGGTCTGATACTTTTTGATTATTTATAAATTTTTCATTTATTGAAAAAGATTGTGTTAATTGTTTTTTTGCAATTTCTTTTAACGATGTGCCCATGATAGCTTGTATTCTATCTTTTAGTGTATTTACCATATCATCAGTTAAATAATTAGAATCTGTTCGTGGGTATGTTACTAGTTTATGTCTTTCATACAAAGTCTGTAAAACATTCAATGTTTCTTTTGGACCAAAGTGATAACGTTTGTATGCCTCTTGTTGCAAATCTGTTAAACTGAACAGTTTAGGTGCATAGGACTTTTTATGTTTTTTATTAATACTTTCAATCAAACCGTCTTTCTCACTGATTTCACTTTTTATCTTTTCAAAAACTGATTTATCATTACTTGTCTCTGGCGTCACACATTGGAATGTAAGCCCCCCAGCAACAATATTCATTTTAAAATAAGTTTGTGGAGAAAAGTGATTAATTTCGTTTTGTCTCATTTGAACGAGTTGTATCGTCGGTGTCTGAACTCTACCGAGAGACAATTGTGCATCATATTTCGTAGTTAATGCACGCGTTGCATTGATACCAACAATCCAGTCTGCCTCACTTCGAGCAAGTGCTGCATAATATAAATTGTTAAATTTACGACCATCTTGTAATTTTGAAAAGCCATCTTTAATTGCTTTTTTTGTTACTGAACTAATCCACAATCTTTTAATCGGTTTCTTATTATGAGATTTATCCAAAATTAAACGCGCAACAAGTTCACCTTCTCTACCGGCATCTGTTGCGATAATAATATCTTTTGTGTTTTTGTTATTGATTAATGATTGTACAATAGAAAATTGTTTTTTGGTCTTACTTATGACAACCGTCTTCATACGGTTAGGTATAATAGGGAGATCGTTAAGTTTCCATTCTTTATAATTATTATCATATTGTTCTGGCGTAGCATTTGTAACTAAATGCCCCAATGCCCAAGTCACAATATATTTATTATTTTCAAAGTAACCATTACGTTTATCATTTATATTTAATGCTTGCGCAATATCTCTACCTACAGAAGGTTTTTCTGCAATAATGAGTGATTTCATAATTTCGTCCTTTCAGTTCAATGATATTCTTATTGTAACATGTATATAGCACATCAAAACTTCCATTTACATGAAAAAGTTCTTATAATTAACTTAATAGTTCATCATATGGAGGTATTATATGAAAACAACAAATCCGAACGATGTCGATCAAATCTTGGAATTTTTGAATAATGCTAACTATCAATCTGCTTCTTATTTGTACAAATTACCACAAATGCATAATGATATTAGGTCTGCTATTACCAATGCAATACAGGATCCTGGTGTATTTGCACAAGTGAACAATCAAGATGAAATTACAATGTTACTTTTAGCTTTAAAGTACGAAGATAATAAATATAAAGTATTAGGCCCATTCATACACAAAAATATTACGCCTACTATCGAAGAAATGACACAACTTTTTGATGCTTTAGCTCAAAGTAAACCTGATACTGCAAATTTTAATTTTTCTTTTGAAGAACATGAACAAGAATACTTACCGTTTATGAAATCATTAGGTGCATCCTATAGCTTTACTGACTACTATCTCATTTCTACAAAAGATATTGGAAATGTTGGTAATGAACAAAATATTATTGAATATCAACCTGCGTTCTATCCTTATTTTAGTAAATTACATGATCAAACATTTAAACATGATGTAATGACTGCTGCTGAAATTGTAAAATCATTAGATGAGTACCATCGCCTATTTATATTCATGTCTGAAGGATTATTAAAAGGTTATTTATATCTTGAAATCGCTGAAAACAACCATATAGCTGAAATCAAATACTTTTCTTCGCACTCTGATTACAGATTAATGGGGATTGCTTTTGATTTACTATCATATTCTCTACATTTTGCTTTTTCAACTTTTGATATTGATAAGATATATTTTAAAATACGCAGTAAAAATACTACACTTGTTGAGCGTTTCAACGAATTAGGTTTTAACATTAATTATGAATATAAAAAATTCAAGTACGTAGCGGCATACATTTAAATTATAAGTGTTTTATATTTTTACATTTTTAATATCCATCTAGACTATTTTAAAAATTAAAAAGCTGAACTGTAATCTAATATTTTTACTATTCGATACCTTTACTTTAAAATGAGTGTCTAGGGCAATCTTCAGTGATTGTTTTATAAAGGGAAAGTAAAAATAAATAGAGAGTGAGTGAAGCTTAATTATGGATTTATTAATTGCCCTGCTCCCAGCATTATTTTGGGGAAGTGTTGTTTTAATTAATGTACTCGTTGGTGGTGGCCCTTACAATCAAATCAGAGGGACTACTTTCGGTGCACTTATCATAGGTATCTTATTATTACTTACTGGCAATACAAAATTCGATGACCCCATCGTCATTATTGTAGGTTTAATATCTGGTGCTTTTTGGGCATTAGGACAAGGTTATCAATTAAAATCAGTCAGTTTAATTGGCGTATCTAAAACAATGCCAATTTCAACAGGGTTACAACTTGTAGGTACCACTTTATTTAGTGCTATATTTTTAGGTGAATGGAGTACTGGCACACAAGTAATTCTTGGCTTAGTTGCAATGATTTTACTTGTTGGCGGTATTGCGCTTACTTCAATTAAAGGTAAAAATGAAGCTTCAGAAAGTACGAAAAACTTTGGTAAAGCAATTCCTATCTTGTTAATTTCCACTGTAGGTTATGTCGTCTATGTTGTAGTTGCACAAATTTTTGGTGTTGATGGTATGAATGCCCTATTTTTCCAATCTATTGGTATGGCAATAGGTGGATTAATATTATCAGCTAAACATGAAACTACGATTAGAAGTACAGTTTGGAACCTGATACCAGGTGTCATATGGGGTATAGGTAACTTGTTTATGTTCTATTCACAACCAAAAGTAGGTGTGGCGACAAGTTTCTCATTTTCACAATTATTAGTAATTGTTTCTACACTTGGTGGCATTTTCCTTTTAGGTGAACGAAAAGATAAACGTCAGATGATAGGCATCTGGACAGGTATCATTTTAATCGTTATCGCTGCATTTGTTTTAGGCAATATTAAAGCTTAATCAAGTATTATAAAACTGTATTCGACTAAACACTTTAATTCATCAAAATTTATGCCGAATAACTAGGAGGAATCTTAAATGTTTAAAGATTTAGCAGGAAAAGTAGTCATTATTACTGGGGCTGGTAGTGGTATTGGAAAAGCCATGGCAGAGCAGTTTGGTGAAGAACAAGCGAATGTCGTATTAAACTACAGATCCGAACGTCATATGGATGCTATAGAAGCCTCAATTAAATTAATTGAAAATGCTGGTGGCAAAGCATTAAAAGTTCAAGCAGATATCTCTAAAGAAAATGATATTGATCACCTCATTCAAACTACTGTAAATCACTTTGGTACATTAGATATCATGATTAACAATGCCGGATTTGAAAAAGCAATCCCAACACATGAAATGCCTTTAGATGAGTGGCAAAAAGTAATTGATATTAACCTAACAGGTGCTTTTTTAGGTTCCAAAGCAGCAGTTAATCAATTTCTAAAAGAGAATAAAAAAGGTGTTATTCTTAATACTTCCAGTGTACATGATAAAATCCCTTGGCCTAATTATGTGAATTACGCTGCTAGTAAAGGCGGTTTAAAATTAATGATGGAAACAATGTCTATGGAATATGCTCAATATGGCATCCGCATTAATAATATTTCACCAGGGGCAATTGTAACGGAACATACAAAAGAAAAATTTTCAGACCCAGCAACACGTGCAGAAACATTAGAAATGATTCCGGCAAAAGAGATTGGTGAAGCAAATGAAGTCGCAAATGTAGCAAGATTTCTTGCCTCTGATTTAGCAAGTTATATTCATGGAACTACCATTTACGTTGATGGCGGAATGACTAATTACCCCGCGTTTATGGGAGGTAAAGGATAAAGTCATCACGCCAATCCAAACACATGCATTTAGTCATTAATACTTATGATCAATATTTAAGGGTCCGGGACACCATTGATGTGTCCCAGACCCTTATTTTTTATATTTAAATCGTTTCATAGTCTTCCAAAAATCAATTAAACAAATAACGCTTGATATACATACAATATAATAATGCTAATTAAAATCGTTAAATTACTCACCATTCCAACGAGTGGCAAAGTCTTATACTTAAATTGAATGGAATAAGGTATAATAGCAACACCTACTGGTAATAACCAAGCAACTTGTAGTGTTGTTTTAATCATATCATTATCAACTGGTAAAAAGAAGTAAACGAGCAATCCTGCGATGATTCCCAATCCATAATGTAAACCTAAATACTTTAAAGCAATAGGCAAGAAGCGTTTATCAATACTAAAGTTGAGCATCAAACCTAATAATATCATTGAAAGTGGCATATTAGCGCCAGATAGTACAGAGAAAAATTTAATTACAGGCTCTGGGAAGTGTATATTAAGCATATTTAATATAAACATAATGATATATGTCATTAAAGGAACCGATTTAAGTAAATTCTTTCCTAAATATTTAAAATCAAAATTATCACCTGCACTACTGAAATAACTGCCAACAAAGTATGTAACACCAAACATAATCATTGCGCCACCTATATCTGCCATTCCAAAATATATCATTCCTGTTTTAGGCCATATCGCTTCTACAAGTGGATAAGCAAATAAACCAATATTTAGCGAAGCTGTCATCATGCCAACTGTTCCACGTATGTGATTGTCATATTTTAAGAAAAACCAAATCACGATGACCTTAGCGATAACACCATACAATATCATCATTATCGGTAATATTGATAGTGACAAATCTAAACTTGCACCATTTAAATTAACAATCACTAAAGAAGGTAATGTTATGTTTAATACGAGTGTTGAAAAGACTTGACTATCGTTAGCTTTAAAGTAATTTATCCGTTTGAGTACATAGCCTAATGCAATGAGTAATATAATAATGATAAATTGTTGGGTCACATTATTCCTTCTTTCATCCAATCATCTGTTTTCATTCTATTTTCATACTTTAACATAAGTGGCAACCATTTTAGAAGCTTTCGAATCCATGTTATAATTCAACTTATATACGAAATGCTTACATTAAACAAAAATGGAGGTAATTGAATGGATTTAAATGATAAATTAGCGGAACTGAAATATGATTATGTTAGATTACAAGGAGACCTCGAAAAAAGAGAATCAGTTAATCAATCTGTGGATCCTTTAATAAAACAACTTGAAAAAATAGAGCAAGAAATGTCAGAGGTACGTTCAGAAATTAGACAAAAAGAAAATAAATAACATCCTAGTAAATCAATAACTTACATGCTAAGATTAAGGGCGAACATAGAAAGGATGTAATAAATGCAACTGTATCTTATATTTTTGCCAGTGTTATATTTAATCGTAAGTTACATAAGTATATTTAAAATGAACACCATTATAACGCGTATTTTACGTATTATTATGTCTTTACTTTTATTATTCGTGGTAGCTATTACAACATTATCGTTCCCAGCAATCAATTGGTGGGTCTTTATTGTCCTACTGCTTATCATAGGTAATGTAGAAATTACAGCTTTCAAAAACGGCAAAAAAGACCAAAAAGCCGTTCAAATTTTAAATATAATGAGCGTTATCTTATTTGTAATTTATGTTATTTTGACTTTAGTTTTATATTAAAAACCACTATTTTAAAATACTGTAACGTCACACATATAAATCAGCCCCGACAAGATTTCTGATTAAAAGAAACTTATCGGGGCTGATTTTATATATTCAAACATGTGCTCATATATATAAGTACGGACATACAAAATCTACAAAAAGCATGTCATCTCGTAGGTCCGCATTTTATTTTACTTTCTTTTTCTCAAGATTTTTGACTTTAATGTAAATAATATTTCATATATTACTGGTACAACAATTAAAGTTAATAAGGTTGAAGAAACCAATCCACCTACTACAGTCGCTGCCATACCTTTTGAAATAATAATAGAACTGTCTTGACCAAATAACATTGGCAGCAACGCACCAATCGTTGCTAATGCTGTCATAAGTATTGGTCTGATACGCGTTCCTCCTGCTTCTAACAGTGCCGCTTGCATTGCCATACCTTGATGTTGTTTATTAATCACTCTATCAATTAACACAATTGCATTGGTTACAACAATACCAATTAGCATAAGCATACCAATCATGCTAGGTACAGATATTGTCTCGCCAGTCACCACTAATGCAACCACTACACCTATCACTGTATATGGCAATGAGAATAATATTGTGAAAGGTGCCAATGCGCCTTTAAATGTTAACACAAGTACTAAATAAACTATAATAATTGCTGCTAACATCGCCATAGATAATTGTGTTACTGCATTTCCTATATCTTCATTTGCCCCTCCCATGTTGACGTCTACGTTATTCGGCTTATCTATTTTATTTAACTGTGACAACACTTTCTGTGAAGTCCCGCCAACATCATCATTTGTCACTTTTCCGGAAACTTTTGACGTATAGTCTCCTGCTTTAGTTTCTATTTTGTTTGGCGTCGTTGTTTTTTCTAATTTTGCGATATCACTTAATTCAATAGATTGACCAGTAGCTGTTTGTATTTTAGTATTTTTAAGTTTTTCTTCTGTCCAATCCGTTTCTTTATCTTCTTTAATTTTCACATCTATCGATTTACCATTTTCCTTTACGGTTGTGACACTTTGCTCAGGTGTATTCTGATTTAATGTCATGGCTAATTGTGATGCAGACAAACCATAATTGGAAGCTTTATTTTGATCGACTTTGATATTATATTGTTCGTATGTTTGAGATAAATCAGACTTAACATTAGCAATGCCATGAATATGTTTCATTTCTTTTTCGACTTTATTGACAGTTCCTTTGATAGCATCAACAGATGGACCAGTAACAGTGATTGCTAATTCATTATTTGTACCACCTGTACCCATATCCTGATTTGCCCAATCTCCAGGATGATGATATTTGTTGATATGTTTTAATACTTTATCTGGTTCTTCATCAAAGTTAGGTGTATCACTCTCATATTCAACCATGATAGCCATACTATTTGAACTACCTGTAGGATCCGTTGGCGTTGCTCCACCTACAGAGTACTGAACTGTTTTCACCTTATCTTTAGTGTTCAAGTATTTTTGTACTTGTTCGGCATGTTCTAATACACCTTGCTCTGTCTCACCTGGTTCAGGAGTGTAAGTTAATGCCATGAATTTATCTTCTCCAGTTGAGATAAAACTAGTCCCTAGTTTAGCGGCCCCTAAACCGATACTAGCGATTAAAATGATTGTACTTAAAATCATTACAATCCATTTGTGCGCTAATGACCAGCGGAGTATACGTTTATATCCTCTTCCTACCAGACCTAATGTTTCTTCTCTCTGTTGTTTGACACCTTTTTTGAAGAAAGTAGCACTTAAAGAAGGTACGATGGTAATCGAAACAAGTAAAGAAGCTAGTAAACTAAATGCAATCGCTAATGCAAATGGCCTAAACATCTCACCTACTGAACCATTGACAAACGCCAATGGTAGAAAAACTATAATAGTAACGATTGTCGACGACATTATCGGTTTAAACACTTCACTCGTCGCACTAATAATGAGGTTGTTACCAGTTAGTGTTTCTTTTTTATCTGATAAACGTCTATAAATATTTTCAACTACAACAATTGAATCATCGATCACCCGACCTATCGCAACTGTTAACGCACCAAGTGTCAATATATTTAACGACACATCTGTTAATTTCAATGCAACCATTGCAATTAATATAGACATCGGTATCGAAACGACTGAAATTGCTGTTGTTCTAATATTTCTTAAAAATAATAATATAACAATTATGGCAACAATCGTACCGAGTGCTGCTTTTTCAATCATTGTATACAGCGAGTCTTCTATTGGTTTCGCAGTATCCATAACTTTAGTAGCTTTGATATCTTTATTGTCTTTGGTAAATTCATCAATTTCTTTTTTCGTATCTTTTGCTACTTTAACAGTATTGGCATCTTGTGCTTTCGTCACTTGTACATTGACTGCATCTTTGCCATTTGTTTTAGAAATAGATTGTCGTTCATCACCAACTGAAATATTTGCAATGTCTTTGAGTTTAACAGAAGGCATGCTATTTTCACCGTCTTGATCATCTGAGGTAGGCATTGCTGCTGCCATGTTACCTCCTTGTGATGAACTTTGGTCACTCGTACTTTGACTTGCATTTTCATCGTTGTTACCTTGAGTGCTCATACTTGAAGCTGATAATGGAATCTCAAGGTTTTCCAATGCACTTATTGAAGTAAATTGGCCATCAACCACTACTGACTTTTCAGTTTTACCGAACTGGAATAAACCTAACGGGGTTTCACTTGTGGCACCCTTTAAGAATTGTTCCACACTATCTACAGTCAATCCTCTGTCTTGTAATTTTTCCTGATCAAATTTAATTGAAACTTCTCTAGATGTTTGTCCATTCAATTGTGCATTTTGTACACCATCGATTGTTTGAAGTTTAGGTAGTAACTGATTGTTAACTTTTTTTGTTGTATCTTTTAAATTATTATCCTTTGTGGTAAAAGAATAAGCCACAATTGGAAAAGCATTCATTGAATTCCTTGTTAAGTCGGGGTCTTCCACACCATCATCAAACTTAATTTTATCAAGTTCTTTTTTTAAATCGTTTTCTGCCTTATCCATATCTGTGCCATTTTCATATTCAACAGAAACCATAGAAGCATTTTGAATAGATTGTGCATTAACATTTTTCACACTTGCCATTGACCTTATTTGGTCATCAATTTTATCACTAATTTCTTCCTTCACCGTTTCTGGTGTAGCACCAGGCATGGTTGTTTGTACTGTAATCACTGGTGGCTCAACATCAGGTAATAATTCAAGTTTCATTTTTGCACTTGAATACACACCACCTAAAATGACCAGCAATACCATAAGAAAAATTGCAAATTTATTTCCAAGTGAAAACTGTAATAGTTTTTTAATCATATCTTTTCTCCTCTCAACTAGCATTTTAATGTGATACTTCATTTAATTTCATTACGCTTAATTATATATGTATTTTCTAAATTCATAAAAAATGCACGTTATAAAGTTTAAGTTGCATATTAAAACTTTATAACGTGTCTACTTTTTTACAAAATCACAAACAAAACTACTAACGTTTTAATTTACGTGAAAGTTTTATTTTAGCTTTAGTCAATTTAGGTTTAACATTTTCAATAACTTGATATAATGGTTTATTTAACACATAATCAAATTCACCTATTTTTTCACTTAAATAAGTTCCCCATACTTTCTTAAATGCCCACAATCCATAATGGTCTGATTCCTTATCGGGATCATTATCTGTGCCACCAAAATCATATGTTTTAGCACCATGTGCTCGAGCGTATTGCATCATTGCAAATTGCATGTGATGATTTGGCAAGAAGTCTCGATAATCATTTGATGACGCGCCATACAGATAATAAGATTTATTTCCAGCAAACACAAGCAATGCACCTGATAAATATAATCCTTCTGGGTGCTTAGCTTCTAAAGCTTCCATCTCATTGATAAGTTCTTGCGTTTTTTTCATTTTATTGTCAGCATCGTTTATTTTATTTAATGTCTTTTTATCTTGTTTTTTTTCAGCTAGCTTTTCTTTTTCCTTTTCTAACTGCGCTAAATCTTGGCGTAAATCCTTAAGCACGGGTTTAGGCTCTAATTTCACTAAGAATAATTCTGCATCTCCATCGGGATGTAAAGCATCATATATATTTTGGAAATAGCTAATATCTCTCGTTAAAAAGCCATCTCTTTCACCCGTAATTTTCATTAATTCGGCAAATGTTTTCAAACCTTCTCTATCAGAACGTTCTACTTTCGTACCACGTTTTAATGCCAATCTAACTTTTGAACGATTACGTCTTTCAAAACTTTGAATTAAAGCGTCATCGTTTTTATCAATCGGTGTTATCATTGTCATTCTTGGTTGGATATAATCTTTCGAAAGTCCTTCTTTAAACCCTTTATGTCTAAAACCTAGTGCTCTTAGATGTGTAAGTGCATCAGCACCATTATCTACTTCAACATCAGGGTCGATTTTTATTGCATAAGCTTTTTCTTCTTTTGCTATCTGAATTGCGTATTCTAGTAATGTTTCTAATGCGAGTTTATTACTATAATCTGTTACAAAACCTCTTGAAATATAGCATAGCGTATAAGGCAATTTAGGAACCTTTTTAAATAATAACTGAGCCACTCCTAAAATCTCACCATCTTCACCTACTGCGATACGCTTTGAGTACCAGCCAGTCAATCGCTTTGTTTCTGCCCATTTTGTTAATTGTAATAGATCACCTTGCGGATGCGCTTTAACAAATGCATCATGAGCTTGATTTGTTATATTCATCTTTTCCATAAAAACTGATATCTCCTTTTACCATTACATACTTTGTTATTATACATTGCTTCACACATTCTTTCACATCATTTCCTATTATTTGCTATAATATGATACGAAATGAGGTGTTCTAGTGCGTATCATTATATTGTCATTACTCTTTTTAATCAATTTAATTTTTGTAATCCAAACATTTAGTACAACGTTTAATGTTTCATATCTAAGTTTAAGAATCATTCTCGCTGTTTTTACATTTGTAGCAACAGTGTATTTACTACTTTTATCTAATAAAAATAAATGGGGAACTTACTTAACTATTTTAACACTAATCACTTCTGTGATACACATCGTCGTTATTGCACATAGTATGTATGTTTACATTTACTAATCCGCTTCAACTTTGTACTTAAGCCCTCTAATGATTAAAGTGTACGGTGAAGTTGTATTATCGTCTTTCAAAGTAACCGCTTTATAACCTGAATACTCACCATCGTATATACGATATACAATATCATCGTTTTTCAACTTTAATGTTGTGAACGTTTCTGTATCATTCACGACTTCCATCCCAAACCACTGTTGCCATTTTTCAACCGTATGTGTTCTTTCTGTACTATTAATTTCAATCCCCTTGATACTAAAGGCGTTTTGCCGTAATGATGTTAGCTTTTCTTCTCTTGTTTCAATATTTTCATTCCATTGAATAAAAAATGGCGGTTTAACTCTATAATCTGGATCAGCTATATATAACAAGCGCCATGTAGTCTTTTCTCCTTTAGTATTTTCCCTTTCCATTTCTACAGGACCTATAACATCTATATTTTGTGCTTCAAGTTTTTCTTTTAGTTTAGTAATATCTTGCGTTTGAAATGCTATTGTTTTCAGTCCTTGTTTATACTGATCTTGAACGATTTTTGAAGGAAATGAGACTCGCCCTTCTTCACTTTTGACAATTTTTTGCAATTTTTCTGGTTTATAAATATCAAGTAATTCAATGTAAGCATTATTTAAGTACGCTAAACGATTATATGTGCCTAATTGATCATGCTTACCACCTTGATATAGTGTAAATAAATGGCCTGGGAATTTGAAATTATCTAATTGTTGTACATAATGAACGATATGATCTAATTTTAAATCTTGCATACCTTGATCCCCCTATTTTTTCTTTATATTTATTCTAACAAATTGTTTAAGCGTTTACTTCCGATAACCTATGATTACGATTCAATTTACTTTTGTGAAATCATATTTATATAGTGATTAAAAATCATATTTTAAAAAATAGCTATTGATTTCCTTGGCATAATAGACTAAAATATAACTTGTTTAAAAATTAAGTTAGCTTTGCTAACTATTTTCGGAGGTGTGCATTCATGCAAAATAAATTTGTCTTTGATAATATCATTGCAATTTATAGACCATATACAAAACTATTCCAACCCATCTTTGAATCATTTGATCTCTATCCTGCACAATGGCTCGTTTTAAAAGATATCTCCTATAATGCCCCAACCACTTTAGTACAAATTTCAAAACGACGCTCTATTGAAAAACCGACCACAAGAAAAATATTAAAAGTGCTTTCTGAAAAATCTTTATTAACTGTAGAAACAGGTACCGATAAACGAGAAAAATGGCTTTCACTTTCTCAAAAAGGAGAAAATCTTTATAAAAGCATTAGTACTCGCGTAGATAAAGTGCAAGATGAAATCATTAAAAATACAGGTTTGTCAGATTCAGAACTGGAGCATATCACACAATCAATACAACTTATTCACGCGAAAATTTTAGAGAAAGAGGAGTTTTAACATGAATCAATCAGCATCGATGAAGACACCAATTTGGACAAAGAATTTTAATATTAATTTCATAACTAATTTTTTAGTCTACTTATGCATGTATTTACTTATCGTTATCATAGCAAGTTATACAAAATCTGAATATCATGCCTCAGACAGTATGGCAGGACTTGTATCCGGATTATTTATTATCGGTTCTTTAATCGGACGATTTATCACTGGAAAGTACGTTAATAAAATAGGACCTAAACGGATTTTAATCATTGGTTTAATCTTATTAATCATCACACAATTGTTCTATTTTATAGAAGGTGCCTTAGCTATTTTAATGTTCACGAGATTAGTTAATGGTATTGCTACTGGGGTTACTACAACAGCGACAGGAACAATTGCTGCATATGCAACGCCTCAGGAGAGAAAAAGTGAAGGTATTAGTTTATTCTCTTTAAGCTTAGTTATCGGCGCTGCAATCGGTCCATTTTTTGGCCTTTTACTTATTAATACATTCCCAATTCAATTGTTATTTTTACTTTGTTTAATGTGCGGTATCATTAGTTTTATCATTTCATTTTTCATTAAGTTAAATATCGATACAACGCGTGATATCATAAAACCTCAAACTACTGAAAGTAAAAAATTTAATATTAATAACTACATCGCCAAAGAAGCATTACCTGTGGCAATCATTATGCTCCTTGCCGGGTTATCTTATTCGTCTATTCTGACATTTTTACAATTTTTTGCACAAGAAATTAATTTAGTTACAATATCTAGTTATTTCTTTATTTTTTATGCTATTGCATCACTCATTACAAGACCAATCGCTGGTAGAATGATGGATCTCAAAAATGAAAACGTCATCGCTTATCCTGCTTTCATCTTTTTAATACTTACCTTTTTAACGTTAAGTATTACAAATAATAGTTGGTTATTAATTCTTGCGGGATTACTCCTTGGTGCTGGTTACGGAAATATTTCTTCTTGTATGCAAGCAATTGCAATCAAAGTATCTCCACCGGCAAAATATGGAATAGCTACCTCAACTTACTTCATTGGTTTAGACTTAGGACTAGGCTTTGGTCCATATATATTAGGATTTGTAACCTCTGCAGTTTCATTCGCTCAATTATACGCTATTATGGGTGTACTGGTTTTAATTACTGGAGTTATTTATTACTTTGTTCATGGTAGAAAAGTAAAACACATGAATATCTAATCTTTTCATTAAACAATAAACTAAATATCCTGAAAAACATTGTTTTTAGCTGTCAACAAAAGTATTGTTGGCAGTTTTTTTACATACTTTATGGCTGAAGCATCAATTCGTCTACATTTTACAATATTTAAAATTGAAATTTGTTTATTTATATTATAATTATTACTGAATTAGGTTTATTCTATATTTCAAATACATAAAAAAACCAAATGCTATTTTAGCACTTGGCTTATTTCAAATTTATATTGTTGTTATTGATCATCATCTGATTGTAACCTTAATGATTAAGCAACTTTTATGTTTTCGATTTCTGTTATAATATCATCTATTACTTTTAACTGATCATCTGTGTAATAATAGAACACTTGTCTTTCATCTGTTTCTGATCGAACTTTTGAAATCAATTCTTTTTTGTAAATCTTTCTTATAATAACATCTATTTTACTAGTGTCCCATAACATTTCAAAATGTAAGGTATCTCTTAATTCTTTTCCGCTAATTTTATTAGCTTCATAAACCTTAAACAGAACTACAAACTCTTCGATAGATAAACGATGAGCTGACTTCAACCAATGTTTCAACTGACTTAAAGCCCTCTCAGACGTAATATAAAATGATGCTTTACTTTCCATAAATTTGGCCTCCTCATGATTTACTTTCATTGTTAGTATTGGCTTTATATAATGAATAAGCTTTTAAAATATTATATAACACTTTCTTCATTAAATCTATTATTTTAAAAGAAACAGATAAATAAATTTTACTATTGTAAAGTTTTTATATAGCTACAATTGATTATGGTAATCTTTTTCTATTGTTCATTATCTTTAATCGTTAAAAAATTACTTATGTATAATACATTTTCATATAAAAATATCTTTCCTCATTTTTGAAATCATTTCACATAAGATATGAGTTCAAATTATAAAAAAAATGAGTAGGAGATAATTCAATTGAAATTTGAATTATCTCCTACTCTTAATATATTTTAGAATAACTTCATAAATGAATATAATTTTCGTATTATTAGTTATTTGAACTTCTTAAAAATTTAATAGCTATGAATGTTGTGATAAAAGTGCAATCTCCATAAACGATTGTATTTGATAAGTCAGCCACCAATATAATTCATATTGATTTTTTTACGTTTTCTATTAGCTACTGTTTGTGCAGTACGTTCATCTGAATATCTATCATCTCTAATATTCCATAAAGCTTTAAATTGTTCAAACAGAGCTTCATCTGACACGCCTGATCGCATAAATGACTTTACATTAAATCCATCTACGGTACTAAATAGACAACCATAAAACTTACCATCTGATGATAATCTTGCACGTGTACATGTTGAACAGAATGATTCAGATACACTTGTGATAAGACCAAACTTAGCACCATTATCTTTATGTCGATAATATTTAGCTACTTCACCAAAATATTTAGGTTTTACAGGTTCTATATCAAATGATGACTCAATCATTTTTAACATTTCATCTTTTGTTACTACTTTACTGAAGTCCCAACCATTATCATTGCCTACATCCATAAATTCAATAAAGCGTATTTCAATATCCTTATCTTTGAAATATTGAATCATAGGTAAAATTTGATTATCGTTCACACCTTTTTGAACAACTACATTTACTTTTACATGAAAACCAATTGAGACCGCATAATCTATTTGCTGTAAAATTGTGGAAGCTTTGATATTCCGGTTGTTTATAGCTTGGAACACTTTGTCATCAATCGCATCTAAACTTACATTAATACGTCTTAAACCAGCATCATATAATCTTTGACCATGTTTTTTTAATAATAAACCGTTGGTAGTTAAACCAATATCCTCTATACCATCAAGTTGATTCAACTCGTATATTAATTTATATAAATCTCTTCGGAGTAGAGGCTCTCCACCGGTAATACGTATTTTTTTGACTCCTAATCGCGTATAAACTTTAGCAATACGGACCATTTCATCAAAAGTAAGTAATTCATCTTTGGGTAGGAAAACAAAGTCATCACCAAATATTTCTTTTGGCATACAATAGTCACAACGAAAATTGCAACGATCTGTAACTGACAATCTTAAATCTCGAATTGGACGCCCAAGTTTATCAGTTATTTGCTCTACCATCTGATCAGCCCCCTATCTATTCTTAATGTCGTGATGTAAATCTATTAAGTCTTGTTGATAATTAATATTTTTGTACCAATAATCAGATGAACCAATTTCGTGCACATCTAACCAATCACTTTTGACTTTTGAATAGACATTCTTAAGGCTGTAATCACCTGATTCCAATGCTACCTCTATAAAAGAAAGCGTATGTGGACTATAAAAAGCCATCGTTGGAATGGGCATGCCATCTTCTTGGAAACCGGCGATATCTAGTTGATCTTCTATTAAATGTTCAACCATAAATTGATACAATTTACTTATTGCTTTTTGTGTAATCATCGGTGTATCTACAGAAATCACAAAGAAAAGCGTTTCGTCAGTATGTTGTTTCATGACAGAGTAAATACCAGCCAGCGGGCCTTTACCTTTGTTTTTAGCATGATCGATAACAATATTATCATAATCAAATTCATGTGCTAATATTTCATTTGTGCTAATAATTATTTCATTAAACATATTTGTAGCTTCTAAAACTTCAATGATACGTTTATAAAACATTTGTGAATGAATCTTTGCAAATGCTTTTGGTTTTCCAAATCTTTCTGATTGTCCACCAGCAAGTATGATTGCTTTCATATTTCCATTACCCTCCACTAACTGGTGGTATCAACGCTACAGTATCATTAGGTTTTACGATATCATCACCTTTGACAAATTCTTCATTAATCGCAATTTGAAAGTTTTTGCTATTAATACTAGGATAACGCTCAAACAAATCTGATACAAATTCATCGACGGTAATATCATAACTTAAGTCAATATCTTCTGAACTTTTATCCAAAACTTCTTTTATTTCCGCAAAGTATAAAACTTTCATAACTTTTTCCCTCCAACTGCATCCTCATGGTTACCATGTTGATGACCTTGCCATTCAGCACCATCTTCCCAAATTTCTTTTTTCCAAATGGGCACTACCTCTTTAATACGCTCAATTGCATATTCATTAGCACGATAAGCATCTTTTCTATGTGGCGATGAAACACTTATCAATACCACTATATCAGAAATAGCTAACGGTCCAATTCTATGGACAATAGCTGTTTTTGTCCCTGGCCATTTGTTTGAAATCTCATCACCTATTTGTGCCAACTTTTTCTCTGCCATAGGTATATACGCTTCATACTCTAAATACTCTGTTTTAACTCCTTTTGTCCACTCACGTACATGACCAGTGAAAACTACAACAGCACCTTGATGTTCATTGAGCACATATTGGCGATATTGTTCGGTTTCTATTGGCTTATTTGTAATTTCAAATTGTTTCATTTAATCCATTCCCTTTTCGTTAACGAAAGATAATAACCATTGCTCAAATTTTTGAAATGCTAATGGTTGCCCAATATTAATATAATACTGAATATTTGTTAATTTATTTAACTGTTGGTAATCAGCATCATCACGATATATAAGCACTTTATCATAATTTGCCTCTTTAAAACCTTCTACTAAAATGATGTCACTGTCTATTGTAACAGATTTATCAATGATTTCATCCAACCTTTGTTTTTCAGTTCGTGTAACTGTTTGTTGTAGATGATGTCCTTGAACAATACTTTGATCTGCACCTGCATTAAAATGTTTCATGTGATCAACAGTATTTGCCTGCAGTTCAATATCTGACAAGTTTAAGTCATGTTGACCGTGGTGTTTAACCGTTGCTACACAAAAGCCATGTGATTTTAAAAATTTCACTGCGTGCGTCATCAAAGTGGTTTTCCCCGAGTTTTTATAACCTACGATTTGTAATATCATAGCGTCGTATCCATTTCATATGCTTGTGATTCAGTTAAAATGACATCAACTGTGTGGCCTTTTTGATATCCTCTTGTACCACTAGGTAACACAATCATTGCATTACTATGCGCAATCGCTACTACTGCACCGGACTTATTAAATCCTGATGGCACAACCGTCATCTCTTTACCATTAAAAGTCACTGTTGCTCGAATAAATCTAGTAAATGGATTTGGCTTTTTAAAATCTTCCATGAGTGTGGCCTGCACAATTTGTGGATATATCGCTTTAGCGCCCATCATATGCTGTATTGCAGGTTTGACATAGAGTTCAAACCCGGTGAAACAAGCAGAGGGGTTACCTGATAATCCAAATAAATATTTGTTATTTGCAATAGCTACCGTAGTGACACTTCCTGGACGCATGGCGATTTTATTAAACAAGACTTCAGCGTTGACCGCTTCATAAATTTGAGGCAAATAATCGAAATCGCCTACTGACACACCTCCAGTTGTAATGACAATATCATGCTCAACCATTGCTTCACGCATCACTTGAATACTACTATTTAAATCATCTTGTTGAATTTTATATGCATTGACATCTAACTGATGCTTTTTTGCTAATGCAGTTATCATAGGACCATTTGAATTACGAATTTTTCCCGGTTCTAAATCGTCGCTAACATCCAACAATTCACTTCCTGTAGCAATCACAGCCACGCTAGGTTTTTCAAAAACTGGAACTTCTGTATAGCCATATGTTGCCAAAACAGCGATTGCACCTGGATTAACACATTGTCCTTTTTCTAATACAATATCGTCAACTTTGGTTTCTTCACCCTTTAACGAAACATTCTCATTTTCGCTAAAAGTTTTTCTTATTGTAAAATCATGTTCACCTTCGACAGTTTGTTCAAGCATAACTACAGCATCGGCGCCTTCAGGTATTTGTGCACCTGTCATAATTCTTACAGCTTCAAATGCTCCAACTTTTTTAGTTGAAACTGATCCCGCTCCAATGTGGTCAATGACTTTAAATTTAATGCGATTGTCACCGCTCGCCTCTTTTGTATCAATACTTCTTAATGCAAAACCATCATATGGTGATTTATCAAACCTTGGTATCTCATGAGTTGCTACAATGTCTTCAGCTAAAATATAGTTTAAACTTTCTGCTAAAGGTAAAGTGATTCTATTTGTAAAAATATTTTGCTTTACCACACGTTGAATTGCTTCATTCACTGGAATCGAATTTCTTTTCTCTACAGGCATCGTAAATCTACTCCTTATAATTAATAATTTCATGATATACTAGAACACGATTAGGAGGGATACTTTGAATGAATTCACCCATATAAACAAACAAGGAAATGCGAAAATGGTAGACGTCTCTGACAAAAACACAACAAAACGCTCAGCTACTGCGCATTCTAGTATTACGGTAAATCCAGCGATTTATAAACAAATCGTTGATCATACTAACCAAAAAGGGAATGTGCTTAATACTGCTCAAATTGCTGGTATTATGGCTGCAAAAAACACATCTGATATTATACCAATGTGTCATCCATTACCTTTAACTGGTATAGATATTACATTTGATTGGCAAGAAAATACACAAGCATACACTTTAAATATACAGGCAACGGTCTCTACAACTGGAAAAACTGGTGTGGAGATGGAAGCGCTCACTGCCGCTTCAGCTGTAGCACTTACGGTTTATGATATGACAAAAGCGTTAGATAAAGGCATGGTCATTGGAGAAACTTATCTACTCTCTAAAACAGGCGGTAAATCTGGTGACTATCAAAGATAGTTGTCATAAATATTAATATGTAAGAAATAGAGTCCAACAAACTTAAAATGTTGGGCTCTAATTTATTTTGTAATCTCTTGCACTAAATGATTCAATTCTGGTTTAATGAGCTTATTTAATGCTAATTTAACTGCACCAGTAGAGCCTGGTATACTGAAAATCAATTTATTATTTACCGTGCCAGCAATTGCTCGAGATAACAACGCACGAGTCCCAACATCTTCTGTATAACTTAGATATCTAAATAATTCTCCAAATCCTTCAATTTCCTTCGTAATCAAACTGGAAACAGCTTCTATCGTTACATCTCTTTGTGCTATACCAGTACCTCCTGTGGTGATAATGACATCAATATCCTCTGCTAGCCAATGCTTTAATTGCTCAGTAATTACAGTTTGTTCATCTTTAACAATTTTATAATGTGATTCTGTAATCATAACGTTTAATGTTGAAAGTAACTCTTTAACTAATTTACCACCTTTATCGGTTTCATAATCTCTTGTATCAGAAACAGTTAATACTGCACATCTAATATTTCTATCAAGCTTTACATTTGTATGCATATTAAACCTCCTTAGCCGAATAATTGGTTAATCAACGTTATCGCCTGTTGTGGGCGAGTCATCCCATGAATTAATAATCTCCCGCCTTTAAAGCTAACAATTCTATGTTTTTTGTATTCAAAATGTAACATGTAAGGATTACGTTGATATGGTATTTCTTGTTGTTGTAAAAATGTTTCTAACATTTCCTGGGAAATTTCTGGGTTTTCATATTGAACAGTATCTCTGCCACATAAACTTGCAAATTGTCTTTGTGTTGTATTGAGATAAGGATATGTCGGTTGTGTACCACAAGTTGTACAAGCACTATCATGCAATTTACTAAAGCCAAATGTAAAGTGTGTGCCTTCCCAAATATCACCGTAAGTAACTTTAGTCGCTATTGTTGCGCCAGTTAATATTTTTAATGCATCTCTTAATTGTAAACTGGTCGTCATAGTGACTGCTGGCTGAATAACACCTACTGTATCACAGGTCATATTAATTGTAGGTAACTGTGGAATTAAACAGTTAAAACACGGTGTTTGTTTAGGTATAAATGTTGCTTCCACATAAGTACTCTGTACGACGCCACCGTAAATCCATGGTATGGTATTTTTATAAGCAAAATCATTAATCAATTGTCTTGTTTCAAAATTATCTGTAGCATCTAGTATAAGTTCAACATCTTGCGCATATGTTTCTAAGAATAATCGATCAACATGTGCAATGTGTATGTGCAAGTTCAGATTTTGACGTATTGCCATTAGATTTCGTTCAGCTGCGACTACTTTAGGTAACTTATCTACTGCATCCATTTCTGTATACATCGTCTGGCGCTGCAAGTTACTAAATTCAATATAATCTCTATCGACAATCGTCAACTCACCTACACCAGCTCTCACAAGTCCTTCCGCAAGGTGTGTTCCTAAAGCACCCATACCAATAATTAGCACATGTGCATTCATAATTTTCTCTTGCCCAGATGTGCCTATATGCTTAAATAGCATTTGCCTTGAATAACGTTCTTCATTCACTTTGAAATCCCTCACTTTGCGTCATTATTTTCATTATAAATCTTGGAGATCTATGTAACAACGGTTTGAATTCATTAATCAAAAATCATGTACACCACTTTTATTCATATTACCCAAAAGGCAAAATAAAAGAGTAGGTACAAAATCAAAACTAGATATTGATTTCATAGTCCTACTCCTTATCGCAAAACAGTTTCAAAAGATATAATGATACATTTATGGCGATTGCTGATACTTTGATTTTTGGTATTAAAATCACTAATCATTATTTAAATTTGAATTTTCAATCCATCAAATGCAATGGTTGATTTTAAGCCATCTTCTTCTAATCGCTCTTCTAATTGTTTAATTTGTGCCTTCGTTAAACTTTCAGTAGCTTCAATATGAGTAAAATATGTATGCTTAGCATTAATAGTTTTAGCAATAGTCACACATTCATCGAATGTAACCTCTCCTAAAGCATTTAACATACCTTCTGGATGAATACGTTCATTAGTTATAGGATTAACTTCATTGCTACCAAAAGGTAAAATAGCAACATCAACATTTTTCAACTTCTCCGTTGGTCGAAAGCCTTTAATTTCATCTGGAATAATAAGTATACGTTTGGTATTTGTAGTTAAATAAAAACCAAACGCGAATTGCTCTGCTAATTGAATCCACTCTACCGTTGTGTCTTCAAAACTAATTTCTGCATCATTGTCAACAATTACTAGGTTAATTACGCCTAATGATTCTAAATATTGAACATATTCCCAACGCGCAAAATATGCTTTAAAATCTTCCACTTCTTGAGTTGTAATATAAACCGTTGTCGTTTTGGACTTAGGTATTTTGTGAATAAAATCAAAATTGAGTGTTTCCCATATCCTCATCCCCATCGTGTGATCTGGATGCCAATGAGAATAAATGCCATATTTTATATCATAAATTTTTGATTGTCTTAGTTGTTGAAATATATCTTCCGAAGTGTCGATTAGTAATTGTAAATCATGAATGAAGATACCAGGCCCTGTTCGTTTTTGTGCATCTTTATGCTGTGAAACTGATTGATAAAGTGTTGGTACACCCCCAGAAGTTCCCAAACATTCGATTATCATTGGATCACCCCCTACTTATTTATAAATGTGATCATAATTCTTACGCAACCTCTCATAAATTATAGTTGCATATCATCCGATATTAATAATTTCATGTGCCAGTACTTCTGCTTCATATTGAGAATGAGTAACAAAAATAATAGGTATATTCCATAATTTAAAGATTCGTTTTACTAATAAAATACTTTCTGCTTTTGTTGTATCATCTAAACTAGAAAACGGCTCATCTAGTAACATCAAGTCTGGTTTAGTACTTAATGTTCTAGCTAATGCAACACGTTGGGATTCACCACCAGATAAACGTATTGGAAATTTATCCTTTAAGTGAACAATGTTTAATTGATTCATCAAATTGTCTATATGCTGTGAATACTGTGTCATAAAAGTGATGTTTTGAAACACAGTCATATTTGGAAATAATTGATAATCTTGAAATAAATAACCGATATTGCGTTTTTGAATTTTTACATCAACATTTGAAGTAGTATCTGTCAATATATGGTCGTTAATCTGTATATACGCTTGATCTGGTTGCTGTAGACCAGCAAGCATATTTAAAATTGTTGTTTTACCTATACCTGAAGGTCCTTTAATGGCATAAATTTTAGGTGTAGTATCATCTATTTTTACATGTAATTGTGTACTATTTAAAAGATGATTCAAAGATATATTAAGCATTAACGAACCTCCCGATAACCATCTTTATTCAATAGATTGATTGTACCAATTACAGTGATAGCAAATGCAACTAATACAATCACCCATAACCATGCTTGATTCTCTTTTCCCTGCTCTACTAAAAAATATATTTCTAAAGGTAACGTGTTAGTTTTATTAGGAATATAACCTGCTACCATTAACGTAGCACCAAATTCTCCAATTGCCCGTGCAAAACTCATCATTACACCAGCAAGTATTGAGCGCTTAGATAACGGTAAAACTAATTTCATAAAAATTTTATTTTCACTTGCACCCATCGTTCTTGCAGTATTCAACATTTTAGGATCTATACTCCTAAATCCTTGTACAGTATGCTGATACATCAGTGGAAAGCTGACAATGATGGAGGCTATTATGGCACCAGTTAAAGTAAATACAACTGGCAAATGTAATACATCGCTAAAAAATCTTCCAACCACACTATGTGGTGAAAATACAATCAGTAAAATAAAACCCATCACTGTCGGTGGTAACACAATTGGTAAGACAATGAAACTTTCTAAAAGTCTCGTTATAAAGCCACGACGCTTATACAACCATCTTGATATAAAAACACCTAGTATCGTAACGATAATCGTACTGATAATTGCAACCCTTAATGATATCCAAAACGGCGTGACATCTGGCATTTCTGCTACCCCCTATACTTTAAATTTATATTTTTTTAAAATTTCTTGCGCTTCATCTGTTTTTAAAAATTCAATCCACGCTGTTGCTAATTTTTTATCTGAAACTGTCGCTGACTTATATGTGATTGGCTGTTTTAATTTAGCGGTTTGAATTTCTTTTACGTTACTATCACCATTTTTTTGACTTTGATATAAATCTGTTTTATAAACATAACCTAATTGAGCATTACCTTTTTCAACATAATTTAATACTTGTCGCACGTCTTTTGCAAAAACTAAATGCGGTTTAACATCATCATACAATTGATGATCTTTTAAGTATTGCTCAGCATATTTCCCTGCAGGCACAGATTTAGTCTCGCCGATAGCTAATTTTTCACCTTGTTTTAAATCAGACACATTCTTATATGTACTATTAGTTTCACCTATAAGCACTAAGTCATTTTGTGCGTATTCATATTTATTTTGAGCTTGCTTACCTAAAGCATCTACATCTTTTGTATTTGCAGACATAAATACATCTACAGGTGCCCCTTTTTCTATTTGTTGTCTCAATGCGCCTGACCCACCATAATTAAAGGTGATTTTAGCATTTTTATGTTTTTTGTTAAATGCTCGTTCTAAATCTTTAGTGACATCTGTTAAACTTGCTGCAGCTGAAATATGTATTTCTTTCTTATGATCATCCTGAGTGCTAGCATCTTTTTCGCTCTGCTTCTTATCGCTATTAGAGCATCCAGTTATTAATATACATGCCATAATCGTTGCAATCATTAAAAATTTCCAAGTGTTTTTCATTTGATTGTCTCCTTTTTCATATAATTATATGCCTATTTATTTCAAAAAAAAAGAGCGTATACAAAAGTAAAAGGTACTTCGTATAGCTCAATTTTCAAAATATTTATTGTAACGATGCTATAAATGTTTTAAATGCACTTTGGCCTTGTGATGTGTTTTTAAATACACCTGCGTCTTCAAGTACACGTTTGAATTTGAAACCAAGTTCTTTTTCAATAATTTCATTTACGTTTTTCTCATGAATATCATATCGTTGTGTCATGTCTTCTGCCCATGGTTGATGTATGCTTGGCACTTGTTGTTGTTCACCTAATAAAAATGCTTTAACCTGTTGTAATTCTTGTTTTAATCTACCAGGCAAAATGGCAGTCCCCATTACTTCTATTAATCCAATGTTTTCTTTCTTGATATGTTGAACGTCTTGATGGGGATGAAATATACCATCTGGATATTGTTCCGATGTTTGATTGTCTCTTAAAACAATATCAAGTTCATATTGTTGTTCCCTATAACGGGCAATCGGCGTTACAGTATGATGACGCTCACCATTTTTACTGTATGCTCTTATATCTACAGTTTCATCTGAATAACTATTCCATGCTTTTCTAATAAATTCTGCCGCTGCCACCAAATCATTTTTATCTTCACTTTTCAAACGAATAACACTCATAGGCCAATACAATGTAGAAGCCGTTACTGTTGAAAATTGTTTTAAGTTAAAATTGTTCATTTCCTTAGCATTATCCATCGGAAATGTGTGTCTACCCGATTGATAATGATTGTGTGTCAATATAGAACCGCCAACAAGCGGAATATCTGCATTTGAACCAATAAAATAATGCGGAAATTTATCTACAAAATCCAACAGTTGTACAAATGTTTGCTTATCTATCTTCATAGGAACATGTGATTGAGATAACACAATACTATGTTCTTTGAAATAGGCATATGGAGAATATTGAAATCCCCATTGTTCTTGTCCTAAGTTCAATCTGATGATACGGTGATTTGTTCTCGCTGCTTGTATTACAGACCCTTTAAAACCTTCATTTTCCATGCATAGTGCACATTTAGGATAATCTGTTGCAGGCGCTTCTTTCGCTTTGGCAATTTGTTTAGCATCTTTTTCTGGTTTGGATAAATTGATTGTTATTTCCATATCACCATACTCACTTGCTGTGTTGAAATTTATATTATGCGCAATTGCATCTTCTTTCACATAATGATTGCGTTTGGTTATGTTATAAAAATAGTCTGTCGCTTTCTTTGGACTCTGTTGATATAATTTATAAAACTTATGGTTCAGTACAGATGGTCGTGGTGTGATTAAATCTAATATTTGTGCTTCAATGATTTCTTTGCTATATAAAGCGTCATCTATACATTTCGCATTGATTGCTTCTTGAATCCAATATTGCGTTATCTCAAGCGCTGTAGTCTCAGAATTAAATTTGGAAGATGTTGTGTCCTCTATGCCTGAAGCATTTAAAATACTCAGCAATCTATTTTGAATATAAATGGCATCTTCCACTTCATAATCTCCATATGCTATAGCGTGAGATACAAATAGTTGGACAGCGTAGTGATTCAATAACATCCATTATACCTCCTGATACCCGTTAGGGTGCTTTTCATGCCATTGCCAAGCAGAACCAATAATATCGTGTATATCATCATGTTTAGGTTTCCATCCTAATACTTCCTGTGCTTTATTACTTGATGCAATTAATTTGCTAGGATCTCCAGCTCTTCTTTCACCAACAACTGCGTTTATTGTTTTACCTGTGACTTTTCTTGCTGCTTCTAAAATTTCAAACACTGAATAACCTTGGCTACTACCTAAGTTAAACGCACCTGATTCTCCACCATTTTTTAAATGTTGAAACGCTAAAATATGCGCATCTATTAAATCAACGACATGTAAATAATCTCGTATGCAAGAGCCATCTTCCGTATCATAATCATCACCAAAAACAGTTAGTTCATCTCTTTGCCCTAACGCTACTTGTAATACAATTGGGATTAAATGTGTTTCAGGTCTATGATCTTCCCCTATTATGCCGTGTTCTTTAGCGCCTGCAACATTAAAGTATCGGAGTGCAGCAAAATTCACACCATATGCTTCATGACACCAATGCATCATTTTTTCCATCATTAATTTACTTTCACCATAAGGACTTGTTGGTGTTTTAGAATCATTTTCTGTAATTGGCACAGAGTCAGGTTCACCATATACAGCTGCTGTTGATGAGAAAACAATATGCATGACATCATGATCATACATCACTTCTAACAATACTTGTAGACCATTAACATTATTATTAAAATATGTTAATGGTTTCTCTACAGATTCACCAACTAATGAGTATGCGCAAAAATGAAATACACCTTCAATATTTTCACTATTAAATACATTTTCTAAAAATGCTTTATCACGAATATCACCTTCGTAAAATTTCGCTTTATTGTGTATTGCTGCTTTATGTCCAGTGCCTAAATTATCTACAACTACAACATCATAGCCTCTATGAATTAATTGGTCTACGGCATGGCTTCCAATATAACCTGCGCCACCTAATACTAATACGCTCATGGAAAAATCCTTTCTTTTTCAAATTTATTTTAAATTGTTTTTACACCATCACTAATGCCCACATGATAAAACGATGGCTCATAGCCGATTTTTTCTATATATTTATTTGAGACTTCATCTTCTAGTGCTTGAATTTGATTTTTGTGCACTAAAGCAATTGCACATCCTGCAAAGCCAGCACCAGTCATTCTTGCACCGAGTACGCCTTCCACTTGTTGCGCAGTTTCCGCCAATGTATCAAGCTCAATACCTGTTACTTCATAATCATCTTTTAATGAGGCGTGCGAATCATTTAATAAATGGCCAAATTTTTCAAAATCATTAACAGATAATGCTTGATAAGCAAGTTTCGTACGTTCATTTTCTGAAACAGCGTGTTTTGCTCTTTTGCGTTTCACATCATCTTTAATAAGCATTTGATGTTTTTCAAATTGTTCCATTGTTAATTCACCTAAAGACTCAATATTTAATTTTTGTTGTAATGATGACAGTGCAGATTCACATTCACTTCTCCGTTCATTATATTTACTTTCAGTTAATGAGCGACGTTTATTGGTATTCATGATGGATATGACATAGTCTCCAAACTTAGCAGGTACATATTCATAATCTAACGTTGCAGTATCTAGTAATATGGCATGTTCTGCTTTCCCCATACCTATAATGAATTGATCCATAATCCCTGAGTTGACACCCATAAATTGATTTTCAGTACGTTGCCCTATCTTAATAAGTTCTAATCTCTCTAAATTCAAGTTAAATAACTGCTTTACCAACCAACCAGTTAGTAATTCGATTGATGCAGAAGATGAAAGGCTCGCGCCGTTTGGAATATTACCTTCTACCAAAATATCAAAGCCTTGATTAATTTCTGAAAAAGCTTCTACTAAATATTTAATAACACCTTTCGGATAATTCGCCCAATCATGCTCTTTATGAAAATCTAAATGTTCTAAGTCGAAGGAAATCATACCAACCGTTTCAAAATTATTAGAATATAGGCGAACCAATTTATCTTTTCGTTTAACTGCTAAACCATACGTACCTAATTCAATTGCTGCTGGAAACACATATCCCCCATTATAATCAGTATGTTCTCCTATTAAGTTAATTCTTCCTGGTGCAAATGCACTCACTTCAGGCTTCACGTCAAATAAACTTTCGAATTTCTCGCGCATAGCTTCTAACATAACGTCCCACTCCTTTAAAAATCGATATACACAAAAATCAAAACCCTTAGTAAACTTAAATAAAGTTTACTTGTTTACTAAATGTTTTGTCAATACACTTCAATTATTAACTTTAAAAGTCATCCTTTCTTTCAGTTGTGCTTCTGCAATTACATGAATAGCAATTTTCCTTGTTTTATTTATTCTCTCTTCTGCCATTCTTACTGCTATTTTTCCGAAGTCGTCTATCGGTATATGTACGCTACTTATAGAAGGAACCGCATACTGAATCACTTCCAAATCGTTAAAACTTATCAATTTGATATCATCAGGTAAAGTGTATTTTTTTAGTTGTAGTTGTTGCAATATGCCTAAAGCGATCATATCGTTACCTGCGATAAAAACTTGAGGTAGATGTTGATTTTGTAATACTTCGTTTACTGCATTTATACCATCTTCTTTATGCCAACCATTCATTAATACTTTACCTTTTCTTTGGTGCTTATTACACCAATCATTGAATGCGATATACCGTTTATCTTCAAAATTTTGATTATTTAGTGTTGGCATGCCTGCAAGGTTTTTTATTGTATGAGTACCACCTACGTAAACAATATCGTTTAATTCTGAATGATCTATATCATCTAATAGTTGAGTCATTGCATCATATAAATCCGAATACACTGCATCAACTGATTTAGGCGTGTTAGGGTTATTAATAACCACAATATTCTGATTGTAACTCTGCAATTCTAGAATAGCTTCTGCAGCAAAATTACCTACAACAATAATTGCGCCAGCTTTGGCTATTTTAGTAAAATCAATCGCATCATGTTCTCCATCAATGCGAAGCGTTCTTTTTAATGATAGATTTAAACGTTTTACTTCTGCTTCAATAGCTAATCTAATCTCACGATAATACGGATCAGACATTTCTTTGGCTCTTGATGCATAAGTAATAATTTGTATACTTTTATTTTTTCTTTCAGCTTTTTTATATTGAAAATTTTCTGCTATGTCATATATTCTTTTTCTCGTTTCTTCCGCGACAGATAAGGTGGGATCATTATTTAATACGCGGGAAACCGTTCCTGGACTCACCCTTGCTTCTTTCGCAATATCTCTTATACTAGCCATTTGCCGAATCACCTCTCACTATTGTGTTTACTATAAGTTTACTTCTAAGTTTGGTATATATCAAACAAATATTGCAGTTAAGCTTTTGGATATAAATGCAATTTATTTTTTTGCAACAAAAAATACGCTAAAATAGATAGTGAATAGGAACTGGGGGATAAATACTATGAACGAAGATGTTTTAACAAACCAACATATTGTTAGATATGAAGAAGGTAAACTTATTGAAACAACAGATCACTATGTCACAGAATTCCCACTGACGATTATGGTCAATGGTGAAGAATTTGCAACGGTCATTTGCAGTCCAAATCATATGAAAGAATTAGTACTAGGTTTTTTAGCTTCAGAAGGTGCTATTTTAAAAAGTGATGATTTGAAATCAATCCAAATTGATGATAGTAAAGGCTTTGCACATGTCGAATTAACCAAATCACTTAATGACCGGTTTGAATATTCTACTAAACGGATGATTGCATCTTGCTGTGGTAAGAGTCGTGAATTTTATTTCCACAATGATGCTGCAATAGCTAAAACATCAATGTCTAAAATTAAACTCACCCCTCACCAAGTCCTTAACATGATGACACGTTTACAAAGTGCAAGTAAAATTTTTAAACAAACTGGTGGATTGCATAATGCTGCCATCAGTGATGGAGAGGCATTTTTTGAACATAGACAAGATATAGGTAGACATAATGCCTTAGATAAACTTTATGGTTATTGCATACAACATCATATACCTGTGCGAGATAAAGTATTAATATTTAGTGGGCGTATATCTTCCGAAATCCTTATTAAAGCTGCGAAAATTGGCGTTGGTGTGATTTTATCTAAATCCGCACCAACCACATTAGCTGTAACACTTGCCAATGATTTAAATATTACAGCAATTGGTTTTATTCGGGATGGTAATTTTAATGTTTATAGCCATCCAGAGCGCATAATATCATAATGTGTTAAACGCCCTTTACATCATAAAAATACCAAATTAAAGACAAATCTTAAGTGATGATTCACCTGAGGTTTGTTTTTTTATCTATTAAATGATGCGCTTTGATAAAAGTATCTACACTCATTCAAAATTAATAATGTATTTAATGTTGGATGTGGGTTAACGCTAATACTTACAAAAACATCAGCCAAATATTACACCATAAAACAGTACCTTCAGAAAATATGCATAAAAAAATGTCGACAAAGTTAATGGCTTTGTCGACAGTATAGTACGCTCACGTTGCGAGCATATTTTTTAATTAAAGTAAAAATGAGGCTTTTTCAAATATCTTCTTTTACAATGTGATAACAAAAACTGATAAAAACATAACCTTGCTTCACGTACATATCTTTAGCACTATCTTCTCCATCGGCGATCAAAATCAATGGTTTGGGCATGGCTAATTCTGCAGCAAAACTTTGCATCACACTACCGACGCCTTGTCTTTGATGGCATGTTAAAACACCAAATCCATCAATTTCCACAGTTGTCTCATCTATGATCAAATCTAATATACCAGCTGGAACACCCTGCCTATATGCTATAAGACGTGTTTTAGCATCATTAATATATTGATTTTTAATCATATTTGTACTTTCTTTAACATACCCCTCACCATATGGTGCTGCAAATTGGCTATGAACACTAATATAATCATCTATAGTATGCGCATCCACTACTTTAACTTCTACTTCAGAGTCTATATACTTTTTGAATTTTTGAGGTTCAATCGCATATAACTCCATGAGTCCTAATTCAAATTGCTCTTGGCTAATTAATCCTAACCATTGTTGGTCTAATGCTACGTTTTCCGGAAAAGTAAAAGTTAAATGATTAGAGTTTTGTTGCTTATGAAAATCAGTTTGTGTAGCTATATCCGCTTTCCATTGTTGAATTGAAGGCATTTGTTTATACACCCATTTATTTGCATCAAATATTAAAGGCATTTGAGGAGTTAAATAAATAGTTTTATATGCATCTTCAACGTAAACATTCCCAGGTTGGAAAATATTACTCAAAGTTATGTTCACCATCATTTCTCCTCCTCTTTGTCTCAATTAATTCTACTTAAGTAATTGCTTGAACCGACTATGGTTTAACATGATATTGCCTATTAAACTAGCAATTAGCGCTTTAATAACATCTCCTGGCATAAAGACAAAAGATAACATGATTGATTTAGAAATTGGCAAATTTGTAATAAGTCCCATTATAATCGTACCCACAACATCTAACAAAACGACACCTATCAATACAGTTGTTATTAATAATACAATAAAGTTGATCTTTTTCAAATATAAGTCTCTTACAAGACCAATAAGATATGTAATAACAGGATACATAAATAAAAAACCTGCTGATGGTCCTGCAAAAACACCAATACCACCACGGCCACCTGATAACAATGGTAATCCAGCAACAACTAAAAGTAATAAAACAACGACACTCAATGTGCCATATTTACGACCTAATAAAATGGCAGCTAGAAATATACCGATATTTTGTAACACAATTGGTACAGGCATTATGGGTAATGGTATTGCAGGTACAAAACCTAAAACTGCAATAATAGCAGTCATTAAAGCAGTATAAACTAAATATTTCGTTGACATCATCAAACCTCCTTCGATGAAAAAATTATACCACAAATGTAAACTGTTAAAAATAAAAAGTTTACAATTTAAATTTATAATCTTTTTCTAAACAAAAAAACATGAGCTTGAGACATCTTTGCTTTGTCACACGCTCATGTTTTATTTTGGTGATATTTATTTAAATCTCTAAAATACTACTGTAAATAATAGATTATGAATTCGTTTTTAAAAATTTCTCTTTCAAATCTTTTCTCATATACTCCAATGTATAAGGGTCGTTGTACCAATAAGTTTCTGCTTGCACTTCAATAACATGATTATTTTTAACTGCAGATAAGTTGTTCCATAGATCAGTTTTTTTATAACCTGGTTTTGATTTACCCTCACTCGTGGAAACGATATAATCACCAGCATAATCCGCTAGTTTTTCTTGTTTAATTTCAGCCCAGCCTTCTTTTTTAACTAACTCATTGAGTTTGTTAGGCATCTTTAATCCAAATGCTTGGTACATAACTTCTCCTCCACGTCCCCAGTTAGGTCCGTAAGTGTAAAGTTTTTTATCAAATTCATCAAAAATTGACACTGTTGTATCTTCACCAATTTTCGCTTTGATTGCTTCACCATCTTTTTCAGTTTGTGATTTCCATTTTTCTTCCCATTTTTTTACTTTATCTTCTTTTCCAAGTAGTTTACCTAATTGTCTTTGTTGATCTAAATATTTATGTTTACCATAATCGTAAACAACAGTCGGTGCAATCTTCTTATACTTTTTAATGTTTTTATCTGTAGAGTAAGCTACGATCAAATCTGGTTTTGTTTTTGCAACTTTTTCAACATCATTTTCTCCAACTTTTTCAACATCTTTAAATTTATCTTTTAAAATATGACTGTTATCGACTTGCTCATTGACAGCTACAATTTTACCTCCTAAATATTTTATTCCGCCTGCGTATGTAGGTGCAACAACTGCAATACGTTCAGGATTTTTAGGTATATCAATTTTCTTTCCGCTATCTAATGTATAAGCTTTTGTGTCTTCTTTGTTACTATCTGAGCCGCTTTCAGATTTTTTGCCGCAAGCTGCTAATATTAGAACCATTATAATTATTGGAAATATTAATTTTTTCATAAGTCTCCTCCATTGAAAATGATTATCATTACCATTGAATTATATAATGATTATAAAATTTGTACAATAGAAAACCTAAAATTTTTATTATTTTAAAAAATAAAAAAAGGAATGAGTTAGAAAATCAACTTTAATCATTGATTTCATATACTCATTCCAATATAAATCGTTTATTCAAAGATTTCATTGACTATAAAGACAAGCCATGTTCTCGGCATTTATTTAAAGTGGCCTAATACACTATGCGCAATATTAGTATAGGCCATGTCTTCCATCGGCGGATTATGCAAACCAGCTCGCATATCTCTATAATAACGTTGCAATGGTCGTTCCATTTCTAAACTCTTAGCGCCCACAATACGCATGGCAATATCTATTACTTCTAAACCTTGATTCATCACCAACACTTTACTTGCTGAAGTTTCATTCCAAATCGGTATCTCTTGTTGTTGGTTGTATAACGCTGCAGTACTCCATAAAAAGTGGCGTGCAGACAATAGTAATGATTCCATTTTACCAACATTTTGCTGTACAGTTGAAATATCGCCAATCACACCATCAATACTTGCAGGACTATAATTTTTTGCAAAATCTACGGCATAATCTCTCGCCGCTTGTGCAATACCTAGATATGTACTAGGGATATGTAGTATCCAGCCATTAGGTTGCTTGCCACCCGCACCTCTTATTTCTACAAAATTTTCTTCTGGAATGAAAACATCATTTAAAATCAAATCGTGACTTTCAGTTGCACGCATGCCTACCATATTCCAATTGTCTGCAATCTCCACACCAGGCGTATCTTCAGATATCAAGAAAAAACCAACAGTATCAATTTCTTCATAATAGGCACTTACAATAAAATGGCTTAATCTTCTACTCATTGAAGTAAAGGTTTTGACCCCATTAATCACAAAACCGTTATCTTTTTTTATTGCATGTGTAGCAGGTCTTGCGCCGCGTGTAGGACTACCTGTTTCGGCTTCACTGACAGCTCTGTTAACTAATGCACCTTTTTTCACTTCTACTGCAAAGCGCTCTAGCATATCTTGTTCCCAAGCATGTTGTTCATATAATTGCCCAACAACACTAAGGTGCCAGCCAACTGAAAGTGCAGTCGCACCATCTATTGCTCCTAAATATGTCTGTAGTACAACCATATCTTCAACAGTCGCACCCTCACCACCATATGCTTTAGGTAACGTTAATAACGTATAACCTTCTTTTACCAACCAATCAATATTTTCATATGGAAATCTTGAATGTTTATCATTATAATCAGCTTTTTCTTTAAACTGCGCTTTGATTGAATCAAATTTATCTATCCACTTTTTTTGTATCTCTGTATGTATTAATGCAGAATAATTCACAGTGTCCACCTCATTTTAGACTTTTCTCTATTAAACTTAGTGTAACACTCGCTTATAACGAATAAAAGCTATTAGATTACAAAATCTTACTTTACCGATAAGGATTAATGTGATACTTTGTATGTATTGATATTCTGGGGGTTTAAAATGATTACAGTTGAACATTTAATACATAAATATAAAAATCATACTGTTCTTAATGGCGTTAGCTTTTCACAAAATAAGGGAACTGTGACTGCTATCATCGGTCCAAGTGGATCAGGTAAAACAACGCTACTTAGAACATTGAACGCGTTAGCGATACCAAAATCAGGTACAATTCAAATTGGTAATCAAAATTTTGTCGCCGATAAACATTCAAAAAAAGATATTTCACAGTTAAGAAAGAAATCTGCGATGGTGTTTCAAAACTATAATTTATTCAAAAACAAAACAATTCTTGAAAACATTACAGTTGGCTTGATACATGGTAAAAAAATGCCTGCGAAACAGGCAAATGAAATGGCCATTTCTTATTTAGAGCGTTTTAATTTATTAAACCAAAAAGATAAATATCCTTCACAACTATCTGGTGGTCAAAGTCAACGCATAGGAATCATACGTGCCTTAGCGCTTAATCCAGAAGTACTGCTATTAGATGAACCTACGTCTGCGTTAGATCCTGAATCAATTCAAGGCGTATTGTCACTTATCAAATCTATTGCACAAGAAGGCATGACCATGGTAATCGTCACTCATGAAATACAATTTGCTAAAGCAATTGCAGATCAAATTCTATTTATAGATGAAGGTAAAATATTGAAACAAGGTACACCACAATCAGTTTTAGAATCTTCTGATTCTAAAAGAATTAATCGTTTTTTAAACACCGTAGAAATGGAGCGTGACTTATTATGAAAAATAATAAGTTACGCATTTTAATCATTTCATTGTTGATTACGGTGTTATTTAGTGGATGTAGTCAAACACAAGAATCCACAAGTCATAATAATAAAAAAGAAATCAAAGTAGCAATTTCTGCAGAAGTTAATCCGCCTTATTTGTATACAAATAAACAAAATGAGTTTGCCGGTTTGGATATAGACTACCTAAAACTATTAGAAAAAAAGTTACCGCAATATCAGTTTAACTATGAAGTTGGCGAGGAAGAATCTAATCTTGTAGGTATTGGTGCTGGAAAGTTTGATATGGGAATTAACTGGTTTTTCAAAACGCCTGAACGCGAAAAACAATTTCTCTATCAAGACGTTCCTTATAGTTACGCATTGCCTTTAATTGTTGTTCATAGAAATAATTCTGATATACATTCACTCAATGACTTACCTGATAAAAAATTAACACCAATGGCACCGAGTGGCGGATTATACTCTATATTATCTCAGTATAATAATTCACATTCTCCAAAAATTGATATCGATACTATTCAAGAACCTTCTAACGGGGACAATTTAAAAATGGTTAGCAATAACAGACGTGATGCCATGATTTTAAACTGGAACACTTATAATGCGATTCAAAAACAAATCAATGCTGATGTTAAAATTGGCGGAATTATAAAAAAAGAATCATTGCATATTGTCTATAATAAAAAGCATCAAAAATTGCATGACGATATTGATCAAGCTACTCAAGAACTGATAGATGAAGGTGAATTACAAAAACTTTCTGAAAAATATTTTGATATCAATGTATTTGATGATTTGGATGAAATAAACAAGCAAAAAGATAAATTGGAGGTACAATCATGACAAATTCTGTTAACTGGGGTGATTTATTCGGCCAAGTTTTACAACAATTACCCATAACACTATTCATCTTTATATTGTCACTCTTTTTTGCCTTAATACTTGGGTGCTTATTAGCAACCATCCGTATCAAAAAAGTAAAAGTATTATCACCTATCGTCCGTATTTATCTGTCTTTTATTCGAAGTACACCTTTAATTTTACAACTTTTTTTGGCATATTTTGCTTTGCCGCAATTATTATTATTCATCCAAATCGATATCAATCATTTTAGCAGACTGTTTTTTGTAATTTTAGCGTTCACATTGCATACGGGTGCTTATCTTTCAGAGATTATACGGGCAGGATACCAATCAGTAGACTATAGCCAAATTGAAGCAGGACTATCTGTCGGTTTATCTTACCCACGGATTTTAGTAGATATTATAATACCACAAGCGTTACGCAACAGTATTCCAAACTTGACGACACAAGTGATTGAACTAATTAAAGACACATCTTTAGCTTTTACAATTGGGATTATTGATATGATGGGACAAGTTAAATTAATTATTGGAAATAACTATGGACTAGGTATGTTAGAAGTTTATGTCGTCATATCTATTATTTACTGGATAATCGCTCTTATCATACAAACTATATTTGCACTCATCAATAAACGAGCCCAAAAACCATATCGTGTCTAAGGAGGTAATACTTTGTCATTTATACTTTATACTGTTTCAGAAGTGCTTAAGGGTGTACCAAATACAATTATTATTTCAATTGTAGCAATGATTGTAGGTTTAATTATCGGCACACTATTTGCTTTTATTCAAACTAAAAATGTTCCAATTCTCTCTCAAATTATAGTGATATATAATTCTTTTTTTAGAAGCACACCACTTATAGTCCAATTATTTATTATGTATTATGGCATACCAAAATTAGTGATTTGGAGTAATGCACAATTTACATTGACAATTAATCCTGATATTTTCTCACCATTAGTTATTGCATTTATTGTGTTTTCCTTACATGCTGTTGCATATTTGTCAGAATCTATTAAAGGGGGATTACTTTCAGTCGATACCGATCAAATTGAAGCTGCTCAAACTGTAGGACTTTCAACAATTAGAACTTACAAAGAAATTATATTACCGCAAGCATTCAGCTATGCGCTTCCCAATATTGAAAATCAATTTATAATGCTTATCAAAGGAACTTCTCTAGCATTCGCAGTACAAGTTACTGAGATTATGGCAGTTAGTCATGTTATTGCAAATGAAGGCTATCGTTTTATAACTGTATATAGTGTAGCAGCAATATTTTATTGGTTACTTGCCATAGTACTAGAATTGTTATTTTCTAAAGTTGAAAACCGTTCAGCACAATATATGACTTCAAAAACCACAGCATAAATCACAATAGAACAAAATCATTTTCATATAGACACTTATTTAAATTTTCTGTTTTATCGATTTCCAATACTCCATGTGCTTATCTATAATTTTAACCTTGACACATGTATACAAAACGACTTATTTTTTACAGTTAATATAATAGTTAGTCGTATGTACTGAACATTTATGATGCGTTTTCTTTTCAATCTCACAGTGACAAAAAATCAGCACTCAATATAAAATATGAGTATCAAAAAGGCCCGTAACTACATTATTTCAAAATGTAGTTACGGGCCTTGATATTGATATGGACATTCCAGTCTTTTTAAGTTTTCATTTATTCCTATAACATTGTCTTTAATAGCTACATTGCTAAACTTTCTGCATACTGTTTTTTTCTTTTATAATAATTCTTAACCTTTTTAGGCATTCTACCATTTTGTAATTCATCTTTAGTTATAATAGGATAATTTTTGAACACAATAGATCCTAAGTAACCACAAACAGCACTTCCTATTGCACATAATAATGCAACGATAATCACAGTCAATGCATTATTAAAGCCAAACATCACCATTAAGCCTGCAATTGGCGTTGCAGTGCCTGTTGCTTCATTAACGAGCCCAAACATAGCAATAATAACGCCCGATACAGCACCGCCTACAAAATTTGTAGCATAAACAGGAATTGGATTGGCAGTAACGATATCTGCTTGTGATAACGGCTCAATAGCCACAGAAATCGTTGTTTTACGATCACCGAACTTCATTCGTTTAAACAAAACAAAGTTCATAAACGATGATCCAAAAACTGCCAATGCACCAATTGCCATTGGTGTTCCTGTAAGTCCTAGTAACGCAGTCAATGCCATTGAGCTTAAAGGTGCAGTTGCTACAACTGTTATAATCCCCCCTAGTACTATCCCCATTAGTACTGGGCTTGAAGTTGTCGAATCTTTAATGATATTACCTATTTGCAATAATGTCGCATCTACAACAGGTGCTACACCAATTGCAATAATTCGTGTGATAGGTGCAATGATAATAATTGAACCTATTAAATCCAAACCATCGGGAAATTTTTGTTCTATCCATTTCATACCAAAACTGGCTATGTAACCTGCGACAAAACCTGGTAGTAAATCCATGTTACCGCATGCAACGGCAATAACAAATGCATATACAGGAGAAACGCCCATTGCTAAAGCAACTAAACCAGCAGCAGCAACCCCGCCTAAGCCACCTGCCGCTTCACCTAACTGGCCTAAAAATGGAATTCCCATTAAATCTCCACCTACATATTTATGAAAGGCTTCGACTAAAAAAGAAGCAATTGCAGCATTTGCTAGCGCTCCCATTGCTTTTCCACCATTTGGTGCCTTACTTGTAAAAAGTGTAAACAAACATAAAACAATACCTAAAAATATAACCCCTAAAAGTAAATTCATAAAAACACCCTTCTAATATTTGTATGCGCTTTCATTTAACAAATATTAGTATATCACATTTAATGTTTTACTCAAATAATATTTTGGTTCAATATATAATTAATAAAATAAAATTACACTTTTCAGAATATTCGTTTTTTTATATATGTAACACGACTCATTTTCAAAAGTGAGTTACTTTAGGTAGTCTTGTAATGTTTTTATCATATGTTCAATTTTCTGACGTTGTGTTTCATTTATATATACAACAACTGTACGTTCGTCAATATCACTTCTCTTTTTACTCAAATAACCCATTTTAATTAATTTTTGCAATGCTTTCGTTAAGTAGTACGGTTTTAACTCTGAATATTGCGCAATTTCTTTTGCGGTAACCTCATAAGATTGACACTCATGTATATAATTCAAAATAAATATTTCTTCATAATTTAATTTGTGATATTTCTTAGTTTCTTTGAAAAACTGTTTCCCTTTTTGATACAAAGTTATTAATTCGTTTAGTTCACTTAATTCTTTTAATTTTTCCATAAAACCACTCCTTATGTTTTTTCATGTTGTTAATATATTTCAATGTGTGCCTGTCTTTATGTAATATAATTTTATCCTATTTATGCTATTGAATTCAATATGGCTTACTATGAAAAATATTAGGTTTTACTACTATTTTTTTAATATCACTTTTTATTATTAAAATTTAGTGCTACATATATCCTTTTTGTTACTAAAAATTCACTAATAGCTTATATAAATTTTTAAAATTATTAGCATTTGCTTTTAATTTAATAAATTGAAGATCACTAAAACCAACTAAAAATACTTCGGCATATCTAATAATAAGCATTGTTATATACGTCAACCAAACAACTATATTAACCAAACAAACTGCCTAATATCATGGAGCTATGTTGTAGCACTCTCTCATTATAAACACATAAATATCAAATTATCATTTTCAAAGTGTAATGTCGTTTTTAAAACGAAATGTTTCAATTATCACTATTTACAAGTAATTTTCTCATAAAAAATCTGTATAAAAAAACAACTTGAGACATTTATTAAAGTCCCAAGTTGTGTTAATTTCCATTTCTTATTTTTCTTTATTTAAAAAGAAACACTTTATCATATTGATATCTAGACGATACCTTAATGAATAATTATTTCTTTTTACAATCTAACGTATCTAATAAGCTAAGCGCTGCTAATCCTGTTAAATCAAGTGCATGTTTTGCACCTGCTTTACCATGTCCAGCTTCAAAGTGTTTATACGCTGCTACACCTAGCACAGTAATCGTCATTAACGAAGCAATACGTGATAATCTTTTACTTGCAAAGCTTAGCACGAAAAATACTGCACTTAATGATTCTAAAGCACCAGCTAAAGGTACTGCATTTGCAGGTAAATTAAATACTTCAGTAAAAGTATCTTTCATAGATTTGTCACCTTTTAATTTTGGTTTCGCTGCACCATATAATTCTTTTGCTAATTTTAAATTTGTTAAATAACGTAATATCATTTTTACTCTCCTTCTATTTGTTTTCAAAATATTTATCTACAATAGGTTTTACCCGCTCACCCAATAATTTAATGGTGTTTATTGTATGCTCATGTGGCATTGAACCTACAGGTGTATGCAACATAAAGCGAGATAAACCTAGTGTTTCAACAGTTTCAATAATTTTATTAGCCACAGTTTCCGGACTTCCAACATATAATGCACCATTCGGGCCTGCTTCACGAATGAAACTATTTTCATCATATAGTGGCCAGCCACGTTCCTTAGCTAATACATCATGGCTTGCTTTTACTGAAGGGAAAAATTCACGAAAAGCTTGTTCATCCGTTTCAGCAATATACCCCCAAGAATGCGTAGCAATCGGTAATTCTTTCACATCATGACCATAGGATTCGGCTATCGATTTATACATATCAATATTTCTGCGGAATCTTTTGGGGTCACCGCCAATTATAGCATAAGTGATGGGTAATCCTAATGCTCCTGCTTTCAATGAAGATTCAGGTGTTCCACCTGTAGCTATAGAAATAGGTAAAATACCATGCTCAACTCTAGGATAGACACCTAAATTTTGTATATTGGGTCTCAGTTGACCGGTCCAATTTACAATTTCATTTTGATTAATTTGCATTAATAATTCAATCTTTTCATTAAATAATTGTTCATAATCATTTAAGTTATACCCAAATAGTGGAAATGATTCTATAAATGAACCTCTTCCTACCATTATTTCGGCACGACCATTTGAAATTGCATTTAATGTTGAGAACCTTTCATAAACTCTTACAGGATCATCTGAGGATAGCACAGTTACAGCACTACTCAATTTAATTTGCTTTGTATTTCTAGACGCTGCAGCTAAGACTGTAACAGGATCAGAAACGGCATAATCAGGTCGATGATGCTCTCCTAACCCATAAACATCAAGACCATAGTCATCTGCAATTTCAATCTCTTCTATGATATTTCTTATTCTCTGAGCATTGCTAATTGCAGATGTTTTACCTTTATCGGTGAAAATTTCACTATTATCAGCAAATGATGTTAAGCCAATCTCAATTTTCATTAATTCACCTCGCTTACCAAGTATATTTTTTATACTCATTATCTTAAAACCTTTCAAATAAACTGTCAATAGCATTGCTCATGAACATTACAGCCGTATTTGTATAAATTACTCTCAATTCTTTCAAAAAATAAATAATCTCTAACTTTAGAAAATAATATATTATTTAAATAACTAAATTTTAGCATTTGTTAGCATTTGTAATTTTCTGTTATTTTACAGATTTGTAATAAATTAGAGTGCAAGATTACACATGAAATCATTAAAATGTGATAACAATGGGCGCTGAGAACTATATAAAACTAATGTTATTTGTTACATCTAACGATTAATTATTAGAGTTAAATTACAAAATGATAACATTGCACACAAACCGACCATTATCTGATAAAGTATTGCTTGTCGTTAAAAAACAACGAAAAAAAATATTTTAAACTATTGTCATTTAGAGACTGAGATAATAAATTAAATGCTTTATAATTATTAGGAGGATATTTTACAATGAAAAAAATCGCTACAGCTACAATCGCTACTGCAGGAATCGCTACTTTCGCATTTGCACAAAACGAAGCAGATGCTGCTGAAAATAATAATGGTTATAACCCTAATGACCCAACTTCTTATAGCTATTCATATACAATAGATCAACAAGGTAATTACCACTACACTTGGCAAGGTAATTGGAATCCAAGCCAAGCAGACCAAGCTCATTCAAATAACAATGGCTATGCAAGTAATAGTCAAAGCAGTAATTATGGTTCTACATATGGTAACGCTACTCAATCATATACAGCTAATAATAATACAACTGGTGGCGGTGGAGCTGCTTCAAATTCAACTTCAGACCGTAACATCAAAGTAACTACAACAAGCGCGCCATCAAGTTCATCAAGTTCTATTTCTAGCACTTCAGGTTCTTCTAACAACCTATATACTTCTGGCCAATGTACTTATTATGTATTTGATAAAGTCGGTGGTAAAATCGGTTCAACTTGGGGTAACGCTAACAACTGGGCAAGCGCTGCAGCTGCTTCAGGTTACACAGTAAACAATTCACCTTCACAAGGTTCAATCTTACAATCTTCAACTGGTGCTATGGGACACGTAGCATATGTTGAAAGTGTAAACAGCGACGGTTCAATCCGTGTATCTGAAATGAACTATGGTCAAGGTCCTGGTGTTGTTACTTCACGTACAATTTCAGCTAGCCAAGCTTCAAGCTATAACTACATTCACTAAATGTTAGCACATAAAAATAGCTAGACATAATCAAGCAGCAATTTCTATTGAAACGATATAGAAATTGCTGCTTTTTTATTTCACTTTTAGATTTTAACTGGATAATATCACTTACAATTATTCTAGATATATTTAATTAATTAGTATTGTTTTTTCTAATACATACCAATATTAGCGATTTTGCAAAGTGATACGGACTTAGAAGTTATATGAAATTTATATAGTGTGTATAATTACTAAGTTGGAAACCTGTATTTTATCACAATCCAGCTACATCAACGATCATCAACACATACGCTTTAAAATATAAAAAAAACATACTAAGATTAGTTTTGAAGCGATCTTAGTATGTTTCATATCATCTTAGATGACTGTAACTTAGGTCACCATTTGGTACTTTTATCAATTCTAGTCATCTTTTATGTACACTTTTAAAGTGATAAATCTTCAATGATGCATCAGCTTATATCTAAAATTAGCAATATAATACTCACTTGTATCATTGTAAAAATAACATGACTACCATCATAGATTAATTTAATTTAGAGAATTAAAACCATTTAAATTATGGTTTGTGCAAGTATAACTATACATATATCATTTGTGTATTGTTAACATAAATCGGCTTTATACTGTACCATCGCTACAATATACAATATAAAACCGACTATAAATAGATAATAGAAGGATATTTAAAATCTTTACCTATATTGAAATATTGATGTATTCCTATAACATAAAGTAATATCGCTACAATAATTACTAAACTCAATACGGAACCACCTCATCCATAGTTTTGTTTAGCCGAATTAGCTATCTCATAAACATATTATTAATAATTCCACTTAAATCTATCTAAAAAAGTAGTAATATAAACAAGTTTGCAACTTGAATACATTACTACTTTTTTCTTAATTTATTATCACAATGTTAGTATATTACTTTTATCCTTCGCTAACTTTAGCTTTCTTGATGCCAATACCACTAAATCCATAAAATATTGCAAAAAAGACACATAAATAACAAGGCACTGCCCAAATAAAGAATTGATCGACAGAAACGCCTAATTGTTGGGTATAATAAATACCAGATGTTCCCCAAGGTATCAATGGTATAATCATTGTACCTGAATCTTCCAATGTTCTAGATAGATTTGAGCGATCCAAGCCCATTTTATTATACATATCCATCATTAATACACCAACCATGATTATCACTACAGAAGCAACGCCTGCAGCTAACACCATCATTAATCCACCTACAACTGTAGCAAGAATTAAAGTCCCTACAGAATTAATATTACTAGATATTTTCTTCAAGATTACATCTAAACATCCTGCTTTTTCCACAATACCAGCAAAAGCATAGCCACAAAAGATCGTGACTACAATTTCTGTCATACTCATCATACCGCCCTGTTCTATTAAATTAATCGCTTTTTCGGATAATGAGCCATGTAAATTTGGTACCATACTTTTATTAAAACCATCAAATGTTGCTTTAAAGCCATCTGTCACTTTAAAACCATTATTAAATGCACCGATAACAATCGCACTGACACTAGAGATTAACATCGATGGCACTGTTGAAATTTTAAACAACAAGCATACAATAATAATGATTAACGGTAACCATACGAAAAAGTTAATGTTATAAATCGTTGATAGTTCCTTAAGCATCGCATTAACTTGTGAAGTATTCGCATTACCTTTAAATTGTAAACCGGCAAAATACCACACAATTAATCCGATGATAGACGCTGGAACCGTTGTCCATATCATCGCTCTTATATGCGAGAAGATATTCACCTTAGTAACTAGTGCTGCTAAATTAGTTGTGTCTGATAGTGGTGACATCTTATCACCAAAAACTGCACCTGCAATAATCGCACCTGCTGCCATACCAGCTGGAATATTTAATTGTGCACTTATCGCCATCAGCGCTATGCCTGCTGTAGATGCTGACCCCCACGCAGTACCAGTAGCAACTGATGTAATTGCACAAATAATAAATGCGGATACTAAAAACAGATTAGGATTTAAAAATTCTAAGCCATAATAAATCAGTGCAGGCACTGTTCCCGAATACATCCAAGTACCCACAATAATACCTACAGATAATATAATATATATCGCTGGCATAGCAGTCGCTAAACGATTAGTAATCCCTTCTTCTAAATCTTTCCATTTTAAACCTACGCGTCTCGCAATAATTGCAGCATAAGCTGAAGAAAGAATAAGTAATGCTTGAATTGGAATATCAAACACAACAAAACCAGTTATTACAATAATAATCATCACTATGATTGTTGAAATAGATTCTAAAAAAGTTGGTTGTCTTTTCATACACATTTCCCCTTATTTATATGAATGAATATTATAATTAGTACAATCCTAACTTATCTTTTCCTAACTCATCTATCGTTAATCCTTCTTCAAAGAAGTCACGTTCTAAAATTGTTGATGCAATAATGATAATCGCATCAATGTTAGGTGTTGGCACATCAATTTCTCTTCCTAAACTTGACCAAAGCACTAAACCATATGCAATATCTTCTGTTAAATAACGATTTTTTACATGATTAGGTCCTTTAATTTGAGAAAATACAGGACTCGTATTAAACAAACGATTGAGTGGTTCATCTTCATCTTGTCTTTCTAGATAACCACGTTCAATTCGAGCTTCTTTTGCAGAAGATAACTCAAATCCTAATTTTCGCCCTAGTGTTAGTCTCTCTAACTCTACTGCATGTAATAAACGCACAGTATGTTTTGTGATTCCCTCTTCATACAACGCAAATTCATCAGCATAATCTATTCTTCCTACATTTAATAATGTTGGTCCTGGATGAACTTCAGGATTACCATTTTCTAAATTTGTTTTCCATAAGCTTTCTTCTTTTACAATATGAGGATATAACTGCTCAATTGTATCAAAGCTATCACTTAACTCTTCTTTATCATATGTTGAAAAATGTACTTTTCTAACATTTAAAGATAAATCGACACGTGCTGCTTCAAAATCGACACGCGTACCATAAGTTAATGTATTTACTTCTGCAAACTTAGGCATTACATCAATATGCATATCTTCTAACACATTCATAAAACGTATTGATCCCATTGCAGCAGCAATATTAAAGAAAATTAACTGATTCGCTTTGATAAATGGCGCCATTGTGTGCGCATAATGTTCAATAAATGATGATGGTATCACAACTTGTATAACATCAGCACCTTCAAGCACGTATTCCATATCATCACTTATGTCAGTAAATTTTACGAAGGTTTCTTCACCTTCATTATTAAATGTAAATCCACCTTGTTCAATGGCTTTGTCAAATTTATCTATAGACTGATTTCTACAATATAACTTGACTTCATGTCCTTTATTAACCATATCAAGTGCTGCAGTAACAGCACCATTACCTGATCCTACAATAGCTAACTTCATAAACACCCTTCTTTCTTTAAACATTGAATTTTTTCGTATTAAACATTACTCTCATGTATAACCTATTAAGAAAAATGATAAACACTGGTATACAACCTATCTAATTTTCTCAATTTAAAGGTACTTAAGTGCATTTCTATATTTTAACAATATCGCCACTTTGTAAACAGGCTTTTTATAAAATTTTTCAAATAATGTACAACTCATTTTGGGTTTTGTTATAGTAATAGTAAATTAAAAGGAGGAATAATAATGACTGAAGATTACGCAAATCGTGAAGTATTAAATCAAGAACCTAATAGTGATGCAAGATTGATGGCTACATTAATTTATGTACTTAGTTTTTTCACTACATTTTTAGCGCCACTAGTCATTTGGCTTATTAAGCGTGAAGATTCTGCATTTGTTGATAGAGCTGGTAAAAACTATTTTAATTTTCTAATTTCATATGTTATCTGGCTAACCGTTTCAACTATTTTGATGTTTATTCTCATAGGCTTTATTTTATTTCCTATTTTCGCAATTTTAAATTTTATTTTTACAATAGTAGCAGCCGTAAAAGCATATAATGGCGAAGATTATTTACCTCCGTTATCTATTAGATTTTTCAAATAATTTATATCAAAATTTTGTGATTCTTTACACCTTCTGTAATATACAAATTTAGTATATGTGTTGATAATCGTGTTAAACCTTATACTTGTGCAATTTATACTATATTACAACAATATTTGCTTTTGTAACCTCACGTGTTGTTTATTACAACAATATGTGAGGTCTTTTTAATTGTTTTACAAATACGTAACATTCCACACAAAGTGATAATCTTCTGTTATTGTATAAATTGTCGTTGAAACTAACGCAGTAATTATAAAAACAAATTTTATTAAAATAATAGATGAATTAAATTTTGGGAGGACTTTTTTATTATGAAAAAAATAGTAACAGCAACAACATTAACAGCAGGTATCGGCGCAGCAATTGTAGGTTTAGATCACGGAAATGAAGCAAACGCAGCTGAACAATCTACTCAAGCTAACCAAAACACTACTCAAGCTACATCAGGATCAAGTGCAAACTTGTACACTGCTGGACAATGTACATGGTATGTATTTGATAAAACAGGTGGTCAAATCGGCTCTACATGGGGAAATGCAAATAATTGGGCATCTGCAGCATCTTCAGCAGGATATACAGTTAATAATTCTCCAGAAGCAGGTTCTATCTTACAATCTAGTGAAGGTAGCATGGGCCATGTAGCATATGTTGAAAATGTAAACAGTGATGGTTCGGTTAATGTTTCTGAAATGAACTATAATGGTGGACCATTCTCAGTAAGTGAACGTACAATTTCGGCTGGTGAAGCTAGTTCATATAACTATATTCACTTAAACTAATATTGTCATTAAGTCATCACGATTGGGAGTCATACAAAACATAAGGTCTTATACTTATTTCATGATTTTATGCGTATGATAAATACAGTTATTTATATTAAAAATGTCAATAACAATCTGTTTTTAATAACAAGTAGTAACTTATATAAGCGTCTGGGACATAAATCCCCATTCTTAAAATAAGAGGACCAATCCTTAATATGGATTGGTCCTCTTTATATTTAAAATTTTACGATTTTGACTGTGCGTAGTTGACTAGGGGGATTGTGCGAGCCTGTCGTCTCTCACTCATACGGATTCCCACGGGCGTTAGTACATAACAAAATCGATACAACTTATATTTTGTCATTCAAAAAATAAGATTTATACGTATCATTTAATAGCCACTATTAAATTAACGAGCGATATATGTATAAGATTATAACTTGACTCTACAAACACTACCAATGGAAACTTCAGTTCATTTTCTCACAAATGATATGCCACGACATATTAATGAATGAAACCGATAAAACAATCCCTGAAAATGTATTCGATGCATTTAAACATCTTGTGGTGCAATATCATACTAACAAGAGATTAAAAATCACTATATATATGTACACATAATATCATTCTCTAGTCGTAAAATAGAAAAATTGCTTAATGATCGTAGCTGAATGATGTGACTCTCACAAAATCAACCGCCTTTTTATAAACCAATAAATCATTTTAGAGTAAATCCTAAAACAATTGTCCTATTATAATCATTATTTCTTTATATTAATGGTATTTAATAAAAGAAAAGTAACGACTCAATGAGCTAATTATAACTAAAACCATATTTAAAAAGGCAATTTCTATATGATTTCAATAAAAATTGACTTTTCACTTGTCAAAGTACTGTATATACCAGACCCTTTTATATTGAATTAACGCTTACATATTGCAGGCTAATTAAAAGTTTGAGAAAATAGTAGCGTTTCATGTAAAAAGGAGGTTAAAGCAAATGCAGTGGTTTAAAGTTATCTTGGCAGGGATTATAGAAATATTATGGGTTACTGGGTTAAACTCTGCTGACTCATTTTTGAGTTGGACCGGTACGATTATTATCTTAATTTTGAGTTTCTATTTAGTCATTTCAGCTTGTAAGTCATTACCTGTTGGTACTGTTTATGCTGTATTTGTAGGTATTGGTGCTATTGGAACAGTACTGGTTGATATGATAATTTTCGGTGATCATTTTAACATTATGAAAATAGCATTAGTTATCTTACTTGTTATAGGAATTATCGGTCTTAAATTAACTACAGAGGAGGCTGAACAATAATGGCATGGATGATACTATTTATGGCAGGTTTATTAGAAGTTGTTGGTGTCATTATTCTAAATGAAATTGCTCGTACTAAAAAGAAACTGTTCGTAGTGCTTTTAGCAGTTGCCTTTATTTGTAGTTTTAGCACACTTAAACTAGCAATGACAATGGGCATACCTATGGGAACGGCTTATGCAGTATGGAGCGGTATAGGTACAGGTGGAGGCACGCTAGCTGGCATGCTTATCTATAATGAATCTAAAAATATCAAGCGTATTTTCTTTATTGTTGTCATTGTTTTAGCAATTGTTGGTTTGAAAATCGTTGGTTAACGTAACTTTTAAATTTAGTACAGTATCTACTAAAATAAAATGCTTATATAACGCTACAATGATAATCACAAGTGATATTTACTTTGTTTGAATTGAGAGCAATGTAAAAGTTTGTTTACTTATATGAAATTTACTATACTTTAAGTAAAGGAAGTGATTATATATGGTAAAAGTATTTATTGCAGGCCCAATACCAGAAGTAGGGTATAACTTGCTAAAAGAACAAGGTTATGAAGTTGATATGTATGAAGGTAAAGGAATTATTGATAAAGAAACATTGATTCAAGGTGTTAAAGATGCCGACGCTTTAATCAGTCTTCTATCTACTAATGTTGATAAAGATGTGATTGATGCAGGCTCAAACTTAAAAATCATCACAAACTATGGTGCTGGTTTCAATAATGTAGACATTAAACATGCACGTCAAAAGCAAATTGATGTAACCAATACACCAAAAGCATCAACAAACTCTACTGCCGAATTAACTTTCGCACTTGTATTGGCAGTTGCAAGACGCATCCCTGAAGGCGATAAATTATGTCGTACAACTGGATTTGACGGATGGGCACCATTATTCTTCCGTGGTAGAGAAGTTTCTGGTAAAACAATAGGTATTATTGGTTTAGGAGAAATTGGAAGTGCAGTGGCAAAACGTGCCAAAGCATTTGATATGAATGTACTATACACAGGTCCTCATCAAAAAGTTGATAAAGAACGTGAAATTGGTGCTAAATATGTTGATTTTGACACACTCATACAGCACTCAGATTTCATTACAATTAATGCTGCATATAATCCAGATTTACACCATCTCTTTGACACAGAACAATTCAAGTCAATGAAACCAACAAGTTATCTTATTAATGCAGCTCGAGGCCCTATCGTAAATGAAGCCTCTCTAGTAGAAGCATTAAAAAATAAAGACATCGAAGGTGCAGCATTAGATGTGTTTGAATTTGAACCTGAAATTAATGATGAACTGAAATCATTAGAGAATGTTGTCATTACGCCACACATTGGTAATGCTACGTTTGAATCACGTGATATGATGTCAAAAATTGTAGCAAATGACACAATAAGTAAACTTAATGGTGATGAACCTAAATTTGTCGTTAATTAATCATTGATAATTTAACAAAATAACAATGCAGCGACATCACTTATTTTTAACTCATGTTTAAACATCAATTTTTATTAAATCAAATATAAATTGCCCTATATCAATGGGATTAAAATAAAAACACTTTCGTAGAATTCATTTAAAATGAACAGTACGAAAGTGTTTTTTCTATTAGCAAAGTTGATGATTCAATAAAAATTTAAAATATTTTTATGTTAGCGGATCGTTCTAGCTGACATAATTGAATCACTGAAAATAACAAAATAGATTATTACCTTAGAAAAGTTATCTAATAATAGTACATTTTGATATTAAAAAGCGTGTAAATATAATTTTTCTGAATTACATTTACACGTTTTGTGATGTTGAGGCTTTGGCCAATGTATATGTTTTACTTTGCTTTCGACTTATAAATAAATTTTGTCTGATTTGAAAGTAATCGATCAGGTAAAATTTTAGCAATTTTATTTCTCGCTTTCACGACGAATTTATTTGTTCTTTGAGCAGTTTTTCCTATTTTTCTAGAACGTTTCACTATTTTTTTTGTATGTTTTACACGCAATTTATTATAGCGTTCTAAGGCTAAATCAAAATCATATGATTGCATACAATTCGCTAAAACAATAGCATCTTCCATCGCTTGGCCAGCACCTTGCCCCATGTTTGGCGTCATTGCATGTGCAGCATCACCTAGAAGTACAACACGTTGATAAACAAACGATTTCAATGGGTTTAAATCATACATATCATGTAATAATATATCTGTTTCACTTTGCTTATCTAATATTTGTCTGACTTCATTAGGAAAATGATTAAATCTTGCCTGTAAATGTGGCTTCGCAAAAGCATGAACCTTAGAATCATGGGCTTTGGCAGAAATTGAAATAAACCAATAAGCTTGGTTATTTAATAATGGTACAATGCCCACTCTACCTTTTGTAGACCAAAACTCTTTAGCAACATTGTTATCTTTTAAATCAATATCATCAACTAAGCCTCTGAATACTGCGTATCCTTGATAAATTGGCTTACTATTTGGCACTATTGCTTGCCTTATGTTTGAATGGATACCATCAGCGCTGATACATAAATCAAATGATTGTGAAGTTTGCTCGGAAAATTGTAAGGTTACTTTCAAATCCCCATTTTCAATTCCTGTCACATTATGATTGGTGAAAATTGCGCTATCCGGTACATAAGATTTAATCACTTCTAATAAACTTTGACGTGACATCGTTAAATTAACTGTATTTTTTTTCAACTTAAGTTTTGATAATAGTTTGTCTTTATCATCTCGAACTTCCATCATATCGATGACTTGTCCAATGTTTTTAAGTCCTTTTGCCAAATCATGACCATTCAATTTCTCAATGACATTACCACCAATGCCAATACCAGCACCTAATTCAGATACTGTATCCTCTTTTTCAAATACACTTACATCATGACCTTGCTCTATTAATAAAGCTGCTGCAGTTAAACCACCTATACCTGCACCAACGATGGCTATTTTCATCTTTATTCACTCCAACTTTCCCTAATCTTTTAATATTATATTCACATTTGTATCATAACATAACAAAACTTAAATAAAGCTTGTAAAAATTGCGATTGCAATACTCTATAATCCAACTACAAGTAATAATCTTTGTTAATGTCATCTTTTTTAATGCCTAAATTTTTATAAAAATGTTTCATAAACCAAGCGATATTATCATCCCAATCCACATCGCTTGCATATTGATGTTCACCTGGTGTCTTAGGATTCCATCTCATTTGATAAAGTGAGATTTGTTTATTATCAAAGTAATTTTTTCTTACAAATTTGGCCCCACCCATAATTGCTTTTTCAGGTGATGTCCACGATTGTTTCTTTGCAAAACTACTACCAGTATGTACAGCATTTTCATCAAATGCACCTATACCAAAAAAATTATAATACCTTTCACCTTTATCTTTAATGCCTTTAGCTAATTCCGATTTACCATTACCTGTTTCAACTAAGGCATGACTCACTAAATATAAAACATTAACCTCATACTTATCTTGTGCTTCTAGAAAAGTTTTACCTTTCCCTTTTAATACACCTTTATTTTTTAAAATTTTATTTATTTCAGCTTCAGACATAGATACCTTTTCAGAAATATCCATATGGTTTAAATCATCTTGATCACTATTAACCTCCATTGCTTTTTTCACATCTGTAGTAGTAGCTTTAATGAATTTACCTTCCTGTTCTTTCATATTTAATGCGTCTGAACTTACTTGCTTATCTACCGCTTCATTAAAGGTATGTGTTCTTTGTTTTTCAAATAAAGATGTTTCATTTATTATTAATAAAATAGCAAATATAACAATAATTAATATTAATAATATCAACGGTATACGTTGCTTAACACGCTCGTTCATATTTTAAAATCTCCCTGCATTGCATTTTATTGAGTCAATGTGAAATAGGCAAAAATAATCGCAATAAGTACAATTATAAAGGAAACATTAATTGCAATACGCATGCCTTTTCGATTTCTAAACAATGTGTTGAAAATCACTAAGCTAATTGCCAATGAAACAACAAACATTGTAATCGCCATCGCAATATTTAAAGTGATTAAAAATATAATACCAATGACTAAAAATACATTTGAAATAATAGCCATGATTTTAATTAATTTCGGATTGATAAGACTCCACTCCTTGTAATCATATTCTAAGTAAATCATTCTGTTTATTGAAATTGTATCATATTTACTTAATTTTCAATATGTCATTTATCATAGCAAAAAAGCCCTCATGTGAATAAAAATTCACAATAAGGGCTTTTTTCATCAATATATACACTTCATTTTATGATCTAGACATGCCTCTGAGCATATTTAACATATAAGTTAAACTACGATTCATTTCGTCATCTCTCAGTACACTCATTAAGCCAGTGATAGATGTTTTTTGGTTTGGACTAGCTTGATTTGCAACACTTAATCCTTTATTTACTTTATTTAACATAATGCTCAAGTCATTGACATTCAAATCACCTAAAAGGAAAACAAGTGATGCCATATTTGTAATCAATCCTGTGTATTGTTCTTTGTTTAATTCAACTGCGAATTTATTAGCGATAACACCTCGACTATTGACCATACCTGATACTGCATCTAGTATCTTAGCATCGTCCAACGTGCTAATAATGTTAATAGCTTTCATGATACTATCTTTATTTGCTGCAATTGCATCTGTTACTTCTGCTAAACTTTCTTGTTTGATTTGTTCTTCAGACTTTTGCATGCGCTTAATTTTCGTTATTCTCTCAGCCATTATTTATTCACCTGACTTCCTGGGAAAGTGTAATCATCACGTTTCCATTTGTCTTCAACACGTACGCTATATTGTGGTTGTCTTTGTTTATCTACTCGGAAGTTTGTAGGGTTTAATGGTGATTTTCCTCTACGTGTTTTAACTTCCATACGACAACTTGTACGCTTATAAGAAGGTGTGTCTGTATCTTTATCCCCATCACTGTTCGTCAATAAGTTAATCGCACCTTG
>NZ_KV826593.1:102486-151714 GCF_001835975.1 Staphylococcus sp. HMSC034G07
GAGGTGACCAATCTTTGAAACGTATCTTTATCATTGCATTGTTATTAAGTGGAATATAAATTTCTTTGCCTTTTACTCTATCAGTGACATGTGCAATTAGTTCAGCTTCACCACTATCTGAAATCAACTTAACTTCTGCCCCTTCATGAATATCTCTTTCTTGTGCTAGTTCTGGAGATACTTCTACGAATGGTTGAGGGACTTTATATGCAAGACCTGGTACTTTATAAGTCATGTTTCCTTCATGGAAATGCTCTAATAAACGACCGTTATTTACATGTAAATCATATTTTTCATTCACTTTAAAGAAATTATCGAAAGTTAAAGGATAGAAATTCGCTTTACCATCTTCAAAGTTAAATCCATCTAAATACAATGTTGGTTGATCCGTGCCATCTTCAGCCACAGGCCATTGTAAACTATTGTAACCATCTAATCGGTCATAGTTCACGCCCGAATATGATGGTGTCAGTTTAGCAATTTCGTCCATAATTTGACTTGGGTGCGTGTAATTCCAATCATAACCTAGTGTTCTAGCTACATCTTGAATAATGACCCAATCTGGTTTAGATTCGCCTTTAGGTTCAAGGGCTTGATATAAACGTTGGATACGGCGTTCAGTATTCGTAAATGTACCTGTTTTCTCTAGTGAAGGACATGCTGGTAAAACTACATCTGCATATGAAGCAGTGAAAGTGAAAAACTCATCTTGTACGACTAAAAAACCAACTTTTTCTAGTGCAGCTTGTACATAGTTGATATTTGAATCAACAATACCTGTATCTTCACCATATAAATACAATGCGTCAATTTCACCTGCGTGAATACCTTCCATCATTTGGTGATTATCTTTACCAGGAACACTCGGTAATGTTTCACCATATTCTCTTTCAAATTTTGCACGAATTTCATCGTCTGCTACTTTTTGGTAACCAGGGAATTGATCAGGCATGCTACCCATGTCACTACATCCTTGTACGTTGTTGTGACCACGAAGCGGATATGCACCAGTACCTGGTTTTCTATAATTGCCTGTTGCTAATAATAAGTTAGAAATTGCTGTAGACGTGTCACTACCAATATCTTGTTGTGTGACACCCATAGCCCACGCAATTGACACTGTTTCAGCATTAACCATTTGATGTGCAAAATCTATGAGTGCTTCTTTTGAAATACCTGTTGTATCTTCGGCAAATTCCATTGTAAATGGTGCTAAAGACTTATGATATTCATCGAAGCCATTTACCCATTCATCTACAAATGCTTTATCATGCAAGTCATTATCTATAATATATTTTGTCACCGCTGATAACCAAACTAAGTCAGTACCAGGTTTAGGTTGATAGAAGTTGTCAGCTCTTTCTGCCATTTCATGTTTACGAATATCAAAAACATTTAATGTGTTGTTATATAATTTATGTCCACGCTTAATGCGAGAAGCAATGACTGGATGTGCTTCAGCAGTATTTGTGCCTATTAAAACAACCATATCAGCAATTTCAAGATCATTGATTGAACCCGAATCACCACCATGACCTACAGTTCTAAATAATCCCTTTGTCGCAGGTGCTTGACAGTAACGAGAACAGTTATCGACATTATTCGTACCAATTACTTGTCTCGCAAGCTTTTGCATTAAATATGATTCTTCATTAGTTGCTTTTGAAGAAGAAATAAATGCTAGACCATCAGATCCGTGAGAAGCTTTTACTTTGTTAAAGTTTTCAGAAATTACTTGTAATGCTTCATCCCACTCTACTTCTTCGAATTGATTATTTTTACGTACTAATGGTTTAGTTAATCTTTCCTCTGAATCAATGTAATCCCAACCAAACTTACCTTTCACACAAGTTGCAATTTTGTTGGCTGGAGATTCGTGTTGAGGTTGAACTTTCAATACTTCTCTTCCTTTTGTCCATACGTCAAAGGAACAACCAACACCGCAATATGTACATACAGTCTTAGTTTTTTCGATGCGTTCTTCACGCATCGCCGCTTCAGAATCAGATACTGCAAATAGTGGGCCATAGCCTGGTTCTGCTTTTTTAGTTAAGTCAATCATCGCAGCAAGTGAACCTGGCTCTAAATCTGTCATATAGCCTGCGTTTCCTTCCATGTTTACTTCTAACATAGCGTTACAAGGACATACAGTTGCACATTGACCACAACCAACACATGATGAATCGTTAATTGTTGTATCATTATCCCAAATCACGCGTGGTTGTTGACGTTCCCAATCAATCGTTAAAGTTTCATTGACTTGGACGTCTTGACACACTTCCACACATCTTCCACAAAGAATACATTGGTCTGGGTCGTAACGATAGAAAGGTCCATAGTCTTTTTCATATGGTTTTTCCTTATATTCATATGTTTGATGTTCGAGACCCCATTGATCCATTGTATTATGAATCTCACAATCACCATTGTTATAATCACATACTGTACAATAAAGCATGTGTTTTTCTAAAATACGATCTAATGCTTCTTTTTGACTTGTTTGTACATTATCATTTTGTGTATTTACAATCATTGGTCTATCTATCGTCGTACTACAAGCACGTTGCATCACACCGTCTATTTCTACTGTACACGTATCACAAGTTTCAATTGGACCAAGCGATTCGTTATAACATATAGAAGGTACAAACGTATCTTGTGATTTAATAAATTGTAGTAAATTTGTGCCGGGTTCCACAAGATAATCTTTGCCATCTAATGTAATAATTAAATGTTCTTGCATATTATTCACCCCTATTAATTTTATAAAGCCCGTGTTTATGAATCAAAGATGTCTGACAACATTCCATCTTAAAAGCCCCACACTTTTTGGTAATGTTATTTATATTGTATATGTAAATCAATAAAATGTTAAGGCTTTCCACTGATTTTTAACTGTTTAATATAAGTTTTAATTTATAGTGTTAAATATTCTCTCTGAAAATTATTATTTTAGTGACAAAAATAAAATACACGCAACCAATACAGTGGTTGCGTGTATTTATTAAATTAGATACCTAAATTATCTTTTATATCGCTTTCTATTTCAGATAATGAACTTTGGCTAGGTACAAAATAATATAGACCATCATCTTGTATGCCACCTTGACCTTCTAATTGATGGCGGTGAACATTATCATTTGCATCTTTATAATTACCTCTAACTTTGTTCAACTCACCTAAAGTCAAATCAGTTTTTACATTATCTTCAACGTGATTCATCAAAGAGTTAAAATGCGTAACTGAACTGATACTTGTCAATTTGTTGGCAAGACCTTGTATAACTAATTGTTGACGTTCTTGTCTACCAAAGTCGCCGCCAGCGCCTTCTTCTTTACGACTTCTTATAAACGCCATTGCTTCTTTTCCATCCATTCGAGACTTTTGTCCTTCATTAAATTGGAATCCATCATATGAGAAGGTAGCGTTACTAGTGACATCAATACCTCCAACAGTATCTATCATATCTTTCATTCCATCCATGTCTATCGTTGCATAGTGATCTATCGGCACATTCAATAGTTTTTCTACTGATTTCACTGCCATGTCAGGACCACCATACGCGTATGCATGATTTATTTTTTCAGTTGTACCTTTACCTACGATATCTGCTTGAGTATCTCTAGGTATGCTCACAATTTCAGTAGATTTCTTCTCTGGGTTGATAGACAACACCATAATCGTATCACTACGCTGTCCTCCGCCATTAGCAGCTCTTTTGGCATCTGAATCTACACCAAATAAAGCAATCGTAAATGGATCTCCATTATTAAGGTTGGCTTCTTTTTCCCTCAAAGATGACTTATCCCTATCCAATGGATTATGTATTGCACCACCGACAGAAAATATTTTAAAACCTAAATACACAACGGCTAAAATTGCTAAAATTAATAATAAACCCAAAAACCACAAAAATACTTTTGCGGGCAACCCCATTTTCTTTTTATTATATTCGTTAGAACGATTCACCTTTTTCATTCTCCATTCTATATTCGATTTTCTATTTCAATTAATTATAGATTATATAGTAAAATTATTTAATGAACATGGTGCTTAAGACCTATTGTTAAATAATTAATATTTTAAAATAATTATTTTTGATACCCAGATCCTGAATTTAGAATCGTCAACATTTCTTTATGACAAGCTTTGTTACTTATAATAAATGGTCCCGCTTTCGCAAAATCTAAAGTTGAATTATTTAACGTCGTCATTGTCAATCCCAATTCTTCAGCGAATAAAAACTGTGCAGCGATATCCCATGGTTTAGGATTTGTATTTACATGTGCGCCAAATTGTCCTAAAATTACGCGCACAGAATCTAAGCCACATGAACCAATGAAACGATATCCAAATGAAGCATCATTTAAATCATGAATCGTATCATCATTCATTACCAAAGTATTAAATGAAATAATCGCGTCTTCTAATTTTAAATCTTCAGGCTGTTGCAATAATTTACCATTCATATATGCGCCTTGGCCCTTGATAGCTTTATAAAGCTTGCCGTGTGGATAATCATAAATGTATGACAACGTAGGTTCACCATCCACAAAGTAGCCTAATATAATGCAATAATCTTCCTGTTGCTTAACTAAATTTGTAGTACCATCAATCGGATCCATGACCCATACATGACCCTTTTTTGCTTGAATACCTTCATTCGATTTTTCTTCCGCAAAAAGTTGGTGATTTGGAAAATGTTGCTGTAAAAATTGCTCAAAATTTTGTTGAATAGATTTATCTACATTAGTCACTAAATCAAATCGATTTTTTTTCGTTGAAGTAACCATTTGTTTTATTAATTGTGGGATAATATCATCTAATGTTGTTAACCAATCTCTAACTAAATTATCTATATCTAATAATGTTTCTTTATTCATTTGCGACCTCCTCTTTAAGCGAATCACTAAATTTTTTCATTTTAATTATTTCATATGTATAATTTGTTTTATTTTATCATATAAATATAATTACGGTAACAAACTATTCGATTCACTATCGTCCGATAAATGATTTCATTATTCTATACCGATAAGTATGATATTCAATAAAATGATAAGAGGCTGAGACAATTTAATTGCCCCAGCCTCTTATAGAAAGGAAAGTAAGTAATAAATATTGAAGATGTTTGCTTAGTAACTCGTACGAAAAAGATGTTAACAAAACTATATGTAATAGCCTACCCCTTTGTCATCTTTTCGCTACCCCCTTGTTACTAATTATTATACTAACATAAACAACTAAAAAATGTAAGCGTTTTCTATAACTTTTTTTAAAACTTTATAAATGTCGTCATTGTCACTTTTATGCTATAATGAATGTAATATGTAATCATTTGGGAGGTGACTTTCTAATGAATAAACGCGAAAGGCAAAATAAATTGGTACAAGCCATACAACAAAATAAGCAAATTACCGCTTCAGAACTCGCGACAGACTTAAATGTATCGAAGCGTACAATTTTAAGAGATATTCAAGATTTAGAAGATCAGGGAGTAAAAATTCTAGCAAAACATGGAAAATTAGGTGGTTATCAACTCCAAGAGACGCCAAATAGTTATGAGCTCGAATTAACTGATAAACAACTCACCGCTTTATTCTTAGTATTGAATGAAAGTCAATCATATACTACACTTCCATATAAAGAAGAGATAAACGCAATTATTAAAAAATGTTTAAATTTACCTTATACGAAAATGAGACGGGCGCTTAAAAAGCTAGACCGATATATTAAATTCAATCAACAAACACATGTTGACTTGCCGCCCATTTTTTCAGAAGTCTTAATCTATTGTACCGAAAGAAATGTGATGGCTATGGAGTATAATAAAAATAATGAGATTATGACTGAAAATGTAATTTTTATAGGCTTATTATGTACAGACGGATTATGGAAAGCAGTTATTTTTGAAATTGGTCTCGGTAAAACTAATGAAATACCTATTGTTGATATCCATGATATTTCATATTCATTTGAGAAAAAAATAAAAACACAAGATATTACTATCAATAACTATCAACAATTTTTAAATCCCACTGAGTCCTAAAAAACTCAGTGGGATTTTTTCAACCTTGTCCATTATGTATATAACGTAATTAGCGTAAAAACAAATGAGATTAAATTATTGAGCATATGAATACTTACACTTGCAATGAGTTTAAAACCTGATTTGATGTATGCATAGACCATAGCAATCGCTAAAATTAAATAACTTCCTATTTCTAATGGAGATTCTGCTCCCATTACATGCATTAGTGAAAATAGAATGGCTGAAATAACCCCCATAACAATAGCATTAAATTTCTTCCCTAATTCACCTATCAGTAAATGTCTAAAAAATATTTCCTCCACTAATGGTGCACCAATTACAATTAACAAAAAAGTAAACGGTAAAAATGACGGCTGATCAAATAAATTCATTAGTTCTAATTCATTTTGAGTTTCATTAAACCCAATACCATTGGGTAACATTTGCATCACCATGTTATAAATTCCACTACAAACCATCATAACAATCGTCACGATGATAAGAAATAAATAATGCTGCTTTATAAATGCTATATTTCTCTTCAAATTTATTTTAAAATCCTTGGTATGTAAAAAATAAAAGCTAAACACAGTAACTACATATGATAGCAGTTGTACAACCACACTTATTTTGATCACTATTTTTTCTGTTAAATGATCTACAAAAATAAAACTAAATAAAATACCAATCACTGTAAAAACAATCATACTTACAATTAAAATCGCAATAAGGAAAAAGTCTTTCCATACAATATCTTTAAAACGATATTTTGTTTTTTCCATTTTTTAATAGCCCCTTTAAGTTCATTTTTAATTTTATAGTGTATATCCTACCATGCTTAACAAAATCAGAAAATCATATTCATCATTTTAAATTTTTTTAAGAAAGGATGCATTTTATGTATAATTTAGAATTTCATCAACTCGCTCAACGCATTAACCAACTATTAAACTTAATTGAAACTTATAAGTTTGCTATCGTTACTCAAAATAAAAAGAAAGCACAGTACAAACAAGATATCCAACAGTTTATTAAAGACGAACTTATCGTGTTTTCAGACATCAGCTTACAACGATTTTCTTTGCCCCATTATAATTATTACCAATTCCTTTTAACCCATGACACCAACCCCATTGAAGAACTCACTATTGGAAATACAATTAAGTACCTCGATACCTTACAAAATCAATTATTGGAAACACAAAAGTTATTGCAAGCGTTTTTGTAATAATATTTCAAAATGACATTTTTTTAAAATTAAAATTGTAATACTTTTTCATGTGTTGTAAAATGAAATCGATTACAGCAATATAGGAGTGATAACAATGCATGGCTTTTCTATTTATTTAGGACAACCCATTGATAAATCATATATTAGACGAATGATTGCTTTGGGATATACGACCATTTTCACATCTGTACAAATTCCAGAGGAAGACGAAACATCTAAATATCGCTATTTGGGAGAACTTTTAAATTATTTATCAGACGAACAACTTACGTATATGATTGATATCAATCCTTCATTGCTGGATCAATCTTTTTATGAATTCTTGCAATCATATCATCATGCGCAATTTATGATTCGTATTGATCACAGTACTTCTATAGAAATTATTAATGACATTATCCAACATGGTTTTCACTGTTGCTTAAATGCCAGCATACTTTCTGAATCACTACTTCAACAGCTTTATGAAAAACTAGATGATTTTACACACTTATGCTATTGCCATAACTATTATCCACGGCCAGATACAGGTCTAACAACTGAATTTGTTCATATTCAAAACTCACTAATTTTAAAGTATAATCCAAACGCAACGATCTTCGGTTTTATTCCAGGTACTACAAAACGTGGCCCCCTTTTTAAAGGTTTACCAACCATAGAATCAACGAGAGCACAACACCCTATTGAAAGTGCACAGCTATTATTAGATCATCTGACAACACAAATTTTGATTGGTGATACTAAAATTAGCGCACCACTAGACGAACAATTAATGAATGTATTATGCCATAGAACTTTCACACTCACAATTGATTTATTAGATATTCAAGTAACTAAGATATTACAGCAACCTCACACTGTACGACCAGACAACCCGCAAGATGTAATTCGCTCACAAGAAGCTAGACACTATTGTACAAGTGAAATTAATGCTTATAATACAACAGTTCGAAACACTGGTACAGTTACCATCGATAATAAACTGAACGGACGTTATCAAGGAGAATTACAACTTTTGAAAACTGACTTACCAGCGCATCCTCACGTTAATGTTATAGGTGAAATTTGTGAAGCTGAGCGCAGATTGATTCGTTGTATGAAGCCCAATGATACATTTAAATTTATTATAAAAACAAGGGAGTAGAAATTTATGAGTGATTTAACTACTGAATCTAGAAATAAAGCGACAATGCATTTAGATGAGATGTCTATAACAGAAATTCTTAAAACAATGAATGATGAAGATCAAAAAGTCCCACAACAAATTAGAAAAGTCATACCAGACTTGACTAAAGTCATAGAAATCACTACAAAACAATTTAGAGCTGGTGGTCGAATTATTTATATCGGTGCTGGAACAAGTGGAAGGTTGGGGGTGCTTGATGCTGCTGAATGTGTGCCCACATTCAATACGTCTCCAGATGAAGTCATTGGATTAATTGCAGGAGGACAAAGAGCCATGACTGTTGCTGTTGAAGGTGCTGAAGATAGTACCTCCTTGGCTGAAGAAGATTTACATCATATTCACCTTAATGAAAAAGACGTTTTAATCGGTATTGCTGCTAGTGGTAATACACCTTATGTTATCGGCGGATTAAAGTATGCGAATCACATTGGTGCACATACTGTTTCAATTTCATGCAATTCAAACACTAAAATAAGTAGCATAGCTAAAAATGCAATTGAAGTTAATGTAGGTCCTGAAGTCTTAACAGGTTCTACAAGATTAAAATCTGGAACAGCTCAGAAATTAATGCTTAATATGATTTCAACAATCACAATGGTTGGCGCCGGTAAAGTTTATGATAACCTCATGGTTGATGTAAAAGCTACAAATCAAAAATTAATTGACCGTTCCATACGCATTATACAAGATATCTGCGACATTTCTTATCAACAATCTGAAAAACTATATCATGCTGCAGATCATAACCTTAAAGTTGCTATCGTTATGCATATGTGTGATACATCAAAAGCAGATGCACAACAGCGTTTAGAAAAAAATAATCACATCGTTAAGCAAGCAATCAAAAATTAAACCAAATACTTAAAATAATTTATGTATATAGGAGGGTTTTATGATGTCTAAAGAACAAAAACTTGCAGAAAGTATTGTAAATGCAGTTGGCGGTTTAGAGAACATGGAAAATGTTATAAATTGCATGACGCGTGTAAGAATTAAGGTGCACGATGAAAATAAAGTTAACTATGATAAATTAAAATCGACAGAAGGTGTAATGGGCGTTGTCAAAGACGACCGTGTACAAGTAGTCGTTGGACCTGGCACAGTTAATAAGGTAGCTGCTCATATATCTGAAATGAGTGGTGTGCGTTTAGGTGAAACCATCCCTCACCAAACTAAAGATTATAAAGCAGAAACTGAAGCAAGAGCCAAAGAAAACAAAGCCGCTTTTCAAAGTAAACAAAAACGTGGCAAATTCAATAAATTATTAAAAACAATCGCTAATATATTCATCCCATTGATTCCAGCATTTATTGGTGCAGGTTTAATCGGTGGTATTGCTGCAGTTTTAAGCAACTTACTAGCTGCAGAGGTCATATCTGGCTCATGGATTACGCAACTTGTTACTGTTTTTAACGTAATTAAAGATGGTATGTTAGCATATTTAGCCATTTTCACTGGTATCAATGCTGCTAAAGAATTTGGTGCGACACCAGGTTTAGGTGGTGTTATTGGAGGAACGACATTACTAACAGGTTTAACAGAAGAAAATATGATCACTAATATTTTTACAGGCGAACCTTTACAAGCAGGACAAGGTGGTATTATCGGTGTTATCTTTGCTGTTTGGTTATTGAGTCTCGTAGAAAAGAGATTACATAAAATTGTACCAAATGCCATTGATATTATCGTAACACCTACGATTACTTTGTTTGTTATCGGATTATCAACAATCTTTATCATTATGCCTTTAGCTGGTTTTGTTTCTGACGGTTTAGTATCCGTAGTGAATGGTGTTATTAATATTGGTGGCGTCTTTAGTGGCTTTATTATTGGTGCTTTCTTCCTACCATTAGTTATGTTAGGATTACATCATATATTTACGCCTATTCATATTGAGATGATTAATCAATCTGGTGCTACTTACTTACTACCAATTGCTGCTATGGCAGGTGCAGGGCAAGTTGGTGCTGCATTAGCGCTTTGGGTAAGATGTAAGAAAAATACTACTTTGAGAAATGCAATTAAAGGTGCACTGCCTGTCGGTTTCCTTGGTATTGGCGAGCCCTTGATTTATGGGGTCACGTTACCTCTTGGTAGACCATTCTTTACCGCATGTATTGGTGGCGGTATTGGTGGTGCAGTGATTGGTGGTATTGGACACATCGGTGCTACCGCTATTGGACCAAGTGGTATTTCATTGTTACCTTTGATTTCAGATCATATGTACTTAGGATACATTGCAGGATTAATCGCTGCTTACATCGGTGGTTTCCTCTTCACCTTCTTTTTAGGTACAACAAAATCAATGAGAGAATCTGATAACTTAGGTGGTTAAACTATGACCAACGTACTTTATAAAATTGATAATATATATGAAACTTTTACAAAAAGTGAAAAAAAAATTGCTGATTTTATTTTAAACGAACCTCATCGTATCATTAATATGTCTGTCCAAGACCTTTCAAATGAAATTAATACAAGTACAGCATCCATTGTACGTTTTAGCAAGAAAATAACAGAAAAAGGGTTTCAAGAACTTAAAATTACAATTTCACGTTATTTGCCTGAAGATGCAATCAACAATAATCATATGGAATTAATTGATAATGAATCCGTCGATATTATCAAGTCTAAAATGTTAGCCCGAGCAACAGATACAATGAGTTGTGTTGCTTCACAAATTGAACAACATCACATCGATGACATCTGTGACACATTAAAACATGCGCGTACCATATTTTTATTTGGTTATGGGGCATCACTCGTTATTGTTACAGATTTATATCAAAAATTATCTCGGATTGGTTTAAATGTGCGCTTAATACAAGAAACGCATTTATTAATGACTACCATGGCTACTCATGATGAACAAGATTGTATTATTTTTGTAACCAACCAAGGTAGTCATAGTGAAATGCAATCTATGGCAAAAGTTGCAACTGACTATAATATACCTATCATCACGATTTCAAGCTCGAACAATAATCCTGTAGCTAAAATTTCTGATTATACTTTAATTTATGGTCAAACTGATGAGAATGAACTACGCATGGCCGCAACAACATCATTGTTTGCACAACTTTTTACGGTAGATATTCTTTATTATCGATTTATTGCTTTAAATTATCAACGTTCGTTAGACTCAATCACACAGTCTAAAATGGCACTTGATAATTATCGTAAACATTTGTCTAAAATCCAGTTTAAACACTAAATCATTGCTACCATCACTTTTTAAATAACATCATAAACGAGAACGACATAGAAATCACATTTTAATAAAGGATTTCTATGTCGTTCTCGTTTTTAATCTATCGCTAACACTATTTATTTGCTAGTTGCTTACTTTACATCGTTTTGAAAAAAGTCGAAAATATTTTTGGCATTATCAGTATTATCAATATTTCCTTTAAATTTATCACTACCAGGGCCATATGCATAAGTATTTACATCTTCTCCTGTATGACCATTAGTAGTCCAACCAGTATTTGATTTGTCATTAATTGGTTTTTGTACAGCATCTTGAACCTTTTGTAATTGACTTTCATATGCTTTTTCATCTTTTTTAAGATCTTTAAGTTTTTTAGCTTCATCTTTTATTTTATTCATTTGATCTTCTGAAACTTCAAAACCGTAACCATCTTTAATGACTTTCTCCACATTTTTGCCTTTGCTAATTTCTTCAGTCATATATTTACCTGAATGTTTCATTTGGTGAATGGCATCTGGGTTCCAAACGTAATCTTTACCTTTCGCAATAGACATACCACCTGTAGAATGATCTGCAGTAGCTACCACAAGTGTATCTGGATTTTCTTTTGCATAATTCATAGCATATTCAAATGATTTTTCAAATCCAGACATTTCTGACATTACCCCAGTTACATCATTTGGATGCCCTGATTTATCTATAGAAGCGCCCTCAACCATTAAAAAGAATCCTTTGTCGTTTTGTTTTAATTTATTTACGGCACTATCAGTCATATCCACTAATTTTGGATTTTTATCTGGTGCGTCTATTTGTAATGGCATATCATTATCTGCAAATAATCCTAATACTTGTTTACTTTTGGAATTTTGTAGTTCATTTTTATTTGTAACCACATCGTAACCATCTTTTTTAAATTTGTTTTTTAAATTGCCATTGTCTTTCCCAAAATACTCAGCACCACCACCTAGTAGTACATCGACTTTATGCTTGCCATTAATTTTATCATTGTAAAATTGTTTAGCAATTTCATCCTTTTTATCACGATCATCAACGTGTGATGCGTATGCAGCAGGCGTGGCATCTGTAATTTCAGCCGTAGATACGAGACCAGTTGATTTACCATTTTCTTTAGCTTGTTCTAATACTGTTTTAACATTATTTTTATTAGCATCGACGCCTATAGCTCCATTATATGTTTTTTGTCCTGAACTAAATGCGGTTGCACCAGCTGCTGAATCAGTAACATTTTCTTTTGGATCATTAGGGTTTGTACGTTGACTCCCTATTAGATATTTATCAAAAGCGGTCTGATCCATTTCTTTAGTATCTGGATTATCTGCAAAATAACGATAAGCAGAATTATACGAAGGTCCCATACCGTCACCGACTAAAAAGATAACGTTTTTAGGATTTTTTGTATTACCCATATAAGCTACATCAGCATTCTGATTTGAATCTTTAGACTCATCTTTTTTCCCTGCAGCATAAGTCCCTTGTACACTCCCTAATGATGAACCGGCAATGATTGTCCCTGCAATCGTAGCAGTAGCTAGTTTATTAAGTATTTTCATATAATAACTCCTTTAGATATGTATTATGACCTCAACTTTATTCTAAAGCACGAGTTTTGAGTGAGTATTTTTATATTGTTAAATTTTTGTAAAAGCATTTATGTAAGTGTACTAACGTAATGACGGATATACAAAAAAAGTCATAAATGATACAAAAAATGTATCATTTATGACTACTTAATATTGCTGACAAATTGATGTGTTATTATATTTTTTAAAGTTGCTGATCATCACTTAATTTATGATAGCCTTTTAGATAATAGAACAATGTCATAAAACCTAAGAACACGATACCAATAACAACTGAAACAACTGTTTCTTTATTAAATAACATGCCGATTAACACCATGATAAAGAACGCCATTGTAATATAATTTGTTATTGCGCCGCCTGGCATTTTAAAAGGATGATTTTTGAGTTCTTCGCTGTGATTTTTTCTGAATCTTAAATGACTAATTAATATCATAAACCACGGTACCATACCTGGTAAAATCGAGGCACTGTATACGTAAACAAAAATACTATCTGCCCCTTTAATAAATAAAGGCAAAATAACATTTAATAACGCACCAACTAAAATACCAATTGCTATTGCAGTAACCGTCCAAATAGGAACACCATTTTTCATAACTTTACGGAAAAATTTAGGTAACATGCCCTTTTGAGATAAGTTCAACGTCATTCGACTAGCGCTAAATATACCAGAATTACATCCTGACATCGCTGCAGTCAAAACTACAAAGTTAATGAGTCCAGCAGCAAATGTAATACCCACTTTTGCAAATGTTGCAACAAATGGACTGCCAATGTTTCCTAATTCATCCCAAGGATAAACAGTTACAATAACGAAAATGGCTCCGATATAGAAAATTAATATACGCCATATAACACCATTAACCGCACTTTTAATATTTTTTTGTGGATCTTTCGTTTCACCAGCAGTAATACCGATTAATTCAACACCTTGATAAGAACCAATTACAATAGAAAGTGCGAAGAAGAAACCAATCCAACCATTAGGCATAAAGCCACCATGTGACCATAAATTAGAAAGACCTATAGCCTCTCCACCATTACCAAGTCCAAAGAAAATCAAACCGAACCCTGCAATAATCATCAAGATAATAGTTACTACTTTTATCATTGCAAACCAAAATTCAAATTCACCAAAAGCTTTAACTGATACTAAGTTAGCACCAGCCAACAATAATACAACTATAATACCTGGTATCCATTGTGGTAAATCAGGAAACCAATAATTCATATATTCTCCAACGGCGATAACCTCACTCATACCTACAACAACCCATTGGAAAATATTACTCCATGCTGTCAGATAACCAGCAACTGGATTTATGTAATCACTTGCAAAGTTTGCAAAAGAACCTGAAGTCGGGTGTAAATATACCATTTCCCCCATAGCTCTCATCACTAAAAATAAAAACAGCCCAGCTATTAAATAGGCAAATATTACTGAAGGCCCTGTCCATTTAATCGTACTTGTCGCCCCCATAAAGAGTCCGACACCAATCGTTCCACCAAGTGCTATCATCCGCATTTGACGTGCACCTAGTCCCCTTTGTAATTCGTTATTCTCATTCATCATTCAAACCCCATCTCATTCAAATATAAGTGAAAATAATTCACTTATTATGACGCTATTATACTATAAATTCTAAAAATTAAAACAATTATTTTTCATTTATGTAAGCCCTTACATATGTTTTTATTTTAGATTACTTTTAGAGAAAACGCAATGTAAATTTTCATTTCAATATGATAGAGAGCAATTAAATACTATATTTAGTTAATTGAGTGTCACTATTTAATTATGATTATTTTGTGAATTATTTCACAAAAACACTGTAACATAGTATACTATTTTTAATTAATAGAAAGTGAGGATAAAGTTTTGAACGAAAAAAATATTAAATGGGATAAAGTTTTTTATGGTAAAGCGTGGGTTCATCATGTCGTAGAGACAATTCGTGCCAAAGATATTTTACAAAGTTTTTATTTAAAACGTTATCTATTACGTGCCGTAATGGCTGGTTTTATTTTAGGTGTGATTACAGTTTTTGTATTGCTCATTAAAGCTTCATTAGCCTCTGATATTCCAATGGGCGTTGCAAATATAGTCGGTGCGGTTGCATTTAGTTTTGCTTTAGTGTTAATACTTTTTACAAATTCCGAATTATTAACGAGTAACTTTATGTATTTTACAGTTGGACTGTATTATCGCGTCATTTCGCCAATCCGCGTTTTTAAAATATTTGTACTCTGTTTTATTGGTAATGCCTTAGGTGGATTGGTGTTCTTCTTATTGATTCGTTCCTCAGACATTATGACACCTGAGATGATGCAACAATTAGAAGCTACAATTAATCATAAAACACTAACGGCAGGTTTTGTTGCCATTCTTATAAAAGGTATTTTTGCTAATTTCTTTATAAATATATCGCTTGTCATAGCTATGCAAATTGATGATGTTTTGGCAAAAATGTTTGTCATGATGTTTGGTGTATCCATTTTCGCATTTATGGGTTACGAACACGTTGTTTATAATACCGTATTATTCGCAGGTGGAGTCGTTTACCAAAGTGATGTACTTTCAGCCATGCCTGCTTTAATCAATTTGCTGGGGGCAGGTATCGGCAATTATATCGGAGGCGGTTTAGTAATAGGCTTGTTCTATGCTTATTTAAACGACCATAAGCAATATCAAAAAAGTAAAGTACAATAACTACAACTTGCGTTATTGTAATGATGAGCTAGAGTCTAACGTTCATGAAGTTATAGTTCCTAATTTTATATGATATAATGCTCAATAGATTTTATTATAAAGGAGTTCAATATGAATAAACATCTATTGAAACGTACAATCACAGTTTCAATTATATTTGGTATATTATTTTTCCTAATCAATTATTTTAGCGATAGTGATGTTTCTGCCGGAAATTTAATGCTAAAAAGTTTACTAACAATTGTTGTATTTGGGATACTATATTACTTAATTTTTACTATTGTAAATTCACCAGAGCGAAAATATAAATTTGGTATTACATTACCTATTTCACTACTAATTGCAATCATAATCAGCGCTATGTTTTCTGCTTTAAAAATCGGTATCATAACTGGATTGATTATTGGTATCATTGCAGGGTATATCTGGGAATATATCGATACTCATAAAAATGGTGGTGATAAATCATGAGTATTTTCATTGGTATTGTTGTTATCATTTTACTAAGTGTAAGTTTAATCCCTAATTTAAAAGCTGTAAAAAAATCTAAAGCTGCTGGAGAAAAAAATCCACGTTTTGCAATTATGGTAGGTATTGATTCTATATTACTCGTATTAGTTATTGTGACACTAATACTTCAATTTTTAAAATAGACTATCATTTTTCATTTCGATATTATAAAACCCCTTATTGAAGCATTTTCCAATGTCAAAATAAGGGGTTTTATATTAAAATTGATTTTGTAAAATAAGATAATATAAGGCCAAAGCTCCCAATAAGTAAATAAGACTTCCAACCATAAATGACCGGAATTGTATTTTTAAGGGGACTTTTTTATTAAAAATAGGTCCTAAAACTAAATTTCCTATTGCTAAAACAATTGGGCCTCCTAAAAAAAATAAAATTAAATAACCATTCATACGTTAGCCTCTACTTTTTTCAAAATATTTTTCAATGATAGCTGTACCTGATATGTCTTTATCTAAATATACTATGTTACTAAAATCTTGTTTTTCCGTCATTTCATTCGTATTTACAATAACATCTAAACCAGCATTCACCGCTGCAGTTGCCCCATTGACTGAGTCTTCTATAGCTAAACAATTAACAGGATTATAGTTTAATCTTTGAACTGCTGTTAAATATAGTTCGGGACTTGGCTTTATTTCTTCTACATCCTCTCGTCCAACAACAACATCAATATACGCATCTAATCCTAATTGATCAAACGTTGGTTGAATATCGTTTCTAAAACTACTTGTCGCAATAGCCATGGGTATATGGCGCACTTTACAATAATCCATAAGTTGTTTCATATGTGTAACTATCGGTAAATGTATACTCGTTTCATTATGCTCTTGATATATTTTTTCTTTACGTTCTTGTCCTAGTTGGTCTTCTAGATACTGATGCAATTCTGAAGCCAATCCCCCAATAGATTGACGATAAAAATCTAAACTAATTTCTTCCAAACCATAATGATTTAAATGTTTATTTATTATTTCAAACAAGTGCTTTTCTGTATCTATAATTGTACCATCAAAATCAAATATCACAGCACGATACATACATTTCCCCTCCTATAATTTAACAAAATTGAATCAAATTATTGTCAGTGTATCATATTTTATACTTCTCTAGCCTATCAAAGACAGAGATAATATAAACTAAGAGAAAAACACGAAAAAATTAATGTTTTCCTCTTAGTTTAGAACTTCATATTAATTTTATCTTAAAATCAATGATACTTACCTTTTATTCCAGTATTTTGCAAGTATTGGACCTGTAATATTATGTATTAAGCTGAACACGGCTCCCGGAACTGCAGATAATGGGTTAAAATGTACTGTAGCTAAAGAAACTGCTAGCCCTGAATTTTGCATACCTACCTCTATCGATACTGCCTTTTTGTCCGGTCGGTCTAATTTTAGGATTTTGGCAAATGTATAACCGAGTATATAGCCAATCAAATTATGAAGAATGACAACCGCAAAAATAAGCAATCCTGTGGCTAAAATTTGTGCTTTACTACTACCAACTACAGATGCAAGTATTAATGAAATAGCTACAACGGAAACGATTGGTAATGCAGTGGCAGTCTTGTCAGCAAATGATTTGAACAGTTTTTGCAGTACAAACCCAATGATTATTGGTATTAAAATCACTTGAACGACTGACCAAAACATACTGATAAATGAAACTTGTAACCATTCATGCGCAAATAAATATATTAAAGCTGGTGTTAACAATGGTGCTAGTAATGTTGAAACACTTGTGATAGCTACTGACAATGCAACATTTGCATTTGCTAAGTAACTCATAACGTTACTAGATGTACCACCTGGACAACATCCAACTAAAATCACACCAATTGCAATTTCTGGAGGCAAATGAAACAGTTTAACAATTAAAAATGCACTTAAAGGCATAATCGTATACTGCAAAACCACACCAATGATTACAGATCTAGGTGCTTGAAATATGATTTTAAAATCTTTGGGGTCTATGGTTAATCCCATACCTAGCATAACAATTCCTAGTAAATAAGGTACCCAATTACTTAAAGTAGAAAGTTGCATTGGAAATATAAAACCAATAACAGCTGCAATAAGCATCCATACTAAGAACGTATTCGTTGCAAACTTACTTACTTTTGATAACATCTAAAACACTTCCCTCTCTGTATTAATAAAGAAGAATGTATCATATTTTGAACATCTAAACAACAGAATTTTCTAAATATTTTGACTTTAAAACCCTAGGAATTTCCAAAAATTTTATACTTCGTTCTAAAGACCTAGTGTCTTCTTTTAAAAAGAGTGGTACAATTTAATAGAATTTAAAACATGTATAATTTTAAGGGCACTAAATATTAATTTTAATATACGTATGTCACTTTATATAGATATGGAGGTATAATATGTTTTTAGATAAAACTGAAACGTTTGTTTTAAACATCAGTGGTTTAAATAAACGTCATATCCGCAAAAATTTGTTAAAACTTTTGAAACAAGTCCACTTTTGTAAATCGTTCAAATTTACTATTTTCAAAAAAAATCATTTATATGCTTTAGAAGTGAATTTACCTAAGCAACAACTACCATATTTGATTAGTTTTCTTAGCTTCCACAATTATTTAATCTATCAAATTTTAGAAAATAATCATGCACAAGACCTACTAGACTTGGATCATTTACTATTATCATCTAAGCGTTTCGAAATCGCTGTTGACGGCCTTCATGATGCATTTATTAAAGACAAAGTTATCGACATTATGAATTTACTCAATCACACTGAAACAATTGTTTATACCTTCAATCGAAATACCATCAACGTTTCTTGTTCGCCTACAGTATTCTCTAAATTAATTCACGCTATCGCAACACACAACATTGATGTTTACAGTGCTACCTACCAACCACGTTTAATGCATAAAACGAGAATTTCTTAAAAACATTAATGTACGACATCACTCACATATACAGTAAAATTGATTTAGCTACCATTTCACGATATTTAATCAACATAAATCATGTATACAAGAATCTAGCATCCAATCATAAACGTCTATTCTTATTGTAATTGTATAGAAATGACGTTTTTTTATGTGGACACTTATAAACAAAATAGAATGTAAGACCCATCTTCGCGCCGTGTATACCATGTCTACTAACAAGCATGCAAAAATTAATTGATGCGTTATTGATAAAAAATTGGACTAATCCATTAATGATTATCATATGGATTAGTCCTTTTTTGTGCATAAGTTTTATATGCAATCTCGTTATTATTTATTTTTTTCTTCAAATACTAAATTTTCAAATGCTTCTCTGACTTGAGGTACAGACATACCTACTACGACTTGCACATTTTTCCCACTTTTCACTAAGCCATGTGCCATTTGTTTATGCGTAAAGTAATCACTATCCTCAACTTTATTGACATCATTCACTGTCAATCTTAAACGTGTCGTACAATTTGTAACGTCTTTAATATTTTCTTTGCCACCTAGACCTTCTAAATAATAGATTGCTTTAGCTTCAAACTCGTTTGCTGACTCAGTTTTTTTAGCAACTTGTGCTTTACCGTCTTTATTTTTATAGTCATCTTTATTATATAATTTCATATCCTTATCGTCTTTTTTACGTCCAGGAAGTGGAATATTAAATTTTATAATTAAAAACTTGAACAAGAAGAAATAAATCGCTGTAAAACCGAAACCTATTGCAATTTGAATAATATAAGTTAACCAGTGATTTTGGGCTAAAGGTATCCAATTCGTAGCAAAGAAATCTAATAATCCTCCACCAAAGTTACCTACTAATCCGAAACCATACATTAACGTATCCATCGTTGCTGCTAAAATTGCATGTAAAACGAATAAATAAGGTGCAATAAATAAAAATGTAAACTCTAATGGTTCAGTGATGCCTACAACAATCGCTGTCAATGTTGCTGGAATTAGTAATGCTGCAATTTTCTTTCTATTTTCTTTTGGCGTCGTTGCATACATTGCTAAAGCAATACCAATTGAACCAAAGACTTTTCCGTTACCTTGTAACATAAAGCCATATGGGAATAATTCTTTTAATGGTTCTTTACTTTTAGCAAATTCATTTACATGTTCGAACCATTCTGCTTTCAATCCATGATTCACAACAACAGGACCTACTTCTATTGGTGCATATATAAAGTGATGTAATCCAGTTGGTATCAATACTCTTTCTAAAAAATGATACAACCACACACCTATATAACCCGAGCCAATAATAAATCCTTGCAGTGAAGAAATACCATTTTGTACCGTTGGCCATATGATGCAAGTAATTAAAGCAATTGGCAACATGACAAAAAATGAAATCGTTACTACAAATGTCAAACCTTGAAATACACCAAGCATTTCAGGTAATTTTTTACTATAATATCTATTATGTATCCATGTGACAATGCTTGAAATAATAATACCGCCTAGGATATTCGTGTCTAATGTTTCTATACCAGCAATCGCTTTTAATCCCGTTACATTTTCTACACCCTTTTCTAAATTTGCTCCGAATGTATGCGGCCATTGCGTTAATATGGCATTGATAAAGGTATTAAACATTAAGTATCCCATTAATGCTGACAGTGCTGCATGTCCAGGTGCTTTTTTAGCTAAAGATAATGGCAAGCCAACAACAAATACCACTTCCATGTGATTAAATATTGTCCAACCACCAGACTCTATCACTGACCATATTTTGAACCAATTTGTACCTTCTTCAGCAATACTCCCCATTATTGAAGGATTTTTAAATAATGTTGCTAAACCGAGTACAATACCAAAAAATGCAAACATCAATACAGGTACAATCATTGCACTTCCAAATCGCTTTATAGCATTCATATAAAGTTCCCCTTTTCTAAATTTCCAAAATAATTCACTTATGATAATTGAATATCTCTCTATTCAAATGATTATGGATCAATTTACCATCGATTTTATAGTAAACGCTTACATCAGAACAATAGTTTGACGCCATTACGAACAATTTTGTACAATAAGATTATATTTTCAAAACTTGAAAATATTTTCAAAATTCTGAGGTGATAACGTTGCTTTTAGATGAACGCATAAATAACAATTTTAATAAATTAAATGAAAACGACCTACAAATCGCTCATTTTATAAACACACATATATCAGATTGTAAAACAATGAAAATCCAAGATTTAGCGGCTTATACACATGCATCAAATGCAAGTATTCATCGTTTTACTCGTAAGCTCGGCTTTGATGGCTACAGTGATTTTAAATCATACTTAAAATTTGAATCTGAACAAGTCCATCAATTACCTTCTGACTCTATGAACGCTTTTAAACAAGAAATTGAAAATACCTTCACTTATTTGGAGCGTATCGATTACGACCTAGTTACTGACAAAATATATCAAGCCGAAACGGTATATTTATATGGCACAGGTTTAGCTCAAATGAATGTTGCGCAAGAAGCTCAAAGAATTTTATTGACCATACATAAAAATATTATTGTATTACATGATGTACATGAATTTAAAATGGTGTTAAATAAAGCTTCTGATAATGATTTGTTTTTTATTATTTCTTTATCCGGCGAGACCGATCACTTATCCGATATAACGAATTTACTGCAACTGCGTCAAAAGTATTTCATTTCTATTACTACGCTTCAAGACAACACCTTGGCTCAAAAGGCAAATTATAATATCTACGTATCAAGTAACACTTTTTATTTAACAAACGGCATTGATTATTCCAGCTTTATCAGCTACCATATTTTTTTTGAAACGGTACTACGTAAATTTAATGAGCGTATACAATACGGTCAATTCACACAAAATAATTAACATATCAAATAAAAGAAAGCTGGACAAATTAATTGTCTCAGCCTCTTAGTCAACATCTCAATTTATTACACAAGTGGGACTGATACATGAGCTTCTGCCCAAATATGCCTGAGTCCCACTTTTAATTTATTGAGTTAGGTTGTAATGATTTTTTATTGTTCCTCTTCATATTCTTCTAGTGTTGTTTGCAGCTTATCAAATAACATTTCAAAACCATGCGCAGTAGAATCATGATATTCCTTTTTCTTTTGCTTATACTCTAATGATGTCAATCTGCGTTCCCTAGGTACATAAGCTGTATAATTAAAAATCATTTGGGTTATGCCTGGTTCTCTTTCAAACATCTCTACTTCAATTGTATCTTCAGAGTCACTTAATTCAGGCATCCCTATCGTCATTACAATATATTCATTTGGGTTCAAAGTAACGTAAGAACCCTTCACTATATTTTCTTTCCCTTTACGAACATCAATAATTTCATAGCTTCCGTTTTGTACAGCGTCTATCTCTATTGATTTATTCGTTCGTTCAGTTGTCATAAACCATTGTTTAAGAAATCGTTGCTCAGTCCAAGCTTGATATACTAATTCAGGTTCAACTTTAAACAGTCTTTCCAACTGAATTTCTACGTTTTCATTTTCCACATTATATCTAGCCATGATTGTTCACCTACTTTCACTCTTATAACTATTCTAACTCATTATACTAGACTTCTAAACAATAATACTATGAAATTCAACTTTCCTTTATATCCCCTTTAAAAGTGATAACCTATTTATTCTATCGTTATTAATCAGTAAACGTCAAAATTTTCCCTTTTTTAATACTATCTTACTTCTTAAAAAATAGGACAAACAGTCTATATCAAATAATATAAACTGTTGCCCTTTCTTTTAATCAACTTTTTTATTTTAATCTTGGTAATCTAAAGAAAATTGCAATTAGGCCACAAACACCTAGAATGATCGGATAAATTGAATACGGCATTAATGAAACTGGTGAGATAGACGCAACGCCTGCTGCTGCTATAACTTGCGGACTATAAGGTAATAAACCTTGGAAACAGCTCGCAAACATATCTAAAATACTTGCAGATTTCCTAGGATCAATCTCGTATTCATCTGCAATATCTTTAGCTAAGGGGCCTGCCATTAATATAGAAATTGTATTATTGGCAGTCGAAATATCCGCAGCACTCACAAGTCCCGCTATACCTAATTCTGCACCGCGTTTTGATTTAACCCTATTGCGTACAAAATTTAATAGCCAAGTGATACCACCATTATGTTGTATCAATGCTACAAGTCCGCCAATTAATAGTGCAATAATCGCAATATCCTCCATACCAACAATTCCTTTTGAGATTGAACTAAGCAAGCCTGACCAGTTGAATGATCCATCAACCAGTCCAATAATCGCAGATAATACGGTACCACCAATCAACACTATAATTACATTTATACCTGCCAGCGCTAAAATCAATACCAATAAGTATGGAATAACTTTAATAAAGTTATAGTCATATGATTTCGTAGTATCTATCTGAGCACCATGCGTTAAAAACCAAAGTACTATAACTGTAAATAGCGCACCTGGTAATACAATCTTTATGTTCACCTTAAACTTATCGCTCATTTTAGTCTTTTGAGTACGAACAGCGGCAATTGTAGTATCCGAAATCATTGATAAATTATCACCAAACATTGCACCACCAACGACAGTAGCCATTGTTATCGCTGCAGATACATCCGTCGCCTGACTCAAACCAAAACCAACCGGCGCTATAGCTGCAACTGTACCGACTGAAGTACCCATTGAAAGTGATACAAACATACAAATGATAAATAAACCGACGATAATTAAGTTTTCTGGAATAAAGGATAGTCCTAAATTTACCGTCGACTTGACTCCCCCCATATCTTCTGTAGTTTGAGAAAATGCACCCGCAAGTAGAAATATTAACATCATCAAAATAATATTTGAATGTCCAGCGCCTTTAGTAAATACATCTACTTTTTTAGAAAATGTTTCTTTTTTATTTATCAACAAACCCACAATGGATGCGATAATAATTGCAACATTGAGTGGCATTATTGAAAAGTCACCAGTAATAACGCCCACACCTAAAAATATACCTACAAAAATGATTAATGGCACAAGCGCCCATGCGTTACCTTTTTTATTTTCCGTCATACAAAACCAACTTTCTTTAACATTACTTTTTTAGTCAATCATTCATTTTGCTTACCATAAAAAATAAAAAACTCTTTTCTCATAGAAGAAAAGAGTAAATCGATACATCTTTAATCTTATCTTCTAGCACACTTTATGCTACTGGAATTGGCACACGCATTACCATGTTGCCGAAGTTTCAATGGGCCAGTCCCTCCACTTCTCTAGATAAGCTATTTTATTTATTTTATAACAGTACACTATTCATGCCACTTCGTCAATTATATAATCATAATATGAAATGATATTTTACTTCAAAGGTTATTCCGTTGGCCGAACAATCGTAAATGTATCACCGATCGTGGCATAATCATTTCCAGCTAAACGGCACACGGCTTCTAGTGCCTGTGCATTAATCTTACTGTCTTCAAAATACACGTTTTCATTAATATGAAACATCACGACTTCTCCAATGATTAGATCTGACCCCTCATCAGTATCTCCTAATGATATAATCCGCTCTAATTTACATTCCATACGTATTTTCGCCTGTTCAATACCAGGTACAGTTATCAGTTCTGAGTCGACAAGGGTTAACGCTGTTCGTTCTAATTCATTTTCAGTACGATCCAATGGTGCAGCTGTACGGTTAATTTGCTCTACGTTTGTTTCATCAGTGATATGTACTACAAAATTTTCAGTCTCTTCAATATTAAGTGAAGTGTCTTTACGTTTACCTTCTGAGCGTCCTGTAGAAATCATAATCATCGGTGGTGCACTGTTCACCACGTTAAAAAAACTGAACGGTGCCGCATTTAACTTACCATTTTTATCTTGAGATGTCACAAAGGCTATTGGCCTAGGTATGACACTACCACTCAATAATTTATAGTTTTGTCTTTTAGACAATTCACTTGCTTTAAAATGTTTCACAAAAATTCACTTTCCTTTCATAAATAAAAAGTGGCTATGTCAAAATGTAAGTGCATAACTGTTCATTTAAGCACGAATCACTTTGAAATAGCCATCTATCAAATTAATCTAATTGTGTACCACCTGTAACCCCGTATACTTGGCCAGTAGTGTAACTTGATTCATCAGCTGCTAAATGAACATAAACGCCTGCTAATTCTACAGGTTGACCTGCTCTGCCAAGCACTTCTTTTTGTCCAAATGTTGGAATTTTGGATTGTGGTTGTCCACCTGATATTTGAAGTGGTGACCAAAATGGTCCTGGTGCAACACAGTTAACACGGATGCCTTTAGCTCCTAGTTCTTCAGACAAACTTTTAGTTAGCGATATGATTGCAGCTTTTGATGCTGCATAATCATGTAAAATTGGACTTGGGTTATAACCTTGTACAGATGACGTTGTCGTAATTGTAGCACCTGGTTCAAGATAATCAATCGCTTTTTGTACAATCCAAAATATTGGATACACATTCGTTTCAAAGGTTTCAGTAAATGACGCTGTATCGAAGCCCTTTAGTGTATCTCTATATTGTTGATGTCCAGCTACGAGTGTAACATTGTCTAATCCACCTAACGCGTGATATGCACGTTCTACTAACTCATAATTGAATTGTTCATTGCGTAAATCACCCGGTATTAGCACAGCTTGTTGTCCTGCCGATGTAATAACTTCTTCTACTTCTTCAGCATCTTCTTGTTCTGATGGCAAGTAATTGATTGCAACATCAGCACCTTCTTTAGCATACGCAATAGCTGCTGCTCTACCAATAGCTGAATCTCCACCTGTTACTAACATCTTTAAACCTTTCAATCTACCATAACCGGTATAAGAAGTTTCTCCACAATCTGGTTTAGGGTTCAGATCTTTTTGTAAACCTGGAACGGGTTGCTCTTGTTTTGGAAAATCTGCATTTGAATATTTCTTTCTAGGATCTTGAGACGCCATGCTTAATCCTCCTCAAAAAATAATGGTTGTAATTATTTTTTACCCAAATTAAATCGCCCATAACACAAGATTATATTTTTAAGTTTCGTTCAATAATTTCTGTACAAATGTTACAAAGTAATCTGGTACTTTTTCTAAAATGCGTTCATCGGGATCATATTTGGGGTGATGTAAATCATAGTCACTATTAGATCCAATAAAAACAAATACACTTGGATACTTGTTGGCAAACCCAGAAAAATCTTCACCAATAGTTAATGGCTGTTCCATTATATTCACATTGTAACCTATTTGTTTAGCAACGTTAATTGCATCGTCTGTTAATTTTTCGTCATTGATTACTGCACCTGGTAATCGTATATATTGTGTTTCAATTTCAACATCAAATACTTCTGCCAATCCACTCCCAATTTCTCTCAATCTCTTCTCAATGAATGTGCGAATACCTTCATCAAAACTTCTCACTGTACCTTGTACATAAGCTTGATCTGCAATAACATTCCATGTATTACCACAAGATACTTCTCCAATCGTTACGACTGCATTATCAAAAGCAGATAAATTTCTGCTGACGATGGATTGAACACTATTGATTAATTGACCTAACACGATGACTGGATCATTACCTTGTTCAGGCTTTGCTGCATGTGCACCTTTACCCTTAATTTTAAATTCAAAGCGATCTACAGAGGATGTCACGGCACCAGATTTCACTGCCAATGTACCTATATCCATAGTAGGATAATTATGATAACCAAGCACAGCTTTTGTACCATCAATGGCACCTGTCTCAGCTAATTTAACAGCACCATATCCCAGCTCTTCGGCAGGTTGAAAAATAAAACGTACTCTACCTTTTAATTGATCTTCAATTTCTTTTAATTTTGTAGCTGTTGCTAAAATACTTGCCATATGGATATCATGACCACAAGCATGCATAATACCTTCATTAGTTGATGTAAATTCATGTACAACTTCTTCATTAATTGGCAAAGCATCTATATCCGATCGAACAGCAATAAACGTATCTCCTTGACCTACTTCAGCAATCAAACCAGTTTCCAACGGTATATCTAAAATTTTAATTTCATAACTTTCTAAAATACGTCTTAATCGTTTCGTTGTTTCATATTCATCATCAGACAATTCTGGAAACTGATGAAATGTACGTCTCCATTTTACAAAGTCTTCATATTGTGGCATGACATGTCACGTCCTTTCTAAATTTATAAAACGTTTAAAAATATAATATAGTATTGTTACAATCACAACGCCGAGCGCTAAATTATTAGAGATTAAAATAAGCACCATCGTAAGTATTACCATGAATCCATTTACTAAAGGTGACTTACGTATAAAGGGTATTGTTCGTCTATCAAATGTATTCAATGAAATTGTAATAAGCACGGTAGCTAAAACAGCCATTGGAATATGTCCTATAATTTCACCAAAAACAAATAAACTTACCAGTAAAAAACTACCGGTAACAAAAGTTGAAACTCTAGAGTTCGCACCCATTGTTACATTAAAACGCGATTGACCAACAAGCGCACTTCCACCATAACCACCAAATAATCCTACTACTAAATTAGCTATGCCTTGACCTATTGATTCACGATTTTTATCACTAGTCGTAGCTGTTACTTCATCCATCATTCTTGCTGTTAAAGTCGTTTGAACGATTGCAACAATAGCCATCATCAAACCATAAAACAATGTAATTAGGAGAAAGTTAACATTTAATATTTCAATAGGGATAGTTGGATAAGGTAGTTTAATATGTATTGAAGACAAATCGTGCACATATTTTATATCAGGTTTTAATACCCACGAAAATATTGTCAGTATAATAATGGATATCAATGGTGCAGGTATAATTTTGATATATCGAGCGCCCAACCAAATAATAAAAAATGACATGATTGCAACGATATAAGTTGCCATAGAAATACCTAAAATATTCTTTAGCTGAGATGTAAATAATAATATACCTAGTGCATTCATAAATCCAATTACAACACCGACAGGTATCAATTCTAACCATTTATTAATTTGAAAATACCCAAATAAAATTTGGATGATACCCATAAATAAGGTTGCTAAAATGACAGCTTGCAATCCATGACTTACAGCTAAAGGTGCTACGACTAAAGATACACCACTACTTGGTGCTGATACCATCAAGGTTCTATTTCCAGTAAAGCTAAGTACAAGCATCATTAAACCAGTACTTAACATACCGATTGTCGGATTCACACCTGCTATAAATGAAAAAGCAATTGCACCAGGTAACAATGCAAGTGCAAGTAATACACCTGAAAGTGTATTCTGTACTATGTTACCTTTCCATTGTTCAATATACCCAGCATTACTCACACCGTACTCACCCCCAAGCCCCTTTAATTACTATACTATCATAATTGTCAAAATATTTTATTAACTTAATTTTTTGCACTTCTAAATTTCTATTTTTAGAAAACTTGAATAAAAAAATAAGAATAGAGCGAGGACAAATCAACATTTTTGATTCCATTCCTCACCCTATTCATCTCTAATAATCTTATTTTTAATTTTAATTACAGTTTCTCTATTAAAGTTTTACACGATTATCAAAGAGCACTTTACCATCTTTAATAACTCTTTCTGTATGATTAATACCATAATGATATGGAATATATTCATGATTAGGTACATCCCAAATTACAATATTTGCTTTATCTCCCTCATTGATGGTACCTGCATCAACGTCAATTGCTTTAGCTGCATTGACTGTCACTGCATTCCAAATTTCATTTGGAGATAATTTTAATTTTAACGCTGCAATAGACATCACCAATTGTAAATTATTAGTCACACAACTACCTGGATTGAAGTCAGTAGCTATCGCAATAGCGCCATCGTTATCTAGCATACCTCTTGCATCTGCATAACCTTCCTTATCAAGATAAAAAGTTGTCCCTGGTAATAATACTGCAACAGTATCACTATCTTTCAACTTTTGTTTACCTTCTTCACTAGATGCAACTAAATGATCCGCAGAGATAGCATTTTCATCAATTGCAAGTTCTAAACCACCTAATGGATCGATTTCATCTGCATGAATTTTAACATCAAAGCCTTGTTTTTTAGCTGCTTCCATGTAAGATTTAGATTCTTCCACAGTAAACACGCCTGTTTCACAGAAAATATCGGCAAAATCAGCATATGGTTTAACTTCCGGCAATAAATCTATCATTTCTTGTAAGAAATCTTGGTTAGACTCCGCATCTTTAGGCACAGCATGTGGCCCAAGGAAGGTATGTTTCATGTCTAAATTATATTTTTTTGCTAATCGATTTGAAACACGCAATTGTTTAAGTTCATTTTCTTTATCCAATCCATAACCACTCTTACTTTCAACCGCTAAGACACCGTGTTGTAACATGGTTAATAGATTTTTTTCCGCTTTTTCAAAAAGTTCGTCTTCCGTCGCTTGACGTGTGGCTTCTACAGTAGAAAGTATACCGCCACCTTGTTCAAGTATTTCTAAATAAGACACACCTTGACGTTTGAGTGACATCTCATGTTCACGTGAGCCTCCATGTACAAGATGCGTATGTGCTTCTACCAAGGCAGGTGAAACGACTTTTCCTGAAGCATCTATTATTTCTTTTGCATCATATGCATCAGAATGTTCACCCGCATAAACAATCTTGCCATTTTTCACAACTACTGTACCGTTTTCAACAATATTTAAATCATTTAATTCTTTTCCTTTTAAAGGACGTTCGGTAGCTTTCGTTAAAATTAATTGTTTAATATTTTGAATGATTAAGTCGTTCATTTTTTATCTCCTTTTCTTGTAATCATTGGAATGTGTATGCCTTTTTCATTTGCTACATTAATTGCTGATTCATAACCTGCATCAGCATGTCTTACTACTCCCATACCCGGATCCGTAGTTAATACACGTCCTAAACGTTTATCTGCTCTTTCTGAACCATCAGCAACTACTACCATGCCTGCATGTAATGAATAACCCATACCAACACCACCGCCATGATGGAATGAAATCCAAGATCCACCTGCAGCAGTATTGATTAATGCATTTAAAATAGCCCAATCTCCTACAGCATCTGAACCATCTTTCATACCTTCAGTCTCACGATTAGGACTGGCTACTGAACCTGAATCTAAATGGTCGCGACCAATTACAATCGGTGCAGAAATTTCACCTTCACGCACAAGTCTATTTAACGCTAGACCCATTTTCGCACGTTCTCCATAACCTAACCACGCAATTCTTGAAGGCAATCCTTGAAACGCAATTTTCTCCTGTGCTAAATCTAACCAACGAATAAGTTTTTCATTTTCAGGGAACAACTTTCTCATTTCTTCATCAGCACGTTCAATATCCTTAGGATCCCCACTTAATGCTGCAAATCTAAATGGCCCCTTTCCTTCGCAGAATAACGGTCTAATATATGCCGGTACAAATCCAGGGAAATCAAAAGCATTTTTTAAGCCATCATTATATGCCACCTGTCTTATGTTATTTCCATAATCAAAAGCGACCGCACCCTGTTTTTGAAATTCTAACATTAGTGATACATGCTTATGCATTGAGGATTGCGATTCTTTCACGTATTGTTTTGGATCTTTATTACGAAGTGCACTTGCCTCTTCTAATGAATACCCTTGTGGCACATATCCATTTAAAGGATCGTGGGCACTCGTTTGATCCGTAATAATGTCAATTTTAAATCCTTTATCTAAAATTGCTTGATGTACATCGACCGCATTACCGACCAAGCCAATAGATAATGGCTTGCCTTGTTTGCGTGCATCTTCCGCTAACGTTAATGCTTCGTCTAAATCTCGTGTTTTCACATCACAGTAACGTGTATCAATACGCTTATCAATGCGTGTTTCATCTACATCAACTCCGATAACAACACCACCATTCATCGTAACTGCCAATGGTTGTGCACCACCCATGCCACCAAGACCAGCAGTTAATGTAACCGTACCATTTAATTTGCCATCAAAATGTTGATTAGCTAGTTCACCAAATGTCTCATATGTACCTTGAACGATACCTTGTGAACCTATGTAAATCCAACTACCCGCAGTCATTTGTCCATACATCATTAAACCTTTTTGATCTAATTCATTAAAATGATCCCAGTTTGCCCATTCAGGTACTAATACAGAATTTGAAAGTAATACACGTGGCGCCTCTTCATGTGTTTTAAATACAGCAACTGGTTTGCCTGATTGAACTAACATCGTTTCATCAGCTTCTAATGAACGCAGTGTGGATTCAATTGCTTCGAATGCCTCCCAGTTTCGAGCTGCTTTCCCTATGCCACCATAGACAACCAAATCTTCGGGTCTTTCTGCAACTTCAGGATCTAAATTATTATATAGCATTCGTAATACTGCTTCTTGTTCCCAACCTTTACATTCAATCTCTAAACCTTTTTTTGCTTTAATATTTCTCATGAACAATCTCTCCTTCATCGATTTTAAATTCAACCTTTGTTTTGATATTTAAAATATCCATAATGCAAATGGAATTGTAATCAGTAGTGTGAGTACTACTCTTTCAAACCAAATAATCACAAGTTTTCCTATCGATATTTTAATTTCAGTAGATAATATAACCGGAACAACGCTTGAGAAAAATATAATCGCTGAAACACTCATGACCGCTACTGTAAATCTTGTTGCTAAATCTGCTGATTGTGCAATCGCAGCTGGTAATAACATTTCAACAATTGAAATCGTTGAAGCCTGTGCTAATACCCCTACATTTTCTACTGGAAAAATGCTGATAAATGGATAAAAGATGTAAGATATATATTCGATTACTGGTGTGAATTCTGCGATTACTAATCCTAGAAAACCAATTGACATGATAGAAGGTAAAATTGCTATAGTCATTACGACACCATCTCTCAAATTTTCAAATACATTGTCAATTAATGACTTAGACTGTTTCACAGCTAATTTTGCTTCTAACCAAGACTCTTTTAACAATGGCATGTTTCTGCGAATCTCTTCTTGATATGGTTGGTCTTTATATGTCGTATGCTTTTCAAATCTGATAGGTGGGAGTTGTACGGTAATAGCAGTAACAATAAATGTCACTGCGAGTGTAAACCAAAAATATAAATTCCAATGCTGAATAATACCTAGTGTGTTAGCTACAATAATCATAAACGTAGCGGAAACCGTAGAGAACCCTGTCGCTACAACTACTGCTTCTTTATGTGTGTAACTACCACTCTTGTAGACTTTGTTTGTTATCAGTAAGCCTATTGAATAACTACCAACAAATGATGCTACTGCATCGACCGCTGACTTTCCTGGTGTCTTAAATATCGGTCGCATTATCGGACGACAAATCACACCGATAAACTCTAACAATCCAAAACCTACTAAAAATGATAAAAAAATCGCTCCTATGGGAATTAAAACACTTAATGGTATGGCTAACTTTTCATATAAAAATGGTCCAATACTTTCTTTTAAAACAAAAGCAGGCCCTATATTGAAAACAACCATGAAAGCGATGAATACCCCTACTACTTTGAATAAGCTAAAAATAATATTTGTTTTCGATTCATTCCACCTTTGATTGAGAAATGGATGAATTGCACCAATAATAATTAAAATCAATACATAATATGGTAAAACTGGTTTCACTATTAGCGTAATCCATTGCACAATATGATCAATCATAATGGTTGATTGACCTTGTATAGTCACAGGAACGAAGAAAAATATAATACCAATCAAGCTATAAATGAAAAATCTCCACATGTACTTCACGCCCCTAACATGAAAGTACGACTCCCTCTATATCTAAAAGTATAATATGTTATTATATAGACTACCAATATCAATAAACTAATTATTAATAGTTTCAAACTATAAATACGCAAATATATAGGAGTGACATTCAGATGAAAATTGTTCAATTAGAATATTTTATTGCTGTCGTTAAATATAATAGTTTTACAAAGGCAGCAGATTTTTTGCATATAAGCCAACCGTCTTTAACTAATACAATAAAAAAAATAGAAGCTGATTTAGGTTATGATTTATTTTTAAGAACGACCAAGGATATCAAAATTACTGAAAAAGGTATTCATTTTTATAACTACGCAATTCAGCTCGTACAAAGTTATCATCAAACGCTAGAAAAAATGTATGATTTAAAAATGGGACATGCACCTAAAATCAAATTTTCTATTCTTGAATCATCAAATCAATGGATATCACAAGTAGTTGCTATGCATCAAAAAGAATATGCAGATCAAACGTATCACGCTTCAGAAGTACATGATCAGAGCACGATATTAGAGCGTCTATTAAATTTTGAAAATCATTTAGGCTTAACCAATGAACAAATTATTCACGAGGATATACACTCTGTTCCTCTATATAAGGAATCTTATGTCCTCATAACACCTAAAAATACCTTTTCTAATAGCAAAAAGGTATCCATTAAATCTTTACCGCTCATTTTACCTACAAAAGGTTCCCAAGTACGTAAGCATTTGGATGACTATTTTAACCGCTTAAATATTCACCCAAATATTATTATAGAGGCAGATCGCTTTGAAGCTTCAACGAATTTCGTTCATCGAGGATTAGGCTATGCCGTCATACCACGTGTCTATTACCAATCTTTTAATGCACGAGATTTAGATGCAATTGAAATTAAACCTACACTCAGTCGTACCATTTACATCAATTACCTAAAAAAAAGAAAGCACCCTGAACGAGTACTTTCTTTTATAGATTTATGTCTTTTTTATTGGAATATTAAAGAATAAAATGATGTAAAAAATTAGCTGATAGCTTTGCAGTACGATTATCGACATCATATTTAGGGTTTGTTTCTGCAATGCTAATCGTAGAGACTTTGTCATTTGGTATAATGCGTTTGGCAAGTTCAAGGACAATATGTGGGAACAAACCTAATACTGCGTTAGCACTTACACCTGGTGCGTATGCGCTATCTATAACATCCATACATATTGTGAACATAATAACGTCATGATTGTGTATAAATCGTTCTACTTTATCTTTTACAGGAGGAGATATTTGATGTAATAATTCCTCAGCATAAACAAAGCCGATTTCTTTTTCTTCCGCATAATCAAATAGGCCTTGTGTATTACCGCCTTGTTGTATACCTAATACCAAATAATCTGCTTGATTATCTTGATCTAAAATTTGCCTAAAGCTCGTTCCAGAGGTAGACTGTGACTCCGCTCTGGTATCAAAATGTGCATCGATATTAATGATACCTAAAGAAGCATCAGGATAAACTTCTCTTATACCTAAATACTGGGCATATGCGATATCGTGTCCACCACCCAATAAAAACGTCTGTTTATGCCTTTGTATTGATGTCGCAACATATTTTGCGAATTCTTTTTGGGTGTCTTCTAAGTCATCATGATCATGTTCTACATTACCATAGTCATATATCTTGCAGTCACTCAACACAGGTAGATTGGCAAATGCTTTCTTAATTGCGTCGGGACCTTCTTTAGCACCTAATCTCCCTTTGTTCAATTCAACACCCCTGTCAACTGCGTAACCTAATAATCCCACACCTTGGCGTGTCTCATGATAGTCATCTTTGATATTTCTAAAATTCACAGTTTGAAAATGTCTAAATTGAGACTTATCTGATTCGCTATCGACTCTACCTGTCCAGAAATCACGCTGTGCTAATTTATACATAATTCTCCTCCTTTTATAACAATGTCTCATTTAAAAGTATACGCTTACATTGAATTCAATTCAATTTATGCTTTTATTTACCCAAAATTTATCTACTTAATTTTATCAAATGACATTAAATTATTTCATTTAGATGTTAGTTTTGGCATTACTATTACATTTCAATGATAAATACCTAAATTTAATTTATTTCTGATTAATAAATATGTATAATTAATGATAAATGATTTTCTGAACCCTATTGGAGGTTACATAATGAATAAACAACGTATATCAGGTTTTCAATGGGCAATAATGATTTTTATTTTCTATATTATTGCTTATGCAGCTCCTATTATACTGAAAGACTTACAAAGTACTATTTCACTTAAGACTTTTGTCTTTGACTTAAGTGCTATAGCACCATTTATTGCTGCGCTTGTTTGTATTATCGTTTTTAGCAAACGTAAGACGCAGTTATCTGGTTTAAAACTAACAATAGATTTAAAAGTGATTGAACGTATTTTACTAGCATTTATTTTACCTTTAATCATTTTCCTGATTGCTATGATAAGTTTTAATATCTTTGCAGATAGTTTTGTATTATTACAAACAGAAGATTTATCTGTTTCAATTACTGCAATTATACTTGGACAACTAGTGATGGCATTCTTAATAGAATTTGGTTTCCGTTCTTATTTACAAAATATTATAGAAACGAAAATGAACACATTCTTTGCATCGATTATTGTTGGTTTATTATATTCCATTTGGAATATAAATATGGCCTTTAGTCTTGAATATACTTTATATGGTTTATTATATACATTTGCATTTTCCATGATTATCGGTGAGTTAATTCGTGCTACAAAAGGTCGCACGATATTTATCGCAACGATATTCCATGCAGCAATGTCATTTGGTCTTGTTTTCTTATTCAATGAAGAACTTGGCAGTGTTTTTGCAATGAAAGTAATTGCATTATCCACATCAGCTGTAGCAGTCGTTTACATTTTATTAAGTATTATTATTCGAGCAATACTTTATTTCTTTACTAAACGTAGTTTAGATGAAGTTGATAGCAATAATTATTTAGATCATGTAAGTGAAGATTCAGAAACTGCTCAAGCAGATGATAGTAATGAAGATACACTCGAATCTGATAATTCAACAACAAATGTACATACACATAGTGGAGACAGTGAGCACAGTGAAACTGCTACATCTCAAACTGAAAGAGCAACAGACAATCATGTCAATTCACATGATGCTAACTCAAAACCATCGACTGAACATGTGAATGACACGGACACTGAGAAGAATCACCGACAAACACAGCACGATGACAGCCGAAACAATATTATTGATGAAAACACGCCACAAACTATAGAGAACAACGATGTCCAAGATGAACGTCAACATGTTGAGACACAGGTAAATGGCGCCGTTGAAAATTCTACTGAAAAAGCACAGGTGGAGACATCATCACCAAAACATGATGATTCTAGTACTTCTGAGCCAACCATACAACAACAAAATAAAAAACGACAACGATCACCTTTTAAACTTAAAAACAAACATGATCATCGTCGCTAATTAACAAAAAGCAGGTTACGCTAATCGTATATTCAGATACAATGAATAAACTTCATGTCTATCTTAATTTATACCGTTAGTTAACCTGCTTTTATTATATTTTGAGTTATGATTTATTTAAAATTTCAACGCCTTTTTGCTTACCTATAATGACTTGATCTGTAACATCAAGAAAATATCCAGTTTCTAAAACACCTACTAAATGAATTAAAAATTCATGCATAGCATAAGGATCGATAGATGAATTCAATGTAACATCAAGGATGTAATTGCCATTATCAGTTATAAATGGGACATCATCCACCATTCGGCGCATCACTTTTAAATTATCGTAAGCTACTATTTTTTTAGAAACTAATAACCAATTAAATTTATCTACTTCTACAGGTAAATTAAAAGTTTGACCTAAGTATGATACACACTTAGATTCATCTACTAAAACAATAAACTTTTCCGCCATGGCATCAATCACTTTTTCTCTAAATAATGCCCCGCCGCCACCTTTAATTAAATTCAAATTGTTGTCTACTTCGTCTGCACCATCAATGGCAACGTCAATTTTTTCTACATCATTGACATCCACTACTCGAATACCTAATTCTTTTGCGATATAAGCAGTTTTATTAGAGGTGCATACACCTGTAATATCAATCTGTTCATGGTCCAACTTCTCAGCTAGTTTTGGGACAAGCAACTCTATTGTTGAACCAGAACCAATGCCCACAACCATACCGTCACTGATTTGGCTTAACGCTTCATTAAATGTACTAATTTTTAACTGTTTCGTATCCATAATGCGTCCCCTTTACATAACTTACTCTCACCTTTATTGTACATGAGATTGAAAAAAATACATAGTTAAAAAATATGTATAAATTTTAAATTAATATATCTTCTTGCATAATTAAATAGCTAGTTTACAATAATAATACATCACCAACTAGGAGGATTGTCATGATTTATCATTTAAAAGCGATTGCTACAGGAAAAATAGAAGATTTACCTTATAGTACTAAAAGACCAATGCGTTCAGCACTTAACAAAACACTTTTCACCGGTAAGATGTGGCTTTCAAAAACCGGTTTTTCTGAAGATGAACAAGAATACAAAGGACATGGCGGGCCCAATAAGGCTGTATGTTTATATAGCGAAAAAAATTACGATCTATGGAAAGATGATGTCACAGATTTACCAGAATATGCAATGTTTGGCGAGAACTTAACGGTCAAAGACTTAGATGAAAAAGATTTGCATTTTGGTGATCAATTTCAATTAGGTGAAGCAATTATCGAAGTTTCAGAGATAAGAGAGCCTTGTTGGAAAATACAAGAAAAGTATAAAATTCCTAATCTTATTAAACGCATGTCCAGTTCATGTAAAACTGGTTGTTACTTTAGAGTAGTTAAGGAAGGCTTTGTTTACGATTCGTCTCATCTTCAGCTCATAAAATTCGGGGAACATGATTCTCTTTTATCTGTATTCGAACTTAATGATATTTATTACAATGACAATAAAAATGTCGTGCGCTTGGCATATGCTTTGAAAAATCCATATTTAACTGAAGAAAGACGACGTAAATTAGAAAAGTATCTAAAACGCGCTCAAAAATAAACATTACAATATGAGTAAATATCCTACACCAATGGCTCAAAAAAAGATTCTTATACAATAAGAATCTTTAAAAATGATATATTGATATAACTCAGGTTAAGCAACTGACCAAAAATGGTATTAATACAACTGCATTTACCTGAGTTTGTCTACTTAATCTATTTTCTGTAATACATTATTATAAATTGCTACTTACTTATCCATAAGTGGTTGTTTGCTTACTTTATATTAATTCAAAACACTTGATACACGCGCAATGATATCATTCTACTTCTTCGCAAGTTTTTTCAGCAATTTTATATGATGTCTTAGAATAAAATGGCTGATTCGCTTCTAAAATTGATGGCGCATCTTCTCCATACAAATTAATATCATTAGGTATGCATTGTGTTTCTAACGTAAATCCTGAATGTGCTTTATAAATATTGAAATCACTTTCCCATTCCGTAGTATCATTAAATGTAAATATCACGACATTGGGCATATCAGTTTCAACAGTCAGTTGAAAATGTTTATTTTCAACTGTCATACCTTGCTCTCCAATCTGAAACGGATGATCTAGACCACCATAACGTTTCATTTGTGATTGAATGTCATGATGCTCACTATTAAAAATATCTTTAAATTGAATGTGATTGCGTGCAAAAACATGTTCTAAATTTAGTGGCTTTTGTTTTGTCACAAAATGATCGTTATCTAATAAATGCATTTTTAATGTTGAACTTGAAATACTATGGTTATCGATAACATTATTATCTCTGTTCAAATTAAAGTAAACATGATTCATAGGATTAAAAATTGTTTTTTCGGTAGTAACGGCTTTATACTCAATTGTCCATTTGTGATCAACGTCATAAGTATGTATCACCTCTAAATCGATATTTCCTGGAAAATAATCATCTGATTGTTGAATTGTAGTGGAAAACACAATTTTCACTTGTCCTACTTGTTCAAATATTTCATAATCAAAATAACATTTATCAATACCATTAAAACCACCGTGAATATTATTTTCACCATCATTCGTATCTAATCGATACGTTGTACCATCCAAATGAAATTCTGCATTTGCAATCCGTCCACCATAACGGCCTACAGTAGCACCAAAATAAAAAGGATTTTGTTGATAGAATTCATCCGCTTCTACCACATTACCTAATACAATATTGTTATCATCATATTTCCATGACACGATACGAGCGCCATAGTTTGTGAAAACAATCTTAGTTGCTTCATTGTCTATCTTAATTAAATCAATACCATTACTTTGTCTTTCTACTTTTGCAAACATCATCAATTACTCCCTTTCAAACCAAACATATTATGATTCACTTAGACTTTCAGTTCTATCTTGAATAAAACTTCAAACAAATTGAATGTATCGAACCACAGTCATGAACACCATCTTTGTTTTATAAAACAAGACATAGGAGTCCTGGTAGTTCTAAAATTCATTGCTTTTAAAGTAAATGAGACAACATTTAAAAATGAGCTAAGGTCAATACGCACTCAATATCTCCCCAAATTATTGAGCAAAATACTTCATCCACTAAAATTTAAAATTCCAAAATAGCTTACTACTCCCCTTAGTAAATATCTTACTTATCTATAGTGTAACAACTTAACTAATTCATTATCTATACTAATTATTCATTCTATCAAATATTATTTAAAATTGTGATATTTTTTCTATTTTTTATAAATATGTTTTATTTGGCATATTCAACAAACTCGAGGACCCTATTTTACAATTCATACTTCATAAAAAAAGTAGGAGTGAAACCATTATGTTGTTTGAGTTTCATTCCCCTACTTATTATGATGATACTTTTAAAAGTTATTTGTTCATCTATAACTCATTTCTATAATCGTTAACATATGTTAATTTTTTCCGAAAACACGTTTCATAGATTTAAACAGACCTTTATCAAAACTTAAGATGGTACCTTTATAACTTCTTACTGCAATGTAAAGCAAGATAAATATGGTTACTATTGATAGACTCATACTTATTACAATTTCCCAAGTAGCTACATCAGGTGTTGATGCACGTAAAAACATGATAAAGGGAGATAATAAAGGAATAAAACTTGTAATCCTTATGATAGTCGTGTCAGGGTTTATAACACCAAACATTGCCGTATATAATGCAATGATACTAATCAACGTCATTGGCATAAGTGATTGATTAATGTCTTCGATACGTGAAGTAATCGATCCCAAAATAGCTGCCAATATAATATAGGAAAGTATACCTAAAATCAGCGATAGTATACCAACGATGATTAATTGTACTGTTAGATCATTCGGCTGTACATCAAATCCTTTAAGCATATCTCCAATATCAAATAACAGTACACTTATAATACCTACTACAATGAAAATACTAATTTGTGTTAATGCCACAGCAATGACGCCACACAATTTAGCAAGTATGTGTGTTACTGGTGATATGCTTGTAATAATCATTTCAATGACACGTGACGTCTTTTCAGTTGCAATTTCCATCGCTACTTGATTGGCATAATTTATGATAATGAAAAACATGAGCATAATACCTGCATATACGATAATCGTATTAAATGTTTTTTGTGATTCACTTAAATGAGTGCCATTCGCACTATCTGAAAGCACTTGTGAGCTTACTTTACTTTGAGATTGCAATTGCTTTAGCTCATCTTCAGATAGGTTCAAACTAGATGCCACAAGTTTGGTTTGGATAGCTGATAAAGTAGTTTGTAATTTTTGTTCATCTGTTTTCGAAACGGTATCCTTACTTAATATTTCACCAGTCAATTTATGATTATCATGTAATTGAATGACATACGCTTTATCTAAACTTTCATTTTTCACTTGTTGATGTGCTTGTGATTCTGTCATTTTTTTAAATTTCGCATCACTATCAAGATGATCACTTTGTGCTTTAACCCCTTTATATATTGAGTCTTGATTGACTACGATACCAATCTTATCAGGCCCATTATCAAATAGATCAACGATTTTATTAATATTAGCTGCCGCCAACATTAATACAACGACAATTGCTGTGAAAATCATAAATGATTTTGTTTTAACTTTACTTTTATACGTAAGTGAAAAAGTAGCCCAAAATTTATCCATTTACCTCACCTACTTTATCTATAAAAATCTCATTTAATGTTGGTTCTATCACTTGAAATCTTTTTACAAAACCATACTGCACAACGATATGATATATTTCCTCTGCAATAGATTCGTCTTCTATTAATGCTCGTATTTCCCTCTTATTGCGTTCCACTTGGATAACCCCATTGATATCATCTATTTCTGGCATCGTTTGATTGGTTTCAATGATTACGCTTTTATTGCCGTGATTTGCTTTCACTTCACCAATCGGCCCTGAAACAACAAGTTCACCTTTATTCAAAATACAAACATCATCACAAAGCTCTTCTACATGCTCCATCCTATGAGAACTATAAATAATCGTCGTTCCTGCATCATTTAAATCTTTTACAGCTGATTTTAATAATTCAACATTAACTGGGTCTAAACCACTAAAAGGTTCATCCAAGATTAATAACTCCGGATTATGTAACATACTTGCTAATAGTTGTATTTTTTGTTGGTTACCTTTAGATAATGATTCAATTTTCTTGTCCCTATTTTCTTCAATATCAAAACGATTTAACCAATAATCAATGGCTTTAGTTATTTCCTTGGATTTCATCCCTTTTAATGTAGCTAAGTATCTTAACTCATCGACCACTTTCATTTTTGGATGTAATCCTCGTTCTTCAGGCAAATATCCAATTTTATCATATATTGATTGGTCGATTGCTTTATCTTTATACAAAATTTGTCCTTCAGTAATCGGCGTCAACCCAAGTATCATTCTAAATGTTGTTGTCTTTCCTGCACCATTACGTCCTAAAAAACCTAGCATGTTTCCTTGTTCTAAATTTATCGAAATATCATTAACTGCTGTAAAATCCTTATATTTTTTTGTAACATTTGCTATTTTTAAGGACATGACAAGATTCCCTCCCTTAAAGTCTGTTAAGTATATATTGATAATAACATTTCACACCTTAAATATACATTTCAAATTGTCTTATATATAGAAGTTCTCATTTTGGTTCTTTCCAATGTTACAGCATGAGTCACAGCAATGATAGGTACAAATGTAGATGATGCTTTTTCAACGCTACAATATTTTAGATAATGTATTAGGAATACATTATCTAAATTTATCTTATTTAAATGAATAAACTTTATAAAAACCCAAGTATCACGAAGCATATTAACAGCCTAACTCGTATACTTGGGTTTATTTTAATTATTGTTCTCTATACATGTCATCAATCTTAGTATATTGATTTGCATATTTATGGCTCGGACCATATTTATTTGTTTTGCGTTCACTATCCAAACAACTAACGACTAACGCATAAATACCAAAACCTATATAGAATGCGTACATCAATACGATGAAAATTATACTTGCAATATGATTCAAATCTGAATCTAATACAGCTATGATTAAAAATATGATGTAAGAAAATACTGTAATGCCTAAATAAATAAGCGGTAATAACATTGTTCTACCTGTATCATGAAACCTTCTAATAAATATTGCCCAATTAGGTATCAGCGTAGCCAAACCGTACACAACAAAATATATTAAACTGATGATAAGAAAAACTACGCTTATCATAATGACTGTTTCAGATTGAGAAGCAGCAGCGCTGATTAATGCAACCAAAGCAATAAAATATACAACGAACGCTGGTACTAGAAAAATTAAATGCCATAAAACCATATACCAATATTCACTTCTGCGTGCACGGCCCTTGAAGTTAAAATAATTTTTCCAAAATAGTTTTAATGCTTCTCCAAACCCAATTTTTCTTTCCAAATTGCTCCCCCCGTTTCAAGTTCATTTGATATAATGTTTATTTAACTTTAATATAGTCATTGATACTTTAACTACACTTTTTAATTTTTAGTAAACTTATAAGGTTATTCTACCAAAATTTACACATGGTTGTAACACAATTTTACAATTTAATAAAAAAGTTTGAAAAACATTTAATTTCTAAAACTATTATATGGAGGATTAGTAAATGGATTTTTTACAGCGAGATACAGTCACTATCGCCAAAGATTTATTAGGCGTACGTGTCATTTTCGAAGATGAATTACATACGTTTACAGGATACATTGTTGAAACTGAAGCATATGTTGGAAAAAAAGATCAAGCTGCTCACGGATTTAATGGCAAACGCACACCCAAAGTAGAATCTTTATATAAACTGGGTGGCACAATTTATGCGCATGTGATGCATACCCATCTACTTATCAACTTTGTAACGCAATTAGAAGGGGTACCTGAAGGTGTACTGATACGTGCTGTTGAACCAGAAGAGAATATTGAAGCAATGCGCTTAAATAGAAACAAAGACGGCTTTGAATTAACAAATGGCCCTGGAAAATGGACTAAAGCATTTAATATACCAAGACATCTGGATGGTTCACGATTAAATGAAGGCCATCTAAAAATAGATACTAAAAACCGTAAATACCCTAAACATATCGAGGAAACACCGAGAATTGGTATCCCCAATAAAGGTGAATGGACACAAAAACCACTTCGTTTTATCGTTAAAGGCAATCCGTACGTTTCCAGAATATCAAAACGTTCTACGGTACCGCCACAGGATACATGGCGTTAAAAAAGGAAACAGAGCTTTATATTTAATATATGCTCTGTTTCCTAAAATATTATTAAACTATTTGAATTATAATCGCTCATTTTAAATGCTCGTCTATGATATATGTTTTACTTTTCTACGCATTACCACAAACAAACTAAAAATTATTTAGAAAGTTTTTTATCTTTATCAAGTAAACCGAATTGTATCGTAATAACAGTACAAACAACAAATATCACAGGATAAAATGTGTATTTTAAAACTTCTATATAAGAAACATCACCATACTGTTCAACCATTAACATACCACTATCATGTGGCAGCACCATTAAGGCACAACAAGCAAATATATCTAATAAGCTTGCCATACGTTTAGGCGGTACCTTATATTCATCACCAATTTCTTTAGCGATAGGCGCAGAAATTAAAATAGCTAACGTGTTATGTGATAAAGCAGCAGAAAGCACACCAGACATTAAACTAATCACATATTCCGCACTTTTACGGCCTTTTGCTTTCTCTTTCATTGTCTTAATGATCCAATCAATACCACCATAATATCGGATTAAAGCCACCAGTCCTGATACTAAAAACGCCACAAGAAAGATAAGGAACATACTTTCCATACCTTCACCTATAGCTTTCGTAAACTGAAATATTCCCAAATTACCTTGAGTCAGACCAATGATACCTGCCATTATAATGCCAATGATTAGCACTAAAATCACATCTAGACCTGCGATTGCTGCTACAAGTACAAATAGATACGGCAGTATATTGATAAAGTTAAAACTTAAGTCACCTTCTACTTTACCCGTTCCACCCACAACTGCATATATCATTGCAGTAATAAGTGCAGCAGGTAGTGCAATCAACACATTCATCTTAAATTTATCTTTCATTTTAGCACCGACACCATTTGTTGCTGCAATTGTCGTATCTGAAATAATGGATAAATTATCACCAAAATATGCACCAGCAATCACAGCGGCACCAGCTGCTGCAACATTTAAATCCGCAGCTTGTGCTACAGCAACACCTACAGGAATAAATGCAGCTTGTGCCCCCGTAGAAGTCCCTAAGGTTAGTGCAGCAAAACCGCTCATAATAAATATCCCAGGTATAAGTAGACTTGGTGGGATTACAGTAAGTCCCATATTCACCATTGCTGTTTTACCGCCCATTTCCGATGTCACCGTAGAAAAAGCGCCTGCTAATAAGAGAATTAGACCTAGATTAACAATACCGGAGTTACCTGCATGTTCTGTAAATATTTCAACTTTTTTAGTGAATTTTGTTTTTCTATCATAGCATGTCCAAGCAATAATGATGCCAATAAAAATAGCAACATGTCTTGGTAATTGATCAAAAGCATCTTCCTTACCCATTATGGTAAAAGTAATACCTACACCAATGTATAACCCTAAAAATATGACTAATGGCAGAAGTGCTAAAAAACCATATTGCTTATCACTTCTATTAAATTCCTGCATAACACTCCTCCTGATAAACCTAGTAATTTTATATGGCATATAGTATATCAAAAAATGAGTAAACACAGAAATTTAAAATCTCACCACGTCTCATGCTAAAAATAAAATGTGAGCATGAGTCAAAATCCAATTGACTTATGCTCACACACTGTTACTTAATAATTAATCTTACAGATTTAGTTGATTTCAGCATCACCTGTATCTGTTTTAATATGAATGAGATTTGATCCATTTCCTACTTGTTTGTTTTTAAACAAGTGATTGTTAATATCCAGCTCTCCTACGTCACTATCAAATTCTATCCGTGTATTGTTAGGCTGTTTGTCCGTGTAATCCATTGTTATATCGCCCACATCCGTTTTCACTTTAACCGGTTTATCAATTGGCATATCTTTGATATCAATTGAGCCAGTATCACCTTCGAACTCACCCGAATTAAATTGAGTTTTTGTCACATACATATCCGCAACATCAACCTCAGCAATTAAACGATCAAATTTTGCATGACTAATATTCAATTCCCCTACATCCGCATATAATTTAGCATAATCCGCTTTTATTTGATCAACCATAATCGAACCGGATTCAGTATTAACATTTAAATGACTTAATGATTTTGGTAAAGTAATCGTGACATCATTATGCTTAAAATCCATAAATGTGATATCAACATTGCTGTCTAAAGGTTTATCTTTCACATATAACGTTCCGTTTTTCACCGTCGTATCCATATTTATTTTATCGTTGGTGCCTCGTGATTCAACTTTAAGTTGATCTCCTCTTTTTAATTTTATATTACTGTTGCTCAAATCTACATTGAGTTTTTTCACCTCAGCATTATTATCATATACTTTATGATAGTTCTCAGTGACTTCTTTCGATTTTTTACTTTCTACTTGAAACTGATTTACCACACCAATGCCACAAACAATCGTTATAATTAATCCAATTATGAAGAGGATAATTAGTGTTTTCTTCATGAAACCCCACTCCTTTTCACCACGTTTATGTTCCATTTGAGATACTTCACACAAATTAAATAAAATGATTTAGTAATTAAATACGTAATCACAAATAACATTAATCCCATACCGAACAATGCACCTACCGCATAAACATCAAAAAGTAATATATTTTCAAACCCATTTAAAAACCCTTTCACTAATAACAATATTGGACTTAAAACAAATGAAATTGTAGTGACAATCAATGAAACAACGATACTCAACACGAAAATAAACGGTACTAAAATTACAAAGAAATTTAATATACTTAAACCCATCACTGCAAAAATGGCATTTCCTACGTCACCAAATTTTTTACTGTCAGCAGCTTTTTCTACAGCAGCTGTCGCATTCATTTCTTTAGCTAAAGTTCTAGGATCTCCTAACTCCTCTGAAATTTGTGCTTCTGATTTACCTTCTTTCAGTCCACTATAAAAATGTGTTTCATATTCATTTAAAATATCTTGTCGTTCTGCATCAGAATCATGTTTTAAATGTTTATGCAATTGTTTTAAAAATTCATTTTTAGTCATTCCATTCACTCTCCTTTATAAATATTTCTACAATACTTGAAAATGATCGCCATTCATGTAATAAATCAGCTAACCTGTCATTACCTTGGTCAGTCACTTTATAATACTTCCTTGCTGGTCCTTCTGAAGAAGGTTGGTAGTATGTCGTGAGTTCTCCATTTTTCACTAATCTTCGTAACAATGGATATACTGTTCCTTCTGCAATACTCATATGCCTCGAAATATTTTGAACGAGCGAGTAACCATACTGGTCATCTCTTTTGATTATTAGCAACACAATAAGTTCAAGTGCGCCTTTTTTAAATTGACTATTCATATGTTACCTCCTATGGGAAACCAGTACTATACATTACACAGTAGCTGTCAAACAGAATATAACACACACTACTGTACATTGCAAGGTACTGTGCTATAAATATCCCTGATTAATTCCCCTTTAATTTTTGCGTATCAGACAATAGTATTATTGTCTGAAGATTACAAATAAAACAATCGCTATTTATTCTATTTAGTATTTAATTCCAAACTAGATTTATGCGATTTAAATATGTATAATAGATAGCATGGAGTTTTGTAAGCACTTTCTTCATTGTCATTTTGCACACGACTCCATCCATATAACAAGACACACAGGAGAGTTTCATTTGAAATATAAGGGGGATTGAAAATGCTAGAGCTAGATGCAATTACTACTTTAGCAATCGCAAGTTTGTTATACCTGTTAGGTATATTTATTGTTAATCATGTTTCAATATTAAGAAAGCTTTGTATCCCAGCACCTGTTATCGGAGGCTTAATCTTCTCGATTTTAGTTGCAATTTTACAATCTACGAACATTATAACAATCAAACTAGATTCTGAATTCATACAAAACTTCTTTATGCTTGCGTTCTTTACAACAATTGGATTAGGCGCTTCTTTAAAGTTACTACGTTTGGGCGGAAAAGTACTCATTTTATACTTTATATTCTGCGGTTTTCTTGCAGTCTTCCAAAACCTAATTAGTGTTTCATTAGCAAAAGTATTAAACATTCCACCATTATTAGGCTTAACAGCTGGTTCTATGTCTATGGAAGGTGGCCATGGTAATGCAGCTGCTTATGGGCAAACTATTCGAGACATGGGGTTTGATTCTGCATTGACCGCAGCTTTAGCAGCAGCAACACTAGGCCTTGTAGCTGGTGGTTTAGTCGGTGGCCCTGTAGTAAAATTTTTAATAACTAAGTATAATTTAAAATCAGAACATGCAGAAGAAACAACAACAGACTATGGTAACGTGAAATCTAATGAATACTTACATAATCGCATGAACCCTACTACAATCTTTTTCTTACAATTTACGATTGTAACTATTTGTATGGCAATTGGTTCATATTTAGGAAATACATTCTCTGAATTAACTGGTATCAATATTCCTATATATGTTGGTGCAATGTTTGTAGCAGTTATCATTCGCAATATTTCTGAATATAATAATTTAAATCTTATTGATATGAAATTCGTTGATAAAATTAGTGACATATCACTAAGCCTTTTCTTATCAATCGCTTTGATGAGTATACAACTTACAGAAATATATCAATTAGCTTTACCTTTAATTATTATTGTTTTAATACAAGTAGTATTTATCGTGTTATTCTCAATTTTTATCGTATTCCGCGGTTTAGGAAAAGATTACGATGCAGCTGTAATGATTGGTGGGTTTATTGGTCATGGTCTAGGTGCAACTCCAAACGCTATGGCAAACTTAGATGTTATTACCAAAAAATTCGGTGCTTCACCAAAATCATATCTGGTCGTACCGATTGTAGGTGCATTTTTAATTGATTTACTTGGCGTCCCAATCGTTACTACATTTATCAATCTATTCTAATGCTGAATTTTGATTTTTAACATAGGAAAGATTCTGAGACATAGATCTTAAAAAAAATAGCACTCTGATGATTCAATTCATCGGAGTGCTTCTTAATTTGTTTCTATACTTCATATTGTTGGCTCGCTTTCTTAGGCGCAGCTTCAGCTTGTCCTGTTCCCTCAAGCGACTCGCCAAAATACAACGTATTCATATGTCATTTCACATTAAAATACTCAAAAACAAGGTCTTATATCAACCAAAATGATGTTAAAAATTATTCTACATGCATA
>NZ_KV826593.1:151814-264119 GCF_001835975.1 Staphylococcus sp. HMSC034G07
AAAATGATGTTAAAAATTATTCTACATGCATACAGACAATCTGAATGCTTTGGTCTTGTAACTGAAAAACTGCTTAATGATTGTATCTGAAAGTTGTAGCTCTCACAAAATCAAACACCTTCTTATAAAACAATGAATTGTTTTAGAGTAAATCTTAAATTAGATGTCCTATTAGAATCTTTATTTCTTGCTATTAATAGTATTTAATATGAGAAAAGTAGTAACTCAATGAGCTATTTATAATTAAAACAATATAGACAAAGGCAATTTCTATATTGTTCAATAGAAATTGCCTTTGTCACTTATCCAAGAACTTTATGTCCAAGATTCTTTTAATTTATCTTTAATCATCAATGATTTAATATACGAAAGTTAACACAGTAGTTCATGACCAGATTTACAAAAATAAATTTCAATAAAATCTTAATTATTAATATCGATATTACGCTGCTCTATCCAAGATTGTAATCTAGGGCCAAAAATCAATTTAGCGCGTTTTAAATCATTTATCGTAGGCGCATTTAACATCGTCATAATTTTTCTCATATGTTCAGTAAATTGCTCAGTATAGTTTAATGTTTCTGTAATACCATAATTTTCAACTTGATTTAAAAATGGGCGCGACATACCCACCGCACTTGCCCCAAGCGCTAAACATTTCACAGCATCTAAAGGAGACCGTACGCCACCACTAGCAAGTATATTCATATCTTTTTGATAAGCAGTGCTTTCTAATAATGATTCCACAGTTGTTTGTCCCCACATACTTAAATAGTCCATGTCCTTGTAGGCACGTCTTTCATTTTCAATATCTACAAAATTCGTACCACCACGTCCGCTCACGTCTACATATCTTATGCCAATTTCATTTAAATTTTTGATTGTTTCTTTACTCATACCAAAACCTACTTCTTTGACAATCACTGGAACATCTATCCGCCCCACAATTTGTGCAAGATTGTCCATCCATGTAGAAAAAGTTCTATTACCTTCAGGCATGACTAATTCTTGAGGTGCATTGACATGTACTTGTAATGCTTGAGCATCAAGCAATTGAACTGATTGAACAGCTTTATCAACAGGCACATCGGCGCCGACATTACTAAATATGATACCTTCTGGATTGGCCTCACGCACGATTGTAAATGATGATGCCATATTGCTATTACGTAACGCCGCATGTGTAGAACCTACTGCCATTGCCATACCACTTTCACGTGCCACGATTGCCAATTTTTCATTAATTTGTTTCGTCCATTCGCTGCCACCAGTCATCGCATTAATATAAAGTGGTTGACTGAGCGTGAAATCTTTTAGCGAATGTTCAAGATTAACATCACTCACATCTATACTCGGAATAGAATCATGTACAAATCGAATTTCATCAAAATCTGAGATTGAAGCATCTGTTTGTGCCATTGCAATCTCAACGTGTTCATTTTTTCTTTGTTCTCTTTTTAAATCACTCATTATTTACTCCTACCTCAAAAATTTTTATTTTGTCAGTTTTCAAACTGCTTCATTAATTTCATACCATGAGACTAAAACCATTTTTCTTTTTTAAAATAAATCACACAACCTATACTAATACAAAACATTAGTGCTAAGACAAAATAATAACCATATCGCCATTTTAATTCTGGCATGTTTATAAAATTCATACCATAAATACCTGTAATTAATGTCAAAGGTAAAAATACAACTGACACTAAGGTGAGGACTTGCATAATTCGATTCATTTTATATGAAGCATACGATGTCAAATTATCTTTTATTTCGTTTGTCATTTCTTGACATATTTTCAAAATATTTTGTTGTTTAATCATATGATCGTCAATATGTTGAAGATAAAGCTGGCTCTTATCATCTAAAAATAATTGATGACTTTCTTTTAATTGATTGACTAATTCTGTCATGGGATAAATGACGCGTTTTAATTTAATTAATTCCGAACGTATCTTAAATACATTGTCCATCTCAAATTTCATAGAACCCTTTGTATTTTCACTATCTTCAAATTCATATACCTTATCTTCGATAGCATAAACGAAATCAAAGTAACCGTCTACTAAACAATCCAGCACCAAGATAAATATATGAGTTGGGAGAATGTTATTTGTCATTTGTGTTTTAATAGTAGTTTCAATCTTCTTTAAAATATCAAATGGTTGATGATGGTATGTAATAAGTAAACGATCTTTTATAAAAATATTTAATGCTTTTGCATTGAAATCTTCAGTTTTCACATCATGTACTACAATGTACTGATATGTGTCATAAGCTTTGTATTTAGCTCTCGGTGTCCCGTTTACTGTATCATCAATTTCAAGTTTATTAAAGTTAAAACGTGTTTTTAAAAATGTATTTTCTGCCTCAGTCGGTTGATTAAAATCACACCATATAAACTGCGCTGTTTTCGGAATATCTTCTAAACAATTAGCGCTTGTGAGTCTATTTTCAGACGATAAGTATCTCATTGTGATAGCCATAGGTCACCCCTATAATCATTTTCTTTATTTTATCATGAAATGCTATTTGTGTATGTTATATACAATTTTTAGTAAACTTAGGTTAGTAAAATTAATATATATGCTTAATCTAACAATTAAAGTATTAAAGGAGATGTAACGATGAGCAATCCTTTCACATTTTCCAACAATGTGACACCCGATATGATTGACCATAATGGACATGTACATGATGCAAACTATAATATGGTTTTCAGTGAGGCAATTAATCAATTTAATTATACACATGGCTTATCTTTAGCTGAACGTGACAAGTTAAATTACACATTATTCACTGTTGAAGAACAAACAGCTTATTTATCAGAATTAACAGAAGGTGATACATTTACCATTACAATATACATCTATGATTATAATGAAAAAAGCTTGCATTTCTTTTCCATCATGACAAACCAAGATGGTAGCAATATAGCAACAAATGAAGCAATGATGTTAGGAATTGATCGCACAATTAATAAAACAGCGCCTTTCCCTAAATCATTTGCTGACCAAGTTAGCAATTATTATGATAATCAACAATTAATCGAATGGCCTAAACAATTAGGTCATAAAATCGGTATCTCAAGATAAGGAGTGCTTAAGATGTCACAAAGTATAATCGACGCAATCAAAGTGCAGCTTTATGATTTAAACGATGATATGAAAGCTGGGCTTAGCGAACTTAACCAAAACAAACAGCTAGTTATTAATGGTCCTGATCATCAATTGATTAAGCGCGGATTTGATATCAGTTATTACCAAGGTCAGAAACAAGCGATAGATACGATTCATTCATTAGTCGAACAAATTGATGTAGAAGAAGATTTAGTTCAACGCTACAGAACTTTTGTTCAAGAAGAAAAACAACTGTATAAAAATAATCTCTCAGAATTTAAAAATATGGATGAGCCAAAGCAAGATTTCAATGAATTTATAGCACTCTACTATAAATTAAAAGGGACACAGACTATTTTAACTGTCATTGATACAATAATGAACGAACACTACTAATTCAATGAACTATTTGGGACATATAAAAACAGACGCAAGGCAATATCAACACATTTATGTTTGATGTCTACCTCGCCTCTGTTTTTAATTTTTTATAGGCTTATCATGCTTCTAAAATTCAGTTATATGCTAACGCATTAGCGTTTATCATGAATTGTATTGACGATTTCTTTTACAACTTTATGAGATTCTCTAATAGGTAATAATGCGAATGCATTCACCATTTTTTTAAAGGTATACAATTGTACTGGTTGACGCATATCTTCTAACATATAAGCTATCCTTTTCATATCTGGTAAATAAATCTCTCTTCCACCACCAAATATATATATAGGCGGTAAACCAAATAATTCTCCATAAATTGGTGATAATCTACTATCATTCAGTGGAAGATTATTGGACCATACTTTCATAATTTTTTGTAAACCTTCTATATTTATGATGACATCTTTATCGATTAAATCATCTGTAATATTTTCATTATTCAATTGAGCATCTAACATAGGTGAAAACAAGTACAATTTAGCTGGCAAAGGTTGATTGTTAGATTTTAATTGTTGCACAAAACTCATCGCTAATGCACCGCCAGTACCATCACCCATCACAATAATATCTTCATTACTGCATTCTGTTAATAATTGTTGATACACTTTATGAATCGCAGCATATGTATCCTCAACATGATATTTAGGTGCTTTTGGATAAATAGGCAATACAACTTCGTATAAAGTACTTAATGCAAGTTTATCCATAAATCTCCAATGAAAAGCTGAAGGCTGTAAAATATTATACCCACCATGAATATAAAGTATTTTCTTTTGTTGGCTGTGTCTAAAACGAAATCTGAACAACTGCATATCATCCATCATTTGTTTTTCTAAATCTGATTTTACATTTAATGTTTCAGGCTGTTTGTGCTTTTTTTCATTCATCGTTAATCTTTTTTGTAAAAATTTTTCAAAGCTTTGTTGGTTATCAAATATAATTGAACGATGTGGTAATAAGTATTTATTAACAAATTTTGTTGTTAGTCTTGATTTCATACATAATCATCCCTATCTTTTTGTAACAAATTTTAGAATTATAGAATTTTTGTTTCAATTCAGTATTTAAAATAAATTATATGATAAAATAAAAATAATGACATAAACGAGAAGTTATAATAGATATTGAAATTTTAAAAATATGACAATTCATACTAAAAATTAAAATATTCAACTACATTGGTTAAAATGTAACAGTTATCACATATTATAACAAAATAAAAGTCATAAAATAACTAGATCCCCCATCTAATGTTATGAAAGGAGTAAGTTATGACCGCAAACAATCACCAATTTAAAGATTTTGAACACACTTTAACGAATGAAACAATGCAACGAGGCACTCGCTATGGAAAAAAGAAAAAATCTTGGGTTAGCCTTATTATACAAGTAATCGTCTTAATTCTAGTTGCAATTTCTGGTTACAGTATGTTTAAAGAGCCCATATTCAATTTAGTTTTCGTAGATAAATCGGTTAATTTTAAAGAATTAACGAATTTTCAAGAAACTATCAATAACTTAACACATTTAAATATAAATATAGAAAGCATTGATAACTTACAAACAAGTATTGATCGCTTAATACTTGTATTTTATATATTTTTTATCGCCTGTATATTAAGTTTAATCTTAACTATTTTTACATTATTTTTTAATAAAACGATTTTGAAAATAGTTAATATGTTTATCATAGCGATCATGCTTGCAATTACTTTTGGTTTTTCTGCATTAATTAAAAATATTGCTACAAGAATTGCCGATTCAATGAATCAATATTATATAACTGTTGATTCAAACCAGATATTAACAGAAGCAAATGCAATCCATAACGCTTTTATTTTATTAAGTTGTAGTATTGCTTTACTTTTAATTAGTTTATTCTTTAGAAATCGGAAACCAAGAATTTAACTTCGTTCAAATTTTATCAAAAAGCTGCTACATATAGTATATTAAGCCCGAAAATGTATGCCAAAGTTCATTTTCGGGTTTCTTTTATACCTATAGATTGATGCACCAATCGATTAATACATTTGATAAAATTAAAGTCAAAACCTAAAAGGTCTCAACTTAATTATCAAATTTATTTAGACCACGTGGCTTTTTACTTTTAATGTATTTAATACTAGTAATTATCTGAGTCACAAAAGTATTCATTATAAGAAAATAGTAACGCAGACTTTATTAAAGATTAAAAAAGCGACAATTTCTATACAACTGTTATAGAAATTGCCGCTTTTTCGTTAGTCAGAAATGTTATATCACTGATTCTTTTTCTTATTCTTCATTTGAAATGTAATGTGACTTGCCTTTTAAGAACAAGCTCAAAATAAATGCCAACGCACTTAACAAAGTAGCGATTAAGAAAGCACTATTTACGCCGTTAATTGAAGCTAGCTTTTGCACAAATTCTAAAACTTGAGAAGTTGCCATTTGTTCTCCACCCATTGCTTGAGCCATTTCTTGTAAACGGTCTTTAATAAATGGATTTGTTTTATCTAAATCCTGTGTATATGATGCAATATGTTGAGTTGTTTGTGTAGACATGACTGTAACTAGTAATGCCGTACCAATTGAACCAGCCAATTGTCTCAATGTATTAGTTAATGCATTGCCGTGTGCGATGAGTCTTTGTGGTAATGCGTTCATACCAGCAGTCATTATTGGCATCATGATAAAACTCATACCAAATGAACGAATGATATAAATAACCATTAAATGACCATACGTTGTATTCATATTTAATTTTGTTAATTCCCACGTAGCATAAGTCATAATGGCTGTCCCTACTAAAGCTAGTGGTTTAATACCTATCGTATCTAATAATTTTCCTGCTATTGGGCCCATTATACCCATTATTAGAGCACCTGGTAATAATAATAAACCTGATTGTACTGGTGTAAAACCTCTTAAGTTTTGTAAGTAAAGTGGTAATAAAATCATACCACCAAATAAACTCATGGTTACAATCATGTTAATAACTGTTGTTAATGTAAAACCTGAGTATTTTAAAACTTCCATGCTTAGCATTGGCACACGCATTGTAAGCTCTCTAATTACAAAAGCAATAATAAAGATCACACCAATAATAAGCGACACTACAACTATTGGAGAACTCCACGTGTTATTTCCCGCTTCACTGAAGCCGTATAATAACGCACCAAATCCAATTGTACTAAATATGATGCCGGGGATATCTGCTTTAGGGTTTATAGTAACTTGATATACTCTAAACCATATATAAGCGATAGCCAATGAAATAAGCCCTATAATGAACATGCCATAGAACATCACGTTCCAATGATAATTTTCTACAATATAACCTGATAATGTTGGTCCTATTGCAGGTGCTAAAATCATTGCTATACCGAGTGTCCCCATTGCTGCGCCACGTTTTTCAGGTGGGAATATAGTCATAAATACATTTGTACCGAGTGGCATTAAGACACCAGCACCAATAGCTTGCAGTACTCGGCCAACCATCATTATTGTAAATGAACCTGATATACCACAGACTAACGAGCCAATCGTGAATAATGTCATCGCTATTAAGAATAATTTACGATACGAATATTTATTAAATAAATAGGCACTGATTGGTATTAGAATACCATTCACAAGCATAAAGCCTGTCATAAGCCATTGACCTGTATTAGCAGAAATATTAAAATCTGTATTTATTTTAGGTAATGCAACATTTAATAACGTTTGGTTTAATATAGCTATAAACATACCGAAAATCATCGCTATTAAAACTTTACCTTGAGAAGTGCCTTTTCCAAACATAAATGAACTATGTTTAGCTTTTAGCTTTTCATTTACCTGTGCTTCTTCAGAATTCGGATTGATTTGTTCATGATCCGAATCATGTTGTGTCGATGATTCAGTAGCGTCACTATCAGAGTGCGTTGCCTTTTCTGGCTTTTCGTCTATTGATTCATCTTTGTTTTGTTCTTGATTTTCTGTTGTTGTTTTGTCGTCTTTAACTTTAAATTTAGATTGATAACTTTCGTTAGAAGCAATGCTTTCATGCTTAGATTGTTCCATTTTTCTGGCAGATTTTTGCTTATTTCTTTTCATGATAAAGAAATTTAGTCCGCCGACAAGAATGAGCGCTATGACTACGTAAACAATAATGAAGGTCATTGTCATTTTAAGACCCCCTTAATTTTTATGAATTTTTACTTCAGCGTTCATTCCTGGAACAACATTTTTAGATGGTTTTGAATCTAGTGAAATTTTCACTGGTACCACTTGTGATACTTTTGTATAGTTGCCATCACTGTTTGATGAAGGCATCATTGAAAAGCTTGAAGCAGTTGCTTTGCCTACTTCTTCTACTTTACCTTTTAATTCAGCGTCTTCACCATCTAATTTAACATTTACATCTTTACCTTCCTCAACGTCTGCAATATCTTTTTCATCCACGTTAGCAGTTATATAAGAATCATCTAAATTATAAGCATAAGCGATTGGTGTGCCAGCTTGAGCCATTGAACCTTCCATGCCATCAACTTTTACAATTGTGCCATCTTTAGGCATTTTAATACTCATATCTTGAGATTGACCGCCTTCACCTTTAGCAGCAATCTCTGCAACTTTGTCACCTTTGCTTAATTTTTCATTATTTTTGACATCAAGCGATTTGATTTCGCCAGAAGCTGGAGCTGATATTTTAATTTGTTCTCCATCCACTTTAGCATTATCCGTACTTACAAAAGATGTTGCTTGATTATAAAAATGGAATCCTACGACACCAATAATTACAAGTACAACAATGGTAATGACATTGATTAATACCATTTTCTTCATGATACTTTCCTCCTATTTGCATTTAAAATTCACCTTGTATATTATAAAGAGATGAAATTTAAAAGTATACCGACACTTAAATAAAATGTGTTGGGTACGTTATTTATGTTCTATGAAGGAGTTATTATGAAACAAAATGCTAAACGTAAAATCATCCATAATATGATTGCATTACTAGAGCTACATCCGTTTGAAAATATAACTATCAAAATGTTATGTGCATATAGTGATATAAATAGGACAACTTTTTATGATTACTTCGTAGATAAATATGATCTTTTAGCTACAATACAGTCACACCATATTCAGAAATATAAAAAACTATTAGAAAATCTATATAAAAGTTCTGAAGAGATTGCAGATAATTATTCGAAACTATATCAGTTTTTCAAAATCATTTTACGCTATATTAAACGCCATTATGGCTATTTCCATGCTATTTTAGTCACATATCCTAATCGAGACTTGTTTTTTGAATATATGCATGCCACGCGTGATACCTATATTAAAATTTTGGATGACTATACCAGTGTTATAAATAAAAAACAATTTGTAATTTACGCACTAGGTGGCCAAATGGGTCTTGTTTATACTTGGATTAAAGAAGGATGCAATCAACCGGTAAATGATTTAGCTCAAATTTTATTAGCTAATACAATTAAGTTGAATCGTTAAGTCATTTCCTAATAAATGATCTAATTAAAAAGACTACTAAATTTCTACAAAATAATAGAAGTTTAATAGTCTTAGATTATTTCTAATTCAAATATATAGAACAGCTTGATACCTACCATGCAACATCATGTCAATGCTATACTTCACCTTGGTTTAGCAAAATTCTAGCCTTCGCCACTTCGAATCATTCCTGCAAAATAAATTAGCTTGGAATAAAAATCTAATTTGTTTAAAATGACATTATTGCTACATCCATGAATGTAAGCGCATGTTTAAATCAACTTAAAGTACTTGACTTGAAACACATGCACCAGCTACTTACCAAAATACTAAAAAGATTTTATTTCATCCTCTCTTAGGCTCACTTGCTTGTTCTAAATACAAAATAACTCATCACTTGCAACACTATGAGTAATATACCTGCAATTAGGATAATTGTGACATAAGGTACATAATTTTCTTCTCCCATTAAACCTACGAGAGGTGAAATCACCCCACCTAATAAGTATTGGATAAGTCCAAGTAAACTTGATGCGCTTCCATTACCCCCAGTACGTTCATCCATTGCTATAGAAAATCCCAGTGTTGCTACACCAGTAACCGGTGCAACAAGAATAATAAAACCAAAGCATAAAATCCATATTGACAAGTGATTTACTAAAGTAAACGTTACACTCAGAATTCCTACTAATTGAATCAATGTCAAAATTCGTAATAACATTTGCCTATTTATAAAATCAACCAACTTACCAGTCAATTGACTTGAAACAATCAGACTTATACCAACAACTGCAAACATAATACTAAATTGCTGTGGAGACATACCATAAATATGTTGAGTAATAAATGGAGAAGCTGAAATATAACTAAACAATATGATAAACGTAACCCCTTGAATCAACATTGGTAATACAAAACGTGGTGCTTCTAATAATTGTAAGAAATTCTTAAAAATACTTCCCATATGAGGGCTATCCCTATGTTCAATTGATAATGATTCTTCCACTTTAAACATTGTTCCAAAAAACATGAGCATGCCAAATATGGTAAGTACGACAAACACCATATGCCAAGTTGAAAATGATAAGATCACACCACCTAAAGCGGGTGCTAATACAGGTGCGACGCCATTGACTAACATGAGTAAAGCTAAAAATTTCGTTAATTGTTTACCACTGTATAAATCGCTTGATATTGCTCTAGAAATAACTGCGCCTGCGCCTCCACAAAAACCTTGCACAAATCTTAAAATGATCATCCACCAAATATTGTTTACAAAAATAATTCCTAAACTTGCTAATGTAAATAACAACATCGCAATCATAAGTGGTTGTTTACGTCCGATAGAATCAGAAATAGGACCAGTAAATAAATTCCCAATAGCTAAGCCAATCATAAATAAAGATAAAGTTAATTGTGCATTTGAAGTTGTCGTATTAAAATCAGTCTGAATTTGAGGTAAACCAGGTAAAAACATATCTATAGATAAAGCACCAATTGCAGTTAATGCACCTAGAATTAAAATGAAAATAAGTGATTGCTTTTGTTGTTGATTGTCTGACATCTTATAACTCCTTCAAATATTACTTAAAATACTCAATTCGACGATAACTACATTTAATTATGTATTTCTTACTGACTTATTACAATATTATGAATAAGCATTATTATCATTATAGCTTTAGCTCAAAAACAAAGAAAGCGTCAATTTCTACTAACTGTTATAGAAATTGACGCTTATACATGAGTCAGAATGAGTTTATTCTCAAATTGCTCTATTTTTCTACTACTACATTTATCAAAGTGATATTGACAAGCATTTCACTACATTACTATTCCGAATATTTCACTACCTTGAGATTACTGGCATCATCATCGCCTTCAAGTTGATAGTTCACTTCGCCATACTGTCCGTCTTCTTTGACGGTTTGAGCAGTAATATAAAATGTTTCACCTTGTCTCACAATTTCAGTGATTTGTGGCTGTGGTAAATAAAAAATAGCATTTTCTTTCACTTGATTTTTTGTAGACTTGTAGTTATTGCTATTCTTTTTCAGATAAGATGAAACTAAATTAAAGTTACTTTGGCTATGCGCGTTATTCATTGCAGCAGTATAATTACCGAAAAAACGAACCACCTTATTTCTGAAACTATTTTCTTCTTTTTCTTTTTTATCAACATAATCTTGAATTTCATCACCATCAAAATTCAATGTTACATATGTTTTATCTTTCAAGTTATCCGTTTTAACAGTCGTTTCAGCTGATTTAAATGTCTTTTTCTTCGCTTCACCTTCGGCAGAAACTGTTAATTCTTGTGTTTTTGGATATGGTCCTATTTCTTTATTATTATTATAGTCATATGTTTTATCATTTACTTTCACTTTAACCGTATCTTTATCAATTTCTGATGCGCCTTTTAAATCTAAGACAATATAAGCTTCATTAAAATCTTCTGAAACGTCAACTGTTTCATGATTACTATTATTAAAATTAAATTTGAGTTCACCACTAAACTGTCCGTTAGCCATTTCCTTTTTAGACTCGATAACGTAATCACCTGGTATGAATTCACCAAGTACCGTCGTCTTATTCTTCTGTGCGTGAACAGTTCTTTGCTTATCATTTGCTTTAAATTTATATGTTGCATCGTACTTAGGCTTTACAATCGCTTCTTTTGTAGGTGCTGTAAAACTCATGTTATCAAATATCAAATAACGTCGCCCATTTTTACTGATACGCAAAACTTTTTCACCATTTTTGGCTGTTACAAAGTCTTCCTCACTTGTCTCATTATTATTTAAAGAAGCTATTTTTTGTTTAATATCTTTTGTATATTGTTTCATGCCAACTTCTTTTTTTATATATTTAATATAAGCTTTAGCCTCATTTTCATCCACACTATTATTTTGTGTGCTTAATAAGGTTGATAATTTTTGAGTATCATTATTATCTACAGCATTAATTAATATTTCCGATTGTGCTTCCGGAGAATTAAAATTTTTCAATAAGATAAATATAATCACCAGTAGAATAATGATAAAAGCTGCAATACCCCAGGGAATAATTTTCCTTGCTTTGTTATTAACAGTTTTTTTGTTTTCTTTTGAAGTTCGAGTCATTTTTTCGTTACTTGTCGACTCTATACGATAGCCACAATGACTACATCTTCGTTGTCCTATCCTTATATTTCCCCCACATTTAGGGCACTTTTGCATTTTATCACCACGCTCAGTCCTTATTTTTTACATTATCCCGTTATTTTAACATAATATATTTATAAACTATATGGCTTTATCAAGCCATTTCCACCAATTTTTTGTAGTTTTTTAATTAAGTGAAATTTATTTTTACGCTACCTTATTTCTATTATATGTATATAAATCAGTAAAAGATATACATCATTAGTCCAATGTCTTCTTATATCTTCTATGATTTTTTCTTTCATCTTATATAGCTTAAGCTTTTAATTATGCACTTCAAATGAATCATTTTAATTTGGGTACGTCATTCCGGTTGTTGAATCATGATTTTAATTAAATGTATTTAGCTTTGCTTTTAAATACTTTCATTGCTTATACTATTAAATACTGTGCTTCAAATTGAAATTTTTTAATCTTTGGTCAATAATTTCTAAAACATAACGTGCTTGTTCGATTTGTTCATCAGACAAGTCGTGTAAAATATCACTGACAATCGTATTGATAATTTCCTTACTTTGTTTATTAAATTGTTTGCCTCTTTCTGTTAATTTAATATATTTTAATCTTTGATCTGTATTTTCTTCTGCTTTCTCCCATTGAACTACTTCTGCTTGTATTAATTTTTTGATTCTCCGGCTAACGGCAGCTTTATTTACGCCTTGTCTTTCAGTTATTTCAGTTAGCGTCATGGTTTTTTCGTTTTCTAACATTAATATAACATTGGCTTGCTCTTTTGATACGTTATAGTCTTCTCTTAATTCTTTTAACAATTTAGCTAACAAAGTATTCACATCATTTATAAATTCACCCATAAAATCAATATGACTACTTAAATTTTTAACCATAACTTCTCGCACCTCTACTATTCTAGCTCACATAAGTAAACGTTATTTTTTTTATATTATGTTTATAATATCAATATTCGAGATGGTATAAAAGCAGAAATTTGTATTCACTGCGTTTTTTAATTGTTAAATCTAGCAAAATTACAAAATACAATACCATTAAAATTTGATTAATTTTAATAATTGCTCTACATTTAAAATATTATAAACTTTCGGGGTGAACCATGTATACGTTGTCTTTAATTATAAGTTTAATTATTTTATGTGGTTTTATTGCTATGATTAAAAATTTCAAATTCACTACTAATTTAACTTTTTTTGTAATTCAAATTATTTTAGGTTACTTTGTAATCATCTTACATGTAGGTAAGTTATCTTTGCCTATGCCACTCATATTCACTATGTTTGTTGGCGTGTTGTTAATACACATCAAACATCATCATTTATTTAAACATAGATTAAGCGCACTTTTTTTGCGCCGTTTGTATGCTATTGCATATAGAGTATTACTGTTTATGATTGCTTGTGCTTATATTAGTCTAATACCTGTAGGTATCAATGTGATTTTTTATTGGTTAGCTGCTATTGCATTTAGTGCATGTTTCACCTTCATTTGTTATGCGCTTTGCACATCTGCATTTTCAAATGTTACATACAAAGAAGACTTTGATGTCATATTGGTATTAGGCGCAGGTATTTTTACTGATCAAGTAACACCTATGCTAGCTAAAAGATTAAACAAAGCTATAGCATTACACCATTTAAATCCAAATGCTCGACTCATTGTAAGTGGTGGACAAGGTCCTGACGAACCAATTTCAGAGGCCTTGGCTATGTATCGATACTTAGTACAAAGAAATATTAATCCTTCAATGATAGTACTTGAAGACCAGTCTACGAGCACTTTAGAAAACCTTAAATATACAAAAGTGCTCATTCAACAATTATATAGATATGAACCAAGTATCCTATGTGTCACAAGTCAATTTCATATTATGCGCGCTTTAAGGTTTGGACAAAAATTAAACCTCAACTTAAAAGGTGTCGGCAGTCATACACCTTATCATTTCTTTGAAATTGCATTAATTAGGGATTTTTTAGCAATCATGTACCAATATAAGCTTTTACTAACTTGTTACTTTGTAGTGTTATTTTGGGCAAGTATGATGGCGTTGTGGCATATTCCATCCATTTAAAGCCACTATACACAAAATAATTTGTGCATCCTTTTTACAATAGAACATAGTGTTTTCTTCATAGAAAAAGAGTGGGACAGAAGTCTAATTTTATTAAAAGATTTCTGTCCCACTCCATTAATTTAGGAATCATAATTATATTACGGTTCATTTAATTATACTATTGATCAACGATGACACCATCATCTAATTCGATGACTCTATCAGCATAATCAAATAGTCTTTTATCGTGCGTTATCATAATACCAATCATATTTTTACTTTGAATTTGATTTTTAATCATATCTATCACTTCTGTGGCACGTTCAGCGTCTAAACTTGCAGTTGGTTCGTCAGCTAAGATTATTTTCGGATGATTCATCAATGATCTCATGATGGCTACACGTTGCTTTTGTCCGCCTGAAAGTGTGTGTGGAAATACGTTGAGCTGTTCTGCTAAACCGATTTGTGTTAATAGTTTTTCTGATCTATCAGTGGCTTCTTTTTTAGACATACCTGCTTCTTTACCTATTGTTGTTAACTGATCTTTAACTTTTAAATAAGGTACTAAGTGTGAAGATTGAAATATAAAACCAATTTCATTAAGTCTTAGCTCAGAAGCTTTTTTATCACTATCATATAAATGCTCACCATTATATAATATTTCACCACCACTTTGTGACAATAGCCCACCTAAAATAGTTAAAAGCGTTGTTTTACCTGAGCCTGAAGCACCGTTTAAAATTACAAATTCTCCTTCATTCACTTCAAAATTAATCCCTTTTAAAACTTTAGTTTCGGAAGAACCTTTCCCAAAGGATTTTTTTATATCTTTAACTTGTAAACTCATTATTCTCCACCTCCGATAGCTTCAATAGGATCTACTTTAAATAATTTAATAAATGATAGTGCTGCGCCAACAATTGCAACAACGATGAAAATGCCTACGACTAATAATATATTCGCAACAGTTACGTGGAAAGGCATAGAAATTGGCATTATTAATGATAAACCACTAATTAATGCAACAGCAATTATCACTGCAACCATTGTAGTTATTAATATTTGTAATACTAAAGCACTTAGTAAATGTCTTGTCTTGATACCAATTGCTTTTAAAATACCGATTTCTGGAATTTTTTGTATCGTCATAACATAGAAGAATGCACTGAGAACTATAGCAGAAATGACAAACAAGCTAACTATCATCATATTAAGTGGTGCTTGTTCTGCTTGATAACTCGGTATTTCACTTGTGATATCGTCTTCCGTAAATACATCGATACCATTAATATCTTCTAATTTATTTATCTGTTTTTGTGACATATCTTGAATTGGATAAACGGTACTTACATTTTTATTCAATTTATCAAATCCACTATTATTCATCATAACCACTGAACTATGAGCATACATTGTGTCATCCAAAATACCTGATACTTTTAACGTTTCACCGTCTTTAATTTTAATGTTGTCTCCAACATCTACCCCACTTGCAGTTAATTTACTATTAATTGCAACTTCATTGTCTTTTTTAGGATAATGTCCTTCTGACAATTCTGGTTTTTCATTTTTCACTGTATTCGTCATAACAACATCTTCTTCATCTTTATCAATTTTCAAAGTTTGAGATGCTATTTTTAAAGGTGACTGTCCACTAATATCTTCAATTTTCTCTTGCTGTTCTGGTTTAATAATTGATTTTTCGATTTGTGGTGTTTTGTTATTTTGCATCACATATTTTTCTGACTTCATATTATCTAACATAGAAATATTTTCTCTTGCTAAACCTTGTGCCAACCCACTAATAAATAAAACCATAACACCTAATAACAATATAATTAACATGATTAATATATAACGAAATTTATAATATTTTATCTCTTGCCATGCCAATTTCATAGTGTTTCACTCCCTTTCAAGAACTTATATTTAAAGTTTAAGGTCTTTATATGAACTCAATATGAACTATGATTAACTTTTTAAATTATTTCCTATTTGTTAAGTTAAATTTTTCCATATATAATGTCTGTAAAATGATTAAGGAGATTTTGAGCATGACAACTTGTTTAATTGTCGATGATGACAGTAAAATTTTAGAATATGTTTCAAATTATATTTCACGAGAAGGACTAGATGTTGTGACACAATCAAGTGCTGAAAACGCACTGTCGTATTTAGATACACATCAGGTTGATATTGCTATCGTCGATGTAATGATGCCTGGCATGAGTGGTTTTGAACTATGTAAAGTTTTAAAAGAAGATTTTGAAATGCCTGTCATTATGTTAACAGCAAGAGACGCACTTAGTGATAAGGAACAAGCCTATTTAACTGGTACAGACGATTATGTTACTAAGCCATTTGAAGTAAAAGAGCTTATCTTTAGAATAAAAGCAGTATTAAAACGGTATAATATAAATGCTAATAATGAATTGAAAGTTGGAAATCTCACGCTCAATCAAGCTTATTTAGAACTTCAATCTTCTACTAAATCAATGAATTTACCAAATAAAGAGTTTCAACTCTTATTCTTACTTGCTTCACATCCAAAACAAGTATTTAACCGTGACGATTTGATTGAAAAAATTTGGGGCTTTGACTATGAAGGTGATGAACGGACCGTTGACGTACACATTAAGCGTTTGAGAAAGCGATTGTCAAAGTTAGGAGCTACGATTACGATTCATACAGTACGTGGCTTAGGATACAAGGTTGATGACAATGTTTAAATCACTATATTCACGTATTGCTATTTATACTGTCGTCATTTTACTATCCAGTGCATTGCTTAGTTTTCTATTAACTAACATTATTTATCACAATCATTTAAAAGAGAATAATGATGCAAAAATAATGAGAACATTAAAAGATGCTATTTCCTATGAAAAAGAATCTAAGATACAAATGCCAAAACCCTTTTTCAAACATCTTGGACAAATGAATTATCAAGTGATGACCGTCTCAGAAAATGGCAAAAAGGCTTATTATGGCACTGCATTTAGAAAAGATAATGTTGACTCTAAAAACATTAAATCTGTGTTAAATGGCCATGATTATCATGGGATAAGAAATTTGCCCTACAACCCTTTTATCACTGGATTTTTTGAAAATACTACTCAAAATACTGTGGGTGTGCAATTTCAATCCAATGGTCAAAATTATGCTGTTTTTATGAGACCAGACATCGGAAAAACTTTTAGTGAATTTAGAATTTTCTTAGTCATATTAATTACACTCTTATTAGTCATCTCAATCATTTGGGTTATTTCTTCAACTTATATGATTATTAAACCGATACAACAGTTAAAACAAGCGACTGAAAGGTTAATGGAAGGCAATTTTGATGTACCGATAGACATTAAACGTAATGATGAATTTGGCACATTACAATATCGATTTGATAAAATGAGACTCTCTTTAAAACAAGTCGATGACATGAGACAGCACTTTGTTCAAAATGTTTCACATGAGATCAAAACACCATTAACACATATTCATCATTTACTTGATCAATTAAAATTCGCTAAAGACGCAACAGCTCGTGAACAATATATCGATGAAATATACCAAATTACAACACAGCTCAGTGAATTAACCAAAGAACTTTTATTATTATCAGAAATTGATAATGGCGAACATCTAGAATTAACTGACAACATCGAACTTAATAAACTGATTAAACAGATTATACGCCATGAACAATTTGCGACGAATCAAAAAGATTTAATCATTATGTCTGATTTAGCTAATGTATCTATAATTGGGAATGAGCGCTTACTAAATCAAGCTTTTCAAAACTTAATAACGAACGCGATCAAATATTCTGAACAAGGGGGTACAATTGATATTACACTCACACATGATACCGATCAAATTCATTTTAATATCACTGATGATGGTCAAGGCATGACACCAGAAACCCAATCTCGTCTATTTGAGCGTTTCTATAAAGCAAGCAATCATGATAATAGCAATGGCTTAGGCTTAGCTATTGCGAAAGCAATTTTTGAATTACACAATGGTACAATTGAAGTAGCAAGTACGAAATATGAAGGTACGACATTCATTGTTACCATCCATAAATAATAATGTAACAAGTGAGTTGATACCTATGAATTTTATGAGTTAAAGCTCATAACAGGCTACAATATTTTCTAGCAAACATACACAATTAAAACCTTGAGATTTTAAATACAAAAAAGCGCTAATCCTTTGTGGATTAGCGCTCTTACTTTGACTATGGCTATTTATCTCCCAAGCTTCTCATTTGTTAAAATGAGTGTACTATATCTATTAATTAATCTTTAAGTTTTTAGTTATTTCTTTATTAATTTGAGTGTATAGAGCTTCATTTTCCGATAATTTCATACCGAATGAAGGCACTATTTCTTTAACTTTTTCTTCCCAATTGTTAAATTCTTGTTTATAACAACGTTGAAGTACATCTAACATGATGTCAACAGCAGTTGAAGCACCTGGAGAGGCACCTAACAATGCTGCTAAAGAACCATCTTCGGAAGTAATGACTTCTGTACCAAATTGTAACGTGCCTTTTCCTTTATCTGTATCTTTAATGACTTGTACACGTTGTCCAGCAACCACAATTTCCCAGTTTTCGCTTTTTGCATTTGGCACAAATTGACGTAAATCTTCCATTCTCTCTTCATTTGATAATGTGAGTTGAGAAATTAAATATTTAGTTAAGTTCATTTCTTTAATTCCTGCCGATAGCATTGTAATAAGGTTGTTTGGTTTCACTGATTTTATTAAATCCATATTTGAACCAGTCTTTAAAAATTTAGGTGAAAAACCAGCAAATGGCCCAAACAATAATGTACGTTTGCCATCAATATAGCGTGTATCTAAATGTGGTACTGACATTGGCGGCGCACCAACAGCTGCTTTTCCATAAACTTTAGCAAGATGTTTTGATGTGATAGCCTCATCTCTACATACTAAGAACAGACCACTTACTGGGAATCCACCAATATGTTTAGATTCCTTGATACCTGTTTTTTGTAATAAAGGTAAACTAGCACCACCGGCACCAATAAACACAAAATCACTTTCCACTATTGTCACTTCATCCGTTTTCAAATCTTTCACTTTAACTTCCCAAGTGCCATCCTTACGTTGACTTAGGTTTTCTACTTCATGTTCGTAATTAAGTTCTACATGTTTATCTTCTAAATTTGAAAATAATTTTTTTGTTAACGCACTAAAATTCACATCTGTCCCCGTTTTATCATATGTAATAGCCATTGGTATATTGGATGTACGCCCTTCCATAATCAACGGTGCCCATTCAGAAATTTGCGCTTTGTCATCTGTAATTTCCATATTACTAAATAAAATATTTTTATTTAATCTTTCTACACGTCTTCTTAAAAAATCTACATTGCGTACACCCTGTACAAAACTCATATGCGGCACAGGCTTAATAAAGGCTTCAGGTTTTGATAATTGACCTTGCTTAACAAGATAATTCCAAAATTGCTTTGTAATTTGAAACTGTTCATTAATTTTAACAGCTTTAGAAATATCGATTGATCCATCTTTGTTTTCGTTTGTATAATTTAATTCGCATAATGCAGAATGCCCTGTTCCTGCATTATTCCACGCATTTGAACTTTCTTCTGCTGGTGTAGATAATCTTTCAAACATTTTAATATCTTTCTCAGGTGCAAGTTCTTTTAATAACGTTCCTAGTGTTGCGCTCATGATACCGCCGCCAATTAATATGACATCTGTTTTGCTATGTTGTTTACTCATAACAAACACAGTCCCCCTTTTATATATGTTTATAGACACGTTATCTTTATCTAGGAAAATCACAGCCATGATAAAGCGTTTTCTATAGTGAATAATTTAAATCTTAATCTACTATAATTATACTAAATGTTAAAAAAATAGCAGAATCTTTTGTTACACTTCTAATTATATACGTTATTGTCCTATGAAAAAAGGGCTTTCAGTAATTCTACTCAAATTATGTTAATACCTGTTAACTATAATAGCTATGAGACGACTTAAATTGCAATTAACATTAGACACTTAAAATCAAATTACATTGTGTCACACATAACATTCATTACTTTATCACTCTCTTAAATTTCATGCTATAATAAATTTTAATTTAATTCTTATACTTTTGGAGGTATTCCAATGAAATCTATCACTTTTTTTACGCATAATGTTTATGCTATGGGTGGTACTGTTAAATCTATTTCTCAATTAGCTAATGTTTTAGCCGAAAAAGGTCATAAGGTTGAAATCATTTCCGTTTTCAAGGGGGCTTCTAAACCTTATTTCAAACTACATAAATCTATTAAAGTTCGTGCTTTAACAGACTATCAGTTACATTTTTTAAATATTAAAGCTATATTTTTTAATAGAATCCGCAAATACACTCCGTTTTCTAGACCAAAATTAATTTCACAATATGAACCAGGTCTTTATCAGTTTTCACATTATATAGAAAAGAAAATGATTCAAGCAATACGCAATGTTTCCACTGATATGCTCATTGGTACACGTGCGAGTTTTAATATATTAATTGCTCACTATGGTCCACAAAATGTAGAGAAAATAGGTATGGAACATATGAATTTTGAAGCACATAACGATGCCCTACAACAAGAAATCTTAGATGCTTATCAATATTTAGACAAAATAACCACACTAACAGAAAGTGATAAAAGTAAATATGAATCTTTTGTTCAAACTCCTGTTTATGTCATACCCAACATTTTAAATGAGCCCCGTCTCTCAATATCAAAAGAAAAAATCATTACTGCCGCAGGACGACTAGAATACGAAAAAGGGTTCGACCTATTAATTCAAAGTATCATACCTATTCAACAAGAAGTCAGACGTTTTAAATATCAAATACACATCTATGGTGACGGAAAAGAGCATGAGCTTTTACAACAATTAGTCATAGAACACCAACTAGCAGATATCGTAAAACTTTATGGTTCAACTCAGCAATTAAACGAAAAATTAGCTAAAAGTGATATTACAGTCGTCCCTTCTCGTAATGAAGGGTTCGGAATGGTAATTTTAGAAGCTATGAATCAAGGTAATGTCGTGGTTAGTTTTGATGGTAATGCAGGACCAGACGCTCTGATACAAAATAACGTCAATGGATACCTCGTATCGCATGGAAATGTAAAAGATCTTTCTAATAAACTACTCAGACTTATCAATCAGGAATTTAATAAACAATCCATCATAGAAAATGGGTATCAAACCGTCCAATTATTTTCATCAGATTCAGTCTACCATTACTTTCAAATGATGATTGCATCGAAATAAAAAAAGAAGCCAAACGGCTTCTTTTTTATTTCGATCTTTATATTTTATTACAATAAACTTAATCATCTGTAATATGCCATAATCACAGGCATCTTACTAACAACCATAACCACGATGATGCTTTAATGAATGATAAAGTTCAACATGAAAGTCCATAAACATATAAAGATAATAAATGCAAAACTATAGCGTAACGTCATTTTTAATAACTCTGATTCTTTACCTACTTGTTGTACAGATGCAGTTGCAATCGCAATGGATTGTGGTGAAATTAATTTCGCTGCTACACCACCTACTGTATTTGCAGATACAAGCAATGCACCGCTTGTACCAATATTATTAGCTACCGCTGACTGTATCGGAGCAAATAGTGTATTATTATTTGTCACAGAACCAGTTAAAAATACGCCAATCCAACCTAAGATAGGTGACAATAGCGGGAAGATTGATCCTGCTTTAGCAATACCTTCACCTAAAGCATTACTTAAACCTGCATAAGTCATCAATTTAGAAATAATTAAAATAATACAAATTGTAATAATAGGTAACCATAATTCTTTAAAAGTTAATTTTAATAAGCGTGTTGCATCAAGCATGTTCACTTGTTTTGACATTAATATAGTTATTAAAATTACTAATAAAATCGCTGTACCAGTTTGTCCAATGATATTGAGTGGTAATGTAATTGCTTTGTCAGCAATGTCACTATACGTACCTGGTAGTTGAATATTAAATACTAATGCGCTCAACGCACCATTAGGTGAGAACAACGCTTTAAATTGTGGTGCACTCCAAATCATAACTAATGCTGTTAAAATCACAAATGGACTCCATGCATATATTAAAGTTTTAAAATTATGTTTTACAATAGACTTAGGTTCTCCACTATCTTTCAACCTAAATATATTTTTAGGCTGATGTTTTTTAGAATATAAGGCTAACGCTAACATTGATACTAACGGTGGGATAATATCAGCTAGTTCTGGTCCAATAAACACCGTAATCAAAGCTTGTAATATCGTAAAAGTTCCACCAACAATAAGGATTGCTGGTAACGTTTCTTTAATACCTTTAAAACCGTCAATAATCCATACTAATAAAAATGGGATAAACATATTCATAATCGATAAAGTTAAAGCAGACATTTGAGAAACCGCAAATCCTGTAACATCACTTGGTAAACCAAGTGTATCAATCACTGTTACAGGCAAGCCAATTGCTCCAAATGCACCAGCTGAAGCATTAGCAATTAAACATAACATTGCAGCTTCTAAAGGTTTAAAGCCTAATTGAGTTAATAACAAGGCACATATGGCAATCGGCACACCAAAACCTGCTGCACCTTCTAAAAATCCATTAAACGCAAAACCTATGAGCAATAATTGAATACGATGATCTTGCGATACACTCGCAATACTATCTTGAATCTTATCAAATTGCCCAGTTTCATTTGTAACTTTATATAACAGCACTGCCATAATCACAATATAACCAATTGGAATGATGCCTTGGAAAAATCCTTCAATTGATGCACCTGTTGCGATATTCATAGGCAATTTGAATATCGTTATTGCAAGTATCAATGTAACTACTAATGTCGTAATTGACGCATATATCCCTTTCATTTTGAAAATGGTTAAGCATAATAAAAATAAAATGATAGGGATAGCGGCTACAATACTGGATAATAATACATTGTTAAAGGGGTTAATACTTTCTACAAACATTTATACTCACTTCCTATACTTAAATTAATTAATCATCTTCCATTTGTGAATTATTTCACATAAATTATAACATCTACTTTAAGTAAAATACAATAATTTCCAAAAAATTAATAGCCTAAAATTAAAGTTTTTTATTTTTCTAATAAATTCCAATTGAATATACATCATCTCAAACGCAATTCTTCAATCCTAATATGAATATTGAAGTTTCTTTTATCTATGACGTATTAAATGATAAAATAAGGATAATAATATTTAAATCGAGGGATTATAAATGATAAAGCAAATAGAAGTTTCAACGTGGGACCTTTTCGTAAAGGACCTTGAGAAAGCTACAGCACAAGGATATACTCACTTTGTATATATAGATCAAAATAGTGAAATTTATCAATCGATGTTAGACGCAGTTACACTAAAACCGGTCACTATCGTTGCAGATTATACAATCAATCAACAATATTTAAATGATTGCCGATATTTTGGTAAACCCGAAATCACTTTTAATGATTGGATGGATAATCTAAATCATTTTCCAAATATTATTTTCCATATAGAAACCACTCAAAAAATAATAAACAATTATACCATTAATAATATATTTGACTTAGCATTATTATCACTATTGCAAGATGATGTCGTAACAGATAGCCATGTCGTTTTCAATTTCAAACATGCTTTTACAACCAGTAGTGCTATATGGGATTACATTCAAGCATTCACGCCATTAAACACTACTAAATTCAATTTAAACAAATTAGCCTTTGAACATAAACACTCGATACCATTTAAAAATAGTGAAACACTAGCGCCTAATCATGACGACATTCGATTTACAGATAAAGTGCTTAAAAATACTAAATTCAAACTTCCACATTGGATTTATACTTTAGTTCATCGTCATTACGAAAAAAAACATTATGAAAGCAGTTATATTTATAAGAAAGATAAATCGAAAGTTAAAAATCATATCGTCTTTTTAGGTTTTGATTATGGATTTCGAGGTAATTCTCGCTATTTATTTAATCATTTTGCAAAGTACTTTTCTAAATTACCTATATTTTTTATAACGAATGATGTAAATGGCCCTAATTTTATCGATCCAAATGACGCGAAATCAAAAAATCTAATAGAAACAGCAAGTGTGGTTATTTTAGAAAACGATATCCCTGATGATATCAAACCAAATGGTACAATTATACAACTATGGCATGGCACACCTATTAAAAAACTATTTTTAGATAGTCATGAACCTAATGAGAATCTCAATATCTATAATTATCGTGCACGCAAATATAATAAATGGTTGCAACAAGATTACTTCATCAGTGATTCCGGAGCCATTATGGAACATTTCAAGTCTGCGTTTCCACAACAACACACACACTTATTAAATTGTGGGTATCCGAGAATTAGATATCTGTTAGATAAACAATCTGATCAACCATATATCTCATTTATAAAGAAAGAATTAAAACTAGATCCTCAAAAACAAACATTACTTTATGTTCCTACATGGAAAGCAGCAAATGAAGCAACCGATTTGTTACCAATGAGTGATGGCTTATTGAATAAATATAATGTTATCTTTAAAGGGCATATCAACGACCAATCTAACTATATACCTGAAAATGCTATCATTGCGCCATCACATATTGAAGTTCAAGATTTATTGTTAGTATCAGATACAGTATTAACAGACTATTCTTCACTTATTTTTGATGCACTTACGATTGATAAAACTGTCTGCCAATATACGCCTGATCATGAAAAATATGTGAGTGAACGCGGTGTTTATGAAGATGTTATGCATTCTCTTTCTACAGTTAGATATAGTGATTCAAAAGCGCTCTTAAATGATTTAATCAGTCACCAAATGAAAGATATACATGCTAATCCGTTTATAAATAAAGACAACCATGCCTTTGAAACGATTTCACATATTATTCAAAAGTCGATTAATTCCAATAAATTAAACTAATCATCACATATACAACCAACAATTTGTTATTCTAATTTAAAATTCAAAGTTTAAATTATGAATATTGGTTTTGGTGCTTTTATTTAAATATAAAATGCATTTAAAGGAATCATACTCGAACGATTCGCACATAAAGAAAATTTTACCAAATTAAAAAGTGGCAAGTTAGAAGTTAATGCTTTCTACTTGCCACTTTTTTATAATACGTATAAAAATCACGTTATTTTATGATGCTTTTATTGTTGGTAAGCTGGATCAACTACTCTAACAGTTCCTTGTTGGTCAACAGTTACAATTGAATAACTACCAGGTTGTGCTTGGTTTTGGAAGCTAAAGATATAGCTATAATTCCCTTCGCTTCCTTCAATAGCATAATCATTATAAGGATTTGATTGGCCATTTAACGCATTGACTTCAGCAGTTGCATTGTCTAAAGCGTTTTGGAAATTAGGCAATGACTGTAAAGCTGTTTGTGCGTCAGTGCTACCTGAAGTAATGTTTTGTGCGACTGGCACTGCATTTTGACCTTGATAAGGTGCCACATATTGAGAAGCACCACTGTTACCTGTGTTGCCCGCATTTGAATTACTTGCACTATTAGATGCTTGATCAGCATTACTATTTGCATTACTTGCTGTACTCTCATTGCTATCCGCATTGCTTGAATTGTTATCATTATTTGAATTATCGCTATTGCTATCACTGCCGTTGGAACCGTTAGTCGAACTATCATTGGCATTGTCACTGTTTCCAGAATTGCTGCTATCATCAGAGTTAGAACTAGAGTCTGAGTCAGAACTATTTTTATCAGCATCACTGTCTGATTTGTTGTCCGAATTACTATCTGAATCTTTATCGGAACTATCATTGTCCTTTTTGTCATCGCTCTTAGAATCTTTTGAGTCTTTTGATTTGTCATCGGAAGACTGTTTGTCTTTCGAACTATCGTCTTTACTACCGCCATTGTCATCACTACCATTAGAACAAGCAGCAAGTGCTAATGTAAGTGTAAGAAAACCTGCTAATAACTTCTTCATATAATAAGCCTCCTTAGTTGTGTCCTTCCCATTGCCTAATTTAAAATTATGTAATGTGTTTAACAAATAGGATAAATGAGAATTATTATGTTATTCACTATTATTATTAAAATAAACACCTTTTATCAAAACTTTTTTTGAAATAAATATAATTTTTACAAAAACTTAAAAAATAGAAACTTTAATTTAATATCTAGCTTTTGCAATAGGAATACAATGCGCCAAGATAATTGAACAGATTACAGGATAAATGACTTTTTCAAAAGCTGCTATATGTTTTTTTCCATTATTAAATCTGTATCTACCACGTTACCAGTATGAAATTCATGGGAACCTGTTATACGTAGGCCTTGTTTTTTATAAAAGTTTAATGCTTTTTCATTATATTCCCATACACCTAACCAAATTTTCGTTTTATACAACTCGCGTGCTTTTTTAATTGCAAAATCAAAAACATTTTTCCCTTTTCCTCCACCTTGTGATTGAGGTAAAAAGTATATTCTTTGAATTTCTAAGTAGGATTCACCCATTGCCTCAGTTTGTGCATCGTCTATATTTAATTTAAAATAACCTACAATTTCATTATTGCTGAGATAAAAATATGTGAATGAATGTTTATTATTCAATTCGTCTTGTAACGTTTCCACATTATATGCCTGTTTAAAATAGGTTTCAAAATCTTCCTGTGTATATCCACCTTCTTTGAATGTATGTTTAAATGTTGTAATACAAATTTCTCTTAACCGATGTACTTCCGATTGTTTTACCAATTCAATATTATCTGTCATACTGCATGCCCCCTTTTTACCATCTTGTCAATTAGTATACTAAAATGTTAAATATGTTACTATACGACTTAATATATTTTTTTGACAACTTAAAGTATAGTCAAATGACATAAAGTTTACGATTGTTAAAATTAAAACGCTTACTTTTAAATCAGCGCTTTTACACTTATTGTGAAATTCACAATATCATGATAAAGTAGTTCTAGTTTTTTAATTGTTCATAAATATATACATAAGGGAGTGCCATAAGGCAATGACGAAAACATTTAAAGCTTTTGTGGTCAATGAACAAGACGGCAAAGTAACAAGCGAATTTAAAGATATGACAATAGATGATCTTCCAGAAGGTGAAGTGTTGATTAAAACGAAATACTCTGGAATTAATTATAAAGATGCATTAGCTACATTAGACAATTCAAAAATTGTTAACAGTTATCCAATGGTGCCAGGCATCGATTTAGCAGGTGTGGTAGCTCACTCTGACACACATGCTTTTGAACCAGGAGATGAAGTCATCGTTACAGGATACGGTTTAGGAACAGACCATTTCGGAGGTTTTAGTGAATATGTTCGCGTAAAAGAAGAATGGATTGTACCTTTACCTAAAGACCTCACACTTGAAGAAGCTATGATATATGGGACAGCAGGTTACACAGCTGGTTTAGCAATTGAAAAATTAGAGCATAATGGACTATCTGTAGAAAAAGATCAAGTGCTTGTAAGAGGTGCAACAGGTGGTGTAGGAACATTAGCGATTATGATGTTAAATAGCATTGGATATGATGTGATCGCTAGTACAGGTAAGACTGAAGCTACTGAAACACTTAAAACCATAGGTGCAAAAGATGTTATTTCTAGAATTGACAAAGAAGATAATAAACCTTTAGGTAAACGCACATGGCAAGCAGTCATCGATCCAGTTGGTGGTGACAGTTTTTCACAAATCATTAAGCAACTTAATTATAATGGTAGCGTTGCGCTCATTGGCATGACAGGAGGCGCTACATTCGATAGTTCAGTCTTTCCTTTCATATTAAGAGGTGTAAACGTTATAGGTATTGACTCTGTATATACAGAAATGAGACAACGGAAACATATTTGGCGTCGTCTGTCAAAAGATTTAAAACCAGATCAATTACATGATATAAAACATAATATAAACTTTAAAGATATTAAAAACAGCATAGATGAAGTGCTTCAACATAATAATTCTGGTAGAATTGTTATCGAATTCGACGCATAAGATGATTTTATAAAACTCCGCACATCAAACAAAAATTGATGTGCGGAGTTTTATTTGATATCAACTTATATAACTATACATTTTTATTTAAACTACAAAAATATTACAATTCATATAAATATATATATCAATAGATAAATTTATTATACTTTAACATTTACAATTAAAATATGAAAGCGTATACTTATTATTATTGAATATTATCAGGAGGGTTAATATGGGAATCAAAGTGAATAAAAAGCTCATCTTTTTCCTTGGTGCATTGGGAGGATTACTCTATGGTTATGACATGGGGGTTATATCAGGTGCACTGTTATTTATAAAAGATGACATACCGTTAAATAGTTTTACTGAAGGACTTGTCGTTGCATCGATGTTAGTCGGCGCTATCTTCGGCTCCGGTGCGAGTGGACCTATGTCTGATAGATTAGGTCGTAGACGTGTTGTATTTATTATCGCTATTATTTATATTGTCGGTGCATTAATTTTAGCCTTAGCACCATCAATGCCAGTATTAGTAATTGGTAGACTTGTTATCGGATTAGCTGTCGGTGGCTCAACAGCAATCGTACCAGTATATTTATCTGAAATGGCACCTACCGAACAACGTGGTTCGTTAAGTTCCTTAAACCAATTAATGATTACAATTGGTATTTTATCTTCATATTTAATTAACTATGCTTTCACTCCAATCGAAGGATGGAGATGGATGCTCGGTTTAGCAGTATTACCTTCACTCATTCTATTAATCGGTGTAGCATTTATGCCTGAAAGCCCTAGATGGCTACTTGAACACAGAAGTGAAAAAGCTGCTCGTGACGTTATGAAATTAACATTTAAAGAAAGCGAAATTGATAAAGAAATTGCTGATATGAAAGAAATAAATGCTATTTCTGAAAGCACTTGGAATGTATTAAAATCACCTTGGTTAAGACCAACATTGATCATTGGTAGTGTATTTGCTTTATTACAACAAATTATAGGTATTAACGCTATTATTTATTACGCACCAACGATATTTAGTAAAGCTGGTCTTGGAAATGCAACTTCTATATTAGGCACAGTTGGTATTGGTACCGTAAACGTCCTTATTACGATTGTAGCAATTATGATTATTGATAAAATAGATCGTAAGCGATTATTAGTCATCGGTAATATTGGTATGGTAGCTTCACTATTAATCATGGCAATATTAGTTTGGACAGTTGGTATCCAATCTTCTGCATGGATTATGGTTGCTTGTCTAACGCTTTTCATCATCTTCTTTGGTTTTACTTGGGGACCAGTACTTTGGGTTATGTTACCAGAATTATTCCCAATGCGTGCACGTGGTGCTGCAACAGGAATCGCTGCTTTAGTACTATCTATTGGTAGTTTACTAGTTGCGCAATTATTCCCTATTTTGACTGATGTTTTATCAGTAGAACAAGTTTTCTTAATCTTTGCAGCTATCGGTGTCTGTGCTTTAATCTTTGTTATTAAATACTTACCAGAAACACGCGGACGTAGTTTAGAAGAAATAGAAGCTGATTTAAGATCTAGAACAAATGCAACTGATGTCAATGTTAAAGAATCCAAATAAACATTACATTGCTAAAACAAAATTAATGTGAGTTTTTAGGGTATAAAACCTATGCTCAAAATAAGAGAGCTAATCCGTTCTGGATTAGCTCTCTTTGCATCTCGCAAATTAATCCGTATAGTTTTCTAAAAGATGGTTTGGTATCATTCACTCTGAATGTGAACGCGTTGTATTATCATTAAAAAATGATATCAATTAGCACAACATCACACACGTCAGATTCTATCTTTATGATAGAGCAATGGACGTGTGTTTCATAGATAACTATCTTTAAACTACTGCTTCGCATTTAAACATTCTTCAACATATTTAAATTTAGTATTTGATATACATCCCACAAGAATGAGGTTCCGTAGTCGTAAATCCGAATTGTTCATACAATTGATCTGCAGGATAATCTGCCATTAAACTCACATAAGTACCATCTTCTGCAACAGATGATATATATTTCATAATATTAGTCATAACCTGTTTACCATAACCCTGACCTTGATAACGTGGTTCTACTGCTATGTCAATAATTTGAAAAGCAGTACCGCCATCTCCAATTACTCTGCCCATCGCTATTAATAAGTCATCATCATATATTGTAATGTCAAAGCATGCATTTGATATCCCTTTTTCTGTCGCCTTTTGTGATTTTTCACTTAACCCAGCTTTTTTTCTCATATTTCTATAATCTTGTACTGTTGGCGCTTCGTACTTTATTTTAACCATGTATTTTCATCCCCCAGACTGCTAAACCATGATTTATAAATATTTTTTCATCACTACTTTATTAGATTCTTTGAATGCATCATTATGACTCGATACATAACCTTCAGGAGCTGCTTCTGGTTCAACATAAAGCTTTGCTAGATTAGCTGCGTTTGCTGCGTCGCTAAAAGCACTCGCGATTAAGTGTGCTTTTGCTTCATGATAAATAATATCACCACAAGCGTATAGACCTTCAATACTCGTTGCAGTGTTACCAAACCCTTTAATATTATATTCACTATGCATATCAACTTGAGTTGTAGATTGTTCTAATAATGTATTTTCTCTATCGAATCCATGACTGACGATGACTTCATCAAAAGCACGTACCTCTTGTTCCCCTGTTTCAATATTTTCCAATATCACTTGTTCTATACGCGACTGGGTAACGTCTCCTATTAATTGATAGATATGTGTGTTGGGTAACTTTTCTACTGACAATCCATCTAATATATTTTTCATTGCTTCATAACCCTTGATATCCGCTTTTCGATAAATTAATGTCACACTTTTAGCATAGCCACTTAAATCATTTGCCCAATCTAGAGCAGAGTTACCTGCCCCTGAAATCAATACGTTTTTGTTTTTAAAATGTTTTAAAGATTGCACAACATAATGTAAGTTTGTTAATTGATATCTTTCTGCTCCCTTGATATCAAGTTGTTTTGGATTAATGATGCCACCACCAATGGCGATAATAACAGATTTGGATTTATATATATTTCCTTTATTGGTCTCTACTTCAAAATGACGTTCAGCCAATTTCCTAATATCTATCACACGTTCCTCTAAATTTACTTTAGGATTAAAATGTAGTCCTTGATTAACAGTATCTTGTATAATTTCATAGCAAGGTTTCGGTGCCAATCCCCCGATATCCCAAATAATCTTTTCAGGATACACGTGCATTTTACCTCCTAGCTTATCTTGAATATCAATAATTCTTACATTCATCCCTCTTAATCCAGAATAAAAGCTCGCGAACAGACCGGCTGGTCCACCACCGATAATGATTACATCATCCATAATAATCCTCCTACATGTACTACTTATTAATACCTATTATCCTATTATTGATAATGCTTATCAATTAAAAAGGATGACTTTTTAATAATTAATTACTTTATATGTATAATGGCTGTAAAATAAAATAAAAAGACGATCAAATTCGTATCGATCGTCTACTATATCTATGATTACTATATTTGTTTTAAAAATTCTATTTAGAGAAATTATTTTTCTGATTTTTTGACAATGGCGTTTTTAAGCAAGAAGAATAATAAAATAAAACCAGCTGTAATCACTGTATGCCCCATTCCTGCATAGCCAGCAAATGATTCTGGAACTTTAAGTCCCATCACTTGGTAAGTGCCTTTCGTAAACATCATACCAATCGTTACCAATACACCTATATTATACACGATAAAGAACCAATTAAATAAATAATAACTACTCAAATTAAATACTTTTGTTACTGGTAATAAAATGAGATGCATAAACATTCCTAATATTAACGTATGCGTATGTACTACTACTAATTGTGTATCACCTGTAAAGTCATAAGCAAGTGTTAATTCACGATAATAAAAACCACTAAGCAATCCTAAGATTGTATAAATTAAAAAAGCGTATAATATTCTGCGCATTCAAAATCCTCCTTAAAAATTATTATAAAATAAATTTAATTAAAATACAGTGACAATTCACCAAACTTCACAAAAAAGCCAGTAATCAAAATCTGATTACTAGCTTAATCACTTATACTTTATCTTTCTTTACGAGACTTTTTAAAAATTGCTATGAGCGCTAAAATAATAGCTATGATAGATACAATCCATAAAGCGATAGAATCATTGCCCGATTGATTATTTTCAGAATCAACATCAGCTTTTTTGGATACTTTAGTCATAGGTGATGGTTTTTCTGCGTCTTCATCACCATTCCATTTTACAGTTTCTCCATCGTCATAAGTTTGATAAGCATCCCATTTAAATTCGCCTTCTTTATCAGGATTTGCTACTTGAATAGGTAAATCGACAAATTCATTGGGTCCAATACCTTTATCTTTAGCTGTCCAAGTGATTTTGGTAATATTACCATCGTCATCTTTAGTTAATTTATGATCAAATGTTTCCTGTGGTGCAACACCTACAACATTTACACCTTTGGGTACTTTCAACTCTATTTTTGTCGTGTTCGCTTCTTTTTCTACTGGAACTCTAACATCATATTTTTCATAAGAACCTGGTTCACTTGTGTCAGGATTCATAGTCACATGTGCATGAGCACTTTTGGAAAATACTAAAACAGTAAAACAAACTGCGATGGCTAAAATAAATTGTCTTTTCATCTTTTAAACTCCTATCCTGGGATATTTAATTGACTCATAATTACACCTGCTAATATGAGTAAAATACCTATACTTAGTTCTATGATTAATGCAAATCTATTTGTCTGACGATGCTTACCAAGCGCTCTAGTTGTTTGATAAAATCCTAACGTCATCATCACAAATGTTAGCAAAATCTTAATAAGTAATAAAACGCTCCACGTTTGAATATTTTTCCACAATGTTAAGACATTCGTTTGGTCAATTGACATAAGGACACCTGATATGACAATTAACATGACAGCGCTAATATTTACTTTTAATAAAAAAGGTCTCATTTGATTTACTGCAAATTGTTTTTTACCCAATACCATCACCACTAAGTATATCAAAGCGCCTAACCAAAATGAGATTCCAGTAATATGGATCACTCTGATAAAAATCGACCATATTGGTACAGATTGAGACCAAGCATGTCCAGACATACTAAGCGCAATTAATATTAGACTTGGAATGAATATATACCAACTTGTAGCCATATTTTTCAAAGTGAAAAGCAATAATAATATGATAACTGCAATCATTGTTAATATGAATGGTGTTTGCAATAAAGTTGCTTTTTGTAGACTTAACACATCTGACACAACATCAGAAGATAAAGTCATCATATAAATTAAAACTGTGGTAACGGAAATCATGACCAACGTCAAAATGGTTGGCATCGTGTATGTTTTAAAATTTAAATGAGGTAAACTTTGTCTTTTAGCTAAGCGGTTGACAAAATAAAGGCCGGTAAGTGTAATCAATAATCCTTCTATTATAAAGCGCGTAACCCCAAACCAAAAATCTGCCTTTTCATAAAACGGTGGTGCTGTATCAATTCCATTTGCTGTCTGTTTTCCAACTGAAAATTCAAAACTATCATTGATCTCATGGCCATCTGCAGACATTGTATGCCATTTTATACTGTGCGTACCTTTATTTAAATTTTCAATAGGAAATGTCAATGTTTGAGAGGAACCTGTTGTACTTGGTTTTACTTCAGTCAATTCAGAACCATTGTCATCATAAATCTTTATGCTTGAATACTTTGAATGGACTGGTTCATTAAATTGTAATGTTATTTCTTTTGGCGCGTTTTCAACCACACTATTTTGTGCTGGAGTAACTTTTTCTAAAGTTGCATGTGCTGAAACTTGCTGAGAACAAGTAACTATCCCAATGATCAACGAAATTATAAATATAACATAAGAAAACTTATGAAGTTTAAATGTTAATTGCACTTTCATCCCCCTTTTTCAAAAAGTTTATATTATCAATGATATTAAATGAAATATATATTCACAATATAAATTTCATTTTGTCATTTTTTGGACAAATAATTATAAATTAAATATTATTGTTCCAATTAATTAGAAATAAAATATTAGTTTTGTTTCCATTAAAAATATTTATAATGTGTTGTTATAAAAATAAGTATTAAACTAATGCTAAATTTGTTTTTATTAGAAATGCTAAGTTACAAATTATGTATAAATTTAAATAGCAAAAGACTAATCCGTCGACTCTCACACGGACTAGTCCTTTGCTTTAATTATGCGCTTTAGGCCTCAACTTCTTATTCTTCAAGAATGATATGGTTTACTTAAATATAACGCATTAAAATTCATCTTGTTCAACTTGCACAATTTTATCTACTTTACGTTGAGAACCGCCTTCCCAACTTACATTTAAGTATGCTTCAACATTTTTTTTAGCAACTTCTATACCAATAATTTGTGCACCCATAGTCAGTATTTGAGCATTGTTACTTAACTGTGCACGCTCTGCAGAATAGTAATCATGCGCCAAAGCAGCGCGTATGCCTTTTAATTTGTTGGCTGTTATCGCAACGCCAATGCCAGTTCCACAAATAAGAATACCACGTTCATTATCTCCTTGTTGGATGCTTTTACCAACTTTAGCAGCAACATCTGGATAATCCGTCTCTGCACAATGATGACAACCAAAATCTTCGACTTCATGGCCCAGTGCTTCTATATGCGTTTTCACTGCCTCTTTTAAGTCGTAACCATTGTGGTCTGCACCGATTGCTATTTTCATTCTAACTCCTCCTTATATACTTATCACTTCACTTATACATATGATTTAAATGTATTTAACATCAGATACGCTGACATCGCGCCAGGATCTACATGACCTTGCGCACGATAGCCTAATCGCTTAGAACGGCCTTTATTTGAAACAATATCCTTTGTACTTTCCATACCTTTTTTAGCCTCTAAAAGTGCAATCTCAAATGCTTCCTTGAAATTAATACTTTGATATTTAGATGTTTCTAATGAAAGATAGAATGGTTCAAGTGTATCAATCATCGTTTTATCACCTATTTCAGCTTTACCTCTTGCCTTAATTCCTTTACTGAATGCAATCCAAAATTGATATAAGTCTGTATCATCTAATTCAGTTTTATTTTTCACTGCAACTGCTGACTTTAAAAAACCTGAAGCATATAAAGGACCTACAGATGACCCGACTGCATCCAAAAAGCTTTTACCAACAGCAACACTGATTTTTGCAATATCATCTTGTACTTGTAACTCGTTATGAATCGTACTTTTTACAGCTTGATAACCAATATTCATCGTCACACCATGATCACCATCACCTATTTTTCTATCTAATTCACATAAGTTATCTTTTTGTTCTTCAAACAACTCAGCTAATGCTAGGATGAATGATTTATATGTTTCACTTGTTAATGTCATTACAATTTCCTCCTAGACTTCTTTAAAATTTGGACAATCGACAGGATGATCTATACATGACTTTAACGTCTCGTCCACCTTCATCAATGTTACTGAGAAGCCACCCATTTCCATTGATGTAATAAAATTACCAATATACGATTTGTACGTCTTTATATTATTTTCATTTAATATTGCATCAACTTCTTTATTGATAATATATAATTCCATTTGTGAGGTTGCACCCAACCCATTTACTAACACAACCACTTCATCATCTGATTGATAAAGACCTTCTTTCAAAATGTTTTTCATAATAACTTGGACGGTTTCTTTTGCTGTGCGAATCGTTGTTTTTTCAATACCTGGTTCACCATGATGTCCTAATCCAATTTCCATCTCATTATCTTCAAGATCAAAACTTGGTTTTCCTGTTTGCGGTAAATAACAAGGACTTAACCCAATGCCCATCGAACGTGTATAATCATTTGCCAGTTGTGCAATACGACGTACTTCCTTCAAATCATAGCCAAAATCAGCAGCAGCACCTGCAACTTTATAAACCAGTAATTCACCTGCTATGCCACGTCTCTCTTCAATTTCCTTCGCTGAAGCAACATCATCATTTCCTATTACTACTGCTGTTTCAATATCATCTTCGACTTCTGTCATTTCGCTGGCCATTTCAAAATTCATTAAATCTCCTGCATAATTTCCATAAATATATAACACACCATTGCCGTCATGAATTTCTCTAGTTACAGCTTGTATAGGAATTGGTGAAGGTGAAGCGAAAATATTACCTACTGCCACACCATCAGCCATACCTTGACCAACATATCCGATAAAAGCTGGCTCATGTCCTGATCCTCCACCAATTAAAACACTCACTTTACGATTAGGGTGTCGTTTTTTTCCAATTAATGCTCTTTGATGCAAGTTTGAACGTCTAATATATTCAGGATAAGCAATTAAATATCCGGCCATTAATTCTTCTATAACGTCATCAGGATGATTAATCATCTTTTTCATTTAAAGTCTCTCCTTTTAACTATCTATGTTATCTATCACTTTGCTGTTTTAAGGTACAAGCACAATTTTCAATGACTTATCTCCTTTTTTCATCAATTCAAAGCCTTCTTCAAAATCTTGCAGTGGCAATTGATGTGTTACTATGCCTTCAGTTGGATAATCACCATTTTGTATACCATTTATCACAAGCGGATAACAGTAAGGTCCTAAATGACTACCCATTAAATCTAGTTCTTTACGATCAGAAATGATGCTCCAATCAACAGTTACTGGATCCCCAAATACAGAAAATTCGACAAATCTTCCTAGTTTTCTAATTGCACTCAAACCCTGTTCAACAGATTTAGGATGTCCTGTCGCTTCAATGTAAGTATCACAACCATAGCCCTCAGTCATATCCTTAATTTCTTTTACTATGTCAACTTTTGCTGGATTCATTACAATGTCTGCACCAAACTGTTTCGCTAATTCTAAACGATCATCTTTCATATCTAGTACAACCAAAGTTTCAGCGCCAGATTTTTTAGCAGCTCCTATCATGCCAAGCCCCAGTGTTCCAGCACCAGATAATACAACGAAATCTCCTAATTTGATGTTTGCACGTTGCACTGCATGTAAACTACAAGCATATGGTTCAATTAGAATTGCTTTTTCTATAGGTAGATCTTCAGGAACTTTATAATTTATTGCTTCTTTAGTGAATTTCATGTATTCAGCCATACCGCCATTGACATTATTTTGGAAACCGTATAAATCGTGTTTTTCACACATCCAATACTCTCCACGTTTACAAAATCTACATTCCCAACAAGGTACAATCTGTTCAGAAATGACACGATCACCTATTTCAAAATCAGTCACATCTTCGCCTTTCTCAACAATACGTGCAATAAATTCGTGGCCCGGTATCATCGGTGCTTTAATATAAGAAAGTTGCGTTTCATCACCCCAAAAACTTGGTGCTCCGCCATACGCTTTAATATCTCCTGCACAAATACCACATGCTTCAACTTTCACTATAATTTCTTTTGAATTCTCAATTGTTGGCGTCTCTACTGTTTCATATTTATAATCCCCTGGCGCATATGCTACAACTGCATTCATTTTGTCTGGATAATTTTTATTCGTCATTTTCAACAACCCCTTCTTTTATTAGAAAACGCTTTCATTTATGCCTATAATTCTAATATATATTTTCATTTCTTTCAAATATTTTTTCGTTTATTTTCGTTTTGCTTTTGTTTTGTTATTTTTATAAAAAATTGTGTTAAACTAAATTATGAACATAAGGAGGTTGCGAATCATATGAAAATGTATGCAGATGAACGACGAGAGCACATATATACTTATATAAAGTCACATAAAAGAGCTACTGTAAAACAACTTTCAGATTACTTAAGCGTGACAGAAGCAACAGTTCGGAGCGATTTACGGCTTTTAGAAAGTGAAAATAAGATTACACGTACACATGGCGGAGCAAAAGTTAATGATACGATGACTTCTAAGTTAAACTTTTCTTACCGTTTAACACAAAAGCATCGTGAAAAACATAAAATAAGTGAGCATGCGTTAAATAAAATCGAACCGCAACAATGCATACTCATCGACGCAAGTTCAACTACATATGAGCTTGCAAAATTAATATCTGAGACAACAATGGAACTTACGATTATTACAAATGGATTGGAAAATGCAGTACTCTTAAAAGAAAATCCTAACTTAACAGTGCTCGTAGTTGGAGGGTTTGTATCACAAGATTCAAATGCAATTACTGGAAACATTGATTCACAAATTTTAGAAATGTATCATATTGATTATTTCTTTTTATCTGCAAACGGTTTCACCTTAGAAAATGGTTTGACTGATTTTTCATTACCTGAAGTTCAACTCAAAAAGCAGATGGTTCAAGAAAGTGAAAAAGTAATTGCTCTGATAGACCACAGTAAATTTGATATTTCATCTACTTTATCATTTGCTAAAATCACTGATATTACTGAAGTTATTACTGATGAACCCCCCCAAAAAAAATGGCTACAAAACATGCCATTTAAGTTAACTGTTGTTTAATTTCAAAATTAACAATTTAAAAAGCTGTATCAATTAGAATAATTTAATACCTAATTGATACAGCTTTTTTTACTTAAAATAATTATCCAATCTTTTTATATACCACCTGACCATCCAACAGTAGTGAAGATATACAACACAATTGAACCTACGATGACCCAAATTAAAAACAATGGTGCCATAAATTTAAACCATGAACTAAAATTAGCTTTCGCAATAGCAATCGCACCTACTGTCGCACCCAATGTTGGCGTAATTAAATTACCTAATCCACCGCCAAAAGATAGTGAAGTTAACAGTATTTGGTCATTCACACCAAGTGTATGCGTAACTGGTTGTAATATTGGAACCATGACACTCATTAAACCTGAACCAGATGGTACTAAAAAATTAAATACTGTTGCTACTAAAAATATTAATATTGATACGACACCAGCTGACGAACCATCAAGTTGTGTCGTTAATCCGTTGACAATCGTACTTAAAATCTTACCTTTTTCTAGAATGACGCTGATTGTGTTTGCCATGATAATAGCAAAAGCAACCACTAGCATTGGTTTCGCTCCTGCTAGAAATCCATCCACCATTTCACTAGGCCGTTTACTTTTTATTAAGTAAGCAAGCACAAAACTAATACCAAAAACAGTAATGAATACACCATTTCCATATTTCTCAGTCCAACTTAACATGCCGTTACCTATTGCTAATACTATAGGTGTAAAAATCACTAATCCTACTACAACCAAATCTCTCCAATTAATTGTTCTATCTTTCAAATCAATTTCTGTATTTGTTGTTTGCACATTATTTTGTTGCCAAGATGTAGTATTCATCAAACTTTTATTTGGTGATTTAATAACCCTTCTCGCATACCAGATAACATATAATAAAGTGACCAATAAAAACACTGTGTACATAATTGCTCTCCCACCATATCCTGAATATAAAGTGACTTCCGGATAAACGATTTGACCAATTTTAGCCATACCTGAAGGAGAAACTGAAAATGCCATATACAAAGGTAGGAAGGTCATGCCAAGGGCAATAATTGGATCTAATTTTAACCTATTCGCTAAAATGACACCGAGCGTGACAAAAACAATCATCTGATCTCCACCTACAAAAAACCCTATAAACGCCATTAAAGAAAATAATCCTATAATGAGTGGTAAAGCACCTGCGTGTTCAAATCTATATATCATATAATTAGTTAACTTTGTCACTGAGTCCAATTGCAACATACCTCCAATTGCCCCACCAACAAATAGCAATAAAGTTACAGTTTGAGCTGATTGTATACCCCCATTTAATATTAAGGTAATTGCATAAAATGGATTAACTGGATTTTGTGAAATAGCATGATAAGTTCCTTGTACAATTTCACCACTTTTTGTCGTGTCAAATTCACCAGCAGGAATGACATATGTCAATAAACATGCAAACATCATCATCATCAACATCATTAATAACACGTGTGGCAATTGAAATTTTCTTTTTTCTTTTATTTTTAATTGGTCTTGTTCAACATCTGTTTGCGAATGATGTGAAGTTGCACTATATTCAGACATTCTATTTCACTCCTTAAAAATCATTTAAATTAGATATGCTCTACTTTTGTGTTTCGATATCTATTTTCTTTAAACGGAATACCAAGATGATCACGTAATGTACTACCTTCATAAGATTTCGAATAATAACCTTTTGTTTCTAATATAGGTAACACTTCTCTTAAAAATTCATCATATATTTCACCATAGACATGTGGTCCAAAGATAAAGCCATCTGCTGCACCTTGTTCAAACCATTCAATTATTAATGCTGCTACTTCTTCATAAGTGCCTGTAAATGGTGAACGTCTTACAGTTTCTTCTAGAGCAACTTCTCTTAACGTTAAATTTTGTGATTTCGCACGTTCAGCAATTGCATCAGTAGTTGCACGAAAACTATTTTTCCCTACGTCACCTAACTCTGGAAATGGTGCATCTAATTCGTATTGAGTAAAGTCATGGTGATCATAATATCTTCCCAAGTAGTCTAAAGCCTCTTCAATTGTTGCTAATGATTTAAGTTCATTTAATCGTCGCTCTACTTCGGCTTTATCTTTTCCAATGACTGGTGCTAGCATTGGATAGACTTTAACATGGTCGGGATTACGCTCAAATGCTTGGGCTTGTTTTTTAATACTGTCATAATTACTTTTAGCAATTTCAAGTGACTCACCAAGTGTAAAAACGGCATCAGCATATTTAGCTGCATATGCCTGTCCTTTAGGAGAAGCTCCTGCTTGGAATATAACAGGTTGTCCTTGTTCTGACCGACTTGCATTCAAAGGACCTTTAACTTGGAAATATTGACCTTTGTAATCTAAAGTATGCATTTTACTTTTATCAACATATTCACCATTTTCAACATCGAACGTAAACGCGTCATCTTCGTACGAATCCCATAATCCTTGTACAACTTGGATATGTTCTTCAGCAATATCATATCGAACATCATGTTCTGGATGATCTCCTTTACTATAATTGTCAGCACTCCCAGCTAAAGGCGAAGTTACCACATTCCAGCCTGCACGACCTTTACTAATGTTATCAATGGTTGAAAGTTGTCTGGCCACTGTGAACGGTTCACTATACGAAGTTGAAATCGTACCAACTAATCCAATTTGCTGCGTTATAGGAGCAAGAGCTGCTAAAAATGTTAAAGGTTCATGTCTATCTAAAAAATGTGGTATCGATTTTTCATTGATATATAATCCATCTGCTACAAAAACGAAACTGAAGCCAGCTTTTTCTGCTTTGCGAGCAATTTCAAGTTGAAATTCAAAATTTGTACTTGCATCACTTGGAACCTCACTTGATTTCCAAGCATGCATATGACTACCAGGACCGTTCAACATAATTCCAAAATCTATTTTTTTATTTGTCATTTTACCCCTGCTTTCAAAGTCGATTTTTTATATACACGCGCTAATTGCTCTACTGTTTTTAATCGTAATGAATGATTTTGAACGGGCATATGAAACATAAATTCATCAACTTCATCATCTATATTTAATTCATGAATCTGTTGTTTTATGGACTCAGCTGTACCATTAAATACCTCTATTTGTTGTGCTTCAATTTCAAATGTCCTTGAACTTTGCTTTTTAAAATCATCAATTTGGTGTTCACTTGATACCGTTAATTTTTGACCGTCATCAAAGTGTAAAACATAGTTTGTACGCCCTTCTTCAATTAATGCGTACTCCGCTTCGCTATTCGATACAACAGCAGCCAAGGCAACAATTATTCTCCCCTCAGGGTAAAATGCTTTGTATGTACGAATGGCTTTTTGTAAAAGTTCATTATCCGAATTCAAAAAATATGCATAAATAAATCCTACTTTTTCTTCTGCTGCAAAACGCGCTGATCGTTCACTGCCACCTAAAAGAAAAACATGTGGTTTTTCAACCTCTTTATTACGAATCGTTGTTTTTAAATTTGAATATGGATTTTCTTTAGGAAAGTTTCCATTATTAAATTGATTTAATAGATGAAATTTATCATTGAAAGATGTAGGTGAACTTTTGATATCTTCTTGCAATGCTTGTGTCGCTAGAGGAAAACCACCAGGTGCTTTACCTATACCTAAATCTACTCTTCCCGGAGCGATTTGGCTCATAAAATGAAACTGCTCAATCACTTTAAATGGACTATAATGCTGTAACATAACCCCACCAGAACCAATGTTTATTCTACTTGTTTGGTTTAATAGATGTGTAACTAATATTTCAGGACTCGTACCAACGACTTCTTGTATATTATGATGCTCTGCAACAAAATATCTTGTATAATTCAGGTTTTCTGCTAATTGAGCGAGTTCAACTGTTCTCTTTATCCCGTCGCTAACTGCTTCATTATGATCTATCGGACTTTGATCAAGTATACTAATAGATGTCATAAACAATCCCCCAATCGATTTCTGAAAATTATATTAGTTTCAATCTTATGCTCACGGTAACATTTTGTCAAGTATCCTTATCGTTTTACTAAGGATTAAGAGAGGGATTGCTTTTGCCATCTCGAGTACTCCATTTTTTACATACCATTTATCATTTAAATTGAAAATTGTTAACCAAGTATCCTTTCTCATAAAAAAAGAGCAGAGTAACATCACCCTTTAATAAAGTGATGTTATTCCGCTCTAATTTAAAAGACTAAGCATAAAATTTATTTCTGTTATGGCTTGCCTCATTATATGATATTAAATTTTGCATACATTGTGGTTAAAATAACTTTTTAATATGACCAACCCAAAGTATGTTCCACTTCATCATCCTCATGTTCAATATTATCTATATCAATCATAGATTCTGAAATGTTTCTAGAATGGTAACCAATACGCTCTAAGATAGCTATCATATCTAGATATAGCAAACCACCTTCTAAAGAACATTCTCCAGAACTTAAGCGCTTGATATGTTTCTTCCTAAGATCATGTTCTAATGTATACGAATCGTTACTCAAACGAACGATTTCATCTTTTTTAACTCTGTCATATACGTTAAACATATCAATTGTTTTTTCAAGTGACGCATCGACATGGTCATATAGTCTTTCAATACTTTGTTCTGCTTTTGCAGATATTTGAATTGATTCTGTTTCTTTTTTCTTTAAATCCAATAAATAAGCTTCTGTTAAACTTGCTACTTTAATAAACGTTCGATTAACATCGAATAACACAGACATTCTTTCTGCATCTTGTTTGGATATCTTCTTCTCAGAGATTTTTGTTAAATATTGTCTTACATTGTCATACATACTTTCCACAGCTGCATGCTTCTGAATTATATCTTTTTCTGTTTTATCATCATAGTTCTTAGCATATCTAAACATATCGAAAGTCATATGACCTATATTTTGAATTTCATCTTGAGCTTCTTGTAACGCGATGTTAGGAGCTCTGTTGATTAAATTTTTATCTAACATTCTTGGTTTATATTTTTCATTCAAGTCTTCGCCTGGTACTAACTTCGTCACTATCCATGCTAGGATGAAAATAAATGGCAATTGAATAATTGTGTTTGTTACATTGAACGTACCGTGTGAAAATGCAATAACCATTTCAGGCTTTAAATTCATAATCCCTTGCATCCATTCAATAACTAATTGATAGAGAGGCATGATTATTAAGAAAATGATAGCGCCAATTACATTGAAGAGTACATGTACAGCTGCCACACGTTTTGCCGCCAACGAGCCTGCTAAACTGGCAAGTACTGCCGTGATTGTCGTACCAATATTATCGCCTAAAAGTACAGGAAGTGCACCGTGTAAACTAATTAAATCATTGGCAAAGAATCCTTGTAAAATACCAATTGTGGCACTTGAACTTTGGATAATTACTGTTAATAATGTACCTGCTACCACACCATATAATGGATTCGAAGACATATCTAACATAATTTGTTTAAAAGAGTCTAAATTTGCTAATGGTTTAACTGCACCACTCATAAGTTCTAAACCATAGAACAATGCACCAAAACCAAATAAAATCATACCCACATTTTTCACTTTACGTTTTTGAATAAAGAAAATTAGAAATGCACCAATTGCTAAAATTGGCAGCGAATACTCACCGATATCAATACCTATAATAAATGCAGTAACTGTAGTACCAATATTCGCTCCCATAACTACTCCAATTGCCTGACGCATTGTCATAAAGCCTGCACTAACAAGACCTATAGTAATTACTGTTGTGCCCGAACTACTTTGAATTAATATCGTTACAATCATACCAGCCAAGACACCCATTAAAGGGTTACTTGTAAAAGTATTTAAAATGCTTCTTAATCTATCACCAGCTGCGGCTTGTAAACCGTCTCCCATTTGTTTAATACCATATAGAAAAATACCTAATCCACCAATAAAGGTAAAAATAATCTCCATTACAGAAGAATCCATCGTTACACCTCTTTAAAATATTTGTAAACTATGTGAAGTATAACTAATTTTTGTTAAGCTAATGTTAATTTATCATTAAAATTACATCGTATTTTCTCAACATTTCTGTAATCTTATTTCACCAATACATGCAAACCGTTCCAAATTCGTTAACCATGCAGATTTTACAATATGATACTTATAATATCCTTAAATTAATTCTTTTTATAAGTATTACAATTAAAATTGAAAGATACTTGTCAACCGCTCTAATCTTCGCTAATATAATTAAGAATTTAATGAAGGGAAGATTTGTATTGTGATTACTGCTTATAAACATACTCAAACACAAGAAATAATAACATCAACTTTAGACCATGATGCTTCATGGATCAATGTCGTTGACCCAAATTGGGAAGAAATAGAACATTTAATAGATTTATACCATTTACCAGAAGATTTTATTAGAGACCCTCTAGATACTGAGGAAAGTTCTCGTGTTGAATACGATGAAGAAACAGGCTATTCCCTCATAATCCTTGATTTGCCAGTTGTTAATGATACAAATCTTAATGTGCTCTCGTTTATAACAATTCCTCTAGGTATTATTATTGGTAATAAAAAAATATTTACTGTATGTAATGTGGAGAACGAATTTCTAGAAAAATTTAGCCATCAAAATTTAAATTTACATTTTCATAGCCGATTCGCGCTCAATATATTATTAACGATCGCGAATCATTATAATAGAAACCTTAGATTATTAAATAAAACGAGATTACGTATAGAACGTGATTTAAAAAATAATGTTACAAACAAACAACTATATAATTTAATGGAAGTTGAAAAGAGTTTAGTTTATTTCTTAGCAGCATTAAAAGGTAATGAAACGATAGTAAAGAAACTTTTCAGATTACCTGCAATTAAACGATTTGAAGAAGATGAAGATTTGTTGGAAGATTTAGTCATAGAAAATAATCAAGCTTTAGAGACCACAAGATTATACACGGATATATTAGAAAGTATTACAACTTCATATGCATCACTACTTTCAAATGAAATGAATAATACGATGAAAACATTGACACTATTTACTGTCTTTTTAACATTACCAACTTTAGTATTTAGCTTTTTCGGCATGAATGTTCCATTACCTATTGATGAACATAGCTATGTCTCTTGGGTTATCGTGATCGCTATTTCACTAATTATCGTTTCATGTGTAGGTGCATTTCTATGGCGAAAGCAAAAGTTTTGATATAGAGCAAACACACATTTAAAAATAACTAGATATAAAGCTTATGCTCAATATGAAAGATTCTATCATGTGTTATTGTACTGAATCTTGAAATTTGTACTTTGGTTTTCTGTAATATTCTAAAAGCTTGTTTCCTCAAAAATTTAGGAGACATGCCTTTTAAATTTATTTCACTTTTTTTATTAAAATTTATATATTGAGAATAGCTTGTCACATCAGGTTAATTTTCAAAAATAAAAACGTCAATTTCTATATGATTAGAATTGACGTTTTTAAATATTATAATCCAAACTATTTTTTGCTGATGGTAAAAATGAATATTAGCTGACTTTAATTTGATACTGGCCTTAACCTAAAGGCATAATATCTTCTTTAGTAATATCATCGTAATAATATTTTATTTTATAGATAAAATAATCTTTCAATCTATTCATGTTTTCCAATGTGCTTGAAGCTTGTTCCAAATGAATTAACCACGACCTTGCTGGACACTCAGTATCATAAAATTCTTTATGGATTCTTACTGTTTCTCTATTAACAGGCAATTGATATTTCTTTAAAATTGCAGCTGCTAGCCAAAAGCTAACCTCTTCTACCTTCATAAATGCACTATCTGTTAATATACCATTGATTTTAGACTGACATCTCTCGATACCAATATAATGCGTATTGGCAAATGTATTTCCGCAGTGCCATTCAGTATATTGTGTTGGATGAAACCAGTAACATGTGTCTTGGTCGATGTAGACGCTCTCCCATCCTTTTTCTAATTCGTTTTTTTCAATGCGCTTATTTAACCATGTAATGTAATTTTTGGCAGAATAATTTTCGGCATCATCGTGTAGAACGACACCTAAAATATCTTTTTTTCGTTCAGTGATTTTCTCTTCTATTTCATAATAATTTGAGTATATATGCTCCATTATTTTCCCTCTTTAATATTTAAATATTTAAATTTTTCATCATTAGTTCGTTTAATTTATTTTTTCCAAATTAAATGGTGTACACAATTTAATTTTATCGATTGAATTAGCGCTTGAAATAAGAAAATAGTTATATTTAATATATTAATATTCACAACTATTTATTATATAATGTAATTTAGTCAATATAACAATATGTTATCAGGAGTTGCTAGATAGAATGGAACATGCCACATTATGTATCCACGATTTTTTAACTACAGACACGCAACGTTGTATCAACCAAGTCATACTGTTATTTTCATTAAATAGTAAATTGAATATCAATATTAATGGTAAACAAACTTCGGTTGAAAACAATATCGCTATCATCAATCATAGTGATTTATTTTGTATAACTCACGCAGAACAACTTGTTGAACTAAAAATACCAATACAACAAATCATCCCGCTTAATCAATTATTTTTTAATTGTTATTATGATGCAAAAGCATTGCATGCTCAAGAATACTTGAAGTATTTAATACTAAACATGATTGAAAAATTAAATACTATGAATTCAATGGAATTACCTCAATTAACTGAGCTTATTTCTACCTTAGAGCAAGAAACTAAAAAATCAACTGATTATGCTTATATACCGACAATACATTCTGAAAATGAACTTTTAAATAAAATATCAGATTATATTCAAAAGCACATTACACAACATATCATGTCCAAAGAAATTTCTTCAATTTTTTATATTTCTAGTTCATACATATCGATTTTATTTAAAAAATATTTAGGTATTAGCTTTAAACATTATGTAGTAAGTTTAAAAATTGCGCTTTCTCTTAATGAACTTATTAATAGTAACAAAACCATTTATCTTATTTCTGAAAATATGGGTTTCAATCATTATGCTAACTATACTCATCAATTCAAATATCATCTCAAGTTAACACCGCTTGCTTACAGAAAAAAGCTTAATATATTGCACAATAATCCTATTACGTTATTAACTACTGATATTAGCGGATATTCACACTATTTCAAAGCCTACTTAGATGACCATAATCAATCACTTGATAACGAAATTATCAATTTAGACCACTTAAAGTATAATGATTTGGCAAAACAACCTACCATCTTTATTCATATTGATAATCTAATGGATATAATTCAAACAAATTTAAATCAAAAACTTAATTTTAGTGACCTTACAAACTGCTATTTACTTATAAATAATGTGAGCAATCTAGCATCAGCTTCACTCAATTTAAATGGGATTGTCAATTTAATCGATGCTATTTTTTCTAACTGTATAGGCGTAGTTATTAGAATTAAATCCATGGAAGAATATAAAAAAATAGAACAAGTGATTTCCCAATTTTTAATATTCAAACCTAAATATCATGCTAATGGTAATATGTATAACTTTATGATTCTATTTGATTCAGAATACTTAAAGTTAAATGATATAAACAGATTGTACATTAAAGTCAGAAGTTTAAATATTAATATCAAATTAGCAATCAATGTAGAAGGCGTGTTAACCCAAACTCAAAGCCTTAAACACACTTTTACACTCTTACATAGATTTAATTTTGACTTTAATTTTATTGATGTAGAACGTAGCGAATTACGTACAATGTTATTAAAGCATAGCCATCAATTCGATAATGTATCAAGTTATAGTGATTATTATAATAAATTCGTCACACTTTCTAAGCTACAACCTAATAAATGTGTGTACTCAAAACTTACTAAAAATCACTTCACTCAATATAATCAAAAAGCGCCTTTAGGAATATCAGAAATTATGCAACATACAATACAATTGATTAAAAATGGTTCTGCTGTTGGCTATGAACTAATGAATAAATGTATATATGACGTTGCATTAATGAATCATCACGGCATATATGAACCCATTGTATATATAATGCAATTCTTAAAGCCATTTTATGGAAAAGCGATATTAATACAACCTAATTATTTAGTTGCAAAAGATAAACAATGTACACATTTACTATTATTTAATGCCAATACGCACACAACGTTAAACAAGCGAAAGTTTATATTAAAACAACAAACAATTATTTCAAAATTAATTTTATTTATACGTACGTTAAATAGAGAACATGGTTTTATAGATTATGCTTTACCTCCTATATTTAATGATATTTTCATTGAACAATCACTGTTAAAAAATATAGAACGTTCAAATATGCCGAAATCAGAATTACGACACACTACCTATCCACACACACCTATTGAGTTTGATATTGGTCGAGATGAGGTGAAATACATTCGCTTATCACCTACAAATAAATAATAGTGCAGCATAGACATGAAACTTTAAAAATAAGTACATATTAGCACAATTTAATTTAAAAGTTTTGTCATCGCTTATACTTCAATTGCATTATGCTAAAATATCAGATATAACTGAAGTAAAGATATATAAAGGAGAATCTAATTTTGAAAAATAAAATGTTTGCAATTATTATCAGTGCAGTAATGGTGATTGTAGCTATTGTCTTAGTTATTATGATGGTTTCTGGTGGTCAAAAAGAGACATACTTCGGCTACATGAAAAATAGTACAACTGCTGATAAAGTAGTGAGTGAAAAAGACCATGAAGTAGAGGAAAATGTAAAAATACCTTCTAAATCAGGATTTAATCCTAAAAAAGGTGATTTTGTAAAACTTATTAAATCTGAGGACGAAGACACTTATAGTAAAATGGAAGTCGTTGATCACGATGACATTCCGCATGGTCTAATGATGAAAATTCACGATATGGACATGAAAGGCATGTAAATAAGTAAAACCGCGTCACAAATCAGCCCTATAAGCATTTCTTAGAAGTGCTTATGGGGCTGTTTGTGCCTTAAATAACATTAATTTTGTTTAACCCATCACTTGTTTTCAAAAACATCCTACTGTTGTTGTTTTATAATTAACATAATATAACCGTAATTAACAAAAAAGCACTGAATAGATTTATTTTCTATTCAGTGCAAAATGTCAGAATTTTAATTTAGTTTATATCGATTTTAGATAGGCTTGACCCTTCTCTTTGTCATAAGCATTTTCCCATTTTGCAATAACAATGGTAGATAATGCGTTACCTAATACATTTACACAAGTTCGTACCATATCTAATAGTCTATCGACACCGATAATCAATGCCAGTCCTTCAGCTGGTAATCCCATTGTTGTCAATGTTGTAATAAGTACTACAATTGATACTCCTGGTACGCCCGCCATACCTTTTGAAGCAACCATCAAAGTAACCATTAACATGATTTGTTGGCCGATGGACATATCGATGCCATACATCTGAGCAACAAATAAGGCTGCTATTGATTGATATAATGCAGATCCATCAAGGTTAAATGTATATCCAATTGGTACTACAAATGAAGTAATATCTTTTGGAGAACCAAAGTTTTCCATTTTTTTCATTATTATTGGTAACACAGATTCAGAACTTGATGTTGAAAATGCTAATACTAGTTCATTTTTTAGTATTTTAATAATAGAGAAAATACTAATACCGCATAATCTAGCTACGATACCAAGTACAACAATAATAAAGAATATCATTGCACCGATAACCACTAATAGTAATTTTAATAATGGTATTAATGCTGAAGCACCAAAAGTCATAATTGTCGTACAAATAAATGCGAATACGCCAATAGGTGCTAATTTCAATATTTTATTAATCATCCAAAACACAGCTTCTAATGAACCACTTAAAACCGCTTTTACAGGTTCTGCTTTTTTACCAATTGCTGATAATGCAACACCAAAAAACACTGCAAAGAAAATGATTGGTAGTAATTCACCTGAAGTCAATGCCTCGAAAAGATTTTGAGGCACAATGTTTACAATTGTATCGATAAAGTGATTTCCATATGTAGATGATTCGGCAGCTTTTGCCGAGGATTCATATGTTGAAATATCACCTTTGGGTAATTTATCTGGATCTAAACCTTTCCCTGGTTTAAATATATTCGCAAAAAGTATACCTAGTCCTATAGCTATTGTTGTTATAATTTCAAAATATAAAATTGTTTTAAAACCGTAACGTCCCACTGTTTTAGATTCACCTACATTGGATATAGATAATGCTAGTGAACAAAAAACAACTGGAATTACAATCATTTTTATTAAATTCAAGAAGACATCGCCAAAAGGCTTAATGTAATTTGCAATTTCATCGTGCCCATAAAGTAATAGGCCTACGATAACACCTAATACCAAAGCGATAATAACTTGCATTGGTAAACTGATTCTTCTTATAATTGCCATGATGTTTCTCCCCTTTTTCTGACATTGCTTAATTATATCAAAATAATTTTTATATAGATATAAATTTTTTCGGCAAAAAGAGTTGATATTACACTTAATTTTTATTTTTACTCATTTTATATATATATAAGTAACATAATTATTTTGACAAATATACAAAATTGGCGTTAAAGACTATGATATCACGCTATGATCGCTTACTAAAAGTTAGATATAATGATATAATCACAAATAAAACCACTACTCTTTTAGTCTATTTTTTATTTGAGTAACATAAGAAATCGGTATGATTTTTATATACATTTCACTTGGAATAGTGCTCAAAATGCTTATGTTTTTTAATTTTTACTAAAGTAATCTATACGATAAAAGCATTCAATAAAAAATGGCTGATGCCATAAATAAATACGGTACCAGCCAACTTTATCCTGTTTTGCTTTAATCTATAAAATAATAACATCATTAAAAATAACTTTTATTCTTTAGGTTGATATTTTTCTTTAAAAGCATTATGTTTTGCGCCTTTGACATTTTTCTTAGTTTCTGGATCAAAACCTTGCACCAATATACCTTTATATGTACTAATCGGTTGAACGACATAAGTATGATCTGAATCATCTTTAAATTTAATTTCTTTATAATACAAACCTTTTTTAGCACTATATAATGTTTTCTCTGTTTGGATTTTATCAGTTAGATGAGTTTCATCTAAATAGTTATCAACTAACTCTAAATTTTTGTGACCTTGATAAGTTCTTAAACCAAAGAAAAAAATTACAGCCAAAATTAACGAAATAATTAATAGTCCTAGTATTTTCAAAAACGTCTTCATTATTTATCTCCTTTTAAGTAAAAACAATTATTATACATACTCCATTGTTAATCCTCATACTCTTAAATTCCTAGACTACTTATTAAAATTCATAATATTAATATTATGAACGATAACAAATAAATTATAAAGTATTATTACCTTTTGTAACAAAATGTTCTTAATTTTTCGCTTATGCATAACTGTATATATTATAAAATATACATATATTCTTTATTACTTTTTGAATAATCCGTTCAGGACAATTTCACCTAACTTTAATATGAATGAAATTAATAAAATAACTCAAATAACACTTTCACAACAGTATAAAAATATTATGAATAAAGACACAACTGTTCCTTGACAATGTACGTAGTTCATAATAAGGTTAAATTTCAAAAGGGGTGATTAAATGGAGGACAAATTAAGTTACTTAGAAGAACAACTGTGCTTTCTATTTTATGTTTCATCAAAAGAAATAATAAAAAAATATACTTCATATTTAAAAGAGTATGATTTAACATATACTGGTTATATTGTTATGCTCGCAATTAAAAAAAATGAAAAAATCAACATCAAAACACTTGGACAACGCGTTTATCTTGATTCAGGTACGCTAACACCATTACTAAAAAAATTAGAAAAAAAAGGGGTTGTTAGTAGAACACGTGAGATTGATGATGAACGTAATTTACAAATTGCACTTACCGAACATGGTGCAAAAGTTCAAGATTCATTATCCGGTGTCTCTAGAAAAGTTTTTGGTGAATTTGATATGGATATCGATGAAGCCGTTCACTTAAAAGAGACAATACAAAATTTTGTGAATAAACATTTCACTAAAGAAATTTAATATATTAAGAGGCAAAGAAACGTTTAAAGTGTGTAGTTTATTTATGCTATTTTAAACTTAAACTTGCCTCTTTTTTATTTTTTCTAATTATACTTATGTTAACAATCATTGATACGCCATTTTTGATATGATCGTACATTTAGAATAATCAACGCTCATAGTTTGACTTTGACTTTCTTTGACTAATGTATTATAATATTAATATAAGGTTAAAGGAGAGGTGAAAAATGATGCAAAACACTCAAAATCTTTCTACAGATATTCTAGAAAATTTATTAACCGAGCATCATGATTTTAACGTAGATGTATATGAATCAAGTGATGCATATCAAGTCATGGCTGAACTGCCAGGTTACAGTAAAGAAGATATAGATATTCAATTTGATGAAAAGACTTTAACAATCAGTGTTACAAATACTTCTACAACAACTCAAAACCAAGATAATTACTTGATTAAAGAGCGCAATTTTAATAATCAAAGTAGACAATTTATATTTAAAAATGTAGATGAACCTAATATTAAAGCAATGCTAAACGATGGTATATTAAATGTTACGTTACCTATTAACCATACAAAAAAACAAATTAATATTGATTAAATCGTAACAAAATAAATTTATTATATAAGGAGAGATGCTTTATGGCATTCAATATGAAACCATTCGATAATTCATTTTTCGATGCAAATCCTAGTGATTTATTCAGAGACTTTGGACGTCAATTTTTCGATCAATTTCCAGGAAGTAATAGCATTAAAACAGATGTCAAAGAACTTGAAGATGCTTACGTAGTAGAAGCAGAATTACCAGGTATGAAAAAAGAAAATATTAATCTTCAATTTGAAAATAATGTTTTAACAATAGAAGGTAAACAATCATTTGAAAATAATAAAGAAGATGAAAATGGACGCATGATTCATCAAGAACGCAGCTTTAGTGATGTAAAACGTCAATATCAATTTGATAATGTTGATGAAAATGGCATTAAAGCTGCTTACGAAAATGGCATGCTAAATGTGACGCTACCTAAAAAAGAGAAAAAAGAGTCTTCTTATAATATTCAAATTGATTAAACATTAAAAGCAACACTTCCTAAAAGTGAAGTGTTGCTTTTTTTATTAAATTTATAGTTTTAGTTTACATTTTTAACCATTCTCGACATTGTTGTTAATGCTATAATTCCAAATATCGCTAGTAATAAAAACGCTAAATGACTGGAAACTGTAACTATTGTGACATAAGAAATAACAATAGGTGGGAAGAATCCCCCCAAACCATCCATCATAGAAACAATACTATTTGCAGTACCTGCCTCTTTACTAAAATATAAAAATAGGGAATTCCCTTAACTAAAACCTAAAGGAATCCCCTACTACATATCATCACTTAAAATGGCGGTTGTCCTAATACTTCTTCATCAAAACGATCTGGAATTAATACTTTTCTCATAATAACGCCTAAATCACCATCGTCATTTTCATGTTCCGCATAAACTTCATAACCTCTTCTTTTGTATATATCTAATAGCCATGGATGTTTGCGTGCAGATGTACCCAATGTCACTGCTGGTACCTTAAGCGTATCTCTAAGGAAGGTTTCTTCAACGTATTTTAATAACTTTCCGCCCAATCCTTGACCATCATACGTAGGTTTTGTAGCAAACCACCATACAAACGGATAAATAGAAATACGTCGTTTTGTCTCCCAAGGATAACGTACAGTTATCGTTGAAATAATTTCCGTGTTATTTTCCAAGACAAAAGTCGTACCCGTTTGTAAATTTTTTTCGACCATTTCAACACTAGCGTTGACAGATGGCCAATCAATACCTAATTCTCTTAATGGAGTAAATGCTTCATGCATTAATTTTTGCAATGCTTCAGCATCATCTATTTCAGCAATTCTAATATTATAGTCAGACATTTTGTCACTCCTTAGCGTTTCTCTTAAAGCTTCATTTTATTAAATCTCAAACATTAATTTACAGTAATACAATATGGTTTCTTGATAAATGAGTCAATTTTTTTGTTTTATAGATAAAAAATAAAAGACAATACGATTTCATTAAAGAAACCACATTGTCTTTCTACTTTATCTTAAAATCAACTGCGCAAACTATCGCGTTTACCGTTTAAATAAGCATAAACCAGCCCAACAAATATACCTCCACCAATATAATTACCTATAAAAGCAAAGACTATATTTTTTAAAACGTGTAGCCATGCGACAGCGTCAAGATTATAAAAAACCATACCAGCATATAAACCTGCATTAAATACTACGTGTTCATAACCCATAAATACAAAGACAATAACACCACAGGCTATGAAGAAAGCTTTAGATAAACCATCTTTAAATTGAATTGATACGTAAATTCCAATATTTATGAAGAAATTACAGAAAATGGCTTTTACTAAAATGGCATACCATGTCGTATCTATGGTCTTTCCATCTACAAGCGTTGTTAAACTTGTCACCATTTCCGTTGTCATTATAGGCGTAAACTTCATTAACCCAAATAATACAAAACCTCCAATAATATTAAAAAAGAAGCATACTAACATGATGAGTAAAGCTTTGTTCATACCGATAAGTTTATAATACCATCCAACTGTTAAATACATAAAATTACTCGTTAATAATTCTGAATGTGTTAGTACGATTAATACTAAGGCTAAACTGAATGAAATAGCGCCTATTAAGTTAATGAGTCCTTCATTTGCACCATCAAATTGTGTTTTTATTGCAAGCATGAAAACTGTTACAATGGCTAACAAAAATCCAGACATAATCGATTTTAATGCATAACGTCCAGGTGTTTGGTCAAACATTACATCCTTCATTTGAACTTGATTATTAATGTTCTTAATTGTTTCGCCTGACATATATGTATCTTTGATGGCTTTATTATTATCTATCAACATCGACACCCTTCCCCTTTAAAATATTTAGATTTCAAACTTACAGATTCATTGTATTATTTTTTATTCAAATTTAATAGACGTACTTCTATTTTACATAAAAAAACACCTCCGTATAAATTCTTTTTAATGTGAATTCAACGAAAGTGTCTTTATTTCACTCCAAATATTAGAGACAGTTCATAACGAATTAGCGCTCATATTGGAGCGTGGATAGCTCTAACTTAATCGCGCTGCTTGCTGTTATTTTTTAAATTTTGTTAATATATGTAGGCCATAAGCAAAAATACCATAGCCTGTTAAAGTACGTAATAACCATTTGAATGTACTGCTACTTAAACATTTTTCATTTAACATCATAGCTGGTACAAGCGTACTTATCGTATATAACCCTAATACTTTTAAATAACGTTTATTCAATACACTCACCTCTTTTCACTTTTATTATAACTAAAAGCTAAAGTGTACAAGTGTTTCAATTCTTACATATCTATGACTATTTATTTTTTAAAAGTGTTTCTAAATTATCAAATGTGCTATTCATACCCGCTTCTACACCCATATCAAGTAATTGTTGTGCTGATTTAGGATCTGGTAGTTCTGCAGTGGATATAATACGTGTTGAATTCTCACCTTTCTGTTCTAATTGAATGACATTACGCATACTAGCCATATTTTTATCAATATTACCTTCTTTATCAGTAAAGTAATCGTTATAATCAATTAAATAAGGTGCTTTGACTTCATTATACTTTGTTAATGTATAACTTGTACCTTGATCAGTATATATTGCAAAAAACGCTTGACCTCCAGTCACAATATTAAATTCGAACACTTTTGTTGTTGCACCTTGAGGGTGGAACCATTGTTCAAATAAAGACTGCTCAGTATATGCGTCAAATATTTCTTCTGCAGTTGCTTCAAAATCTCTTTTAAATATAATTTTATTTTCATTTACTTCTATACTCACTTAAAACGCTCCTTTTTATTCATCATTCATAATTACATAAGATGTCACTGTTTTAATTTTGGCATTTTTACGATTGCTTTCAAACTCAATAAAATCCGCAAAGTAGACTGCTGTGCCATCACTATTTAACTGAGTACCATGCATTGCACCAAACTTTCCGTGTGTTAAATTATGCGTCACTTCTATTCTTTTAATATCTACTTTATGCGCTTCAATTTCATTGTGAAATTCATCTAAACTGTTCAATTCAAAAGCACCAGGCACTTGCCACTTGAAATTTGACACAACTGTTTGTGATAACTTATTCTTATCAGCTAATGCAGATCCAATTAGAAAATCTAACATGATTCGCCGTTTGGGTGCATTATCACACCCTAAATCTCCAACCATTTCAAATGGAAATTCTGAAGCCGCTTCATTTTTAAATGATAGTCCTGCTTCTGTTAACGCATTTTCTAATATGCTGATCGCTTTAGGTCCTACGCCATGAGTATCTAATATAGTAGTTCGTTCATATTTTGCTAATTCTTCTAAAGTATTTATACCGATCGAAGCTAACGCATTCGTTGCTGGACGACCAATTTTAGGTAACATTGTTGCCACTGAAATCCCCCTTTTTAATACTTTATACCCGCATAAAAAGATTTTAAATTTTATATAACAAAAAAAGATCCAAGACAAACATCAGTCTTGGATCTTTTTACTATAATTTTTGTTATTAATCTTCTAATGCAAATTCAAGGCTTACTTGGAAGTTTATATCTTTACCAATCATTACGCCACCAGTTTCAAGTGGTTGGTTAAATGTCACACCATATTTTTCACGGTTAATTGTGCCATTAGCGATGAATCCTGCTGTTGTAGCTCCATTTAATGGGTTTTTACTTTGACCTTCATATGATAATTCAAAAGTTTCTTCTTCAGTTACATCTTTAATTGTTAAATTACCAGTAACTGAATTTCCATCTACTTTTGTTACATCAAATTTAATTTCAGGGTAGTTTTCAACATCTAAGAAATCACCACTTTTTAAGTGATTATCACGATCACCAACGCGAGTGTCAATTGAATCTGCTTTGATTGTTAAACCACCTTTAATTGTACTTAAATCATTTAAATCTCCTTCAAGTGAAGCTTCGAATTCATTAAATCTACCTTTTATATTTGAAATCACCAGGTGTTTAACTGAAAATTCTACTACTGAATGTGCTGGATCAAAATTAAATTTTGTCATAAAAATTCATACCTCCAAATTATTAACTTTCTATTGATACATTTATTATATCAGGTATATTTTATATATCAATAGAAAAGCTCATATTTGTGTTTCTATGAAAAATATTCCCGTAAAACAAAATTTTACTCATTATCTATATAAATAATTAATTTCACTTAAATCCACACATTGATTTAGACTTTAATGTGCTAACATTTCTTTTTTAATTTGTGCTTTTGTTAATTCACTTGAGTAATATGTTGGCCAATTGTCTAATTCTTTTAATACTTTTTGTTTATTATCTCCCATAAATATATGGAAATGTTCTGCTTTTTTAGGTGCAATATTATGATCGCTAAATTGTACATATTTTGGCAAATCTTTATTGCTGCCTACTCGTTTAAATGAATATCTGACACCTCTATTACCTTTTTCATATTTCAAAATATCTTTCCCATCGTATTTGTATTGGCCAGTTAAGGTCTTACCGTCTTTTTTAAAAGTAATCGTATCCTCCGTAATATTTATATTACTAATATTTGTCTTATATCCTTTTTGGTAATATGCTTTATATTCTTTTGCAGTCATTTGATTATCTTCTTTTGCTTTGTATTTCATGACATCATCTAACGTGCCATCTTTTAAAAACGGATAAACTGATTGCCATTCTCCTTCATAATCAGTTAATTTTCTATCTTTTACTTGACTATCCTTAAAGTAGCCATCAGCAATTGCTTTTTCATGTTTATTATGTGCGTGTTCATCATCTGTTTTAACATTGTCATTTAATGCCATATCAAGATGTTTTATATTTTTTTCCATTAGGGATTGATATGTCAGTTTATTATCTTCTGCTTGTTCTTTTGATAATGACTCCATGTTATTAAACTTCAATGGTTTTGCTTTTGTTTCTTTGCGAATCGTATCTGTGACTTTATTAGAAACATTGGCTTCATACAAAATGTATTTTGCGCCTGAATCATTAATCTCTTTCACAATTTTTGCTAATGCTTTTTGAGATGGATCTTCAGCATTCATGTTTTGTATACCTTTTTGGACAAATCCATATCTTTCTGAAAGATAACCAATAGATTCATGTGATATATATACGGTATTACCTTGCTTATCTTCAGTGATGTTTTGCATTTTTTGATCTATGCCCATCAAATCTTCTTTCAACTTATTATAGTTCTTTTCATAATAAGATTTGTGTTTAGGGTCTTGCTTTATTAATTTATCTTTGATCTCTTTTGCAAAGACTTGATTAAATTTTGGGTCTAACCATACATGAGGGTCATAGCCGCCATGATGATGTCCATGTTCATGATGGTGACCATGTTCTTCTTCATGTTTTTCTTCGTGTTGATCAGTTAATAATTCGCTTTTATCAATTTTATCTCCTAACGATACCTTTTTATCATCCTTTTTAATTGTTGCTGCCACTTTTTTAGCAATAGGATCCAAATCGTCACCTGTATACAGGAACATATCTGCTTTACTCGCATTCATAATATCTTTTTGTGTTGGTTCATATGTATGTAAATCTGCACCAGTAGGATAAATAGATTTAACTGAAACATACTTTCCACCTATTTGATTGGCAAATGATTTTAATGGAAATACAGTAGTATTAATTTTTATTTTGTCATTATCTTTTGATTCGTTAGACTTTGTAGCACTACAAGCAGTAACGATGATCGCTAATATAATGACAAATGACAGTATGTATATTGACTTTTTCATTCTTATTCCTCCTCAGATAGTAATAATTACGATTTAAAATTATAACTGTACTTTTCGAGATATGCAATACATATTTTGGTTTTTTTCGTAATTGTTTCGATTTAATAAGTTAGTCCTTCTTTTTCATATAAACTAAAAAAGCCCGTTCCTAAATGTTTTATAAAACGTTCAGGAACGGGCTTTTGATATTAAAGTTTAAATCTAAATTTTAATATTTAACTTTCTTCAAGTATTTTTTTATAGTTCTTATATTTATACGGGTCCTCTACTTTTTTACCTGCTACAAAAACTGTAGGTGCTGTTTCAATATGGTTTTCTTTATATTGTTTTTGATCTTGTTCGGCTGCTTTCCATGATTCACTATCTTTTGTTTTATAACTCGCTTTTATCTTTTCTTTTTTACCATTTGAAATTTCCAATAGATTTATTTGTTGATCAACGAGTTGTTCGGTAATCCATTTTTTTTCTGAGTTCGGTTGTTGCTTAAACATTAACTTTTGAAATTTTAAATATTGTTTAGGTGCATATTGCCTTACTGCATGACCTGCCCTTGAACCTATAATTGAATCTTTTCCTAAAAATGCCATATTAACAAATTGATAATCTACTTTTTTCGTATCAATATATTCTTTTTTTAATTTAGGCATAATATGTTCTTCTACTTTTTTACAATATGGGCACTTAAAATCACCATACTCAATAATTTTAATCTTTCCACCTTTTCCATATTTGTCATCTTGATGTACATTTTGATTGTCATTCGAACATGCGGAAACAAAAATGACTATTGCCATTAATAACAAACTTAACCAACATTTCTTCATTTGTTAAAAACACACCTTCTTATCTTGTTTTATTCTTCTAAGTTCATATTTTCTTCTTTATAATCCGCATCATGTGCATGTGAATATGATTTTGAATTAAAGTTTTTTAAGTAATGTGCTTTACCATCTGTTATTTTATATGTATAAAAATGAACTTCATCATCATCTTTTAATGGTTTATAAGCAATAGTCACATATTTACCTTTGTCATACACATAGATATTCGCATTCTTTTTTTCAAACTTAGATTCCACATCGCCATTTTGCTTATCAGCTAAAATCTTTTGTTGTTTTTTCTGTTGATGCACTGCTTTGTCAATCTCATCAGCATATTTCCCACTACTGCACCCAGCTATAGTGATTATTGAAATGAACACCATCGTCATTAATTTTTTCATATTTACACTCCTAATATTACTTCTCATATCTAATATTATTTAACCATAAGTTTTATCTTACAACGAAAATCTTTGATGTGCTAGAACTATAACATTATTTTTATATTTATATAAAAACACTTCCGAAAAATTCATTCATAAATGAATTTAACGAAAGTGTCATATTTACCGTGAAAAATTAAATTTTCACCTATGGTACAACTTTATCCTAGCTATAACTCAATTAATTTCATTTTCATCATATTAGTGCCACTTTGATTGCTAATGCACCGTAATTAAGTTCATCTGTTTGTGAATAAATTTGATATATAGCCGCTAATTTTTGAGAAAGTTGATCATCTGCTTTCGCTCCAACTTCTTCATTTGTATATTGGTTCAACAGTGACTGAAACGAAGAAAACACTACAATTTCCTTAACTTGGACTGTTAATGTTTCTTCATTCATTAAATTTTGGAATACAATATAATCGCCGCTTTTAATTTCTTGTCTTTTTTCATCATTCAATCTAATTTCAATCGTTTTGACTTCGTTTTTCATTAATTGAAAAGGTTCATTATTTAAATGCATCGAGTGTTCTATAATCCATACGCTCCATTCATAATATTTATATTGATATCAAAGTATCATAATATTAATATCATTTACAAGACAATTTCGCTTAATGCAGTACGATGTCGCAAATTTAATTATTCAGCATTCTTTTCTTCTAATTTAAGTTGTCTTTTGCTTTTCAACATAAACACACTTATTAAACTAATAATTGATATAATGACTGCAAACCAAAAGGCACCGTGATACCCACTTAGCAATGCTTGATGTTGAATTTCTGCTGTCATTTGTTTTTGGCTCATATCTTTAAACTCAGACATATTTGGTGTGTAGTTTTTAGCAACCTGACTCATAATTGTAATCAAACCTGCTGTACCAATTGATGCAGATATTTGTTGTATAGTATTTGTCATCGATGAACCATGGGCATTCATTTCTGGCGCTAATTGATTCATTGTATGTGTCATTAATGGCATTAAACCAAGTGCGATACCAATCATACGAATAGCATATACAGTAGCTAATATCGCTGATGAAGTATGTTCATCCATGATTACAAAATAAGAAGTTGTTACAACTACAATAAACATACCAATGAATGCTAATATTTTAGCACCATATTTTTCATAGAGTAAACCTGAAATCACTGACATAATCCCCATTACGATAGCTCCAGGTAATAAAATCAATCCTGATTGAAGTGCTGAGTCATTCATAATATTCTGCACAAACATCGGTAACACAGTTTCAGAACCAATCATTGAAATCATCGTAAAAGCCATTATGATAATACCTACGGCAAATTGACTGTCTTTGAATACTGAAAAATCAAGCAGTGGATTTTCCAAACGTGTTTGACGAAATATAAAAGCAGCAACTAAAATAATGCCACCAATTACAGTAGTCAATACAATTGGATCGTTCCAGCCATCACGAGAAATTGAACTTGTACCGTATAGCAAACCACCAAAACCGAACACAGATAAGATTATTGATAAAATATCAATACGTGTCTTTCGATTAGTACCAACATTTTTGACGAATTTAAGTGCACCAATGAAAGTAAGTGCAGCTATTGGAGCAACGACATGGAATAATGAACGCCAATTTAAATACTCTACTAAATAACCAGACAGTGTCGGACCAATTGCTGGAGCTAAACCAATCACCAAACCAAAAGTCCCCATATATTTACCTCTTTCATGAGGTTCAAATACATCTAAGATCGTCGTCATCATCAGTGGCATCATGATACCAGAACCAAGTGCTTGAACAATTCTTGCACTTAATAAAACAGAAAAGTTTGGACTAAATCCTGCAATTAAAGTCCCGATAAAAAAGATAAATATTGCAGTTAAAAATACTTTTCTTGTTGAGTATCTTTGAATAATCATTGCTGACAATGGGATTATTACACCATTGGTCAATAAAAAGGCCGTAGTAAGCCACTGTACTTGTGTGTAATCTATTTTAAAATCTTTCATTATGCTTGGTAATGCTGTAGTTAATAAGGTTTCATTTAATAATCCAAAAAATCCACCACACAACATCATCAAAATCATTATAATTTTCGTCTTTTGATCCATTTTTGTACTCCTATTTTCTATTAATTTATCAACTCTTTTTAGTCGCATTTCTGCATTATACATATTTTAGTTTAATTTATCATTAAAAATACTTAAAATATTAGTTTTATTTTAATCTTTTATTTTGAGAGATTTAAAAAATAGTTATAAATCGTAATAATTACTATTTACATTTCAGGTTTTTTCTTACATAATATCTATAGATAAAGGAGGTCCTCACCATGAAATTAGATTTACAAACAGCACGTCGTAATTTAAATAGTCCTAATATTAAAACACGGAAACGTGCACGCAAAATTATCCAACAACATAAGCGCAATAAATAAAAATAGAAGTAACACTTCAAAACCAATGGTAATTTGTTTCTGGTTTTGTCGCATTACTTCTAAAATGTGGCTTGATTCCTGAAAATATACATTTATATACTTCAGGATCAGCCATTATTTTATTTAAACGATTCATTATCTATTTATGAGGTCTTTTTTTACTTACATTTATTGAAAAACTATAAGTAATATTTATTTATTACTTTTAAATCATCTGTTAAATCATAAATCAAAGGCGCTCCAGTTTTAATTTCATATCCTACAATATCTTCATCTGATACATCTTCTAAATACTTAATTAATGCACGTAATGAATTTCCATGTGCAGAAACAAGCACAGTTTTTCCATCTAATAACTGTTGTGAAATTTGGTCGTTCCAATAAGGAATCACCCTAATTAACGTGTCTTTCAAACTTTCTGATTCAGGCATAACTCTTCTATCTAAATGTTCATATTTTCTATCATTTAAATAGTCTTTTCTTTGTTCTTCACTTTGTTCAGGTGGTGCTATGTCATATGAACGTCTCCATATATGTACTTGTTCTTCTCCAAATTTTTCTCTTGCTTTATCTTTGTTTAAACCTTGCAATCCACCATAATGACGCTCATTTAAGCGCCAAGATTTAATAACAGGAATAAATAACTGTTGAGATTCATCTAATAAGTGAAATGTAGTTTTAATGGCGCGTTGTAATAAAGACGTAAAGGCGATATCAATCTCTATACCCTGTTCTTTTAATTTTTTTCCCGACGTTACTGCCTCAGTTCTTCCCTGTTCTGATAAATCTACATCAGCCCAACCTGTAAATAGATTCTCAGCATTCCAAACACTTTGTCCATGTCTACATAAAATTAGTTTTGGCATAATATTCCTTCTTTCCATTGAATAAAATTATATTATCACCCGTTTTACAAAAATATTACAGTGATATACAGATATAAATCTTGTTACGACAATACTTATCTATAATTTCTCATGCCATACATTAAAATTATAACAATTTACACTTAATTTTGAAATGATTGTATTCATTTATTCATAAATGACTTTTTATTTTTATTTTACTGTAACCTGTCTATAAAAAAATGATGTTATAGTTGTAAACGTTGATAAACCGAGCAATACGACAGACAAAAATAAGCACTTTTAAAACAACTATGCAGATTAACAAATACAATTTGAAATTATTTAAAACAAACAATTATTAGGAGGATTTTTCAAATGAAAAAATTATTATTAGCTTCATTCGCATCAGTAACAATCGCTACTGCTGGTGTTGGTTTAACTTCAAATACATCTACAGCTGATGCTGCAGAAACTACTCAAGCAAACAATGATGTATATAGTGAATTTATTGCTGCTGGTGGTACAAAAGCACTTTGGGATAACATTGTAATGCCAGAATCAAGCGGTAACCCAGATGCGGTGAATGAATTAGGATATAGAGGTTTAGGACAAACGAAGGAAGCTTGGGGTACTGGATCTGTAACTGAACAAACAAAAGGTATGATTCAATACGCTGAAGAACGTTATGGCTCAATTGATGCAGCAATTGAATTCCGTGCTGCAAATGGTTGGTGGTAAAACGAATTTTATGCATTTCTTCAATATGTAAAAAAATAAAGCCCCACTTCTCAATTTATTGAGTTAGTGGGGCTTATGCATGGGCTGAATCTCAGGTGTTCCTCTATATTTTTTTAAAATTCTAGTCATTCTTGCCAGGGTGGAGCAGTGAAATCTTTTTGATAAAAATAGATTTCTGTTCCACTCGTTTTTTTTACTATAAAATAAGCTAATAAAATTTCAGTTTATACATCAATATTCATTAAATACCTTAATTCAGGTTATCCTTTAGTAGTTTATTAACTTAATATGAATATAAGTCATGATAATAATCAAAATTATTTACTTTCTCGACATCTTAGTTACTGTATTGACTGTGGCTCAGGATGCACATAAACTGAAGAAATGCCTTTGCTATGCATATGTTGTTCTACTTTGTCGCAAATGTGATGTGCTTCCTCTAAAGACAAATCTGATTTTACTACAATCGTTACATCTACAAAAACACTACTACCGTGGTAACGACCTTTAATATTTTGTACTTCTATTACATCTTCAATTTCTAACACATAATTTTTATAAGCTTCTAATTCTTGCTCGTTAAAACCGTCACTTAATGTAAAAATTGATTCTTTAAAGATACCAAAACCAGTATATATTATAAGTAAGCCTAAAATAATGGCTAATATCGTATCAATGATTGGAAATCCAAATTGTGTAAATACTAAACCAATTGCAGTTCCTAAACTCACTAACGCATCCGACAAATTGTCCTTAGCTGCAGAATTCAGAGAACTACTTTGGGTATGATTAGCAATTCTTTGATTAATATAAAACACAGCTAGCATAATCAAACCACTAATGACACTGACATAAATATTTATAATATTAGGAGTATGATGTTCGTTTGTGAATAATTCAGGAACATTCTCTATAATGACTTGAATACCTACAAACATTATAATAAATGACACGAGTAATGATGATATATTTTCAGATTTCAAATGTCCATATGGATGGTTTTGGTCTGCAGGTTTAATAGAAATTTTCAACCCAATAATTACGGCCAAAGAAACAATAATATCTGTCATGTTATTTAAACTATCTGCTTTTACAGCTGCAGAATCATATAAATAACCTACAATAAATTTAGTCACTGATAATATGATATAGACGATTAAACTTAAAAAGGCACCTTTTTGTGCTGTTTCCAATTTTTCTTTTTGACTCATCTTACGTTCCACCTTCAGTATGATTGAATACTTATTATGACTCAATACAAACATATTTACAACGATTTTTATTCAAAAATTATTTAATATAAATAAACTAATTATTTTTTTAGCCAATCCTAATATTAATTATAAAATTGAGCAAAAATAAGAGACCAAGTTTGAAACAAATCATATTTTTGATTCCGAAACTTGATCTCATAAAAATAACTATATTTAAAATGTTGGTCTATTAATCATTTAACTAATCTCTCAAAATATATTTAGAGAGCACAAATGTTATAGGTATCGTAATGATAAGCCCTGCAAAAGGTGCTATCACAGATGATATACCAAACCATTGTACAAAAATGTACAATAATAAAGTTTGCATGCCCATATTGACAACTTGAGTTAATGGAAACTTTAGGAATTTACTCCAAGTTGGTGTCACTTTATAAACAAAGTAACAATTTAAATAATAAGAAATAACAAAACTAATGATAAATCCACTGATATGACTAACTAAATAATTCATTTCTAATAACTTCAATAAACAAAGATAGACAATGTAATAATTTAAAGTATTCATACCGCCTACAATCACAAATTTAATCACTTCATAGTGTGTTTTAGTCAAATTCATTTTTTACTCCTTAGTAAATTTCCATGTCTTTTTGAATAATTGCTATTAAAAACATATTATTAACGCGCTATATCTAGTATAATACTTTATCATATAAATGTATGTTTTGTATTATATTAATAATTACAACGAGCTCAATTAATATGCTCGTTTTTAAATATACATGGTATTTAATATATTACTTTTATAAGTAGTTACAAAACGAGATAACATGTTTATAATTAAACATTAAAGAGTATTTTAAAGGAGTTTCAAACATGGACAAGATTTCAAATCGTCAACTGCCAATTATGGTCATTATTGTGTTAGGTATCATGACTACATTTGGTCCTTTAACCATAGATATGTATGTGCCATCATTACCGAATGTGCAACATGACTTTAGTACATCTGTATCTCAAGCACAGCTTACTTTATCATTTGCAATGATTGGTCTTGCTATTGGCCAATTTATATTTGGGCCTTTGTCTGATGCATACGGACGAAAAAAAGTTGCTTTGTTTATCATTTCAATCTATGCGCTCGCTTCTTTACTGGCGGTTTTCACTGCTTCCATGGGTGTCTTACTCACTTTGCGACTAGTTCAAGGTTTAACTGGCGGAGGCGCGATAGTAATTGCCAAAGCTACTATGGGAGACCAGCATGAAGGAAAAGCATTAGCTAAAGGACTAGCAGCATTACTTGTAATTAATGGTATCATTACGATTATTGCGCCAATCATAGGTGGATACGCACTAACGATATCCAATTGGAAAGCAATATTTGTAATTCTGGCAATCGTAAGTGTTATTATTTTATTTTTGTCGATCCGCCATTTAGAAGAAACACATCAACCAAACAGAGCAAAACTTAATTTTAAAGTTATTTTTAAAGATTTTGCTCATTTGTTAAAAACGCCTGCATTTATTATTCCAATGATTTTACAAGGCTTAACGTACGTAATGTTATTTAGTTTTTCATCTGCGGCACCGTTTATTACACAAAAAATTTATGACATGACGCCTCAGCAATTTAGTTATTTGTTTGCTTTTAACGGCATTGGCCTTATTATTATGAGTCAACTTACAGCCTTACTTGTGGCATATATAAATCGCTACTTTTTGCTAATTATTTTAACAATCGTTCAAATAATTGGCGTTGTACTTATTATTGTGGCATTAACACTGCATTTGCCGTTATGGGTATTAATTATCGCATTCTTTTTAAATGTATGTCCTGTAACAGGTATCGGACCTTTAAGCTTTGCATTAGCAATGGAAGCTCGTACTGGTGGTAGTGGTAATGCTTCCAGTTTACTAGGTCTATTTCAATTTATACTTGGTGGTATCATGTCACCATTAGTAGGATTACAAGGTGAATACAGTATCTTACCATATACGATTATTTTACTAATCACTGCAGTGCTAATCATTGGGTTAGAAATTGGGTTAAAGTCGTTTTTTATTAATAAGCATATAACATGAATTAAAGCTTAAAAAATACATTCAAAGCATTATCAACATTCACAATTAATTTAATAACATATGTATTGATTTGGAAAACTTAGGTTAAAAAATTAATATAGACGCCGCTAAATTCATGTTTCAACATGCCATTTAGTGGCGTCTTTTCTTTTGCTTGCTCAATATACCAATCTATAAAATACTATAAACACAATAAATGTCCAATTCTACTTGACTTGAAATAGAAATGGGCGATTACATGACACAATTGTGTTTATATTTCTAACATCGTTGATTTCAAACTTCTATTCTACTATTTGATTGGAAACCAAATTTCAGTAATATAGTCGTTTGAATGTAATTCACCTGGTTTATACAACTCAAAAAAAGGAGCGCTTCGCAATTCATAATCTAGAGTATGTAAGATTTTTCTATGAATGGTTTGCATTGCTTGTTTAATCGATTCTGGAACTGGACCTTTGGCATCAAATACTAAGTATCTGCCTTCTACTAATTCTACTTGTTCCCAATCACTTTGCGTTTCCTCATTTGTCACACCTATTAAATAATGCATTTCGCCATTTTCTTTAGGAAGACAAACACCTAATAACCCTTCGAGGTATTGATTACTTTGTGATATCAAGTGATTTTTGTAACCCATTGCTTCAAATTCCATCCAAAACTTAAAAATATTTTCTTGTGCTTTTTGTCCAGTTGCATATGCTCTTTTTACCCCTACAACTGGCACTGGAATGTCGGATAATGTTTCTATTCTATAATCCATTGTTTTCAACCCCTTTCGCACATTATAACCATTTTTATTAAAATATATCTAATATTAACTATGATTTAAGCATCTTTGTAGTCACTTAAATCGATATAGATATATAATAAAAGCAATCATCAATGTTAATAAATCTTTAATATTCGATACAGGAGTCTCTATCTATGAATAAAAAATTATTAGCCGTTAAACCAATTAGCCAATTGTTCCCGATACCTATGATTATGGGGTGCGAAGGCATAGCAAGTGCAATGATATTACAATTCAATAATCACAAAATACCAGCAACACATATCATGAAACACTGGCCGAAACACGCAAATAATCCATATAAAGGCTATGTAGGTCATCACTTATGGGTAAAATGGGGTTATCATCAAACGATTTTCCCTACAGCCTTAGCACCCTATTTACAAACGTATGATAAACGTATTGTTAATAGTACTGGGAAATCACTGGCTTCATTATGTGACGTCATTGATAAAGGGCAACCTGTCATCATTTATCACACTGTTTTAGGTCAAAAGCCTTTTAGCAAAACATTTAAAATTGATAATACACATCATCAATTGGTATCAAACATTCATGTTACCGTGCTGATTGGTTATGACGATAACCATTATTATTATATTGATCCATTATGGTCTAATTTATGGAAATCAATTATTATACCTGCTATTTTTCCGAATAAATATCAAATTATAAAAATTAACAAACAGAAATTAGAAAGCAGTTATAATGCTCCTGGACGTATGAGCATTCATTTACAAAAATGATTAATTAATTTCTATTTTGTGTAACGCATGGTTGATTTCCTGTTCTATATCTGGTGTACGCCATTCCCGTTGATAGCCTAAACACGGACAAATATATGTCACGTTGTTTTCTTCAAAAACATTTCGAAAATGAACATGGCCCATAATACTATATCTAATATCATATTGGGTATAAATTTCATCAAAATCCGAAGTACCTATAAATGCATTAAAATAATCAAATATTCTATGTGGCATTGGTACTGCGAATTTACGATGAGTCACGATGTGTGTCATTAATATAATTTTTTTATCTTTTACTTTTTCAATATCCTTCATCGCTTGTTTGGCCGCTATCATTGATAATTTTTGGTCTTCAATTTGCCAATCTATTTTCACTTTATCTTGCCAAGTAGCGCCATAATATTTCCTACGTGCAATGCGTTCCAAAGAGAATTTAGAGTGTGCATATGTATAGTCATACCAACCTGTATTACCTACAATCGCCCACGCTTCATTTATGACAAAAGGATCATCTATTAAGCAATTATCCATTTTGATATAAGTATCCAAGATTTCAGAAGAAGTCGCCCCAGTATCCGTTGACCAAAAATCATGATTTCCCGGTACAAACAGTACTTTTATCATTGTTTGTATCTCGATTTCCTTCACAAATGATTGCGTTAACTTATAATGATTTGAAACATCTCCAGCGATAAGTAATAATTCAATTTTTTGTTGCTTAATTACTGTAACTAATGCCTGTTCATAATCTTTGGGCGTTAGTTTATTATGTCTATCGATATGTAAATCTGAAATCATGCCTATTAACATATTTATCACATTCCTCTACTCGTTTAACAATTTCATTATGACACAACTTCATTTTATTCTTTAAATATTCCGCTTGTATTCATTTAAGTTTCGTTCAGCAAATCATTCTGTATATCAAACATATCTGTAAGTCATTCATTAAAATGTTTTTCGAAATTTTTTAAATAATATTTAAAAATTGTATGCAATTGTGTTAAAGTTACATTGTTCAAAACCCGAGCAGGAGGGAATAACATATGAAGAAAAATTGGATTGTCTTAATGATGACGATGCTACCTTTACTTTTAACTGCTTGTGATTATTCAAAACAAGAGGATAGAAGTGGCTGGTTTTACTTTATTTTTGTAAAACCCATTGATATGTTTTTGCATGGATTGGGAAAGTTGTTTAACGACAATTATGGGTTAGCCATCATCATGATTGTACTGACCATACGCCTTATCTTAATGCCGTTTATGTTAATACAAGTTAAAAACATGCATCTGATCAGAGAAAAAACAAAGATAGTACAACCGCAAATTGATAACATCAAACAACGCGTAAGAGATGCGCAAACACAGGAGGAAAAACGTGAAGCTAATAGAGATTTGATGACCACTTATAAGCGTTATGACATTAATCCAATAAAAAGCGTTATCGGTTGTTTACCAATTTTAATACAGTTGCCCATATTATTTGGTTTAATCGTGACACTTAAATTTCCTAGCAGTGGTGGAATAGATCAATTCCCTCATTTTTTATGGTTCAATTTAACAAAACCTGATTTATGGATGTCATTAATTGCAGCTGCTATTTATTTCATACAACCTCTTGTAAATGCAATGCATTACCCTAAAAATCAACGCAAAACATATTATGTGATGATGATATTATCACCTATTTTTATAACTTACATATCTTTACATTCTGCAGCAGCACTTGGTTTGTATTGGACATTTAGTGGTTTGTTTTTAATTTTACAAATGCACTTTGCTCATTCATATTACAGTAAACAAGCAAAACAAGAAGCTTTAAAACTTGCGGATTCCCTCAATTAAACAAATATTGACTAAACAATGAGTCATGTTACTTTATTGAATTTTAAAATTCTTTCATTTACTTGTAATGAATTCAAAAATTTCTTTTACACATCGTTAGATGCTATAATATTTACAATTTGATAAACAAAGGGGGAAGATGTATGGAGTTTACAATAAGAGCATTAACTGAAGCAGATAAGTATGGTAAAGCACTTGTCCACTATGAAAGTTGGTTGGAAACTTATGACCATTTATCTAAAAATAATTACTTAGAAAACCTAGACAAAGCTCAATTTATCAGAAAGTCTTATTTGCACAATGTTCCGACATTAGTTGCCCTCGTCGAAAACGAAGTAGTAGGTTTCATATCTTATGGCAAAACGGAATCCTCATCTTCTTCTGACGACTGGAGTGAAATCTTCGCACTTTATTTATTGGAAGATTATCAGCGTCATATGATTGGTTATGCACTTACACAACGTGCCTTGGAATTATCTTATCCTGACAATGTAACCCTATGGGTAGTTGAAGAAAATAAAAATGCAATTCATTTTTATGAGCAAGTTGGATTTAAGTTGAGCAATGATAAACAAGCTACTTATTTTGGAAAAACTTATTATGAAGTTCGTATGAATTATTCAAGAAATGAACACGATTATTAAAATAACAAGTTACGACTTTATTACTACATTGTTTTACGCACTAAAAAAAGCAATGACACCCGCTATCATCATAGTATGTGTCACTGCTTTTTTATTTTAATATATGTTCTAAAAATAATTTAATGCGTTTCACCTAAAGCAATTTTAATGTCCTCATCTGATTCTATAATCGCTTTGAGAGCAGCTTCCAAACCTTCTGCAATCGTTTGAATAGACATGGATGGTTTTTCAGGTTTGTCTGTGACTTGTTGAGGAATAAAAGGCACATGTATAAATCCAAATTTAATATTTGGAAATTGTGTTGCTTGTAAAAATCCAAGTTGATACAAAATATGATTACATACAAAAGTACCTGCTGTATTAGACAATCTCGCTGGTACCCCTGCAGACTTAATCGCCTCTGTCATACGTTTAACTGGTAAATTGGAAAAATATGCGGCATCGCCTGATGATTGAATAACTTCATCTATCGGCTGGTTACCTTCATTATCAGGTATACGCGCATCATCAATGTTTATACCTACACGTTCTGGCGTCAATTCAAATCTTCCACCTGCTTGTCCAATTGCCAATACAACATCATATTGTTCTTGTTTTAATTTATTAACTATAGTTTCTTTGCTTTTATTAAAAACTGTAGGTATTTCTATCTTATCAATCTGATGTGATTCAATTTCATTTGGCAATAATTTAACAGCTTCCAATGCTGGATTAATCTCTTCTCCACCAAAAGGATCAAACCCTGTTACTAATATTTTCATCATTAACATCCCCTTTTCATTTTTTAATTTATACTTTTTACATTTTAAAACGCCCAAACATACATTAATCCTATATGCACCAAAATTAATATAAGTGCAATAGGCGCTTGTGCTTTAATCACGCCGAATTCTCGTTTCATTTCTAATAAAGCAACTGGTAAAGTATTAAAGTTAGCTGCCATAGGTGTCAATAATGTACCACAAAATCCACCAGTCATAGCCAGTGCACCGGCTATAACAGGATCTCCACCTTGTGCGATAACAAATGGAATACCGATACTTGCTGTGATAACGGTAAATGCAGCAAATGCATTACCCATTAACATTGTAAAAAGCACCATGCCAATAACATATGCTGCCGCACCTATAAGATGATTGCCCTCTGGTAAAAAAGAGGATATGCCTTTAGAAATAACATCCCCCACACCACTCACTGTAAAAAGTACGCCTAATGCAGCCAAGAACTGTGGTAGTATACCAACTGTTCCAATTTGTTGGGTTAGACGGTCACTGTCGTAAAGTATATATTTACCATTTGGCTTAATAACAATATATGCAGCAAGTAACCCTAATATCGAAGAAACACCTAAACCTATTGCTCCTCCTAATGGTGTCCAATTAGAAACGATAATCGCAGCTATAGCTAAAACAATAGCGGGGATAAATAATTTATTTCCATATTTTTGTGAACCCACGTTTCCCTGTGCTTCGTTGACATCTATAATATTTTTAATAACCACTTGTTTACATAGCGTTAATATTCCCATAACTATGATAAATATGCCATTGATTACGTTAGGTATATAAGGACCGGCAATAAATAAAATAGCTAATAAAATCCAAAATAAAGCTGTACCATATTTTTTGCTATTTGTTGATGCTTTTAACACGCGATATGCCGTATAAAGTAATTGTAAACCAATTAATATGTAAAATAGTTCTAAAATTTGATTTAATGTATGCTCACTCATGTCTTTCCACCTGCTTTTTACCGTATTTCCGATCTAAATATTTATCAAATCTAATATTATTTATCCACACAATAAAAAAGACAATAACAGCGATTGGTAATGATGCTAATACAAGATCAATGGCATTCACTTTAATATCTAAAGACTGAAACGTACCAACCATTAACAATACACCTGCTGCCCCTACAAACAAATTTTGGCCGAAGAAATTACCATAATTTTCCATCGCAGAAGTCTGCGCTTTAATCTTTTCGATATCCTTTTCGTCTACTTCATGTTCTTGCAAATGATAGCGTGTTCTTAACGCACCCTGTACCATTGGATTAATCAATGGACGTACAAACTGTGGATGTCCTCCGATACGTATTGATGCAACACCCGCTAATTCTCTAATGAATAAATAGATAGTCATCAATCGCCCACTCGTAACTTTATTCACCTTACCGATCATATTCGAGGCCTGCTTTTTTAAACCAAAACGCTCAATTAACCCCACCATAGGTAATGTTAAAATAAAAAGTGTAACTAAACGATTATCAACAAAAGCTTTTCCTAATGTTTCAAGAATAACGTACAAATTTAAACCTGATACAAGTCCCGTCGCTACAGCGGCGATTAAAATCACAGCAATCGTATCAATCTTGAATAAAAAACCAAGTACTATAATTAAAATTCCAATCAATTTTAACCATTCCATGTTATCTCCACCTTTCTTCTTTTATATTAAAGGTTTACTTTTTTTAATACAATGAATTTTCAGATAATTTTTATACCTTAACAACATAAACAAAAAAGTCCAAAACATCTTTTACATGTTTCAGACTTTTAATGACAACGGCTTATAAGCGATAAATTTTAATTTTTCATTTTTGGAAAATTACTTGAACATCTTTGTTAAAACGCGTGTATTATACTTATTCCTCTACTACGACATTAAAGTTCGCCATAATTCATACATCTAAACACTTGCTATCTCATATCTTCATTCGCATTTAAAATGCTATAGCCATTTTAAAGTGGCATCCGATTCATTACGAGAAGGTAGCAATGTTTCAATGATTAATAAAATCGTACATATCCATGCAATCACATTAAGTAAGATGGCTATGCTATTGATTTGAATCAAATCAAATGAAATGTTCATAATAATAGACACAGCTATAAGAATGATGGCAGAAGTTCTTCTTCTTCCTGCATCATAAAATCGTCGCAATGTAATAGCAAACATTGGTATAATCATTGCCAAAACAAAAATCCCAACCAATATTGACAGGATTGTAGCAACAATAAAAGCACCTGAAATAAAAGCAATAACACCAATAATAGCTACAATAAATATACTAACAATATGAATCAGCACTGGTGTCCAGAACTCTAATCTATTGGATTTACTTTGAAAATCTATATATTTTTTCCAAAAATCTTTATACGCCTCTATCATATTTGACACTCCATTTTTCAATTAAAGTTATTTAAACATTTATTATTCATAATAGCGTAATCGCACACCTTCTAACAAGTACTAGCTACATATCTAGTTTAAATATATGACTTAACTACTTTTTCTAACACGACAGGTAATTCTATTAATGCGCTCTGCTTATGCAGACGCTCACTTAATTTATGAGCATCTTTGCCGATGGGTCCTATCAACAATGTAGTTGCACTGATGGCTTTTATTGATTCAAAAGGAATAGTGTATGTACGATTGAAATTTGGCGTATTTTGCTCATATATAACCATCTGTTCCATATCTCCATCAAACTTTAAATAACTCGTATCACTGATGCCATTAAAATAATATACTTGTTCACTACTACGCTGAAATTGTTCATTTAGTGTATGTTTCACTAATTCTATAGTTGAGGATACGTGCTTGTCGGATGAAGCATTAACAGCTGGATAATAAGGTGAAGCAAAAAATGTCACTACAGCTGGCGCTATATTCTTACATATTTGCATCAGCTTATCTGCAACATGAATATTCTGTAAATGTAACTCTGACGTTTCTTGAAGTGTTTGATCTATAAGATTAGTGATTGCTTCTTCACCGTACTGTTTAACAGCATATTGCCTAAGTTGCTCATATGTCAGAACATTAATTTTTTTATCGAATTGGTAATCTTCTGTTTCTAATACAGATAGCCAATCCGATTCACAACGCTCAACAGCAGTGATGACCGTATTTATGAATTCTCTAAAAACATCTTTAGGTGTTTTGTTAAATAGAAAGAAGTTAAATAATCCTATGGTTTTGTATGGCGTTTGCACATCATATGTATCTTTAATATCTTTCATCATTAATGTTACAGGTACAGGTGTGGATTCATTTTCAAAATGTTCTTTTAGCTGTGTGTTATATTCTACCGCTTGTGTAATATAACTCATCATAAAGTTAGCACTCAAACCTTCAAGAGGCTGACCGACATGTGTTTCCTTTCCATAGCACAGTACTGCTGGCATGATTTTACCAATTGATCCTGAATATATATAATGTTTTTCATCTGAAGTAGCTTGCTGAAAAGTAGGTTCACTATTCAAATGTAATTGTATATCTAAATCGTAGTTAGCTTTTAATTCTGCTAATTTTTCTACCGCTTTTCTCATACCAGAAGAATTTACTTCCTCGTCTGGAACCGTAACTAAAATCAAATTAATATCCCATTGTTCAATGGATGCTAATTCAATTAAAGACATATGCAACATGAGACCTGCTTTCATATCCATAATCCCACGACCAAATAAGTAATCTTCACTAAGTAAGTCTTCTACAGCCCCTTTATCTAAATAATTTTGGTTTTCTAAAAAATACTGCTTTAATTTATCAGGATTACAAGCTAAATCATGAGCTAAACCAAATTCCGACACATCGACCGTATCATAATGACTAACAAGTACAATAGTTTTACCGGATTGGGAACCCTGATAAAAAGCAATTAATGCTTCTTTATCATCATCCGTTAGTATTTTTTGAATTTGATTGGGATTGGTCTTAAAATATTTAAGTTGAAATAACAATTGGTTTACCAGATTAGGGAATGTTTTCTCTCCTTGTGTATTCGTAATTGATTGGTGATTTACAAGTTGTTTTAGTAAAGTTAAACGATCTTGTTCATTTTGCCATAAAGTTTGCATCAATCCAGACCTCCTTGTAAGCGTTTACTAAATTATAATATGATTTCCCAATGATAACCAATAATTTTACTGTACATTTCAAACTAATTTACGCATATGAGGTTTGTCTATATCCTAATTTTTTCATATATACTACTCTAAAAAATGCACCCTTCTATGCTTGATGCTTAATCTAGCATAGAGGATGCATTTCATTTTGTTATTTACTTCAAAAATCTTATTACCATAACTAATTATTAAATTGCTTTTTCGGAACTAATAACCATACAAATACAAATGCAATGATTGCTAATGCAGCATTAAACCACAGTCCATACATGGCACCAACATGAATATTGTCACGAGCTGACATAATCGTAAATATTGTCCCTGAAATAGCTACACCAAATGAGTTACCAAGTGAAGATGCCATTTTATATACACCAGACGCGACACCTACCTTATCTTCTGGCGCAGTAGTAACAGCTGTATCTGTTGAAGGTGTGGCATACATACCTAAGCCCACACCATAAATTAAGTAACCTAACACACAACTGATGACATAAACAGGTGTAGGTAAAAAGGTTAACGAGATTAATAGAATCCCTATCGCATTAAGCCCTGCACCTATAAGCATTGGTTTTTTAGGACCGATTTCCTGTAGGATTTTTTCTCCGACTCTAATCATGATTAAAACAGCTACTAAGTAAGTAATAGTCATCATACCAGATTGGAATGAGGTGAAATGTAATCCCGATTGAAAATAAGTATTCGCAACAATAAGCGTCCCTGCTACAGCATTTAGTAAAAAGTTTGACACTGTAGCACCACTGTATGCTTTATGTTTAAAAAGTTTAAAATCTATCAATGGGTTTTTAACTTTGTTTTCAAATAATATAAATACAATAATTGAAATGATGAATATCACAATTAACATCAAAATAAGCGGTGAAAAGAAACCATAATTTGAAGATTGTGTAATGATTAAATTGACACTCAGCATTGCAACTATTAATATAATTAGCCCTACAAAATCAAATTTGGCACGCTTTGATGCCTCAGTTTGAACGGCTTTCGTTTCTGGCGTGTGTTTGATTAAATACATAGACACTAAAGCTACTATTATCGAAATAATAAATATAGATCGCCATCCTACAAAGGTAGCCATGATGCCACCAAAAAACGAACAAATTCCAGTACCACCCCATGAACCGATAGACCAGTAACTTAACGCACGTTGTCGCCTTCTTCCAATATAGTATTCATTTATAATTGCTAATGTCGAAGGCATGATACATGCTGCAGATAGCCCCTGTATTGCTCTCCCAAGTACTAACAAAGGGACAAATCCTGGAATGATAATAAGTAATGATCCAAGAACGCTTAAAGTCAAACCGATATAAGTCATTTTGACCCTACCATATCGATCTGCAAGTCCTCCTGTACCTACAACAAACAAACCACATAATAATGCGGTTAAACTTACGGCTACGTTAATCGTTCCATAACTAGTTGTGAAAGATGTTTCTAATGCAGGAACGATATTAACGAGCGATTGAGCAAACAACCAAAATGTTATTACGCTTAAAAAAATACCTGAAAGAAGTCTGTTATCTCCTTCAAATGGTTGTTCTGATTCCATATTATTTTGCCTCCTAAATCCCCGTAAAACAACCATAATCATTATTAATGATTTAACTTGTCCAGCTCTAAAACATTTTCTCTTGCCTTATAATAATGATTACATGGTAAACATGACTTTTTAAAATTCAAAACATTTTTTAAAAAAGTCAATAAGATAAAAATAACATTTACTTCAATTTATTGCTAAAAAAAGAGCACGCAAAGTGTATTAAGTAACTTTTTAATTATTCCACAAAATATATTGATAGCGTTTAGAAATTTTATTTTTTCTATAAGAATAATTAATACATAATCAAAATTATGTATTATACTAGATAGACAAATTATCTATAAAGGTGTATGAGATGTTAAATTTATTTATTTTATTACTAGAACGTGTAGGTCTTATTATTATTATCGCTTATATATTAATGAATATTAATCACTTTAAAACAATGATGAATCAAAGAGATAAACGAAGTTCACAATGGCAGCTCATCATCATTTTCGGGTGTTTCTCTATGATTTCAAACTTCACAGGTATACAAATCAATGGCAATGAAGTCGTTAATGGCAGTGTCTATAATCACTTAGATCCTGAGGCTTCTCTCGCAAATACGCGCGTACTTACCATAGGCGTTTCAGGGTTAATTGGAGGACCATTCGTCGCTATTTTCGTCGCAATAATTTCAGGCATTTATCGTGTTTATATTGGTGGTGCTGATGCTTATATTTATCTGATTTCATCTATATTTATTGCGCTAGTATCCGGTTATTTTGGTTATAGAGCAATGCGTGCACGTCAGTATCCTACTATAGTTAAAGGTACTATCATTGGAGGTACTACAGAAGTTATTCAAATGATTTGTATCTTAATCTTTTCTGATAATACGGAGCATGCTTGGTCACTAGTTAAATTAATTGCTTTACCTATGATTTCAATCAACTCAATCGGTACAGCAATTTTTTTATCAATTATATTATCGACAATCAAACAAGAAGAAGAAACACGTGCTATTCAAACACACGATGTTTTACAACTAGCAAATGAAACATTACCATTTTTCCGCTCAGGATTAAATGAGCATTCTGCCAAACAAGCAGCTACCATTATTTTAGATCTTATGCGTGTTTCGGCAGTCGCTATCACTAATCGTAAAGATATATTAACGCATGTAGGTGCAGCAAGTGATCATCATGTTGCCCAAAAACAAATCATTACCAATCTTTCAAAACAGGCAATACAAGCAGGTACTTTAAAAGAAGCATATTCAAGGGAAGATATTGGTTGCAATCATCCTGAATGCCCGCTTGAAGCAGCCATTGTCGTTCCATTAAGAGTCAAGAATGATGTTATTGGTACTTTAAAACTATATTTTACTAATAGGCACGATGTTTCTCATTCCGACAAACAGTTAGCATCTGGTCTTGCAGAGATATTTTCTAGTCAACTTGAATTAGGACAAGCTGAAACACAAAGCGCTTTAGTTAGAGATGCCGAAATCAAATCACTACAAGCACAAGTAAATCCGCACTTCTTTTTCAATGCCATTAACACAATTTCTGCCTTAGTCAGAATTGATAGTGAAAAAGCAAGAAAGTTACTGTTACAGCTCAGCCAATTTTTCCGCTCAAATTTACAAGGTGCACGTAACAATACGATTTCACTTGAAAAGGAATTGCAACAAGTTGAGGCTTATTTATCACTGGAACAAGCACGTTATCCAGATCGTTTTGATGTTTCATTCAATATTGAAGATTCATGTTATGGTGCACTTGTACCACCATTTGCAATACAAATACTTATAGAAAATGCCATCAAACATGCCTTTAAAAACCGTAAATATAACAATCGTATTATCGTAACCGCTTATAAAACAGCAGATGGATTATATATATCAGTTGAAGATAATGGTTCAGGAATCCCTGATGATAAAATTAATAATATAGGTAAAACACGTGTTTATTCTGATTTAGGCACAGGTAGCGCCTTAGAGAATTTAAATCACAGATTGGAAGGCTTATTTGGTATTACAGCTAAAATGCATATTCATTCCAGCAAAGAAGGTACCAACGTAAGTTATACTATTCCATTTTTCATAAGAGAGGACGAAAAACATTGAAAGCAATTATTGTAGATGATGAACCTTTAGCGCGTAACGAACTTCATTACTTATTAAATGAAATTCGTACGTTTGATGTAATTAATGAAGCAGAAAATGTTTCAGAAACATTAGAACTCTTACTTTATGATCGTTATGATGTAATTTTTTTAGATATTAATTTAATGGAAGAGAATGGACTCGATTTAGCAAATAAAATTAACAAAATGCAAAACCCACCACATATTATTTTTGCTACGGCACATGATACTTTCGCCGTTAAAGCTTTTGAGCTAGATGCGACGGATTATATTTTAAAACCATTCGAACAAAAACGTATTGCACAGGCCATCCATAAAGTTGAAACAGCGCTCGATCACGATACTTATAAACAAGCAAATGATGTCAGCCAGCATCAAAATGATGCACACAAAGAAAATACGCCAACTTCACAAATGGTTTTACCTATTGAAGTAGATGAGCGTATTCATATCATTAATTTAGAAGATATTATTGCTATTTCTGTTAATAACGGTATTACTACGATCAACACCTTACAAGAAAATTATCATACAACTGAACCACTTAACCATTACGAAAAAAAAATTGCGGATCCTTTGTTTATGAGAATTCACCGTGCCACGCTTGTTAATAAAGTACACATACAAACAATAGAACATTGGTTTAACTATACCTATCAACTTACGATGACAAATGCATTAAAATTCCAAGTCAGTCGCTCATATATGAAAACGTTCAAGCAGAATATGGGCTTACTTTGAATGTCACATCGTAATTAATGCAACTCAGTATATACGTTTCGTAATTCACCTTTAAAACGACTAGTAGCAACCGTTTTCATATTATAATTAACTCAAGATTAATTCGGGAGGAAATACATTATGGAAACAAACAAAAAACAAGCTGAGAAGCAGCCTAGTCATTCAAAAACGTATAACTTTTTTCATCAAGTACTAGTGTTGGCAATCATCATGCTTTTATCAAATATTATCGAAAGTTTCATGCCTATTCCAATGCCAGCATCAGTGATAGGTCTAGTCTTATTATTTATCGCTTTATGTACAGGGATTGTTAAACTTGGGGAAGTTGAAAAAGTGGGTACGACGCTAACAAATAATATCGGTTTCTTATTTGTACCTGCAGGTATTTCAGTTATTAATTCTTTAGGCGTATTAAGCCAAAGTCCGATCTTGATTATATTGCTAATTATCATTTCTACAATCTTATTATTACTATGCACAGGATTTTTCTCACAAATGTTAATTACAAAATCATTTATACCTAAGAAAAGAAAACCTAAACAGTTAGCGGAGGAAAAATTATGATTGAACATTTAGGCATTAACACACCATATTTTGGAATTTTATTATCTATTATACCTTTTATCGTAGCAACGATATTATTCAAGAAGACGAATGGCTTCTTTTTATTTACACCATTATTTGTCAGCATGGTCTTCGGTATAGCATTTCTAAAGTTAACAGGTATAGATTATGCAAATTATAAAATCGGTGGCGACATCATCAATTTCTTTTTAGAACCTGCAACTATCTGTTTTGCGATTCCGTTATATAAAAGACGTGACGTGCTTAAGAAATATTGGAAACAGATCCTTGGTGGTATTGCTTTCGGAACGACAGCTGCTTTGGTATTTATCTATTTCATTGCAAGTGCTTTCCAATTTTCAAATGAAATCATTGCATCTATGTTACCACAAGGTGCTACCACTGCCATTGCTTTACCAGTATCAGCCGATATTGGTGGTATTAAAGAACTAACATCATTGGCAGTAATCTTAAATGGTGTCATTATTTATGCTTTAGGTTCCAAACTCATTAAATTATTTAACATTACAAACCCTATTGCTCGTGGGCTCGCACTTGGTACAAGTGGCCATTCATTAGGAGTGTCATCTGCACAAGAATTTGGTGAGACAGAAGCTTCAATGGCCTCTATTTCACTAGTAATCGTAGGTGTAATCGTAGTCGTTGTTGCACCAATTTTAGCAACAGTCTTACTATAATATCTAAAATCACAACGATAAAAAGTTAGAACATAAACAATGCTTGCTCAAGCTTAAGCGTCAATTTCTATGATAAATATAGAAGTTGACGTTTTCTTTAATTTTATGAAACCTAAAATTTTCTCCCCCCGTTTTTTCTTATATTTAATACAGTTTAATTAAATATAAATGTTTATATCATTTTATATACGTTTTGAAATTTTTTAAAAATTAACGTTACATGTTTCCCGAAAGATTTTACTTTACATAGAATATAATTTTTAACAATTATCAGAAAATTAAAATAACATCCTTTTATATCCTTGTATTTTGATAAGAATTGTAGTACTATGCATTTATTATAAACATTGGAGGTTCTATTAAATGACATTATATTTACTCGAAGCAAATAATCTTGATTTCGCAAAGTCTAAAAAAGACTTAGAAGATAAAGCAGCAAAACTCACTACTGGTGAAGTACCAACATTAATTGAAGTACAAGCAACAGAAGATTTAACACATGGCTATTTTATTGTAGAAGCGAACAGTGATACAGAAGCTAAACAATTTCTTGAAGATGCATCTATCAACATTAATTTAGTTAAAGAAGTACGTTTAGTAGGTAAAGACTTAGAAGAAGTTAAAAAAGGTGATGCACACGTTGATTATCTTGTTACGTGGAACATCCCAGAAGGTATCACAATGGATCAATATTTAGCGCGTAAAAAGAAAAATTCTGTCCACTATGAAGAAGTCCCTGAAGTTCAATTCCAACGTACTTATGTATGTGAAGATATGTCAAAATGTATCTGCTTATATGATGCACCTGATGAAGACGCCGTTCGTCGTGCAAGAAAAGCTGTAGATACACCTATTGATGATATTGAAAAATTATAACTAAACTTTCTCTTTATATTTATAATTCCACAGGTTTAGTTAGCAAAAGTTATTTATAAGTATGTATCATACTCGTCACACCATTGCTAGCTAACAATCTTATTTAAGCTAAAAATTGGGGTAAACTTATAAATAACCTAAACACTATTCAAGGAGCGGCAATATGAAATCAAATGATACATTTTAGATTTCTGCCGCTTTTTTTTCATCAAAAAACATATTAATTAGATAGGAATAATAGAGGTGTTGCCATGATTCGCATTAATCACATCCAACATCAATTTGGAGACCATCGTGTTATCGATGATTTTAATTTAAATATTGAAAAAGGTAAAATAGTTACTTTTCTAGGTAAAAGTGGTTGTGGAAAGTCTACCATGTTAAACATTATAGGCGGATTTTTAACACCTTCGTCAGGTACTGTTAAAATTGAAGATCAATTAAAACAAAATCCATCACCTGATTGTTTAATGATTTTTCAGCATCATAATTTACTGCCGTGGAAAAACATTAATGACAACATTCGTTTAGGATTAAATCGCGAAATGAGTGATGGTGAAATCAATAATTATTTAAAATATGTTGATTTAGATCATAAAGGAAAGACGTTTCCAGAGCAATTATCTGGAGGAATGAAACAACGCGTAGCACTTTGCCGTGCACAAGTCCATCAACCCAAAGTCATATTGATGGATGAACCATTAGGCGCACTGGATGCTTTTACACGTTATAAATTACAAGATCAACTTGTACAACTCCAAAAACAATCTACAGCTACGATTATATTAGTTACGCATGACATTGATGAAGCCATTTACCTTTCTGATCACATTATCTTACTCGGCGATGGCTGTAATATTATAAGCCAATATTCAATTGAACAATCACATCCGAGAAATAGAAATGATAGTTATTTATTAACTTTAAGAAATAATATTATGGAAAAATTCGCATTAAACCACCATCAAGCAGAACCTGAATATTACATATAAGGAGTTGTAACTATTGAAAAAAATAATCATCTTTCCAATAATTATGATCCTTATACTAAGTGCATGTAATAATCAATCTATACAGAAGAATAATCAACATAATCAACCGCAAAAGACTTTAAAAATTGGTTATTTGCCAATTACACATTCTGCTAACTTAATGATGACTCAAAAAGTAAAAGCACAAGCTAAACATAATGGTTATAAATTAAAATTAATTAAGTTTAATAATTGGCCAGATCTTATGGATGCATTAAATAGTGGGAGAATTGATGGCGCATCAACCTTAATAGAATTAGCTATGAAATCTAAACAAAAGGGTGCTGATATTAAAGCAGTTGCGCTAGGACACCACGAAGGTAACGTCATTATGGGACAAAAAGGTGAAACGGTAAACAATTTTAATAATGAGCATCAATATCGATTTGCCATCCCTCATCGTTATTCAACGCACTACTTATTATTGGAAGAAATGAGAAAACAATTAAATTTGAATGCTCAAACATTCAGTTATCATGAAATGGCTCCAGCAGAAATGCCAGCTGCCCTAAATGAACATAGAATTTCTGGATATTCTGTGGCCGAACCATTTGGCGCATTAGGAGAAAAGTTAGGCAAAGGAAAAACTTTAAAACATGGTAATGAAGTGATTCCCGATGCATACTGTTGTGCTTTAGTACTTAGAACTGACTTAATAAAAGATCAAAAACATGTTGCTCAAAGTTTTATATCTGATTATAAAAAAGCTGGATATCGAATGAATGATAAATCACAAAGTGTTGATATTATGTCTAAGCACTTTAAACAAGATCGAAAAGTATTGGAACAATCCGCAGAATGGACATCATATGGCAATTTATCAATTAATGAAGATGGTTATCAAAAAATTACACAGTTGATTAACCAACATCAACTTTTCGAAACACCATCTTATAAATCATTCGTTGATCCAACACTGTATAAGGAGGCATAAGCAGCATGTCAGGTAATTTAATTAAAAAGCAAACTTTACCTATACTAACATTTATACTTTTCTTATTTATTTGGCAATGTGTCATTTGGATTGGAGATTATAAACCGATATTACTCCCAGGTCCTATCCTAGTAGCACAGAGCATTTGGCATTTTATTATTACCGGGGAAATATTTACCCATCTGGGCATCAGTTTATTTCGATTCTTTATTGGATTTAGTATCGCTATTTTAATTGGTGTCCCTACAGGTTTTATTTTAGGTCGAAGCACCTTATTGCACACTGCAATAGAACCGTTATTTCAACTTATACGACCTATTTCACCTATAGCTTGGTCGCCATTTGTTGTTTTATGGTTTGGTATTGGCAGTTTACCAGCAATGGCTATCATCTTTATCGCTGCTTTTTTCCCGATTGTATTTAGTACGATTAAAGGCGTTAGGAATGTTGAGCCACAATACTTAAAAATTGCGTCAAATATGAATTTAAGTGGTTGGACGTTATATCGTAACATCTTATTCCCCGCTTCATTTAAACATATTATGGCTGGTATTCACATGGCAGTGGGAACAAGTTGGATTTTCTTAGTTTCAGGTGAAATGATTGGAGCCCAATCTGGACTAGGATTTTTAATCGTAGATGCGCGTAATATGTTAAATTTAGAAGATGTATTATCAGCGATCTTCTTTATTGGACTCTTTGGATTTTTGATAGATAGAATAATTAGTTATTTAGAAAAATTAATTTTAATCAGATTTGGAGAATAAAGGAGTAATTTATATGACTTTACAAAAACGTATTGAAACAGAATTAGATCCCTATGTTATTGAAATTGATGAAGGGAGTTATTACCCACGACCATTCATTCAAGGCTTATTTAGAGATGGCTATTTTTCTGAAAATGACTTAAAAAATAATCTAGAAGTCATTGAAGAAGTCTCAAAATCCTGCTTAACTACAGGTTTTTGTCTATGGTGTCAATTAGCATTTTCAACTTATTTACAACACGCAAATCAACCACATTTAAATAAAACTTTACAGCAACAGTTGTTAAATGGAGAAATTTTAGGAGCAACAGGTTTATCTAACCCTATGAAATCTTTTAACGATTTAGAATCATTCAATTTAACACATCATTATAATGACAACACATTAATTATTAATGGCAAATTACCTGCAATAAGTAATATTGCGTCTGATCATTATTTTGGAGCAATTTCTAAAGCAAATGATACAGATGAGTTAGTGATGTTTATTGTAAAAGCGAATCAAAAAGGTATAACTTTAGATGAAAAATCAAATTTCTTAGGTGTCAATGGGTCGGCTACATTTGCTATTGAAATGAAAAACGTAGAGATTCCTGAATCACAAATTATAACAAAAGAAGCAAAAAGTTTTGCTTCTGCCATTCGACCACAATTTGTAGCTTTACAAATTCCTATAGCACTCGGTTCAATCAGAGCTTCGTTAGATTTAATTCATAAATTTTCTGACGCACAAAATGGCATCAATAAATACTTAGAATTCGATATCAATGCGTATGAAAACCAATATAAACAGCTTAAAAACGCGTTTTATCATATTATTGAAAACGATGATTTAGACGATAATTTTGCTGAACTGATCAAAATTAAAAAAGAAACTGGTTACCTATTATTAGAAGTAAATCAAGCTTCGATGGTAAACGGTGGTTCTAGAGCATATTCTCCACGTGCGCCACAAGCTCGTAAATTGAAAGAAGGTTTCTTTTTCGCTGCACTTACACCTACATTGAGACATTTAGGAAAATTAGAAGAAGAATACCGCACTACAGTTTAGTAAACGAGTATAGATGGAAAATCAAAATCATAGACACACGATGACGACATCAAAAATTCGACAATGATATAAAATGATCGTCTAATATAAAAATAAATGGCCAATCCCTATCATCAAGTGGATTGGCCATTTTTGTATTTAAATTGATTTCGTCGTCTCGACTTTAAACGTTACTCAGTGATATGAGTCACCATATATTACCCTTTTACTAACCAGTCTATAGCACGTTTGATAGCATAGTCCCAATAAGCATAATCATGCTCACCTGGCCCATCCTCAAAACAATATGAAATTTGCTTTTCATCTAGATATTTAATAAATTTTTTATTATCTTCATGTAGTGCATCTTCTGTACCACACATAATTAATAAATCTGGTATCTCTTTACCTTGTTGAATTGCCTGGTCAACTAAATAATATGGGTCTAAGTCATTACCTGTAGCATTTTTTGAAACACCTGCAATTGCTTCTCCAGAATAATCGTACCAATCATAATCCATGAACGTCTGAGCATCATATACTGCCGATAAGGGACAAGCCTTTGCAAATCGATGTCCCTCAGCTAATGCAAACTTGATTGTTCCGTAACCTCCCATGGAATGACCAGCGATAAAATTATCTTCTCTCTTTTGTGACAAAGGTAAAATTTGATGTGCATAATCAAGTACTTCTAGCACATAATCATAATACTTATGACCAAAAACCATATTACTATAACCACTGTGATCTGCATTAGGCATAATAACTGCAAGTTGATGCTCATTCGCATAGCGCTCTATATTTGTGTAACGCATATACGAAGTTTCATCACTAGACAAACCATGCAGTAATAATAGTGTTTTTAGTGGTTTAGTCTGTGTACCTTTTTTGAAATAACTTTCATCCTCTGGAAGAATTACCATAAAATGATGATGCATACCTATTGTCTTTGAATTGTAATTAATCGATAATAGTGCCAATGATTTCACGACCTTCTATTCATTAATACTTTGCGGCTTAGTTTTACCTCTTTTTTCTGCTTTATGTGCAGGATCTAAACGTTTCTCCAATAATCTTAAACCGACATCTATAATAATAGCGATTAATGCTATTGGTATCGCACCAGCTAAGATAAACGTTGTACCATCTGTAGCGTTTGTTCCTCGGATAACGATGTCACCTAATGTAGGTGCACCAATAAATGAACCAACTGCTACAACACCAATTGCAACAACCAGTGCAATTCTTAATCCACCTAATATAACTGAGAGTGATAAAGGTAACTCAATCATTCTTAATACTTGATTTCGCGTCATACCCATACCTTTACCAGCATCTTTAATATTCGCATCAACACCCATTATACCTGTATAAGTATTTTTTATAATCGGTAATAGCGCATATAAAAATACTGTTACCACGACTGTAGTAGTACCTAATCCCATGACAAGCATGAGTATCGCTAACATTGCAATAACCGGAACGGTTTGAATAATATTCGCGATAGTAATAATAACACCAGAAAACTTACTATATCTTGCAATTATGATACCAATTGGAATACCAACAATAGATGCAAAGAGTACACCGTAAACAGACATTAATAAATGTTTTAAAAATAAATCCCAAAGGTAGCCATAGTTGACTGAATAATATTCTACTAATTGTTGTAATAAATTACCTTCCATTAGTTTTGACCACCTTTCTTATCATTTTCAAAATAATTATGTTTTTTTAAGAAGTTCTCAGCAACGACTGCTGGTTCTTGTCCTTCACCATCTGCTTGATAATTAAGTTTTTGCATTTCAGATGTCGAAACTTTTTTGTCTAGTTTATTGATGATTGGTTTTAACTCTGGATGTTTATCTAACAATTCATTAGTAGCAACCGCACTTGCATCATATGGTGGGAAAAATTGTTTATCATCCTTTAAAACTTTTAAGTCATATGCTGCAATACGTCCATCCGTTGAATAACCTACAGCTACATCTAAATTATTAGAGTTTAATGCATCATATACTAAACCAATTTGCATTGGTCTGATAGTATCAAATTTAAAACCATATTCTTTTGTAAATCCAGGATAACCGTCACCTTCACGGTTTAACCAAGAACTATCTACACCGAGTTTAAGTTCAGGATGCTTTTTCAAATCAGATACAGTTTCTAAATTATATTTTTCTGCTGTTTCCTTAGTGACCATAAATGCGTATGTGTTAGCAAAACCGTAAGAGTTAAAGAAGGTTTGGTCGAATTTTTTTTGGAAACCATCTTGAGTTGCTTCCATAGCTTTTTTAGGATCTTTAATTGGATCTTCATTTAAGGCACCAGTTAAATCAGTACCATTATATCTAGCACCTGACATATTCGCGTCACCATTTACTAACGCATTGTGTTGAATGGTACTTGATCCTAAATTATTAATTAAAGTGGGTTTAATTTCACCATTTGTATCGTGTTCTATTAACAGTCTCAACATATGAGACATAATTTGTGATTCACTTGTTGCAAGTGCTGTGATTTTAATATCTTGTTCTGAACTGTTGCTACCTAATCCTGGTAAACTACATCCAGATAAGACCGTCAGACACAACACAAGCACAATACAATATTGTTTCAATTTCTTCATAATGTCCTCCTTAAATTATCTGGATACTTTTAATCCCTTAGGTACAGCCCATCTTTCTACTAGTGACAGTAGGAAATCTACGATCAATGCTAAAGCAGTCACTAATACTGCTGCACTTACAATCATTAATGGGTCATACAAGTTTAATCCATTAAATACAAAATCACCTAAACCACCTGCGCCTACATAACTGGCTAAAGTTGCCCAACTAATTACGTAAACAGAAGATAAACGAATACCTCCTAGTATAAGCGGTAAGGCTAACGGTAATTCCACATCTTTCATTAATTGAAAACGTGTCATACCCATACTTGTGCCTGCTTCTTTAATGTTATCATCTATGTTTTGTACACCTAATACAGTATTATTTAAGATTGGCAATAATACATAAATAAATAAAGCTACAATTGCAGGTAATTTACCCACACCAAAGATTGGAATCATGACTGCTAACACTGCTAATGTTGGTATCGTTTGTAACACACCAGCAATAGTTAGCACAATATTAGATGTTCTTTTCATTTTTGATAATAAAATACCCAATGGTACAGCGATGACGATAGCAATTAACAAAGCGATGATTGAGATATAGAAATGTTCAACGGTTTTTGATATCAGTTGACCACCATACTGCTCTACAAAATCTTTCATTACTTATCAGCTCCCACATTATCGGGCTCAACAATAGCATTTTTTTGTGCACTAACATCTTCGTCTAACTCGCCCCAAATACTATCGTAAACGATGTCAACTAAGTTTGCTCTTGTAACTAGTCCAATCAATGTCTCTTCATCACTATCTACAACTGGTACATTTCTTACATTTCGTTTTAATATCGTACGCACCGTATCTTGTAATTTACTATCTACTCTTACTCTGTATATATCACGTTGCATTGTGTCAATGAGTTCTTTATGAGCTCGTAAACCTTGGTTAATATCTTCTATATCTAAATATCCAAGTAATCTATCATTATTACCTACGACAAATAATGTATCGACACGTCGATCTCTCATAACCTTAACCGCTTCATTTAATGAACTATCTGCATGTACAGTTACTGGTCGGATCATTGCATCTTTGACGGTTCTCATATTAGGTCTATCTTGAATCAATCTATTTTGACCAATAAAGTCACGTACGAAATCGTTTGCAGGATGTCGTAAAATATTATCTGGTGTATCATATTGAACGACTTTTCCTTCAGACATAATACAAATTTTATCTGCCAATTTAATCGCTTCATCCATATCATGTGTGACAAAAATAAATGTTTTACCTAATTTTTGTTGCAGTTCTTTAACCAAATCCTGTAATGTATCTCTCGTAATTGGATCTAACGCACCGAATGGCTCATCCATTAAAATAACATCTTGTTCAGCTGCTAAAGCACGCACAACACCAATACGTTGTTGCTGTCCTCCAGACAATTGTGAAGGATATCTATCTAAGTATTCTTCTGGTAAATCTACTAATTTTATCAATTCTTTAGCTTTTTTTTCTTTCTTTTCATCAGACCATTTTAATAATTTAGGTACTAAGACTATATTCTCTTTAATGGTCATATGAGGCATTAGACCAATTTGCTGAATCACATAACCAATTTTTCTACGTAATTCAACGGCGTTCATTTTGCGCACATTTTTACCATTGATTGCAATTTCGCCTTCTGTAGCCTCTATCATTCTATTTATCATTCTTAAAGCAGTAGTCTTCCCACTCCCACTCGTACCGATAAACGCTATAAATTCACCAGATTCGATTTCCAATGATATATTATCTACAGCTTTTTTTGTGCCACCATAGACTTTAGATAAGTTTTTTATACTTAACATGTGTTAATTCCTTTCTATATTTGTATTTTCATTTAACATTTCATTTATAAATATAGGGCTAACTGTGGATGTTATACAAATCCGAAAATAAGTAAAAACATGTAGCACAACTAGCCCTACTTTATTCATGTGTTGGTCAAAAATATCAATTTTGACTAATTTTTTTCATCCTATATCTATTAAGATAACTCAACAAATGAAAATAAACAATTTATAACCTTAAGTTTTGTTAATTAAACTATTGAAATTAATTATCAATTCAATAGCTCAAAGCAATGTTTCAAAAATATTATTTTCGTTTTATGCCAATCAGTCGACCTAATTCTTTTGGCGCTTCATGAATTGTTCCAACTTTAGCATAATCATCTATAGCATTTTTTATTTGTTCAGGGAAAGCTGCAGGTCTGCCTATTGTAGTGTCCATGCCCATAAGCATTACTTCATATGTTGCACAACGGTTATTTTGAGCATCTACTAAAGTCATAAAAACATGTAAACGTTTGGCATCATAATCATATAGACTTACGTTCACAGTAATAAGCTCAGCTACGCTTATTTCTTTTAAATACACTACATGATTTTCTAAAGTGAACACTGTATAATTCAATTTTTTAATTGTATTCACATCTAAGCCTAGTGATGCCAACCATGCATCTGTGGCATCACTAAATACTCGATTATATTCAGCGTCATTCATGTGCTGATTATGATCGACCCAAATATCTTTAACAGTGGTTTGATATTGAAATTGAGTCATATGAACCTCCAATTATTTAATACCCTTTTTCATTGATGCAGTGTCTTCTGGCCAATATGCTTCAGCTAATTCTTTCACTTTAACTAAGAATTCATTACGCTTTTGGTCTAATTCTGACATCGTTTGCCCTTGTGAAGCCGTTTCACAACCATTTACCACATTATCATATAAATCCTGAGTTAGTTCAGGCGCAATTAATTTTGTCCATGGTTTCTTCAGTGCTGGACCAAATTGTTTCAACATATGACGCATGCCGCCTTCTCCTCCAGCAAGATGGAATGTCATAAATGGTCCATACTGTGCATAACGTAAACCTGCTGCATGGGTAAATGCTTTATCTACTTCTTCAGTAGTTGCTATTCCTTCATTAACAATGTGTAATGATTCTCGCCATAGTGCCTCCATCAATCTATCTGCGATGTGTCCTTCAATTTCATGTCTGACATGTAGCACATCCATACCAATGCTTTCGTACACTTTTTCTGCTTCTACTGTGACAGCTTCAGTTGTTTCTTTACCAGGTACAATTTCAACTAATGGCAAAATGTATACTGGGTGAAACGGATGTGCAACAACCAAACGTTCAGGATGTTTTAAATTCTGTTGTAATTCTGAAGGCATAATGCCAGAAGTACTAGAACCAATAATGGCATCCTGACGTGCATAGGTATCGATTTCAGATAATACCTGTGCTTTTAGTTCTTCAATTTCTGGAACATTTTCTTGAATATGATCTGCATCTTTAACAGCCTCTTCTAAGCTTACCGTAAACGATAAATTCTCTAAAGACGCCCCCTCTGCTAAACCTTGTTGCTCAGCATATGGCCAGTTTTGTTTCACTTGTTTTAACATGCTTTCATAAGCACCTTCACTGGGATCTGTCGCAATTACTTCGTGACCATGCGCTAAAATACGCGTAATCCAACCACTACCTATAACGCCCGTACCTACAACTGCAAATTTCATTATTTGCCTCCTTTAGGATCTCTAAGTTGGTATTGCTCACGCGCTTCAGCCGGTGTCATTGGCTCTATATCTAATGTTTTTAGTATTTCAACTGCACGTTCAACTAGTTGTTCATTTGAAGCTTTAACACCTTTTGATAAATACAAGTTATCTTCTAAACCTACGCGGACATTTCCACCACGTTTCGCCGCTTCTTCTACAGTAGGTAGTTGCATTCTCCCAATACCAAAAGCTGACCAATGTGCATTTTCAGGAATACGTGTTTTAAAATATTCAATTGTCTCTGCATCGTTTTCAGCACCCCATGGAATACCTAGACAGAATTGGAACATGGGTTCGCCTTCAATGAGACCTTCATTAATTAATTGTTTTGCAAATGAAATATGCCCACTATCAAAGCATTCTAATTCAGGTTTTACACCTGCATCTTTTACTAATTGTGCTTGTTTTCTTAACCAATCAGCTGGGCTTAAGTAAACAGCGTCACCCATATTCACACTACCACAATCAAGTGTGCACATTTCTGGTAATAATGCGCCAATCGCTTCATGTCTTTCTTCAGGTGTTTGCATATCTGAACCTTCACCTGCTGTATATGGATCTTCTAGGTTAGGGATAAAATCTCCGCCACCACCTGAAGTAATATTAATAATAATATCTTCATCAGCTTCTCTTATTAATCTTACTGCTTCTTTAAAAAATTCAACATCATGGCTTATGCCGCCTGTTTCTGGGTCACGTGCATGAATGTGTGCAACAGTAGCCCCTGCTTTCGCACATTTAATTGCTGAATCTGCAATTTCCTGAGGTGTTACAGGAACACTTTTATTTTTTTCTACAGTATCTCCAGCACCTGTTAAAGCTGCTGTTAGCATAACTTTTTTCATATATAAACCTCCAACAGAGTTTTGATCACAGTTGATAGTGTACCAACCGGACGGTTTAGTTTCAACCCTTGCTACAGCTAAAAAAAGGGATAAGTGATGGTTTCTCATCACTTATCCCTATAGCATCAATACTTTCAACGAATCGAAAATTTTATTATTTTTTTATAATTTCAACTTTTTCATGCATCTTTTAATTCGATTTGCTTCTTTTCTGTATAAGATGTTAGTCGTTCTAAAACTTTTGCTCTCATTGTTTCATCAAGTGCGTCTAGTCCAAATATTTCCGATAACCATAAGCCGTCCACTGCTAAACGTATGATTGTTGCATCGACTTTATCAATGCCGTCTTTTTCAATTTTTTCTTGCCAATCTTTATAGGTATCTTGTAGTGGTAATAATAAATTACTATTAATACCCTGTGCAGCCAGCATACCAGAAGTAATTGATGCATTTTCTGAACGGTGTTCTCTAGTAGCTTCAATAAATGCACGCAATAATTTGCCAACTTCTTGTGACTCATTTATAACATGTTCATTCACATTATTTCGATACAACTCATCTGCATGATCCACAAGTCCTTGTATCAATGCGAATTTATTTTTAAAATGATACAGTAAACCACCTTTACTAACACCTGCTTTTTTAGCAACTGCATCAAGTGTTAAATACTCACTACCTTGCTCATTTACGATAGCCGCTGCTGCTTCTAATAGTTGAATACGTTTAGACACTCTTGCCATATCTACACCTTCTCTTACAAAATATTACTTGATTCATCTACTATATTTATATTTGAGCAAACTATAAACGATAAATGACAAAGTTGCAAGATTAATCTGGATTTTATAAACGACGCGATATCTATTTTTAAATAAATACGATGGTTTGGTTCAACTAAAATACGATTAAAAAATTTTGACAACCACGAACACTTTTTTGTCATTGAAGACTTAAGTCATGCTATAGCTTAATTGGTTACTTATCATTCATGCCTTTACCTTCTAAGATATGATTGATATACTTTTCGACTCTATTTTCCCTTGTTGAAGCACGTTTAGCTTGACCTATATAATACATATATTGACGTTGTCTTCCAGGCGTTAAATTATTAAATGCTTCTTTTAACTCTGACGAAGCTTCTAATTTATTTTTCAATTCCTCAGGCATATCGAATTCTTCTGTCGTTTTCATCGGTACTTTTTCACCCGACTTTTCTACTCTAATGGCTTCTTCTACATACCAAGCAATTTCGTCTTTACGTTGTTCTATTTCGTCTAAACTTTCAAATCTCAACTGGCGAGCAGCTTGAACATTTTTCGTTTGTTGAATTAAAGTATGATATGGATCTTTCATAATGGCACCTTTTTCAAATAACAATGCACAATAATGTTTAAAATCTTGAATGATGACAACATTTTTATTGTCCAAAGTATAACAAGGATGCATCCATTTATAATCTTCTGTTAATTCTGTTTGATTGATTATATTTCTTAATACTTTAAAAGCATCTTGCCATTGATCTAAGCGTTCAATAAACGCATCTACTTTATCGTTTTTAATTGATTCACTCATAAAAAACCGCCTTTTATTTTAATTTTACTATAAATATATACATTTAATCTATACTATCTTTTATATCATGTTAACGTCTTATTTTCTAAGAATATAATACTTATTTATATCTTTAATAATTCAAAATATTTCTTTAAACCATTTTTAAATGTGCTCAATTCAGATAATCCTTTATTGATCTTCTTAACACTACTCTGGTACAAAACCTATATATTGTCATACTAATACAATTCAAAAATACATTTGTTTTACTTATAATTTAATATAAGTAAAATTATATAAGTATTTATATATATTACTGATACACTTCGCTTTTCTCTGTTACACTTATAAATAATCACTTTTTAGAAGTGTGAACAATCATTGTTCAGTTTTTTGTAAGCGCTTTAATATTTGGAGGGGATATTTTATGCAACAAGAGAGTGTTTGGCTAACAATTATGGGGCTAATTATTATTATTTCCATTGTTGGTTTACTAATTGCTAAACGTATTAGTCCAGTTGTAGGCATGATTTTAATACCGAGTGTAGGGGCACTCATATTAGGTTACAATATAGGTGATTTAGTAAAATTCTTTAATAGTGGTTTAGATCAAGTCATTAACGTCGTCATCATGTTTATTTTTGCAATTATTTTCTTCGGCATCATGAGTGACGCTGGCTTATTTAAACCATTGGTAAAGCGTTTGATTTTGCTTACTAGAGGTAATGTTGTAGTTGTTTGTATTGTAACTGCACTTATCGGAATATTCGCTCAACTCGATGGTGCTGGTGCCACAACATTTTTATTATCAATACCAGCATTATTACCGTTGTATAAAGCACTAAATATGAATCGGTATCTACTACTTTTGTTACTCGGACTGAGTGCATCGATTATGAACATGGTGCCTTGGGGTGGTCCTATGGCTCGTACAGCTTCAGTAATTCATTTTAAGAATGTCAATGAATTATGGTATGGTGTTATACCTGTTCAGATTATCGGTTTTATTTTAGTTTTACTATTCGCTGTATTTTTAGGTTTTCGAGAAAAATCAATTATACAACGTAAAATCAATTCGGGAGAAGTAACTAATACACAAGATGTGGATATACATAAATTGGTTGAAATATACGAACAAGATCAAGATATTAAATTTCCAATTCGTGGTGTTGCCGTTACGAAACCTTGGATTAATTGGATTAACGTGATACTTACGCTCGCTATCATCGTAGTAATGCTAGCTAATATCGCTCCGCCTGAATTTGCATTTATGATTGGTGTTGCGATTGCTTTGATTATTAACTTCCCAAATGTAGACGAACAAATGAGTAGGCTTAAGGCTCATGCGCCAAATGCACTTATGATGGCTGCCGTGATTATTGCAGCGGGTATGTTTTTAGGTGTACTTAATGAAACTGGTATGCTTGAGGCAATAGCAGTAAGCTTCATCCACATTATACCGAATGCCGTAGGGCCGTACTTACACATTATTGTCGGTATTTTCGGTGTACCACTAGATTTATTAACGAGTACGGATGCTTATTATTTCGCAATCTTACCTATTGTTGAACAGACAGCCGGTCAGTTTGGTGTGTCATCTGTGTCAACAGCATATGCAATGTTAATTGGAAATATTATCGGTACGTTTGTCAGTCCATTTTCACCTGCATTATGGTTAGCAATAGGGCTTGCAGAAGCAAATATGGGAACATATATAAAGTATGCGTTCTTTTGGATATGGGGTTTTGCCATCGTCATGTTAATTATCGCTATGTTAATCGGAGTCGTTACATTTTAAGTTCTAAACTGTGTGACTTTAGTAAAAACATTTGCACAAAAATTTAAAAAACAGGGTGTCGAACTGAAATTACATTTCAATGTTCCACGCCCTGTTTTATTTATATATAATTAAATTTTGCAGTCTTATATTACCATTAGCCCATGCTCAAATCATGATGCTTTATTGTATTTAGCGACATTTTTAAGGCTAATCACTAAAATAAATGCTACTAACGCAATTGCAGCTGAAAAATAAGTCGTTGCGTAGACATTTAAGTTCGATACTACTAATCCACCTACAATACCGCCGATACCGATACCTGCGTTTAAACTAGACATATTCCAACTCATCACTTGGCTCGTATCACCCTCAACATGTTCTATAATGCCACTTTGCACAGCTGGATTCGTACTCCATTGCATGATATTCCAAATGAAAATAATCATGAGTAATAAACCTGTACCTGGTAAAAACATATTAAGAATAAGCATCATAACAATAAATACGGCTGTCGCAATAACCAACCAGCGTTTGCTCGTAAGTCTATCTGATAAAAAGCCACCCATTGATGTTCCGATTACACCTGCAATACCATTGATTAATAATGCAATAGAAACAAAGGATAGTTGATGCCCACCGGAAAGGATTAACGGATTAATATAAATAAACGTCACCGAGTTGGCTACTAATAATAAAAACGTGATACCTAAATATTTTGTAACTTCAACGGGTCTTAACACTTTAGAATAAGCGTTTGAACGATTTGAACCTGTCTCCATGTCAGTGTTTGACGATAGATGATCACTTAGCTTCGGTACATATATATACATTAGAATACCAACGAATAAACTAATAATCACAATAAATAAAAACGTATATCTCCAACCGACTAAATCACCAATGACTGTCCCGATTGGCACACCAAAAACATTTGCCCCACTAAAACCGGAATACACAATACCAATCATTTTCCCTCGGTGTTGTGGCGCAGTTAATAACGCAGTTAAAGCTAATATTTTAACCACAATTAATGCTGCAGCTGCAGATGATAAGATACGTCCAATCACTAAAATAGAAAAATTAGGCGCAATCGCAATAATGATATTGCCTACAACAAATGTTAACAGTGCCCACAATAAAACCATTCGTGGTGAAAAACGATTTGTTAGCTTTACTAAAATAGGTCCTGCTACTGCAAAAGTAATGGCATATAAGGTAACTAATTGTCCAATGATTGCTTCAGAAACATGTAAATCACTACTCATCAAGTTCATAATACCTGCAACCATCATTTCAACCATTCCTACAATAAATATACTTAATATAAAGGTAAATATGCGCATAACTGACATAAATATCCTCCTCTCTTTAATCTGATTTCAAAAATTCTATAACTGCTACATTATAAACCATTCGTCAATATATATGAATACTTAGCAATACATGCTATTAAATTCATTTCAAAAAACAGGAAACGCAAGAAATATCAATAACCATTTTGATACTTCTTGACGTTTCCTGCTCATCTAAATTTAAAATTTCTCATCAAATAGATTTGATTTTAGTAATTGTCATCATGTTTATTATAACAAATATACATCAAAAACTTTTAGCGATTGTCTTTGGGGATATGTCGCGCAATTAATTGGTCTCGTTCATTAAAGAATTGACGATAACTCAAGTATGTTGCAATCAACGCTGACATAATTGTCGCTGTCGTATGAATAAATACTACTAAAAGTTGAAATTTAACAGCTTCCAATGGATCTACACCACCGATAATCAACCCTGTCATCATACCAGGAATCGAAACAATACCATACGTTTTCACTGAATCTATCGTTGGCACAATTGCCGTTTTGATACTTTCACGGATCGTTCCTTTGGAAGATAGTTTTGGATTAGCACCTAATGCCAATTTGGCTTCGATTTGACTCATTTCTTTAACGAATTCACGATCTAAATTTTGATACGCAAGATTAATAGCAATCAAACCATTACTTCCAAGCATGCCTGCAATGGGAATTACTTCATTAGGTTTGAATTCAATTGCGCCAGTGATCACAATACCGACTAATGGTAGCGCTACACCTATAAATATAGCAATAAAAGAAATCCAAAATACATGATGCATCACAGGTGAAGCTCTACTGATCGTGTTCCACGATGCATTAATAATGATGATCAATACAAACAAGAGCAACAACCATGTTTGGTTTACATCAAATATAAAATGAAGTAAATAACCTAAAATCACCAATTGAACAACTGCTCTTAAAGTTGCAACGAGTAAATCTTTAATTATGTGTAATTTTTCTTTATATGACACGATGATTGGAAAAAGTAGGAGTGTCGCAGTAAGTACTAAAGCAGTGGTACTCATCATAATTCCTCCTCCTTTTCAATTTGTCCATCCACAATTCTAATGCGCTTTTGGAAATGTCTCATACTTTGATCGTTACTATGTGTAATCCATAAAATTGTTGTACCTTCCTCCGCAAGCTTAAAGATTAAAGATTCAATTTTTTCACTGTTATGTACGTCTAAAGCACTTGTTGCTTCGTCTAATAATAATACTTTGGGTTTATACATTAGCTGTCTCGCAATCGTTACACGTTGCCGTTCCCCACCAGAAAGATGGTTTACGCTTGTATCAAAGTTATAATGACCTAACCCTACCGACTTCAAAAGTGCTTTAGCTCTTTTACGATTAAACTTATCATTTCTAATTTGAGCGGGGAAAGCTAAGTTATCACCAATAGTACTTTCAAACAAATCGCTTTCTTGTAATAAATAACTAATTTCCATTCTTAACTTTTCTGGACTAATATCTTCATATACTTGATTATTAAAATATAATTCCCCTTCTGTAGGACTTATCAAATTATTCATTAAGCGTAACAAAGTACTTTTACCACTTCCTGAAGGCCCAACAATCGCAATCGTTTCTCCTGCTTCGATTTTCAAATTAATGTTATTGATAATTTGTCGGTTATCCACCTGGTATGAAACATTTCTAAGCTCTAACATTTTGAACCTCCTAGGTCATATATAGTTTATACCCTATTACGACTGTTTGATTTCCTATCATTGTAGCATTCAATCGTTTTATTCAAAACACAACATTAAATATCACACGCAAACATTATTTTAAAAATACAATCGCAATAAAAGATATTAAATTATTAAAAGCATGCAGTGATATGGATACTGCTAGGTTTTTCCCACTTTTCAAATATACAAATACTAGACCAATCGCAATAAAAATATAGCTTCCGATTTCAAATGGGGATGTAGCCCCTAATACATGAATACCAGCAAATAATATAACTGATAATACACTTGCAGCAGCATATGTAATTTTTTTACCTAATTCATGAATGATGAGATGCCTAAATAATAACTCTTCAATAATCGGCGTCAAAATAACAATATCTAAAAATAAAAATGGGAGCATCCAATTGTCTTGAAATAGTGCTTCTAAAATCAATTGATTCTGTGTTTCATGATATTGTAATGACTTCGGTAAAAAAGTCATAAGCCAATCATATAAATTATTCAACAAGAGCGTAGATATGTATGCTATAAAAATAAGCAAAATATATTTACGAACTGATTTTAACCTGTTAATCGCAATTGCTGTAATATTATCTTTAGTATGCATGCCATAAAAACTTAAGATGATACATATTTCAGCAATAACACCACCAAAAATCAGTATATTCATATCACTTAAACGATATTTACTACCAATATTAAAAATGTCATATGATACGATTAATATCAGCGTTAATATAAGTGGTATAAGATAATTAGCAATGATGTATATAGGGATTAACCAAAAGTCTTTTTTAACAATTTTCTGATGCTGCCATATATGCTTTTTGGTTAATGGCGTTGCTGATGATTTGTCAGTCATATGTCACCTTCCTTGTAGCTGTTTAACAATAATATAACACAATATTTTATCATTATTATAAGTTGATTTACTTTTCTATTTGAAAATTACAATTAACCATTCTACCCCTTTACAGTGGAACACATTGTAAATTGCATAATTTATTGTATTATATAACTATATTAAGGGGGAATGTTACATGACTATTTTGACTATTTTACAGTTTATCGTCAACGTAATCATTGTCGTTTGTTTAATAAGCGTACTTGTTTTAGGGGCTGTATTGCTTTTTAAGGATAAACGACAAAAGCAACATAGCGTTTTACGCAATTATCCATTACTTGCACGTATTCGATATTTTGGTGAAAAAATAGGTCCAGAATTACGCCAATATTTATTTTTAGCAGATACCAAAGGCAAACCTTTTTCTCGTAATGATTACACCAATATTGTATTAGCTGGTAAATATAATTCAAGAATGACTAGTTTTGGTACACAAAAGGATTATGAAGATGGGTTTTACATTCAAAATACGATGTTTCCGTTGCAATCTAAAGAATTACATATTAATCAATCACCGTTGATTTCATCATTTATTTATACAATTGATAATGAACGACTCTTTAATCGTGACGAACATCGCACAAAAGCAGAGATAGATCCATTTTATTTAACAGATGAAGATGCCATTATTTTAGGTCCTGAACTGAAACATCCGTTCAAACTTAAAAGGCTTGTTGGTCAATCAGGAATGAGTTATGGCGCATTAGGAAGTCATGCAATCACGGCGCTATCCAAAGGATTAGGACAAGCTGGAACTTGGATGAATACAGGTGAAGGCGGTTTATCAAAACACCATTTATCGGGCGATGCAGATATCATCTTTCAAATAGGTCCAGGTTTATTTGGCGTACGAGATAAATCGGGAGAATTTGATATGAATGCTTTCCAAAGTTTAGCAAATGAAGATACGGTCAAAGCTTTTGAAATCAAGTTAGCACAAGGTGCAAAAACAAGAGGCGGCCATATGCAAGGTAATAAAGTCACACAAGAAATTGCTGATATTCGTAATGTTGAACCTTGGAGGACGATTAATTCCCCTAACCGTTTTGAATCTATAGATAATCCAACCGATTTATTAGACTGGGTTACACAATTACAAAAAGTAGGTCAAAAACCTGTTGGTTTTAAAATTGTAATCAGCAAAGTATCAGAAGTAGAAGCGCTCGCACAAACAATGATTGAAACAAATCAGTTTCCGAATTTTATTACTATTGACGGCGGCGAAGGAGGCACTGGTGCAACATTTCAAGAATTGCAAGATGGCATAGGTTTACCTTTATTCACTGCTTTACCAATCTTAACAGGTGTACTCGAAAAGTATGGTATACGCAATCGAATTAAAGTATTTGCTTCAGGGAAACTTGTAACACCTGATAAAATTGCGATTGCATTAGGTCTAGGTGCTGATTTAGTCAACGTTGCAAGAGGTATGATGATTAGTGTCGGATGTATTATGAGTAGGCAGTGTCATATGAACACATGTCCTGTAGGTGTTGCAACAACAGATCCAAAACGTGAAAAGGGATTAATTATAGATGAAAAAAAATACCGCGTCACTAATTTTGTAACCAGCTTACATGAAGGCTTATTTAACATTGCTGCCGCTGTAGGTGTAACTTCCCCAACTCAGATATCGAAAGAACACATCATTATCAAAAAGAAAGACGGTAACATTCAATCCATACATGATTATAAATTAAACTTACTAAATCATAATTAACTTCAAAGATTAAAACAAACACCTTTGTTAAAAATAAGCTTCAACAACATTTCGAAGGATAAGATAAGCATACGTCTGGGACGAATCACTGATGTCCAGACGTATTTATTTTGCAAATAGATATTTAAGTCCGATGGTTCATTATCATATAAAGTGATTCAATTGCTTTGTTAGCTTAGATTCTATCGTTTCTTGTTGATCTTCCAATGGATTGAATTCAAATAAATTACCATTAATAAAAACGGTCGGAATGCCTTTAATTCCTCTTTCAAATGCTTCTTCATGAATCGCTAACGAACGATCGTCAGCTTCTTTATGAGGTGTAAGATTATATTCTTCTTCCATTTTGGCTTCAATTGTCGAAAAACTTACTTTCCATTGAGCTTGTGTTTGGTATAACTCACGAATACAATCTAAGGTTTCTTCAGGTCGTTGATAGTTTAAATATATATTTGCTATTGTTCCTTTTAATAAGCCTTGCTTCGTTTTATCAAAATGTTTAATTGTATGTTGAACCTTCCCTTGATCAATGAATGGCTTTAATACAGTGTCTGCAGCGAAAAAGAAGTTTTTACAGTATGGACAAGCTAAATTGATAAAAGACTCCACTTTAATCGGTGCTGATTCTGAGCCTATTGTTAAATAATTAATTTCTGTCATCGTCTATCCCTCCACTTTGTTTATAATTATATTGAATCATGGACAGGTATTGAATGCACACGTTTAGCCTTACAATAGCGTGCAACGTAAACTTCATCTAATGTTATGTAAATTAAATTAATAACACAAAGCTCAAACAATTAGCTTATATCAAAGTTCATGATAAAATGAATATAAATATTTGATTAGGGGGTATAACATGAACAATTCAATAAAATTACTAGAATCATTAACAAATGTTGACGGTATTGCAGGTCATGAAAAAGCAGTAAAAACACTTATGCGTGATTATTTGACGCCAGTAAGTGATGAAATTATTGAAGATAATCTGGGAGGTATTTTCGGTAAAAAAACGACCTCTACTGGTAATAAGACATTAATGGTGGCAGGTCATTTAGATGAAATTGGTTTTGTAGTTACTAAAATTGATAAAGATGGATTTTTAAAATTCACACCTATTGGTGGTTGGTGGAACCAAGTGATGTTATCTCAAAAAGTAACTGTCACAACTGATGAAGGCAAGAAAATCAGAGGTATTATTGGCTCCAAACCACCACATGCTTTATCACCCGAAGAACGTAAAAAAAATGTAGAAATAAAAGATATGTTCATTGATATTGGAGTTAAAAGTAAAAAAGAAGCTGAACAATTCGGCATTGAAATTGGCAATATGATCACACCATACAGTGAGTTTGAAACACTAGCTAATAGCAAGTATTTAACTGCCAAAGCTTTTGATAATCGTTATGGTTGCGCCCTTGCTGTAGACGTTTTAAACAACCTTAAACAAGAATCCATTGATATTAATTTAGTTTCAGGCGCTAACGTACAAGAAGAAGTAGGTCTTCGTGGCGCTAAAGTTGCAGCTAATAAGATTAAACCTGACTTAGCTCTTGCTGTCGATGTAGCTGTTGCCTATGATACACCAGGCATGTCTGGCCAAACTAGCGAGACAGCTATTGGACAAGGACCTGTAGTCATTATTATGGACGCTTCAAACATAGGTCATGTTGGTTTTACAAACCATATTAAAAAAATAGCTAAAGCACATAATATAGATATCCAGTTAGATTCTACACCTGGTGGCGGTACTGATGCTGGAAGTATTCATGTTGCCAATGAAGGTGTGCCTACGGTCTCTATTGGTGTCGCTCTACGTTATATGCATTCAAACGTCTCTGTATTGCATACAGATGACTATAAAAATTCGGTTGCCTTAGTGACTGAAATCGTTAAATCTTTAAACGACGATGCCGTAGATAACATCATTTGGTAATCCACTCAAATCTATAAAAAATAAAGCCGTAAACAAAGTGCTACCACTAATGTTTACGGCTTTTTGGTGCTTCTTAATAACTATTAAACTCAAATAATATCACTTTCACTCTAAATTATTCTGTAGAATCTTTCCAACGCGCATCACTCAACATTTCTCCTGGCCAAGTATATGCCGTCACACCACCATCAATTGTAATGGTTTCACCAGTTATAAAAGAACTGTCATCAGAAGCCAAGAAAGCAATGAGTTTACCTACTTCATCAGGTGTGCCCAAACGACCTAAAGGCGTAACCCACTTCTGATTTTCTCTAAATATTTTTCCTTGTTCATCTTCTTTAGTACCTGTTAATTTATCTACAAGTGGTGTTTCTATCGTACCTGGTGCGACTGCATTCGCTCTGATATGCTCACGTCCATATTCTATCGCTGTTGATCGAGTGAAATTGATGATACCTGCTTTTGCAGCATTATATGCTGAACGATTTAAATCTGCAGCATTTCCAGAAAATGACGCCATATTGATGATAGAGCCACCATTTGACATCATTAGTGGTAAAAAGAATTTAGTCATCAAAAATGTACCTCTTAAATCAACATTCATAATTCTATCAAACACATCGATTGGAAATTCATGAATACGTCCAGCGGCATTATCAATACCAGCATTATTACATAAAATATCAATATGATTATAATCTTCTTTAATAGATTGCGCAAGCCGTTCTACTGCATGTGCATCTGATACATCTATATTATATCCTGAAGCTTTATTACCGCCCTGGTTAATTACTTTTACTGTATCATGTACAGATGCAGAAATATCAATCGCTAAAACATGTGCCCCTTCTTTTGCCAATATTTGTGCAGAAGCAGATCCTATGCCAGTACTAGCGCCTGTTACCACAGCAATCTTATTTTCTAATCGTCTCATCTATGAACTTCCCCTTTCATTTCCCGACTGTTCAATATTAATTTATCTGTAATACATTTCCTTTTTAAATCAATTTTAAAACCTTTGTATAAAGCATTCATAGATGCCTTTTGCTTGGAAACATAAAATTTATCATACTCATTTCAAAATGAGTTTGTTATAATTTCGATAACTTATTGGGGAGGTAATAATAATGGGGTCAAATACGAGAGAAAAATCGACAATTATAAATAAATTTCTGAATATTGTAGAAAAAATTGGTAATAGATTACCTGATCCAAGTATATTGTTTTTTCTAATGTGTCTTGGGCTCGCAATCATTACATGGGTTGTTTCACTTTTTCATGTCACAGTAAAACATCCTGGAACAGGTAATACCATTGGCATCAAAAATATTTTAAGCAAAGATGGTATTGCTATGATTTTGAATGATGCGATCAAAAACTTTTCTGAGTTCCCTGCACTCGGTTTAGTATTATCAGTGATGCTTGGGGTAGGTATTGCTGAGAAAACAGGTTATTTTGATAAATTAATGGTACAAATTGTTCATAAAGCACCCAAGCAAATCATTGTGCCTGTAATAATACTTATAGGTATTATTGGCAATTCTGCAGGAGATGCTGCAACGATTGTTTTACCACCGTTAACAGCGATGGTCTTCATAAAATTAGGCTATCACCCTATTGCCGGGTTAGCGATGGCTTACGCATCAGCACTTGGTGGTTTTTCTGCGAATGTCATGATAGGAATGTCAGATGCATTGCTTTATGCCTTTACAGAACCAGCAACAAAGATTGTTTCTGATAAAATTACAGTTAATGTAGCGATGAATTGGTACTTTATTGCAGCTAGTGTCGTTGTATTATTGCCAACAATTTATTGGGTTACAATGCGTTTTGTCATCCCCCGTTTAGGCTCATATGACGATACACAGTCTAATATTAAAGTGGATGATACTAATCAAGGATTAACACTTAAAGAAAGTAAGGCTGTGTTTTGGGCAAATATAAGCTTTTTCACTACACTTATTTTACTTATCATTATGGCAATACCACAAAATAGTTTCTTACGTAATGCCAAAACTGGCAGTTTATTGAATGATTCTCCTATTATTAATGGGGTTGGTTTAATTATTTTACTTATTTTTTTGGTGCCTGGTTTGGTGTACGGCATGTTAATGAAGGAATTTAAAAATTCTAAAGATTTAGGTAAAATGCTCGCTGATTCTATGGCTTCTATGGGGTCTTTTATTGTTATTGTCTTTTTTGCAGCACAATTACTGGCATTTTTAGAATGGAGTAATTTAGGTGTGATTGTAGCAGTACAAGGTGCTGAAGTACTTCAAGATCAAAACGGTATCGTCCTTATTTTAGGAGTGATTTTTTTAGGTGCGCTCATTAACTTATTAATCGGTAGTGCATCTGCTAAATGGGGAATTCTTGCTCCAATATTTATTCCAATGCTGATAATTGTAGGATTTCATCCTGCATTCACACAAATGTTGTATAGAATTGGAGATTCAATTAGTAACCCAATTACGCCAATGATGCCTTATTTGCCATTACTTTTATCTTATGCTCAAAAATATGATAAACACATGAAATTAGGATCACTGTTATCTAGTTTAATGCCTTATACCATTATTCTAAGTATTGTATGGCCCATATTCATGATTATATGGTACTTACTTGGCTGGCCATTAGGCCCTGGAGGCCCTTTACACATCAATGAATAAGTCAAAAACAATATTAAATTTCAAACTATATAAAAATCATTACCATGAATTGAACAATATTCAATTGATGTATCACAAATCATGCTATTTATTGTAATATTAAAGAGAAAAGTGGGTAAATAAATTTATAAACAACTATTTACCTCATATATACAGGAGGAGATTATGGAACGCATAGGATTAGTAGACATCGGATCAAATACAATAAGGTTAGTTATTTTTGAATTCGATACTAAAACAGGATTAAATGAAATTTTAAATATTAAAACGCCCGCACGCTTAAGTCAATATTTAAGCGATGATTTAAAGATGAACCAAGATGGTATCGATGTGTTGACAACAACATTACACAGCTTTAAAAGCGTCGCTAATAAATTTGAAGTAAACGAATTACATCCTGTTGCGACAGCTGCTATTAGACAATCTACCAATCAAAATGAAATTATCAAACACATTAAAAGCGAACTTGACATCAGCATCAAAATCATTCCTGATCAAGAAGAAGCTTTTTATGGTTTTTATGCCATCACTCATACTACAGATGTAGAAGATGGTATTTCTATCGATATTGGTGGTGGTTCTACAGAAGTCACTTTATTCAAAGATAAAACAATCATTGAAGCGCATAGTTTCCCATTTGGCGTTGTAACATTAAAACGAAAATTCTTCGAAGATAAAGATCATAATGATAAATCTGCAATTAAAGCAATGGAAAAATTTATAGCTAAGCAATTCGAACAGCTACCATGGTTACAAGACCAAAACATCGCTCTAGTCGGTATTGGTGGATCAGCTCGTAACGTAGCACGCATTCATCAGTCAGAACATTCTTATCCCATTGGTGGTGTTCATAACTACTCAATGACTGAAGAAGATATGGATGAGGTATATAAAATAATTAAAAAGAGTTCACGTGATGACTTAAAAGATATTGATGGATTAAGCAGAGACCGTATAGACATCATATTACCAGCAGTATCCGTATTCAAAACTTTATTCGAACAAATCAATGCAACCCACTTCACTTTCTCACGTAAAGGGCTACGTGAGGGCTATATAATGAAGTTGATATCCGAACGTCACCCACAAGAATTTAAAAAAGAAAATATTAGAAAAGACGCATTATATCATTTAGCTAATGAATATAGCATCGAAGAATCTAGTGCAAAACAACGCGTTAAATTGGCTCAATCATTGTTATCACAACTGATTGACTTAGATAAAATTCAAGTTACTAAAAAAGAGCAGGAACTTTTTGCGGAAGGTGCATATTTATATTATTTAGGAAGATTTATTGACGCAGATTCTAGTTCACCGCATACGTATTATATTATAGCGAATTCAATGATTGATGGTTTTCCACATGAAGATCGCGTCAAACTTGCAATGTTAGCAAGTTTTAAAAATAAATCTCTTTTAAAATTTTATAGCCAAGAGACCGCATGGCTACGTGGCAAAGAGTTGGATCATATTCAATTTTTAGGCGGTATTATTAAATTTGTAAATGCCCTAAATATATCACATACTAGCCCAGTGGAACGTGTGGCATTACAAGAAGAAGATGGTGCTTATACTTTGTATGTCCATTATATTGGTGAACCGATTGCTGAAGAATATCAATCACTTAGACAAAAAAAGCATATCGAGAAAATTTTAAAAGAAAATCTTTCTATCATCTTTACAAAATCTTAAAATTCATATGATAAATTGTACGTAGCAAAATATGTTAACAAGACTACAATAAGGTGGAATTAGAATTATGCAAAAGAAATTGGGAGAGAGAGATTTAAATTTACCACAATATTATAATAATAGAGAGCTCAGTTGGTTAGATTTTAATTATCGCGTATTACAAGAAGCTGAAGATAAAAACAATCCTTTATTGGAACAATTAAAATTTATTTCTATATTTAGCTCTAACTTGGATGAGTTCTTTATGGTGCGTGTGGCCGGATTACAAGATCAAGTTAAAATGGGCTATGATAAACCTGAGAACAAAGCACAACTCACACCTAAAGAACAACTTGAGCAAATAAAAATAAAAAATAAAAAATATGTAGATTTACAGTATGCACGTTATAACGAATTAGTAGAACTGTTAAAACAACATCGTGTGGAAGTAACAAAACCTGAATCTTTACCAGAGTCTTTATTACCACAGTTAGAACGTGAATTTAAAACAGGTATCTTACCTACATTAACACCATTAGGTATCGATGCTTATCATCCTTTCCCAAAATTAAACAATAAAAGCTTGAATATATTTGTAGATATTGATACCGATGATGCAATTAATTCGGCTATTGTACAAATACCATCATTAATTCCAAGATTTTATACATTAAATCAAGGTCAAACTCAATACGTTGTAATGTTAGAAGATATTATCACTTATTATATTAATGAGTTATTCACTGGCTATGAAGTGTTAAATACCTTCACCTTTAGAATTACACGTAATGCCGATCTAACCATCCATGAAGATGGTGCCGAAGATTTGTTAATTGAAATAGAACGCTTCTTAAAAGAGCGTAAACGCGGAACAGCAGTACGTTTAGAGATAGACGGAAGACAAGCAACTTATGAAGACGTTGTTTGGATTATCAATCAGTTGGAAGTTCATGATAATGATGTCTATTTTGTAGACGGTCCATTAGATTTAACACTGCTTTTCGATCTTGTAGACCATTTATCTAATAGTTTAAAACATTTAACATATAATAAATATCTACCACAACCACCTCAATCTTTGGGTAATGAAGACATTTTTGATTTATCATTAAAACGTGATATTTTCTTTCATCATCCCTATGAATCCTTTGAACCAATTGTAGATTTCATTCGTGATGCTGCAAATGATCCGAACACGATTGCTATTAAACAAACATTATATCGTGTAAGTAAAGATTCACCAATCATTAATAGTTTGAAAACAGCTGCAGAAAATGGTAAACAAGTAACTGTGCTCGTTGAATTAAAAGCACGTTTTGATGAAGAAAATAATGTTCACTGGGCAAGAATGTTAGAAGATGCAGGCTGTCATGTTATTTATGGTATGACATATTTGAAAACGCATAGTAAAATTTCGCTTGTGGTCAAACGCAACAATAACAAACTCACATCTTTCGTACATTTAGGTACTGGAAACTACAACGATAAAACAGCTAAGCTCTATACAGATATGGGCATTATCACAACAAATCAAGAAATAGCAGAAGATGCTATTAACTTCTTTAACTACCTCAGTGGATATACATTGAAACCAGAATATAATAAACTCATTGTAGCTCCATACGACATACGTGATGTATTCTTAGCTCGAATAGACAAAGAAATCAAATCACATCGTGAAAACGGTAATGGAAAAATTATGATGAAGATGAATTCATTAACAGATAAAGATATTATTCTTAAATTATTTGAAGCTTCTCGTGCTGGTGTCAAAGTTAAATTAATTATTCGCGGTATTTGTTGTTTAAAACCAGGCATCCCAGATGTCAGCGATAATATTGAAGTAGTAAGTATCGTTGGTCGTTTCCTTGAACACTCTCGTATCTATTACTTCCATAATAACGGTGATGAAAAAATTTACCTCTCTTCAGCAGATGCAATGACACGTAATATGATTAAGCGTGTAGAAATATTGTTCCCTGTCGAAGATAAAAAAATTGCTAAACGCTTATTAGATTATATGAATTTACAATTATCAGATAACCAAAAAGGTCGATATCAGGACGAACAAGGTTATTATCATTATATTCATAATAATTTATCACCATTAAATTCACAGGCTTATTTAATGAAAGAAGCGATGACATTTGGCCAAAAATTAAAAGAAGCTTCTACCCTGCCACAAGAAGTTCCCATACAACATAAAAATCGATGGTTTTCTAAACTAAAAGATACGTTTAAACGATGATAAAGAACCACTTCCCAACTTGTTGGGTTA
>NZ_KV826593.1:264219-356750 GCF_001835975.1 Staphylococcus sp. HMSC034G07
TTCCCAACTTGTTGGGTTAGTGGTTCTTATGCTTTCGAACAGCAGAGAGAAAGTAAACTTTTTCACTTCCCAACTTGTTGGGTTAGTGGTTCTTATGCATGAGCTAAAGCTCAGGTAATCCTTATTGCGAAATCATCTTTATCGGTTTCGTATGATATCCTCTTATTAAATAAAAAAATTCATCTCATTCTCAACTTATAGCATTTTGAAATATCAGTTATATAACATCTTATGTATCTAATTTTGCTATAATAAACACTAAATACTATTAACTTTATGAGGTGGTCACTTATGATAAATGTTGAAAAATTAAAAAGTAACTTTCCTTTAGTCAATGACATGCAACAATATAAACCGATATTTTGGAAAAATCCAAATTTTCGTAATGATGAAACATTCCCTTTTTCATTAGATGATATAGAAGATGCTGCAGCAAGGTTAGAACGTTTTAGCAGTTATATACGTAATGTTTTTCCTAAAACTGAAAAAGACCATGGTCTGATTGAATCCCCACTAAAAGCAATCCCTTTTATGCAACAAGCATTAGTTGACTCTGAGCACCTTGAGCAAAGTGGTAAATTATGGCTTAAATGCGATAGTCATCTTGCTATTTCAGGCTCTATAAAGGCAAGAGGTGGTATATATGAAGTTTTAAAACTAGCTGAATCTATCGCTATAAAGGAATGTGGTTTAAAATATACAGATGATTATAAAATTTTATCCGAATCAAAATATAAAGCGTGCTTTCGTAAATATACTGTTGCTGTCGGTTCAACTGGTAACCTAGGTTTAAGTATTGGCATCATAAGTGCACAATTAGGCTTTCAAGTTATTGTACATATGTCTAGTGATGCGCGCCAATGGAAAAAGGACTTACTTCGGTCACGCGGTGTGAAAGTTGTTGAACACCAATCTGATTATCAATATGCAGTTGCTGAAGGACGGAAGGCTGCAGAAAACGACCCTACTTGTCATTTCATAGACGATGAAGGTTCTGCTGATCTTTTCTTAGGTTATACAGTTGCTGCTTTACGGTTAAAAACACAACTTAGCAATGAAGGTATACAAGTAGATGCACAACATCCCCTTTTTGTTTATCTGCCTTGTGGTGTTGGTGGAGGTCCAGGTGGTGTTGCCTTTGGATTAAATCAAGTATTTGGCGATCATGTGTATTGTCTTTTTGCTGAACCTACACATGCACCATGCATGACATTAGGAATGATGACACAACTGCACAACCAAATAGCTGTAACAGATATTGGATTAGACGGCCGTACTGATGCAGATGGTCTTGCTGTTGCCAGACCTTCAAAACTCGTTGGTCATATAATGAATTCATTATTATATGGTGCTTTTACTGTGGAAGATCAACAAATGTACCGATATTTATATTTGCTTAGTCAAAAGGAACGTATATTTGTCGAACCCTCTGCAGCATCAGGGTTTGCAGGTTTAAAAGCAGTGTTGAAACATACCGACAAAACTCATTTTAATTTATCTAATGCCAATCATATTGTATGGGCAACTGGCGGTAATATGGTACCTAAGGAAGAAATGTTAAAATATGTGGCTCAAGGCAAACAATCATAAACGTCAACGATTTAGAAACATACCTGACAACAAACATGTAACTTTAAGTATACACCCCACTTTATGTTTTGCTCGATACCTTATCTAAAAAAACGCATATATAATAACCTTGCTTCTTTTTCAATGATGGCATTAGGCTTGGTTAAAATTTATAATAAATATAATATGTTCGAAGTGGTATCGTCACACTTACTTTCACTCTAAAACCTAAAACAATATTTTAGGTTTTATTTTTTTATATAAATATAGATAAAAGCGTCTAAAGTCACGTTGCTAAGAATATTTTCTGAATATTTATTGAATTCTAAAATCAACTGTGTTAAAGTATGTTTTATCAATTCACTTTAGTTCGGTAGAGAAACAAAGCATTTAATAAAGGATGGTCATTATACTATGGATACGAAAGCACTTATTAATAACAAAGAATATGAATTATCATTTTTAAAACATTTTCAACAAGCGGATTTTAAACTTGTTGATTTTAGTTTTATAGAATCATTATCCTGGCAATCACTTACGCCTGATGATTTACAACAAATGACAGAGCGTAGCTTTTGGCAACATGACCATCATATTTTTGCTTTGCGCAATGATTTCACTGACCAATTATTGCGTTACTACAGTAATTATCAACCTGAACAACAACGTTTAGCTTATAGTGGTCCAATAGTCAGAAATAATGAAGTTTACACTCAATTAGGTATAGAACATTACAACCCAACTGTTACAGATATGCAAAACGATTTTAAAACGTTTTATAACTTTATTAAATATACGTTGAATGATGATATCGACTTTGTCATTTTAGGACATTATCAATTAATCGATTTATTATTAGCAGCTAGCGAACAAAGCCAATCGATATTAAATCTTATACAAGAGCGAAATATTTCAGAGTTAACTGCACAGTTAGGTCTTGCGCATCCTGTGGTACAGTTGCTCACTACAAAAACAACTGAACAACTTGATTTATTAACACAACTATTTCCACATGACCATCGCACCATCCAGTCTTTACATCGGTGGGAACAATGGTTTAAATCACAAAATATTACTGAAATTCATCTTGATATAACCCCTAGACCACCACGTTCTTATTACAAAGGATCATTCATGAAATGTCATTTAAAAAATAATAAAACTCAGCGTCTCACTGGTGGATTTTATAAAGGGAAATTAGAAGGCTTTGGACTAGGTTTTATACTATAAACAAGGAGTGAAAATCATGCTTACTGTCGCATTGGCAAAAGGTAGATTACTTAAAAGTTTTATAAAGTATTTAAATGAAATAAGAGAAACTGAAATAGCATATGCACTTGAACAAAGAGAGCGTCAATTACTTATAACAGTTAATGATATACAATTTATTTTAGTCAAGGGTAGTGATGTACCGATATATGTTGAACAAGGCGTTGCAGATATTGGCATCGTCGGCAGCGATATTTTAGAAGAAGGTAATTATTTTATTAACAACTTACTGGATTTACCTTTTGGCGAATGTCACTTTTCACTTGCTGCTAAACCAGAAGCTTATCAATTTAAAAAAGTAGCTACTTCATATACCCAAACAGCACGTCAATATTTTGAAGCACAAGGTTTAGATGTTGAGCTTGTAAAACTATCAGGTTCAATTGAATTGGCATGTTTGGTAGATATGGTAGATGGCATTGTTGATATTGTTCAAACTGGTACTACTTTAAAGTCAAATGGCTTAGTTGAAAAAGAAAAGATTAAAAACATCAATGCTAAACTCATTACAAATAAGGCATCATATTTTAAAAAATCAACTGAAATTGATGATTTAATTAAAACTTTGGAGGTGACGCTCATTGATTACAAATAAAGAAACATTTATGAATAACTACCTGAACCAATCTGAACTAAACGAAGATTTATATCCAATCGTAAAAGAAATTTGTGATCAAGTGAAATTTCGAGGGGACGACGCCTTAAAGGAATACAATCTAAAACTAGACAGAGTAGAAACATCACAATTATCAGTTTCTAAGGAAGACTTATTTACTGCTTATCAACGCATTGACTCATCCATACGGGAAGCTCTTGAACAAAGTCATGACAGAATTAAGGCATATCAAATGGCTATTAAACAAGAGCATCAGCAGGATAATTTAGAATGTTACGAATTATATCACCCGTTAGAGCGTGTCGGTGTCTATGTCCCAGGTGGTAAAGCTAGCTATCCCTCCACCGTGTTAATGACTGTAACACTTGCTAAAGTTGCTGGTGTTAAAAATATCGTCGTCGTTACTCCACCACAAATTGAAGGTATACCTGATATTGTACTTGCTGCCTGTTATATTGCTGGTGTTGATCAAGTTTACCAAGTTGGTGGCGCACAAAGTATTGCTGCTCTTGCGTATGGTACTGAGACAATTCCTAAAGTGGATAAAATTGTTGGACCTGGAAATCAATATGTTGCCTATGCCAAAAAATATTTATATGGGCAAGTTGGCATTGATCAGATTGCTGGTCCAAGTGAAATTGCACTAATCATTGATCGATCGGCTGACATAAATGCCATTACTTATGATGTATTTGCTCAAGCAGAACATGATGAACTCGCTAGAACATTTGTCATCAGCGAAGATAAAGACTTATTACAACAATTAGAAAATAATATTCAAAAAACTCTAAGACAAATCAAACGGCAACCTATTGTTGAAGCCAGTTTAAAACACAATCACTTCTTAATTTCAGTAGAAAACTTTACTGAAGCTTGCGATTTGATGAATCAAATTGCACCGGAACATGCATCTATACAAACACAATGTCCACATGACTATATCAACCATGTGAAATATGTAGGTGCACTCTTCTTAGGACATTATTCTCCAGAAGTTATCGGAGATTATATTGCTGGCCCAAGCCATGTACTACCTACAAATCAGACTGCTCGTTTTACCAATGGTCTATCTGTGAATGATTTCTTAACGAGACATTCTGTCATAGATTTATCACAACAAACATTTAAAAACATTGAACAATCCGCACGTAAATTAGCACATATTGAACACTTGTATAATCACGAACAATCCATAGAAATTCGAACAACAAAGGAGCCACACAATGATTAGAATTAATAAAAATGAAAGTCCACTTAAACCATTATCTAATGAACAACTTGCAACAATTATTCAACAGGCAGCATTTAACTTTTATCCTGATGATGAGTATGAGCGCTTCAAACGAGCTTATGCAGCTTTTCATAATATTTCTCCTGATCAAGTCATAGCAGGTAATGGTTCTGATGAGCTCATTCAAAAATTAATGTTAATCATGCCAGAAGGACCGGCATTGACCTTAGATCCTGACTTTTTCATGTATCAAGCTTATGCTAATCAGGTAGCTCGACCTATTGAATTTGTACCAGCAAATTCAGATTTAACATTTGATTTAGAAATGATTTTAAAACGAATTGATGAAGTACAGCCTGCATTCTTTATTATGAGTAATCCACATAATCCATCTGGCTTACAATATAGTACGACATTTTTAATGGCTATTGCAGATAAGATGCAAACATTGGGTGGTTACTTTATCATTGATGAAGCTTACTTAGATTTTGGTGAATCTTATGATATTAAGATGCAACCTCATGTTATTCAAATGCGTACGCTCTCGAAAGCGTTTGGTATCGCTGGCTTAAGACTAGGTGTGCTCATCGGTACTAATGATACCATCAAACTCATCCAAAGCATTGAGCATCCGTATCCTTTGAATACAATTACGCTTCATATCGCGATTTATATGTTTGAAAATCAAACAATGACTCGCGCGTTTATAAAGCAACAACGACAGCTTGCCCGAAAATTAAAAGATATGTTTCATGAACTTGTTGACGATGTCATGGTAGTCTTCCCTTCTGCTACAAATTTCGTATTAACCAAAGGAGAAGCTGCGCAAAGTTTAGGTGCTTATATTAAAGACAATGGATTCCTTCCAAGATTATACGATGAACCAGAAATGTCTGACTATGTACGATACTCTATTGCTACAGATGAACAATTAGATCAATTATTTATACTTATTAAAAATTGGAGGTCGCAATATGATACTAAATAAAACACGTAATACAGCAGAAACACAATTAAGCATTTCTCTGGCTGATGACCACCGTGAAAGTAATATTCATACAGGCGTTGGGTTTTTGGATCATATGTTGACACTCTTTACTTTTCACAGCCAATTATCCTTATATATAGAAGCAAATGGAGATGTTCAAGTCGATGATCATCATGTGACAGAAGATATTGGTATTGTTCTTGGACAGTTACTGTTATCGATGGTAAAGGAACGTAAATATTTTCAACGTTACGGGGTTAGTTACATACCCATGGATGAAACACTTGCGCGTACAGTCGTAGATATTAGTGGACGACCTTATTTATCTTTTAATGCTCAATTCAGTAAAGAAAAAGTAGGTACATTTGATACTGAACTCGTTGAGGAATTTTTCAGAGCACTTGTTATCAACTCACGTCTAACAACGCATATTGACTTAATTCGTGGTGGAAACACACATCATGAAATAGAAAGTATATTTAAATCTTTTGCTCGTGCGCTTAAAGATGCATTAGTCTCAAATGACGCTAATATCACTCCTTCTTCTAAGGGTGTGATTGAATGATTGCAGTGATTGACTATGGTTTAGGAAATATTAAAAACATACAACGTGCGCTTAATCGTTTAGGTTTTAATGCAATTTTAACAGATCGTGTAGAGGATATTGAGGCAGCAGATACCCTTATATTACCTGGTGTAGGTCATTTTAAAGATGCTATGCAAGCGATTGAAAAACGGGGATTAAAGTCTATTTTACAAAATATATCACATAAACCGATCATCGGTATTTGTCTAGGTATGCAATTGCTTTATGAACACAGCGCAGAAGGTGATGTAGAAGGATTACAACTTTTCCCAGGAAATATCATACCTATTCAAACACCTTATCCGGTACCGCATTTAGGGTGGAATAATTTAATCAGCAATTATACAACATTAACGCAAGATGTATATTTTGTACATTCCTATCAAGCTGAAATGTCAGATCATGTTGTTGCTTATGCAGACTATGGCACGTTGATTCCTGCAATTGTTCAATATAAAAATTTTATAGGTATCCAATTCCATCCTGAAAAAAGTGGTGAAGATGGTTTAGCGATACTTAATCAAGCTCTGAAAGGTGGTTTCTTATAATGATCAATATTTGGCCAGCTATTGATTTAATTAATGCAACAAGTGTGAGACTGACTGAAGGAAAATATGATTCAGAAGAAAAAATGACGCGCAGTGCCGAAGATAGCGTCGTTTTTTATGACAAGTTCGACTGTGTAGATCGTATTCATATTGTAGATTTAATCGGTGCCAAGCAGCAAACATCTATTGAACAGGACTACATCAAACAATTAAGAAGCCTGACCAATAAACCTATGGAAGTTGGTGGCGGTATACGTAGTTATGAAACAATCAAAGCTTATTTTGCTGACGGTATAGACTATTGTATTATTGGGACAAAAGGCATTCAAGATACTGAATGGTTAGCCAAAATGTCTTATCAATATCCGTACAAACTCTATCTATCAGTAGATGCATATCAGCGTGAAATAAAAATAAACGGCTGGGAACAAGATGCACATCTAGACTTATTCGATTTGGTTCAGCAAATCGAATCGCTACCATTGGGAGGTATCATCTATACGGATATTTCTAAAGATGGTCGCATGGCTGGCCCAAACTTTGAAATAACAGCACAGCTTGTCAAAGCAACACAAAAACCTGTCATTGCTTCTGGTGGTATTCGTCATCAACAAGACTTAGAACAATTAGAAAAATTGGGTGTTCATGCAGCAATCGTTGGTAAAGCTGCACACAACCCTGCATTTTGGGAGGGATTATCATGATTAAAAAAAGAATTATCCCCTGCCTAGATGTGAAAGATGGCCGCGTTGTCAAAGGCATACAATTTAAAGGGCTACGTGACCTTGGAAATCCTGTGGATTATGCACTTTATTACAACGAGCAAGGTGCAGATGAATTAGTCTTTTTAGATATCTCTCGAACTGAAGCTGGCCATGGGCTTATGTTAGATGTTATTGAAGAAACTGCTGAAAAACTATTCATTCCACTTACAGTAGGAGGCGGCATTTCCACAATTGATGACATTTCCCAGTTGCTAAATCATGGTGCTGACAAGGTATCTCTAAACTCTAGCGCATTAAAGCACCCTGCTTTTATCCAAGAAGCCAGTGAAAAATTTGGAAGCCAATGTATTTGTATCGCTATAGATAGTAACTTTGATACAGAGTTAAATGATTATTTTTGCTATACACATGGCGGAAAGAAACGTACAGATAAACGTGTCTATGACTGGGTTCAAGAAGTGGAGGCGCTTGGCGCTGGCGAATTATTAATAACAAGCATGACACACGATGGTATGAAACAAGGCTTTGATGTTAACCATTTACATGAGATTGAACAACTTGTGCACATCCCTATTATTGCTTCTGGTGGTGGCGGCAATCCAGAGCATTTTGTAGATTTATTCAAACAAACAAATGTCTCGGCAGGATTAGCTGCTAGCATACTGCATGACAAAGAAACCACAGTGAATGAAATTAAACAATCAATGGCTCAAGGAGGTATTCCAATAAGATGACACAACAACCTGATTTTAGTAAAGGGCTTATTCCTGCCATACTACAAGATGTTCAGACAAATCAAGTGCTTATGCTTGGTTATATGAATGAAGATGCATACAACAAAACGTTAGCTGAGGGGAAGGTTTGTTTTTATTCACGTTCTAAAGACCGCTTATGGACCAAAGGAGAAACTTCTGGTCACACCCAAGTCGTTCAAAATGTACACCTAGACTGTGATCAAGACACCTTATTGATAGATGTAATTCCCAATGGACCAACTTGTCATACTGGGAGCCAGAGTTGTTTCAATACAACGGTTCCTTTCTATGTACAACAGCTCGAAGACACTGTATCTTCAAGCGCTAACTCTAATAAAGAAAATTCATACACACAATATTTATTGAATGAAGGTTTAGAAAAAATCACGAAGAAGTTTGGTGAAGAAGCTTTTGAAGTCGTAATCGGTGCTATGAAATCTAATCAAGAAGAAGTAACAAATGAAACTGCTGATTTAATGTATCATCTTTTTGTACTTTTACATGCATTGAACATCAAATTTGAAGATATTGAGAAAACTTTGTCAAAACGTCATCAAGTTTCCAATAACTTTAAAGGAGAAAGATCAGATATAAAAAATTGGTAAATTCGATTTACTGATTGCTTCATGATTTTTCATAATCAGTTAATTTCACTAATATATACTCATATATCAAACTATAGGCTAAAACAGATCATAACTGTTTTAGCCTATAGTTTTGAATTTATTAATTTTTTATACAAATAACACCATCAAATCTTCATCATAATACCGTTTGCCATCATAAAGTGCCTTTGCTTCAGTGCCATATTTCTGAAATCCTAATTTTTCATATAATTTAATAGCACTTTGGTTTTCCGTAAGAACCGATAAACCTATAGTTTTAACCACACCTTGTTCAGTGACAATATCTATCATTTTTTGAATTAGTTGTTGAGTAAATCCTTGTTTTCTATATTGTGGATCACAATATACACCGACTAAATTACCTCTGTGCATCACTTTTTCTAATATTTCTCGATAAAAAGTTGCATAACCGATTAATTTTCCATCGTCAAATACACCCATTGTAAAATGTCTTTCGTTCGACCCTATCCTCTCTTCAAAACGTTCAATTGGTAAATGAAGCTCACGTTGATAAGTTGAAGCAAAACCTGTAGAATCAGTTTGTAGAGACTGTAAGCGCAATGAGCGATACGATTCTACATCGCTTTTCTTAAGACATCTAAACTCCATGCTCTACCTACTTTCACATTATATTATCACTTTACTATTAACTAACTCAACGTCGTAACATTAAAAATATATATTAGACTGGTCTGACAGTAATTTCATTTACATTTACATGTGAAGGTTGTTGTAATGCATAAACTACCGCTTCAGCAATATCTTTGGGTTCTAGCTTTTTACGTTCTCCCCAATCTGTCTGGCCACTTAAAGGCGTATCTACCATACCTGGCGATATGCTTGTCACTCGAACGCCAGTTTTAGCCAGCTCTTTTTCCAATCCTTGCGTAATCGTGTGCACTGCAGCTTTCGTTGCACTATATATTGTACTCATTTTCGTCACTTCAAAACCTGAGATAGAAGCAATGTTAATAATATGACCACTAGATTGAGCTAAAAATGTTGGTATAACTGCATTAATGCCATATAGTGTCCCTTTCACATTTGTATCAATCATTGATTCCCAAGCCTTTACATTACCGTCCGTTACAGCAGAAGACATCATTTGACCCGCACTATTTACAAGTATATCCAAGCGACCGAATTGTTCTTTTGCATATGCTATTAAACGTTCAACTTCTTGTTGCTGTGTCACATCCACTATTAAATATTCAACCTGTGCATGATGTTCGTTTGAACGAATACGATTTACAACATCTTTCAGCTTTGTTTCATTACGACCAGTTAATAGTAATTGTATACCGTGACTTGATAGCACCTCTGCTATGCTAGCACCAATGCCACTACTAGCACCAGTGATGATTGCAACCTTGTTCTCTAATTTAACCATCGAATCTTCCTTTCATCAAACGTATTTTATATTTTATACCCTGTCCTCAATGATTGTACCATGTGCCCTCCCCCTTGAAACAATGAGTTAGCTCATAAGCATGTGTACTTGTCATATACACTAAATCATTATAAAGTGGGTATATCATACATAACTCACTTATCTTTAAATAAATTAGGAGGATGATCCATGAACTTCACTGAAAGAATAAAAGAACTAAGAAATAATATTGATAGTACAAGTTTCGACTTTCGTTTTGAACAATTGTTTAATGAAGAAGAGTGGCTTGGACTATCGCTTAACCAGCGCCAGCAATATGAACGTGAATTCAGAAAATATGTCACCCAAAGTAATGTATTGCGTATTTCATATGCTTCACAAGATCACATTCGCATGCGTATGTATAATTCTATTTATAACTATAATGAAATCAAACATAACTTTAAATCTTATGTTTAATCATGATGAGAAAAGCCTACGTTACTGGATGAACAGTAACATAGGCTTTTCCACTTTGTAAGGGCTCTAAATAAATCATGAAAGGTGATACTAGGGAGAATAATATTCATGAAGTTTTACACACAAGATACGATGAAGTATATGTGTATAAACTTCAATGCTACTAGATGAATACAGTGTATTAATTACTTACTAGTAGCTTTTTTTCTAATCCATAGTTGTATAATTTTTCTGCATCAATATAAGCTATATAATCAATACTTCTGTATCCATCTTTAATGTCATTAATAATGCCTTGATTCACACCAGTATGTGTGTATATATCATAACTGCTTTCATTTGAAAAAATGACTTCTTCAATTACTTTTCTCATTTAATAATCACTCCGTATTTTTTCTTTCGTTAGGCATTGTTATCTTCTACACCCTTATCATAATCGATAACGTTAAGAATTTAAAGTGTTTTGTGATTAATTTCACAAAATAATCACTTTTAGTCCTTTTTAATATATTTCACACATTTTTAAATTGACAAATTGTTTAATTTTAAAAATGATTGATTTTAAAAATACGCATCATAGGTTAACGATAAAATTCCATTTATAGTACCTATTTCGTTAATATTGCGCTTAATCACGAAGCGTTAGTTATACCATTAGATAAATTGCTGTCATATTTTAGCTAATCATTTAGATCAAACGCACTGAATTTAATTTTTCTACAAATGCATGTGTTTGATGAATAATCATATCTAAATGGTTTTTTTGTGTCCCTTTAGTTAATGCATTACCAATACCGATAGCATAGGCACCACTTTTGTACCACTGCTCCATATTTTCTAATGACATGCCGCCATAAGGTATCATATGTATATTGGGGAAGATTTCACGAATGTTTTTCAAAAAAGGTACACCTAATATATTTGCAGGATACAACTTAATCACTGGTACTTCATACTGTATCGCTTTAGTTACTTCATCTTTCGAACCACATCTTGGCATGTAAGGTATTTGGTATACATTACAAATATGCGCTATTTGAACGTCTAAATGCGACGTTGCTATATAGCGAGCACCATTTATAATCGCTACACGTGCGGTTACAACATTTTGAACTGAACCTGCACCAATGATAATTGATTTACCAAATTTTTGGGTTAACGCTTTTATGGCCAATTCTGCATAGGGCGTGTTAGATGTTATTTCAATATTTTTCATACCACCCTCAATCATTTTTTCACTTTTCAATATAGCATCATCACAAGTAGATCCCTTAACTACTCCTACCAAGTAGTTTCGGTGTAATTGTTCCAAAGTCAACAATTTATCCATTAGCGTCTGTCCTTTCCAATCCATTTTATTTCATTGTAATTTTTATCTAATTTTCGTCAATCGATGTCTACGTAACCCTTTCATAGTAAGATTCATTATATTTTGTTAACAATTTGAGCAATCATTAGTATCTATGTAGCATATTGGTGTTTTATTTACAAAATGGATGCCATAGATGAGATATATCAAAAATAAAATGTACGCACCTTTGATCACGTACTTCTCTCAAATAGCCAATATTTTTATTAATAAAATAACTATTTTAGTAATAAAATGACATAAAACATCTACTTTGTGATTATACTCACAAAGTTATACGAAATGCGCTAGTTTTTTTCTATTATGAATGCTAACTTTAATATTATAAAGAAAGCGCTTTATTATATCCTTGAGTTTTGCTTACAATAGTATTTTAAAAGTAAGGCAATGGTATATGATAAAGCACATATTTTAACTTGAGAGGAACAGATTAAATGATTGATTCTTTATCACATTACAAACCTAGGTTTAAAAAATTAATTTGCGTTGATTCTGACGGATGTGCCATCGATTCTATGACTATCAAGCATGAGCGGGCATTTGGTCCAGCTATTGTTGAAGAATGGGATTTAGAAAATATAGAGTCCAAACTATTAAAGCGCTGGAATGATATAAATTTATATGAAATCACTAGAGGTATTAATCGCTTTAAAGGATTAGAACGCATGTTAAGTGAACTTGTTGAACAAGGGATTCATATTGAGGGATACGAGCATATTAAGCAGTGGGTGCAAACAACAGATGCTTTCTCTAATCCAGCACTCGAAAAAGCTATATCAAACAATCCGCAACAAAATGGATTACAAAAAGCATTATCATGGTCCCACCGTGTTAATGCAATTATCAAAACCTTACCAAGTATTGGACCATTTAAAAACGTACAAACGTCTCTACAAAATGCTTCAACTTTTGCCGATATCGCAATTGTGTCATCAGCAAATTTAGCGGCAGTAGAATATGAGTGGGAAACATACAAATTAACAGACTATTTAAGTGGCATGTTTGCACAAGAAGCAGGTACAAAAGAGCACTGTTTAGCGCACTTAAAACAATATTACAACTTAGAAGACATCATCATGTTAGGAGATGCCAAAGGAGACTTAGAAGCAGCAGAATCTCATGGTATGTACTTTTATCCAATACTAGCAGGTCATGAAGATCAATCGTGGCTAGACTTTAACAATAAATATTTAAAATTGTTTAAAGATGGTCATTTCAACCAATACACACATGACACTTTAAAACAAATATTTTTTAATAATTTTGAAGGAGAGAACTAACACTATGGTTAAAGTAGATTTGACAGCATCACCCTATCATTTAAATGACAATCAAATAGCATGGGTAGAAGAAACACTTGGTACATTAACAGACGAAGAAAAAATTGGTCAATTATTTTTTAACTTATTTTCTTTAGAAGGTGGCAAAAAATTTTTTGACGCAGACTTAACTAATAAAGATATACTTGAACGTTATCACATTGGTGGCGCTCGATATGAAGGTGGAAACAAAGAAGAAGTTCAAAACTTACTCAATGATTTACAAAGGCATACGAAAGTTCCAGTGCTTGTAGCAGCAAACTGTGATTCAGGAGGAAATGGTGCATGTAAAGATGGTACATATATCGCAAGTGCTGCTCAATGTGAAGCTGCCCAAGATACAAAAGTTTCATATAATGCTGGTCTCGTTTCAGCACGTGAATCCTCAGCACTTGGTGTACACATTAATTTCGATCCCTGTGTAGACATACTTAAGAATTGGCGCAATACAATCGTTAATACACGTGCATATGGCACAGATGCTGAAACAGTTATTAAATATTCAAGTGCATTTATTGACGGCTTTAATGCTGAACGCGATATGATTACATGTATCAAACACTTCCCTGGAGACGGTACGGAAGAGCGTGACCAGCACTTGGTGCTTGGAGTAAATGAACTATCTACCGAGGAATGGGACGACAGCTTCCGAAAAGTTTATCAACATCACATTGATCGCGGTGTACAGATGATAATGGCAGGACATATTGCACAACCTGCTTATTCAAAAAAATTAAATCCAAGTCTCGAAGATAAAGACATTTTACCTGCAACTCTTTCTTCTGAACTAATTACTGATTTACTAAAAGATGATATGAAATTTAATGGTTTAGTCGTTACTGATGCTAGCCATATGTTAGGTATGACTGCTTCTATGCGTCGCGAAGATTATGTTCCATTAGCCATTGCAGCTGGTTGTGATATGTTCTTGTTCTTCAATGATTTGGAAGAAGATTACCAATTTATGCTCAATGGTTATAAAAACGGGGTCATCACAGAAGAGAGATTAAATGATGCCGTAAGACGTATCTTAGGTTTAAAAGCACAACTCAATCTTCACATGAAACAAGAAGACGGTTCAATCATTCAACCTCAAGAAGCATTAGATATTATCGGTTGTACAGAACATTTAGAAATGCGCGCAGAAGCAGCTGATTTAGGCATAACACTTGTAAAAAACACTTTAAATCAATTACCTATCCGACCTGAAACACATAAAAATATTATGCTTTATGTGATCGAAGGCGAAAAAGATGGCATCTATAAATCAGCGAATAACGTCACAGATGATATTATAAAAGAACTCGAATCTCGTGGATTTAATGTGACATTAAATGATGGTTCAACACGTATTAAAGGTAAAACATTAGAATATCGTGAAAAAGTAGACGCTGCGTTAGTATTTGCAAATATTATCGGCTATGCTGCTGAAAATAACTATCGCATTAAATGGGGTACAGCCATGAGCAATGAAATACCGTGGTATGTACATGAAGTACCAACCGTGTTTATTTCTACCAATTTCACGACTCACTTGCATGATGCAACAATGGTTAAAGCTTATATAAACGCTTATCATTCCAACAGAGAAAATATTAAACAAACCATTGATAAGATCATGGGAGAAAGTGAATTTAAAGGTCAATATAATGACTTAGTATGGACAGAAAAATGGCAAGCAAAATTATAAAAAAGCGAGTTATAATATCATGCTTAGGATATAATACCTATGCTTAAATTAAGGACTAATCTCTCACATTAAAATGAGATTAGTCCTTTTTATATTGAAATACTTTCGTATGGGTATAGCTAGAGTATGTTTGTTCGAACTGTACACATTCACGTATTTTATTATCTACAGCGTCAACACAGTACTCTTTTGTCTCCTTTTATAACGATCATAAAGCTAAACAAACTAATTTATACTAAAACTTACTAAACATACAAAATACATTTTATTATATATAATGCCGCTAAATCATATTATTCAATTTGATACCCCCTTTTCTATAAAACCAAAATAACCCTAAAGCTTGTTATAGGCTTCAGGGTGAATATACTTATAATTGTATTTAGTTGTTTATGATTTATAGCCAAAGTTAGGTATGTTTTCCCAACGTTTCTTGAAATAATGTGCAACTGCTTTAGGGCGACGTTCACGCGTGAATATTCCTTTTTTGTTTCCTTGGACACGGATAATATCTGCAGATGTTTCAAAATCTGCAAAATTCCATGTATGTTCACCAATAAATTGTGGATATTGATCAATGACTTCATGATTTGCTTCATAATAACGAATTTGGTACTCTTCCGTAAATAATTCATCATTTAGTGAATGTAATCCTGCTACTGTGTCCGCACCATATTCTGTAAACATAATTGGCTTATGCGGTTGTTTTTCACTCCAACCATCTAACTCAGTTCTTAAAGCTTCTTTAGCAGCTTCCAAGTCGCCTGTTTGTGTATACCATCCGTAATATCTGTTCAGACATAATACATCTACTAAATCTTGAACTTGGCAATTATCCGGCTGTGACATTAAAATGGTTACGATTGTTACAGGTCTGTTTTGTGGATCGCAAGAACGTGCTAAGTTGACCAAGGGCTCAAAATATTCTTTTGCGCCTTCTTCAGTTGAAGCTGGTTCATTAGCTATTGACCACATTACTACACATGCATGGTTTTTATCTCTATCAATCAAATCTTTGATAACAGATTCGTGTGCTTTTTTCGTTCCAATTTCTTTAAATGTATCTCTTGTAGACACACCATATAATACAGTGCTAAAGTTTAAATGCACGCCGACAGCAGTTGTTTCATCTATGACAACAATACCTTGTTCATCTGCCAATCGCATCATTTCTTCAGAATAAGGATAGTGTGACGTTCTAAATGAGTTACCGCCAATCCATTTAATCAGATTGAAATCCATAACGTTTGTTACTTCATTTAATCCTCGGCCATTATAATAGGTATCTTCATGCTTACCAAATCCTTTAAAATAAAACGGTTGATCATTGATTAAAAATTGCCCCTGTTTTACTTCCACAGATCGTATACCAAAACGCTCAGTATAACTATCTACAGCTTGGTTATTATCTACTAACGTTACTTCTAAATGATATAAGTAAGCATTCAAAGGTTGCCATAAATGCGGCTGTTCAACCTTGATAGAACCCTGTGCACCAGTCGTTTCTGCTACAACCTTTCCCGCTTCATCTATCAATTTAATTAAGATATCATCCACTGGTTCATTGATGGAAACATTATAATTTATATCTGCCACATTATTTTTAACTTCTGGAACAATTTCAATATCTTTTATAAATGTTTGTGGTGTTGTATAAATTTTAACGGGTCTATGCAAACCAGCATAATTGAAAAAGTCAAAATTAGGTTTATTTCTTTTAATCAAATTACCATCTTTGTCTGTGGTTTCGCTATAATTACCAACAGGTAAAGTCGTTTCGTCTAATATATTATTTACACAAACCGTTAAACGATGTTTTCCTGTAGAGAATTTTTGATTTAATTCCACTTCAAATGGTAGAAATCCTCCTTGATGTGATGTGACTTCTTGACCATCGATATAAACAGTTGCTTTATGTGTAGCTGAACCAAATCTCAACACAATACGTTCATCTGATAGTACATTAGGTATCGTAAACATTCTTTCATACCAAACGTTTCCTACATGATTACGTATGTTTGCAGTCACGCCTTGATCATTATATGAACCAGGTACTGCCATAACTAAATCAGTGTCCAAAGGTTTCGTTACATCTATTTGATCATAGTTCTCTTCTAATTTAAACTGCCAAACACCATTTAAGTCTATGATACTTCTCTGTTCATTTGTTACTGGATATAGCATATAAATGCTCCTCTCATAAAATTAAATACAAAATAGTTATAATTCCTCTCTAAGTGCTAGTTCTTTAACAATTTGTTTATGTTTCTGATCTGTTAATGGGTATGCAATGAAGAAAAGTATCACTGCAACTAAACAAATGACCGCGGGTACCACAAAGAATAATATTTTTAAACCGAATATTGTATCAGGCGTTTGTGCCGCATTAGGTACATAACCAATAATTGTTAATGCCATACCTGGTATAAAACCTGCTAAGCCTTGTGAAATTTTTCTAGTAAAACTATAACTTGCATAAATAATACCTTCAGATCTAAGTCCTGATTGCCATTGTCCGTATTCTACAACATCAGCTATAAACGCCCATGTCACCGTATTTGGAATAACTAAGAATAATTGTGCAATCGTGTTAAATATTAAGAAAAGTACAATTTGCTCTGAAAATAACGAAAAGTTCACAATTTGGAAAATAATAAAACCACTTACGCCTATGACTGCTGTCATTTTTTTACCTACTTTTTTACTTAAGAAAGTAGTTAGGAATAATGCTGGTATTAAAACAATAAAATTCAATGTACTTACAATTCCTATTAAATTATCAAAACCAAGTACATTTTTGTAATAATATAGTTGCGCACCTTGTTGTAAAAATAAAGCAGTAATCGTTAGCAATGTATAAATTGCTAAAATTATAAATGGTCTATTTTTCAGTAAATTAAAAAACGCTTTACGCCCTAAACCTTTTACTTGCGGACGTTCAATTGTATGACGCTCTTTAACCCCCTTATAACACAACATATGTAGTGTGACACCTGCAATTGCAAGTATTCCTACTGCAATCGGATAACCAATCGCATGATTCGGAAATAGACTTACTAACGGAATAATAACAATGCCTGAAATAAACATGGCACCTTGTGACCCTAAATTACGAAACACTGATAATTGTGTTCAATCATCCGCATTAATCGTCATTGAGGCAGACAATGAACCATAAGGTATATTCACGACAGAATAAGCAGCATTGAATAGTAAATATGTTCCAAATGCCCATATAATTTTACCTGTTTCACTGATATCAGGAGAAATAAAAGTTAAAACAGTCAATATTGCTAAAGGAACGCTCCCATATAAAATAAATGGTCTAAATTTTCCTCGCTTTGAAAAATTCTTCTGATTATCGACAAGAGTTCCTACACCCGTGTCTACAAATGCATCGAAAAATTTAGCAACTAAAAATACGAGACCACCAACGGCAGACGGAATTCCCAAAATATCTGTATAAAAAAGCAGTAAATAAATTTGCCCCATATCAAACATTAATCCGTTACCTAAATCCCCAAATCCATAAGCTAGTTTTTCTTTGAATTTTAATTTCGGTGATTCAATTTCGTTAAATTTTTTCAATTTCTTATTTGCCGGTTTTAATCTGGCTGTAACCATAAGGATTACCTCTTTCCACTATCGAAACAACATTTGTGCACCTCATCTTTGCAGTTTCATAGTCTGTTTTATTGAATGTGGCCATCAATCATAACTTTCCCCATAGAATTGAAAGCGTTTTCTTACGTACATAAAAATTTTTAACCCTCTAGAATAGATTCGCTTATTATTTTCACGTGCATACACCCTTAACACTTTTTGATAGAGCTCTTACTTTTATTATATTTTTATAATGACAATAGTCAATAAAAAATAACAACGTTGTTAAAATTGTGTCTTACTTATCCATCTATGCTATTTTTTTTCAACTATTGCTAAAGTCTGTAATAACGCCAATCCAAATTGATACTATACTTTATTACATACAATTGCGCGGAAAATATTAAATTAGCTCTAAGTTTAATGTGAATTGGTGCTATTTTAATTATTTTCAGAGATAATTATGATTTTTTTGATATTTTCCTAATTTTTTTACAATTTTTTTATTGAATATTTAATTTTCTGATTTTTCATTATATCTACTAATAAAATTCTTTATGTTCCGTCCGATATTTCAATGGTGTCTTGCCATATTGCTTTTTAAAACATTGTGCGAAATAACTTTGTTCCTTAAAACCAACATATTTTGCCACTTCGGCAACAGTCATTTTTGTCCGCGCTATTAAGTCACGCCCTTTTTTTATTCTTAGTGCTGTAATAAATTGTGATAAAGATTGATGACATTCCTGATTAAAAATTCTTGATAGATAACTAGGTGCCAAATTCACATAATTCGCTAATTCTTCTAAAGTTAAATTACTATCTAAGTTTCTTTCAATATATTGAATCACTTTACTTACTTTAGGGCTAAAGGCATTCGCTTTAATTTTCATAGCCCTTTCTGCATATTCCTTTACAATTGCATACGTTAATTCTTCCAATACTTCTACATCCAATGTCCGATCAATCATTGCAGCATATCGAGCGGATATTTCATCGATATGTATAAGACTTACACCCGCTTTTTCACCAGCTTTACGGCATAAAGTATTGATCAAATATGCTTTATATTGTTCATTTGATAGATCATCCTTCACTCGTCGTAAACCAGTCACAGACAAACTCATCTTTTTTAAAATCGTTAATGCTTCTTCGACATTTCCGTTTTCTACTGCAGTCAACAATTGATTTTCTAAATTATATCTATATTCTATTTCTTGTAATGTGTAATCACTTTGAAGCTTAGAATCAGCTAAAAATGTTTCATTTGCATGAAAACTGAAGTCAATTTCTACCGTTTCATAGACAATATTTCTTTTCTTCAAAAAACGAATTGCTAAACGACACATTTTTTGTGCTTTAACATGATGACATATTGGTATTTTAAGTAGATATTGTTTCAGTGTAGGCAGCTTAGAAATTTTAATATTTAAATTAAGTAACATTTCATTACATTGGCGCTCATTGGGTCGTTTATCCATATAAGGCCCAATAATATATATTTTTCTATATTTTTTAAATTTAAAAATCAAAAAGCTAACATTAAAACTATTTTTATAGTGATAAATTTTATTACTTTGCATATGCACAATAAAATGTTTCAACTCATTTCTATATTGTTTTTTGGTAGTATTCATAAAAGGTGTCTTAATATGGTTACTAATTGCATTTATGTTGTCCATATCATAACCTTCTAACTGAATACCCAACAATTGTATAGCATGCATTTGCAATATTTCTAGCGTTTCATTTTTCATAAAAAAACACCCCATTCCTTATATTTTTATTATATCTAAATATTAAGGAATAGAGTATCAAATGAATAAAAAATATTTAATTTATTTTTAGTATTTTATATATTTAGGCATGTAAGGCTATTGATCACTCTGTGTCTATTGTTTCTTACCCAATTTTAATTTAAACGGCGCATAGAATAAGACAAAGATAAGCACCAAACCTAAATAACCGATTAATGGATAGAAGATTGCTACCAGATCTGTAAATCCGACAAAACTTAAGCAAAGTCCTACAAGGATTGTAATAGTATAAAATATCTTAAAACGTATAGAATCTACAACAGTGAAACGTGTTGCAAATGCATAAAACATACCTAGTCCTGTATTGAAAATCATACCAAATATCACGATTGCCATAATGATACCTAGAATTGGTGATATATGGTTCACAATACCTAACATAGGCATTTCCATATTACCGACAATATTGATTTGTGTAAAAATTGCTAAATGACTTAAGACAATCATAGCACCCAATATCAGGCCACCTACTAAGCCTCCAATTGCTGCTACTTTTGAATTTTTTTCTGCTCCACCCATTACAATAGCCATTGAAGCACCTACTGCTGTATTAAATGAAGCATAATTAATACCTGCAACAAACCAATTAGGTAATGTCGAAGGTTTCGCATCTGAAATTGTATTTAATTCAGAAAATGGTACATTTGTAGTTAAGAAACTATAAATCGAAATAATTAATATAAAAATAATTAAAAACGGCGTAATATTGCCAATAACTTTAACTACACCTTCTACCTTTAACATTCCTGCAAGGATGATTAATACAGTCATTAATAATGTACCAACGAGCGATGGTACCCCAAATTGTTGATTTAAGTTTGACCCAGCACCTGCAATCATCACTACACCGACACCAAACAAAGTAAAGATAATGACTAAATCAATAATCCATCCCAATAATTTTCCAAATAATGATTTTCCAGTAATATTATGTATAACGACTTTATGTGAATCTGTATCAAACTTACTCCCTAACCAAACAAGCATCATCCCAACATAAGCAAACAACGCTGTGGTAATGATAGCACCCAAAGTGCCCAAAATACCAAAACTAGTAAAATATTGCAGCACTTCTTGTCCAGAAGCAAATCCAGCACCAACGATGACACCGATAAAAGCACTAGCAATCAGTAATATTCTTTTCATCATGTTACCCCCTTATTGAGTCTACTATATACAACTTAAATAAAATTTCAATTATAATAACTATGATTATTGTATATTTGGCATCTAAACTACTTAAAATTTCTACGATTACTCAATTTTATCATTTTATCCATAATTTATGTTGAAATACTTAAAAGACTAAGCAATTCATGCAATATAGCATTTGGAACATAAACCCTAGAAAAATAACATGAAGATGATTTAATTCAGTCCATCTGTGTTATTCATTGTTACTCATCAATACTACGACTTATTTATGTCTAAATTCACATTAAAATATTTTTAAAAATAAGGACCTATATTAACCCAAGTAGTAAATCAATGACCTAACTATAATTAAAATAATATTGAAAAAGGCAATTTCTATATGATTTCAATAGAAATTGCCTTTTTTCACTTGTTCAAGAACTTTATGTTCCAGACTCTATTTCGTAACACACACCCATTTATATGTGTTTTTATGTGATTTTATTATACAAAGATACTTAATATAAAAATAAAAACTAGTCCTGAAACAGAAATAACCGTTTCAAGTAATGACCAAGTTAGAAACGTTTCTTTAACAGTTAAACCAAAATATTCTTTAAACATCCAAAAGCCTGCGTCATTCACATGAGATAAGATAACACTACCTGCGCCAATTGCTAATACTACTAATGCAACATTCACGTCCGATGATTGTAGTAATGGCAATACAATGCCTGTTGATGAAATTGCGGCTACTGTAGATGAGCCTAAAGCAATTCTTAAAACGGCTGCAACTACCCATGCTAGTAATATAGGAGACATTTCAGTACCTTCAAACATTTTAGCTATTGTGTCACCAACACCACCATCTATCAGTACCTGTTTGAAAGTACCACCGCCGCCTATAATTAAAATCATCATTCCAATAGGATAGATTGCGTTTGATACAGAATCCATGATTTCAGCATTTTTTCTACCTTGTCTGACACCCATTGTTATAATTGCAAACAAAACGGCAATTAACATCGCTGTACCAGCAGTACCTATAAAGTAAATGAAGGATTCAAAGCCATTTGTCGCTTCTTCATTACCCGTCACTAACTGAACAATTGTAGAAAGTAACATAAGAATAACTGGTGAAATTGCAGTTAGTAAACTGATACCAAATCCAGGCATTTCAGACTCTGAAAATTCTTTTTGCGCACCTAAAGCTGAGATATCACCTTCGCGTTGATAAGCAGTTGGCGTAATTTTTTGTGCCACTTTATTAAATAATGGCCCTGCAATAATGGTAACAGGTATTGCTATAATTATACCGTAAAGTAACACATGACCTAAATTAGCTTGTAATTCTTTAGCAATTACAACTGGTCCCGGATGTGGTGGTAAGAATCCATGTGTCACAGATAGTGCTACAACCATAGGAAGTCCAAGTTTTAATTGTGATACATTCGCGCGTTTTGCAATTGTAAATACTAATGGTATTAATAGTACTAATCCTACTTCAAAGAATAACGCTATACCTACAATAAAGGCTGCAATTAACATTGCCCATTGTACGTGTTTGTGTCCAAACTTTTTAATCAATGTATCGGCAATACGTGTAGCACCACCACCATCAGCCAATAGTTTACCTAAAATCGCACCTAAACCAAAAATTAGAGCAATATGACCTAAAGTACTTCCCATACCATTTTCAATGGTTTCTATAATTTTATCTAACGGCATTCCGAGTAAAATAGCAGTGATAATAGATGTAATAATTAATGATATAAATGTATTTAACTTCAAGAAAATGATTAATGATAATAATACAACGATACCTATAACCACTGTAATTAATGGCCAAATTGTTTCAAACATAATTGTTCTCCCCTTTAACACTTAACATAATCGTTCATAATATCAAAAGGGCTTGCCCTCTCAATGATAACGCTTACTTAAATGTTTAAAATTTTAAATTTTTTAAACTGAATGAAATGATAGCCTTAAATGGAATTTACATATTTTTATTTATAGCTTATCATTCACTCAGTTTGTACCAATAAATCGTATCTACGATTTATCTTCAACCACATGTTCACGCTGAAACGTAGCGATTTCAGCATAGCGTTCTTCTAATGAGCGACTTAAATTGATGAAAATTGAAATGAGTTTTTGATAAACATTCACATTATCTTGATTTGGACGATGCTGATTTGTTGTACCCACCATTTCTTCAATAATAGAAAAATCTTCAATTTCACCAAGTGCCTTCATGCCAAGTACACAAGCGCCTAAACATGAGCTTTCATAACTCTCTGGGACGATTAAATTCGTATCAAAGATATCTGCCATCATTTGACGCCACACTTCACTTTTAGCAAACCCTCCCGTTGCTTTTATCGTGGACGGTGTTTCATTCATTACTTCGACTAATGCTAAATAAACTGTATAAAGGTTATAAAGAACGCCTTCTAACGCTGCTCGAATCATATGTTCTTTCTTGTGAGCTAGCGTTAAGCCAAAGAATGAACCTCGTGCATCTGCATTCCACAATGGTGCACGTTCACCTGCTAAATATGGATGGAATATCAACCCATCTGCGCCCGGTTTCACACGATTAGCAATTTTAGTCAGTACATCATAAGGGTCGACGCCTAAACGTTTTGCTGTTTCCACTTCACTCGCCAATAATTCGTCACGTAGCCATCGTAATACCACGCCTCCATTATTCACTGGTCCTCCAATGACATAATGATCTTCCGTCAAAACATAACAGAAAATTCTACCTTTATAATCTGTTCGTGGTTTATCTATTACTGTTCTTATGGCGCCAGAAGTTCCAATGGTTACAGCAACTTCACCTTTTTTAAACGCATTTACGCCTAAATTTGACAATACGCCATCACTAGCACCTACAACAATTGGCGTATTTTCGTCAATACCCATTAATGTTGCGTAACGACGTTTCATTCCTTTTAATATATGTGTTGTCGGTACAATTTCAGGCAATTGAGATTTACGAATGCCTAACAACGCTAATGCTTCTTGATCCCAATCTAAATTCTCTAAGTTAAACATGCCAGTAGATGAAGCCATCGATTGATCAATCACATAGGTTTCAAATAACTGATAAAAAATATATGTCTTAATGTCTGCAAACATCGCTGTTTGATTATATATTTCTTGTTGTTCGTGTTTCATCCAAAATATTTTAGATAGAGGTGACATTGGATGGATAGGCGTACCTGTTCTACTGTATATCGCGTCACCGTCATATTTGTCTTTAATCATTTCTGCATATTTTGTCGCACGATTATCTGCCCAAGTCAAATTCTCAGTTAATCGTTGATGACTTGCATTCATTGCAATCAAACTATGCATTTGAGCACTAAATGAAATTAATTTCAAATCATTTTTATGAACATTGGCTTCCCTCATAACATATTTAATCGTCATCAATACTGCATCAAATAACTCATCAGGATTTTCTTCTGACACCTCCACATTTGGTGTATGCAAAGGATAGCCAATATTATGTTTCATAATAAACTGCCCTTTTTCATCATAAAGCACTGCTTTTGTACTTGTCGTACCTATATCAACACCTATCATGTATTTCATAGTTTTTCCTCCTATTGTACCTCTTGTTTCACAATTACTCTTTCATCCAAAAACTATCTATATCTTCGCCAACATCATCAAAATTCAAATGAAATGCTTCTCTTAGTTTTGTTGCACTTTGCTTTGCAACCGCATCGATAAACACTTCATGATTATGATGAATTCGTTCAAAATCAACCGGATTTTCAGTCATACGTTTGCGCATGGATAACAAGATAAGCGCTTCCATCACTGGCTTCAAATTGTTCCAAAATGTTTTTAGATACTGATGTTTAGAAGCTAATATCGTCACTTCATGAAATTTCATATCGTGTTCTGTAAATGCCTCTGCATCTTCAAATTTAACAGCAACTCTCATCATTTCTAGTTGTTTCCGCATTTCTTTAACAATTTGCTCATGATTATCTTTTTTTATCTTATTAAAAGCAAATGATTCTAGCATAATTCTTAAATCATACAGTTCTTTTTTTTCATTATCATTAAAAGGTAAAACGTAGGCACCCATTCGTTCTAAATGAATTAACTGATCTTGCTTTAATAATTTAAATGCATCTCTTACTGGAGAACGACTCACATTAAATTCATTGGCAATTTGGTTTTCAGTTAACAATGTGTCTGGTGTAATCATGCCATCAACAATTCTTAAACGTATTTCCGAAGCAATCATTTCACCTTTAGAAACACCTTCAAGCCATTGTTCTGGATAAATATATTCCAAACGACTTCACCTCTCTACTCAATCGATATACTTGTATACAAGTATAGTAATATACATTCCGTATAATTGCAAGCGCTTGCAATTATACGGAACGTCTCCAAATTCCATAAAAAATCGGCATATCAAGTTTTCACTCGACATACCGATTTTTTCATTTTAATGACTTCCTGCTTTTAACGTTGTTACACAATGATGTGTTTGGTAACAATGCGGGCATTGTAATTTTCTAGTTTTAGGTGTATGTGCAGCAAACATCCACGTCGACAATTTAGGTTTAAATATTTGTTGACAATTCGGACATAAATAACTCACACGTTGATATATCGCTTTTGTCATAATGCCAGCATAAATTACTAGAATAGGTAATGTTGATAAAAAAGGCATCCATTTTTTTAATAATACGCTAGCGATGATAGATGTATATTGTATTATGATCGCAGGACTCAGCTTATATAGCAGTGGCATGTATAACGTCATGCCACGCTGATTTTGAATGACATATTTATGTGTGTTAATCAATTTTTCAATAGGTGCTTGCGCATCTTCACTGATACTGCTTTCCAGTTGTTTCATTTGATAAGCAGTAAGTTTCAATTTTTCAATTTCTTCATTAATTTCAGTTTTCTTTTGATGTAACATAACTTTTACTGCTTGTAACTTTTTGTCGTCTGTTAGTAATATTTTTATGTCTTTCAATGAAAAACCTATCGATTTCAATATTAAGATAATTTCTAAATTTACTTTGCTTTGTTCGTCAAATAATCGTCTACCATTACTTGATGATGGCATCGATTGTAAGAGTCCTTTTTTATCATAATACTGAATCGTTCTTACTGTTACATTGCAATGCTTTGCTAGTTCTCCTGTTTGATATAGTGTCATAAAATAACCTCCTTGACGTTAATCATACATGGTGACCTAACGTAACGAGCAAGTGTAACATTCGTTTTTAGTGCATAATATTTGTTTAAGACTCTAATTCTCAAAAATTTCGGAATGAATATTTTGCATTTTACTTTCAACAGTTGTAATTTCATTGGCACATTGTTTTAAAATTTCTCTATAATCCTCTGTATTTTTATTATTTTTGTAACGTATTTTATGTTCTAAACTCGCCCACATATCCATACCTATTGTTCTAATTTGAATTTCTACTGGTACTTTTTCTACAGAATTCGCTAAAAACACCGGTATTGACACTACAATATGCAAACTTCTATAACCGTTATCTTTTGGATTCATAATATAATCTTTTCGTTTTAATAACTGAACATCCGCCTGTTTTAACAATAATTCTTCAATAACATAAATATCATCTATATAATTACAAACAACTCTTATACCTGCAATATCATAAATATATGCTTTCGCTGACGCTGTGTTGATTTGATATCCTTTTCGATCTAACTTTTTAATCAGACTTCTCATTTCCTTAACACGACGTTCCATGTGATGGATCGGATTATGTTTATACAATTGTTGAAAATGATCGTCTAAAATATCAAGTTTAGTGCTAATTTCTTTTAGTGCGGATGAATATAATTGCTCTAAAGCAACAAAATCAATGACCATTTCAAATGCTTCTTCATAATTATTTATATATGATAAACTCTCTTTAAATTCTTCTTTCAAATCATCCATATTCAACGTTGGTTTACGTTCAATGTACATAAATCGTACCTCCAATAATTCATCTCTTTCCAAACATTATAGCTAAATTTAAAGACTACTTGAAACAATACAGTGAATATTTATCAATGAATGGTTCGAGTCAGAGATTACTTGATATGTGAAAGGGGATTTTTCAGTTTCGGCTGTTTAAGCTCATAAAAATCCATAGCTGCCTATTGTTTGTTCTAAAGCCAACTACTTCAATTGACATGTTTTGTTTTTTTCACTTATACATACAAAAGTCTCTATTCTACTAAATCAAATACATTTTCAGCTTCGCCTTCACGTTTTTTCACACTATTCGTTCATTTTATGTTCAATAATCTGAGTCCTTCTATTATCTGCAATGTTACGTGCTCGCTTCATAGCATCTGCCTTTTTATCGAAGCTATCCGTAGCTTGTTTCGCACCATCAGACTTTATTTTCCACTCACTATTCTCATAATAGACATGAACATCTTTATGATTTAATTGTGGATTTACAGATTGATCACGTTCATGCACAGTGATTTTTTTATTTTTCAACGCTTTCAATTCATCTTCAGTCGCATTTTTGTACCAATCTTCAGCTTGTTTCGTAGCGATTGGAATCGCATTGTCCTCTTGATATCCATCTTTAAGCATTGCATTTCCAATGTCTATTGCTTTTTTTCTTTCCAAGTTTTCCATATTTTTCCAACTTTGTGGATAATCTTCCATCGTCCAAGGCATGTGATAAAACCTCCATATTCAAACTTATATTAATTCTCTTTTACCTCTTTTTTCCTTTAACAAACTAAATAAATGCATTAAAAATGATATAAATATTTAAGACAACTATGATTTGTTCATTAATTGAAAGGGAATGATGAGTAAGAATCAGTGTTAAATAAAAGGAGGTTTAACTAACATGAATCTATCCATTGGCTTAATCCCTTCTCCTGACATGCCTCATAAATTAATCAACAAAATTTATTCAGAGCTCCCAAAAGATTTCACAAAACATGTAGATAATGGCGTGGAATGGCAATTTGAAATACACGTTGCATCTATGATTGGGACTGCGGAACATATGGATAAAGTTTTGGATATTGCATCCAATATGAAACAACAAAAAAATTGGGATTATACAATTTGTATTACGGATTTACCTAATTTTTCTAAAAATAAAAGTGCATTATGTGATATTGATTTCGATACTAAAACAGCACTTTTATCATTACCAGCGTTGGGAAACTTTAAGTTAAAAGAGAAATTAAGACAGTGCTTAATATTTATTATTGAATATTTACATTCTTCTGGTAGAAACAAAAACACTTTAAACTTTAAGCATTTTAAATTGACTCAATTTAAAGAAGTCATACCTAAGGATAATAATGAAAATTATAGATCCCGTATCATTGCCAAATCTACATTTTTAGGTTGGCTTCATTTGATTTGTGGCATGACTTTTGCCAATGAACCTTGGTCTGCCATTTTTGATTTTAAAAAAATCATATCTGTTTCATTTGCCACAGGAACTTATATAGCAATATTTTCTACACCTTGGGATATCAGTCTTGATTATAGTTATTGGCGGTATATTTTACTGATGTTACTATCTGTATTAGGCATGGTTGGTTGGCTAATTTATTCTTATAAATTATGGGAAAGACCTAGCGCTAATACACAAAAACTTTATCGCTTTATTTATAACATCACGACCTTCACAACCTTATTGACCATCACCTTTTTAAATTTTATAGTACTATATATCTTGTTATCTCTAAGTACAATATTATTTGTACCTCCCGAGTTGTTTTCAAATTGGACATCATTAAACAGTGAGCATCCAACTATTTTAAATTATATTAACTTAATTTGGTTTATTACGTCATTAGGTATACTCGCTGGCGCTATGGGATCCACTGTTGAAAATGCTGAAAAAATTAAACGTGTGACGTATTCTTTTAGACAATACTATAGATCTAAATCACTGGAACAAGAAGATGAAGATAGCTCTAGCGCATATGCAAAAGCTGATTACTACAAGGGCGAAAAACAATCACATCATGAGGAGGGATTAAATGAACACAACAACGGCTAAAATAGGTATTATTGCTGCACCGGGCGTCACTGAAAAAGTAGCGCGTAATCTTGAAATTGATTTGCCCCACATCCTTAGTGAGCAATATGAGCATTCAGTTAAATGGGAAATCGATACAATTATTGATCCTTTGACTGGTTCAGCAGAAAGCGTCCAACAAATTTTCAGTAAAATTGCTGATTATCAAGAGCATAATCAATGGCATTTTACAATTGGACTCACTGACCTACCGATGATTGAACAACAAAAAGTAGTTGCCATTGATATCAATAGACAAAATGGTGCTAGTTTAATTTCTATCCCTGCTTATGGATGGCGTCCAATCAAAAAAAGAATTCAAAACACTATATTGGCTATTCTAAAGGCAATAGATGAATTTAAGCATTCTGAAAAAATTAACAATAATCATGACGCTATGTCATTGATGAATGCGCAGTTTCCTTTATCAAATTTACAATCACGAACTGTTTACTTTGAAAATACTACCTCACAACATACGCAATATTACGTATCGTCCAAGTCTAAAGGTATTTTTCGTCTTGTTAGTGGTATGACATTTGCAAACAACCCATTTAACATGTTAAAAAGCTTAAGTAATGTTGTGGCAATCGCCTTCACTACAGGTGCCTTTGGAATCATTTTTACGACAATGTGGAATTTAAGCTTTGTATATTCTGAGTGGCGCTTGTTATTAATGATGCTTGTAGCAATTTTCGGTATGATGATTTGGATGATCATTGCACATAATTTATGGGAATCAAAAAAAGAGAGCACGAATAAGCAAATCACTACCTTATACAACTTAACTACAACGATGACTTTAACTGTTTCAGTTATTATTTATTACTTTATTTTGTTCTCACTCTTTTTGATTGCAAGTTTAATTGTGCTCCCCTCAGATTATTTAGGTCAAGCATTACAATTAAAAACATCTGCAGGTTTAACAACTTACATAAACTTAGCTTGGTTTGCTGCATCAATTTCGACTGTAGCTGGTGCAATAGGTGTTGGTCTAAATAATGAAGCACTCATACTTGAAAGTACTTACGGATATAGACAAAAACAGCGATACAAGCAATTGCATAAAGAACAACAACAACAAGAACAACAACAAAGAAAAGCACAAGAAGATATAAAGGAAAAAAGACAAGAAGAAGAAGAAAAAGCTAGAAAACAACAAGATTCCAACTAGATATCGGAAAGTAGCAATGCTTATTAGAGCATTGTTATTTTTCCATATTTGTAAAGACTTCACAAAACACTTCATTAAATTTTAAATATAAAACAAGCCAATGTCATCGGATATTAACTACCGTAACATTGGCTTGTTTTGCATTATTCATGAGGTAATTTATTTGCTTGTCTTGCATTTTGACAATTATGTTGAATACTCATTAAAGAAGTTCTAATGTGCATGTATTGTGGTAAAGTTGCCATTTCTTGAACATTGATATTAGAACCGATTTCAAAGTGTTTAGCAATGTTTTCAAATACTAACAAATACTCTCCCATGGTTTCATCATTAATATGGTAACGTTTTTCATTACTTAATGCCCTCGTCAGCATAAAGCTGATTTCTTCTAGTGCATATATACTAGGATAATAGTATTGTATAACCCTTTTATTACTAAATACTTCACCATTCGCACTATTATATATTTGTTTCATATTATTTAGTTGAACACTTAAATGCAACATTTCTTTTTTATCTCGCTCTCTCGATGAGTATTTGTTGCTTGAAAATAAATAATGGAATAACACTGCTTCATTACGAGCTACTGTAGCAAGCGTGCCTGGTAACATTGAAGAAGCAGTCTTTCTACCTATGATCAGTAGCGAAACAACAGCAATAATAATACCAACAATCACATCAATAATTCGTGGAAGTGCTATTAAAATCGAGAGATGGTTCGATGCTAAACCATTTAATAATATAACTTGAATTGTGATAAATATAACTGCAAATGAATAATTTGCTCCAACGAATATTTCTGTTATACCTGCTGCAACCGCAAGGAGTAATATAGCGATAGGTACAGGTGGTGTAGACAATAGTATTAATGACAGTACAAGTACACCTATAATCGTACCGATACCTCTTGATCCAGCACGTTCAAAACTGTGTAATGTAGTTGAACCTAATAATACTGTATGCGTACTAAGTGGAATCCAATATGCTTTGTCAAAATCAAACATCAATGCGATAAAAATCGCAATTGCCATAATAACGATATAGCGTATAGTATTTCTAAAGACAAATGAATCTATTGTCAAATTCGTAACTAATCGATGACCATAAATAGGTACACGTATATCCACTTCGTGTTCCAGTTGTGCATCATTTGCATTCATTATGGCATCAACTTTGAATATATTATCTACAAGTTTTTGATAAGCTTCATCAATATCAACTTGGCGAGTCCATGTTTTATTTGTCTTACCTTGCGTATATACTAAATTGATTACGTAGTCTACCATCAATTTAATATCTTGAGGTAAAGGCCGTACATTTTTTTCATTTAATTCCAGTAATTCTGAATGTATACCTTGTGCAATATTATGTAGCAATATTAAACGTTGGAATTGTGGTGACTTTTGAGATTTGGCAGAACTTGCAGTGATGAGTTGGTTATCAGTATTTCTAAAAGCAGTCACAGCAAATCGGGATGCTTTTGAAAATGCTTTTGGATCATCAAAATTATAAACTAATTGTTTTATAATATTATAATCATTTTTAATTGATTTAACTTCAGCTGATTCTTTTGAAAGTAAAATCACCACGATTACTACAAATGTTGCTAATAAACCTCCGATAAATACTGAAACACCTCTTATTAATGCTTCATCTGGAGCAACTGGTAAATTAATTGGCAAACTGAATGCCACAATAAAAAAAGTTGATGATGGTCCAGGAATGTTTAATGAACTAAATACATAATATGGTATTACTGCTACAATCAATAATAAAATACCAAATATGATGGGTTGATTGACGGTCAACGTGCCTAACATCATTGATAATGCAAATACTATTGAAGTAAAAAATACTGTACGAAGTTTAGACTTTGCCGTACCGCCAAACACATAAATATGTGCTAACGTACCTGTTGAAATTAATAGACCGATTGAAAAATAATCGACTAAATAACCAATCATTAATGGTAAAAACATTAGTATCGCTTGTCTAATACCTTTAGCAACATCGATTTTCATAGCATTAAATTTTGTGAGTGACTTTAAATATTTAATCAATGGCGATTCACCTCTCCTTTTTATTTTATTTTAACCATGATATTTCATCTGATTTGATGGCAAAACATAAAAAAGACGGGTTAGAAATCTAAAATTTATATTTCGATCTCATAGTCCCGTCCCCGTTAAGGTCATTTTGTTTTGTGAAAAACTTGTTATACATAGCTTTAAATATAAATACTTTGCTTTTATACAATATTAAAGATATTTTAATTTATCCTTCAGCTCACTTTATCAAATACATAAATCTACAACTGGGGAAGTACATTGCAAAATAGTTCATTTCACAAATTTTGGTTGAGAAATCAGATACATTTTAATTAACGATTACTAAACTATTTTAACACTTTTATTGGTTTCTGCTAGGGCATTTCCTACAAATCGTTATAATGAATATGTTTAATCATTACTATATTCTACTTTAACGAGTAATTTTATTCTGATTGTTTGATGTCTTCGTGCACTGTTGAATAATCAATATCAGATTCTAAAAATGTCGCGTTATTTACTGGGAAATGTTGTTCAAGTGTTTCAATATTACTTATTTCTACATCGCCATGATTCATTTCAAAATCCAATACATGTCCACCTATTGTTTTATCTCTATCTACAAAATGTAAATGGAAACCTCCGGCAGCTATGCCATGAAAAAGTGTTGGTGCATAAAAACCAACGATCGTACCTTCAATTTGATCATAATGAAACTCTGGTTGTTGTTTAGCCGATTCAATTAGTTTAGTATACGGTTTTTCTTGTTTTGGCATCATTCTAACATGTACATTTTCAAATTTCCCAGATATTTTAACCGCAAAAAATAAGTTTTCACTGGCAGCGTGGCTTTTAGTTTGATTTAATACATATTCAGAATCAGTAATATGTCTCACTTCAAAACTAACATCCGGTTGAAATGGTGTGACCGTAGAAAAAGGTGTCATTTCACTACCCTCTAGCTGTTTGAAATTACCATGTGCATCAGCATGATAAGCGATGCCGTCTAATATAATAACTTCACCGTCTGATCCTGTTAACGTACCGATACCTAAATCACCATGTTTTAAAATTTCATTCATTTCCATAGTGCCATCTAATAATCCAGCCATCAATGTACCGAGCGTGCCATGTTGATATAGCATGATATTTTCTCTCCTTATATCAGTATCTTTTTTAAAGAATTTCACTATTCACAATAATTCACAACATATTATTATACAATATAATTGTGTTTTCCAATAACTTTGTGCTCACAAAGCATTAATGAAACCTAAATATTTCTCGATATCAACCTTATATGCTTTACTTTAAAACTATGATAAAACACACTTTGATTTCATTTATAAATATCGATTCAAGCTATAAATAAACGTCAACTTCGTTTTACCAAGATGGCATCCATCATAGGAAAATGTTCAGTTAATACGCTTCAATATTTCAAAAAATGAAAGCGCCCGTTTCTATTCAATTGAATTTGAAACGGGCGCTTATGCGTTAATCATAGATGTTTATCTTCTATACGCTTATTTTATTAATTATTTAATTGTAGCAACTTCTATTTTAGGCGCTTCAAGTAAATAAGTTTCTATTTCTTTAAAAAATGTTTGAAAATGTTCTGATTGATTATGTGCTTCTAAAGCAGCTTGATCTTTATATTTTTCTATAAAAGCAAAAGTTTGAGGTTCATTTGTATTTTCAAAGTGCGCATAATATAATGCACCTGCTTCTTGATTTGCTGCAATGACTAAGCGTTCAACCTCTGCTAAATAATTTTCTCTATGTTCTGATTTAATCTTCATTACTGCAGTTACTAAAATCATATATAACCTCCTGAGATAATCGCTCTTGCAAAGTTTGTTTATAAGAGTATTAAAGTTCTTCTTTTTCAATGATTAACGGTTGATCCGGTTTAACAAAAAACCACATAATTATTGCAAACACGACTGGGATAATAACTAATTCTAATGTCACTGTCCAACCAACAATATCAACCATCATACCTGCTAATAAAGGACTCAGCAATGCACCGATATTGCCCCATAAATTCATCCAGCCAGATACTGAACCAGAAAAATTACGTCCTAAATCTGTAGCTGCCGCCCAACTCATTCCTGTAGCAATTCCTATTCCGCCTAAACATAATGACAACCACAGCACATTTGCTACTAAATTGTTTGTTTGAATTGACATGAATAATGAGATACAAAATACCACAAAACCGATGATTGCAATGGACGCTCTCGCAACAAATCTTGATTTTCCATTTTGTAATAGCTTATCAGAGATTGCACCGCCACATAATATTAATAAGAACATAGCAATCCATGGTGCACCTGCTGCCCAAGCCATATCAGGGTCGGTTAATTTGACATTATATTGTTCCGTTAGATATGTAGGTAACCATATTAAGAATAGTGACACAACAAATTGTACAACAAAATATTGTGCAGCCAATGCATAAAAGCTAAATCTTCTTAAGAAGATATTCCACGGCGCGTTACTTTTTTCAGTTTTTATGATATCACGGTTTTCCATAATATATTTTTTTTCTGCTTCATTTACCATTTTATGTTGTTCCGGTAAATCTTTTGAAATAATAATCCATAATAATGCAATGACAATACCAATAGCACCAAAAATATAAAATACAGCTTGCCATCCAAACATATTAACGATAGCAATCGTAACTACAGGTGCAATCACTGGTCCAAAATATGAACCCGCTAACAATGCACTCGAAGCACGTCCTTTTTCACCTTTAGCAAACCAAAATGAGTTAAACACTGCATTCGAAGGATACATAGGTGCCTCACCTATACCAAATAAAAAACGTACAGCATATAATAAACCATGATTTTTAACAACACCAGTTAAAATCGTGAAAGCACTCCACCATACGAGCGCAATTGTTAACATTTTTTTAGAGCCAAATTTTTCTGCCAAAAAACCTGAAGGTACTTGCATCAACGCATACCCTAACGAGAAAAATGATGCTAATAAACCAAACTGTGTTTTCGTCATATGTAAATCTTCCATCATAGGTCCTGCAATAATGGAAATATTTGATCTATCCATATAAGCAATTACACCTATAATGAAAAACGCAATAGCAAAATACCATCTTATATTTGTTCTTTTTTGTTCCATTTTTTTACCCACACTCTCTCCCTATTTCACTAGTCATCATATGACCTATTGTGTGCCTAGATATTACCACAATATGAAATCGCTTACAACTACTTTTTTCATTTTATGATAATACCTTATTCATTCTTATGAACAGCGTACACAGTTTATGTGACAGGTATTAACACCAGTTCTTTAAAAACCTAAATCTTCACTATAATATTAGTTGAAATAAGTTTTTCTTAAATCCGTCAGTGCATTGAAATTTCAAGGCAACAAATTTATTAATTATCTTTATATTACCTTAAATATGCATTACACATTAATTTAGATTATAATACAGAAGTAATTAAAAAATACCATCATGTTTGATTAAGAAAAGGAGCGACACTTATCGCCATGGAACAAATACTGACAAACTTTATAAATTCATGGGGTTATACTGCTATTGCAATATTAATCCTATTAGAAAATATATTACCTTTTATTCCATCTGAAATTATTTTGACATTTGCAGGACTGATGACAGTTAAATCTGATTTATCCATACCTTTACTTTTTATCATATCTACCATTTCATCGTTAATCGGTTTAATCATACTTTATTACATCAGTAGTATCGTCTCTGAAGCACATTTATATCGTTTTGTTGATAAATATGGAAAATGGATCAAACTCAAAGGAAAAGATATTGCTCGCGCTAATGAATGGTTTAAAAAATACGGTGCTATTGCAGTCTTTCTTTGTCGCTTTATTCCTGTTTTACGCGTATTAATCACCATACCAGCAGGCATTAATAGAATGAATATTGTATTATTTACTATTCTTTCGTTAATAGGTACTACAATTTGGAACATTGCACTCATCTTCTTAGGTAGCATGTTGAGCAACAGTTTTGATACGTTAATGAATGGCTTACACACTTATTCATATATTATGTATGTCATCATCGCTATAGCTGTCGTATATCTCTTTATTCGTATCTACAAAAAGAATCGCACACATCAATAAGTGCACGCTTTGCTTTAGTTTAAAACTTTTTACGTCATTTGCTCGTATAACTGATATCTATCTTAGCAATCAGACAAAATCCGTAGGGTTTTTGTCTGATTTTTTTATAAAAAAAGACTAACTTCCCCCTTTGAAGTTAGTCTTTCACGATCTTTAATTTCTCCCTAAAATTTTGAGCAGAAAATTTTCTATTACTTATGTGCGCTTTTAATATTTATATAATCAAAATACTACCCCTTTATCAAACTACTATGATAATGATTACTTATTACCTTTTACTATTTGACGAACTTCTTCTAAATCGCCTTCTACATCAATTTGAGGTTTCTTCGTCATTTTACTAACTAAAATGGTAACAATTAAACTTGTTAAAAATCCTGGAACAATCTCATACAAATTAAAGAAATCATTAATTTCACCTAATGGTTTAACAAACGCAATCCAAACAATTACAACAATTGCACCTGAAATCATTCCGCTGACTGCACCAGTACGACTTAAACCTTTCCAATATAAACTCATTAATACAAGTGGTCCAAATGCAGCACCAAAACCTGCCCAAGCGTTACCTACAAGATTTAAAATTGTATCATTAGGTGACCATGCAATGATAATTGAAACAATTGCAACTAAAACAACTGACATACGTCCCACAAAAACAAATTCCTTTTCATGTTTTTTTGCTGCTTCCTCACCACGGAACAATTTATAAAAATCTTCAGTTAATGAACTTGATGTCACCAATAATTGTGACGAAATCGTACTCATAATCGCTGCTAAAATAGCTGCAAGTAAGAAACCGCCCACAAGTGGATGGAACAATATTTGACCCATTAATATAAACAATGTTTCTGGATCCTCAAGTGTTACACCACCACGATTGACAAATGTAATACCTACAAGACCTACACCAACTGCACCCAGTAAGCTAATTGCCATCCAACCTATGCCAAAACGTCTTGCTGTCGGTAATTGTTTCACTGATTTAATAGACATAAAACGCACAATAATATGTGGTTGTCCAAAATAACCTAAGCCCCAAGCAAAGAATGATATGATACCAATAACCGTTGTACCTTTAAATAAATCAAGGTTTGTCGGTTTCAAATCTGCCGCTTGCGATAAAGTATCCAATCCACTTAATTGCATCATCGCTACTATTGGTACCATGACCATAGCAATTAACATGATTACCCCTTGGAAAAAGTCCGTTAACGACACGGCTAAATATCCGCCGAAGAAAGTATACGCAATTACAATAATAGCAACTAATAATAATCCAAAATGGTAGTTTAAACCAAAAGCACTATCAAATAATTTACCACCTGCAACCATTCCAGAATGAGTATACAGTGTAAAGAACACGACAATAATACCACCTGATATAATTTTAATCACATTTGATTGATCATCTAAACGATTTCTAAAGAAATCAGGTAATGTTATTGCATCTCCAGCTTTTTCTGTATACACACGTAATCGTGGGGCTACAACGAGATAATTTATGTATGCACCAATAGTCAGACCGATTGCCAACCATGCAGCTGATAACCCTGTCGTATAAACTTCACCGGGCAATCCCATAATCATCCAACCACTCATATCTGATGCTCCAGCAGATAATGCTGTAACATAAGGTCCTATGTTTCTACCACCTAACATATACTCACTGATATTACCTGTCGCTTGCTTATAGCCGTAATATCCAATGACTAATAGCACAACAAAATACGCACCAAGCATAATATATGTCTGCCAGTTTGGATTTACTTGACTCGATAACGATGCTCCCAAAGTAAACATAAAATAAACTCCCTTTGTATAATTTTGTTACATGCACTTATTATACAAAAGTTTAAAAATTTTTAAACCGCTATTTAAAAAATAGTTTTTGCAAATACATTCCAAATCACCTTCAACACGCTCAAAACAATTGTTATTAAGCTGTTTTTATCGTTTTAAATAATATGTGTATTTTTACAATTATAGGGTTAAATACTTATTCTTTTAATTCAAAAAAATGTATGTTTCCTACAATATTTACATTTATATGAGAATTTGTTTATTTGAGTAACATCGTTATTTTTAACAATTTTACCGCTTTTTTGACAAAAAAATGAAGCCATTTCCATTAATTAAAAGATAGTATAAATAATGTAATCAATACTAGACACTCACCCCAAAATTAATGCTACAATATTACACATACAATGGAAACGTTTTATTAAATAGAATGAGTAACAAAACTACCTAATTGGAGTGACATAAATAATGCATGATGCAACAGAAAAAAGTGTAAAAGAAAAATATTTAGATTTATTATCTCAACAATTTAATAACAGAGAGGAATTAGCAACTGAAATTATAAATCTTGAGTCTATTTTAGAACTTCCAAAAGGCACGGAACATTTCGTCAGCGACCTACATGGAGAATTCCATGCATTTCAACATGTATTAAGAAATGGTTCAGGAAATGTTCGTTCTAAAATCAGTGATATATTTCAAGATACTTTGACACGCCAAGAAATAAATGAATTTTCGGCACTTGTATATTATCCAGAAGAAAAATTAAAATTAATTAAAAATAGTTTCACCTCAAAAGAGCGCTTAGATGAATGGTATATCACAACGATTAATCGTCTTATCAAATTAGTCACTTATGCTTCTTCTAAATATACACGAACAAAATTACGCAAAACTTTACCTAAAAATTATATTTTTATAATAGAAGAGTTGTTATATAAAAGTAATAAATATAATAATAAACATTCATATTATCAGACACTAATGAATCAAATTATTGAACTCGAACAATCAGATGATCTGATTATCGGTCTGTCCTTTACAATTCAACATCTCGTGGTGAACCATTTACACGTTGTAGGTGATATTTATGATCGTGGTCCAGAACCTGATAAAATCATGGACACCTTAATTGACTATCCTTCTGTTGATGTACAATGGGGAAATCATGATGTCTTGTGGATTGGTGCCTATGCTGGTTCTAAAGTGTGCTTAGCAAATTTACTCAGAATTTGTGCGCGTTATGATAACTTAGACATTATTGAAGATGCTTATGGTATTAATTTACGTCCATTATTAACACTTGCTGAAAAATACTATTCAGGTGACAATCCTGCTTTCAAACCTAAAAATGCTGAAGGACTGTCTCAATCCGAAATAGAACAAATCACTAAAATTCACCAAGCAATCGCAATCATCCAATTTAAACTAGAAGCACCTATCATTAAGCGTAGACCTAACTTTGAAATGGAAGAACGATTAGTGTTGGAAAGCATCGACTATGAAAATCATACAGCCACACTTTATGGTAAAACTTATGCTTTAGAACATACTTGTTTCCAAACAATTGATCCAAGCAACCCTAACGCATTAACTGAAGATGAACACGAAGTAATAGAAAAATTATTATTATCAGTGCAACAATCTGAAAAATTAAAACGTCACATGACATTTTTAATGCAAAAAGGGAAACTTTACCTTCCTTATAATGGCAATCTGCTAATTCATGGTTGTATTCCTGTGGATGAAAATGGAGAAATGGAATCTATGGTTATTGATGGTGAAAAATGCTATGGCAGAGATTTGCTTGACCATTTCGAATACTTTGTAAGAGAGGCATTTGACCATAAAGACATACATGATGATTTAGCAACTGATCTCGTTTGGTATCTATGGACAGGTAAGTATTCGTCCTTATTTGGAAAAAGAGCAATGACAACATTTGAACGTTATTTTATTAATGATAAATCAGCACATAAAGAAACTAAAAACCCTTATTATTATTTACGTGAAGACGTAAATATGTGCAAAAAAATGTTAAAAGATTTCGGTTTAGATCCAGAAGAAGGACATATAATCAATGGCCATACACCAGTTAAAGAAATTGACGGCGAAAACCCAATCAAAGCAAATGGTAAAATGATTGTCATCGACGGTGGATTTTCAAAAGCCTACCAATCTACAACTGGTATTGCCGGCTATACTTTACTCTATAATTCTTTTGGAATGCAGCTTGTAGCACACCAACACTTTAATTCTAAAAAACATGTCTTGCTCAATGGGGCTGACGAGCTTTCTATAAGACGCGTGGTAGACAAAGAGTTAAAACGTAAAAAAATACGTGATACTAATACTGGTAAAGATATACAAGAAAAAATTGATGTGTTAAAAGTATTGATGCATGACCGATTTGTCAACTAATTTTATCCATGACTTCTTCATAAAATGATGCCGTATTCAGTGACTAAAAGTTCAAAAAAACAACGCGGCGAATGCTACGTTGTTTCATAAAAATATAGAAAACGACAATATTTATAAACGCCGTTCTCTTAAATTGTAAACTTAATCAAAGCACCATTTTCTAGGCTGTTAATCCCTAAATTCCATGGGTATGCAGCCTAGTTTTTTTAGGTTCTGCCTTTATGAATATTTTCAATTTGTTTACTCAACCTTAGAGCTGTTCCGTTCTCTCAAAAAATACAAATGTATATATGATATGAACTTTATGATTTATTTCTCGTTTCGTTTAAGATAAAATAAATCATTGTGATGTTTATTAAATAAGTATGATTACCATATGTATGGCAAGAAAGGATTCCAATTATATGTCTAGTTTAAAAGAAAGTATCATCGTTGCTTTTGCGTTTGTAGGTGTTGTTGTGGGTGCCGGCTTTGCGACGGGCCAAGAAATTTTCCAATTTTTTACTAGCAATGGTAAATTTAGTGTTTTAGGCGTTATTATCACCGGATTTATCATTACCATAGCTGGTGTATTTGTATTAAATACAGGCTACCGATTGCGTTCACACAGCCATACTGAGCCCATAAAGTTTTACCTACCTCGAACAATTGCGACAATTTTTGATATGATTTTAACACTGTTTTTACTTGCATTAGCTATGATAATGACAGCTGGTGGCGTTTCAACGATTCATGAAAATTTTGATATACCTTATGCTATTAGCGCTTTGATTTTAGTCATTATTATCTTGGCTACTTTATGCTTAAAATTTAATCGTTTAATCACTGTTTTAGGCATGGTTACACCATTTTTAATTATTATTGTATCAATAATTGCTATTTATTATTTCACTACTGGAAGTTTTGACTTTGATTCAGCGTCGCAATATGCCAATAGTGGCACACGTACAGATAAATGGTGGTGGTTTGATGCAATTAATTATGGCAGTTTGCAAGTTGCAGCTGCGTTTAGTTTTCTTTCTGTAATGGGGGGACGTATAAAATCTGAAAAGGCAACATATTTAGGTGGTATTTTAGGTGGCATGGTCATAACGTTTTTATTATTAATGTTAAACCTTGGTATGGTCACAGAATTTACAAAAATAACAAATGTAGCGTTACCGTCACTATTATTGGCAAAACAAATTTCACCTGTGATTGGTCATTTTATGGCCATTATCATGGTATTAGTGATTTATAATACAGTTGTGGGATTAATGTATGCATTTGCCTCTCGTTTCACAGAACCGTATAAACAAAATTATTATATTTTAATTATAATTATTGCAATTATTACATTTGCTACTACGTTTGTCGGTTTTATTGAGTTAATTGGAAAAGTATTTCCATTGATGGGACTCTTTGGTTTTATTTTGTTAATTCCTATATTAATCAAAGGTATCTTTTATAAATCACATTCATCATAACAAAAACCTCTAGACGAGAGTTTCAATATTATCATCATTCAATCATAATATTGAGTTGGTCTAGAGGTTTTTTATTTTGCTATCGCAGCACTTACATATCATTATTCTAATTAAATTGTTATTTATTCATCTTCTAATAATGATTGGCCTGCAATAATGCCTTCACGTGTCAACTCGTGACTATTCACCCATATTTGTTTAACTGTTGCGCCAGCTTGATTAAAGATATCAATCACATGTTGACTATCCTGAACAGAAACGATAGGGTCATTTTCACCCATTGATAATAATACCTTAGAATTGGATAAATCTTTGTCATTTACTGACTCTAAAGGATATAATGGTGCGTAAAGTAGTGCTTTGTTAAATGAAATATCTGGGTGTAACATCATGCTTATCGCAATATTAGAACCATTAGAGAAGCCTACTGGTATAGCTTGGGTCAAATCAAAATGATACGTTTTAGCCGCTTCTTTTAAAAATTGTATTAAATTGTTTGTTCTATATTTCAAATCTTCAATATCATATTGTCCTTCACCATATCTCTTGAAGAAACGATTCATACCATTTTCCGAAACTTCTCCTCTTACACTTAGTACATTATAACTTGCATTTAATGCTTGTGCTAAAGGTAAAAGATCATGTTCATCTCCACCTGTGCCATGTAATAAAATAAAAGTTGGACCGTTTAAATCACCTTGTTTAAAAATGTGTTCCATTATTTATCATCTCCTTTTTAATATACTTATATTCGAATAGGTGGTAATAATTTCAATAATGCTTCTCTTTGTTCCTCATATTGTGGCGGTAACATAAGATGTGTACCCAAGTCTTCAAATCGTTCATCTATCGTAAATCCTGGTCCTTCAGTAGCAAACTCAAAAATAATGCCACCACGTTCTTTCATGTAAATAGCATTAAAATAATTGCGATCTTTCACTTCCGTTACATGATAGCCCTTGTCTTTCATTTTCATTTGCCAAGCTTTGTGTTCCTCATCATTAGGTACTGACCAGGCAATATGATGCACGACACCAACACCCCATCGTACACGCACATCGGCAACTTCTTTTTGAACTATCACATGGTGTCGCCATTCTCCTTTAGTTTCAAGGTGAATATGACTCTTATTTTCATCTATTAGCTCTAACCCCATATCCTCATTTAATGTTCGTACTGTTTGATATGGCTCAATTGATAGCATGCTAACACCATGAAAACCTATAATATTTTCTCCACTATCGTACGTATGCGCTTCATCAGCTTCCACAAGTGCTAATGGTAACGCATGTGTATCTGAAAATTCGACCGTAGCTTTATTAAATAATTGTGTTCTCGCAGTTTCTATCCCATGTGATTGCAAATGTTTTTCCCAATCTTCTAATGATTCTTTAGGCACTCGAAATGCTATACGTTGAACCTGACCAGAACCGATACGTCCTTTATAATTGTTGGGCCAATTAAAAAATGTCAATATTGTTCCATTATCCACATTGCCATTCGCAAAATATAGATGGTACGTGGAAGGATCATCAAAATTCACTGTTTTCTTAATTAATTTTAAATTGAGTATATCTCTATAAAATTGAATATTCTCTTCTGGATTACCTACAATCGCCGAAATATGATGAATATGACTAATATCTTCCATAAAATAACTACCCTCTCACTTTTTAATATTAAGATTTAAGCAATCTCACAATTTAATGTGAACGTCTTGTATCAAATGGACGCACTTCTGATTCTATATAATCACGTTTTTCTTCTAAAAATGGTGGTAATGCAAGGCTTTCGCCCAATGTTTCATATGGTTCATCTCCCATAAATCCAGGTCCATCTGTAGAAACTTCAATCAAAATATGACCAATACGTGCATATAATGCTTCAAAATAAAATCTATCTACTAAGCCTGAGTTACCAATACCATACTGTTCATATTTTTCTAACCATTTAGATATTGCCTCATGATCTTTTAATCTGAATGAAACATGATGCACTTCACCATAACCTTGTCTTGCTTCTGGTCCAGTTGCATCTTTTCTTAAAAAGACTTGGCCACCATTACCACCTTCACCTACTTCTAATACTGCAACGTTTTCTTCTTCTATAATTGTTGTCATACCAAATATATCTTCTAAAATCTTTTTAAAGTCTTCAAAATAACTAACAGTTATTTCAATCGGACCTAGACCATAAATCGCTTTATCTGTTGGTACTGGGCCTTCTTTCCATGGTTGACCAGCTGCCACACCTTTATTGTTTTCATCTGAGATTAATTGATAACTTTGTCCATCTGCTTCTTCAAAAGGCAATACCTTTTTACCAAATAATGTTTGAATGCCTTCATGTTTAATATTATATTCATTAAATCTTTGTTCATAATATGCTAACGCTGCATCATCAGGCACACGAAATGACGGACGTGTAATTGAATTTGTACCAGAATACCCTTGAGGAACATTAGGAAAATCAAAAAATGTCATATCTGTACCTGGAGAACCAACATCATCTGCAAAGAATGTATGATAAGTATATATATCATCTTGGTTTACAGTCTTTTTCACAAGTCTCATTCCTAATACTTCAGTAAAAAATTTATAGTTTCGTTCAGCATCATCTGTGATTGCTGTTACATGGTGTATTCCTAATAATTGAGTGTTTGTCATAATAAAACTCCTTTTTCCATTATATTTATCTCTATTTCGAAGTAATTTTGAATAAAATTTTTAAGTGCTACGACTTATTGATAGGTTGAGCACTTAATTTTTTTAAAGCTTGTTGCAATGTTGCTAATTCTTCGTTTGACAATACTGAGAAAGTTGATTCTAACGTAGCTGCATGTTCTGGAAATATATCATTCATCAATGCATGTCCTTCTTCTGTAATTGAAGCATTCGTTACGCGCTTATCCTGTATATTTCGAATTCTTACTACATATCCTTTTGCTTCTAACTTATCAACGACATAAGTGATACTGCTACTCGCAATTAAAACTCTGTCACCAATACGTTGTATCGGCTGATCACCTTTATTATATAATAACTCTAAAACTGCAAACTCCGTTATATTCAAACCATAACGTTGAATATCATTTCTGACGATTTGTTCTAAATGATCTACGGTTCGATTTAAACCAATAAAGGTATTCAATGACTCTTTAGTACGATTCATTGCATCACCAACTTTCAATTTATTTCGATTTCGAGATAAATTATAATACCCTTTTGAACATAAGTCAACACATTAAGTATAAAAAATATACTAACATCCGATTACTTAACAAAACCAAAGTTTTATGATTATTTCTCAAACCGTTTCTTCTGCTCAAATAAGTGGTATATATCATAGTGTGGAGGTGTCGTAATGAATAAATTATTTATAAACAACCAATTTGTAGAAAGTGAGTCTAATGACACAATGAATGTCATTAATCCTGCGACAGAAGAAATCATAGACACAATTACATTTGCGACTAAAGACGAAGTAAATTCAGCTGTGGAAAAATCTAAACATGCACAATTAGAATGGGAAAAGGTCCCTCAACCAACACGTGCTGACCATGTAAAAATGCTAATTCCGTTATTAGAAGAACATAAAGAAAAAATTGCAAAATTATATGTTCAAGAACAAGGTAAAACACTCAATTCAGCAATCGGTGAAATAAACAAGGCAATACACTTTATAGATTATATGACAAGTCAAAGTATGAATAGCAAAGGTGAAGTGATTCAAAATAGTCGTGAAAATGAGACGATACAATTAACTAAAAAACCTATTGGTGTGACAGCAGGTATCGTACCATGGAATGCACCCATCATGGTATTAATGAGAAAGGTCATTCCTGCTATAATCTCAGGTTGTTCTGTAATAATAAAACCTAGTGAAGAAACATCATTAGTAACTTTAAAAATTGCAGAATTGTTCCGACAATCAACGATTCCTGCGGGTCTTATTCAAATTGTTCCTGGTAAAGGAGAAACAGTAGGTACGCAATTAGCAGAACATCCAGATATACAATTAATATCAATCACAGGTAGTATGCGCGCGGGTAAGTCCGTTTATGCCAAAAGTGCCCAAACGGTTAAAAAAGTTAATCTTGAACTTGGCGGTAATGCGCCTGTAATAGTGACACCAAATGCCAATTTAAATAAGGCAGTTGATTACATTGTGGCTGCTAGAATTAATAACGCAGGACAAGTATGTACTTGTCCTGAACGCATCTTTGTTCATCATGATATTCACGAAACTTTCATTAACAAACTAAAAGATAAAATGGAGACTTTAAATGTAGGCGATCCATTCGATGATCAAACTGATTTCGGTGCAATTATCAATCAAAAACAATTAGCAAGCATAGATGAAAAAGTTCAAAAGGCAATTCAAAATGGGGCTCAATTAATTACAGGTGGCAGCATCATAAATCGTTCTGGTTATTTTTATGAACCAACGATTTTAGACCAAGTTAATCCAGACGACGAAGCTTTTAAAGAAGAAATTTTCGGCCCTGTACTACCTATAATTAAGTATTCTGATTTTGCAGCAGCTATTGAACACGCCAATCACACAAATGCCGGTTTATCATCTTATATATTTTCAGAAGATTTAAAAGAAGTAATGACAGCAACTGAACGTCTTAAATTTGGTGAGGTTTATGCAAATTGTGAAGCAGAAGAAGTTGTGAATGGATATCATGCTGGTTGGAGAGAGTCAGGTATTGGAGGCGCTGATGGTATTCGTGGGCTTGAAGAATATTATAATACAACAGTATCTTACATCAGATATGATTAAAAATGTTAATTATTGAAAAATACAAAACATGTTGAAATGACTAAATGTATATTAAAAAACGATGATGGTACTTTCTATCACAAAATCAAAAGAGGTTGGGACAAATTTTTTGTCTCAACCTCTTATCTTTATATTAAAATTACTCATTAAGTGCTTTATTTAATGACTTCATATTTTCTTTCATTAAAGATTGATAAGATATTTGCTTATCCTCTATATCTTCTTTTGATAAGGTTGCCATATTATGAAATTTTAGTGGGGTTGTATTAGATTCTTTTTGAATAACATTTGTAACTTTAGATGTTATATTTTGTTCATATAATACATAAGGTTGTTTAGTTTTATTTATATTTTGAACGATATTCATGAGTTCACGTTGACTAGGTTCTTCATTATTCATGCCACTAACACCTTGCTGTTTAAAATGATAGCGATTTGCAAGATAACCTATAGAGTCATGAGAAATTATGGCTGTATCACGTTTAGGATGTTGTGTGATTCGCTTCATCTCATGATCAATTTCATTCATATCCTTTATCAAATGATTATAATTACGCGTGTAATACGTTTTGTGCTTAGGATCCTTCTCGATCAAATCATTTTTAATCACCTTAGCAAATTTTTTATTTAACACCGGATCTAGCCATACATGTGGATCTTCCCCCCCATAATTATGGCTTTCATGTGTTTCATGATGTTCATGTTCGTCATGATCGTCATGTGCTTCATGATTTGAAATTAAATCATGGTGATCAAGGTGTGCAGCAACAGGTAACTTCAAATTATTATTTTTAATTGAACTTGCAATTTTCTTGGCAACGGGATCCATTTCTTCATTCGAATAGATAAACAAGTCACTTTTAGCGATATTAATCATTTCTTTTTGTGTCGGTTCAAAAGAGTGCATATCTGCACCAGGTGGATAAATCGAATCAACTTCTACATATTTGCCTCCAATCTGATTAGTGAAACTTTGGAATGCAAAGGCTGTCGTATATATTTTTAATCTATTGTTCGAACTGACGTCTTTTTTCTCAGAATTTATATTTCCGCATGCACTTAACAATACGATAAATATACAGGTCAGAATAAGTAACATAATTTTTTTCAAAAAACGCCCCTCCAAATCGAAATTATTCCGTTAAAACTATAAACTTATTTTCACATTTTTTCAATGGTTTTTTATTATTCTTCAATTTTTACTAACATCATTAATGTTTGAAATATATGCTTAATTTTAAAATTTGTTTAACTTAAGGCAAAATGTGATATTAAATATATATGATGTTAATAACATGGAGGTGTTAGAATGGCGGAAATCAAACAAGGTACAAATAAATTTTATGTAGGCGATAACGAAGATAATCCACAAGCGGAGATTACATTTCAATCTCAAGGTGACAACCATATAATCATTGACCATACAGGTGTACCAGATGAACTTGGTGGTCAAGGTTTAGGTTCACAACTTGTAAAATCAGTAGTTGACTATGCACGTGATAACAATTTAAAAGTCTCCGCGACATGCCCTTTTGCTAAGTCAGTTATTGAGAAAAAACCAGAATTTCAAGATGTATATGCAGATTAATTAGGTGTCTACAACCTTTTCAAAGTCCAAAATAAATTTGGATATAAAACATCTTAAACTAAATCATCATTTTGAATGAGCCTGGGATGAATCAGTAGTCCCCCAGGCTCATTTGCTTTGTTTATTCTTTAAACCTACATTCGATTCTAATACATAACGAACGCACTTCCATAATTATAAAATATAGAGCTACCTCAATAGTTCTTTGACTGCACCCCTTTTATTTTGGCTTTTGATTGTTTAGTTTCATTTAAATTTTGTAATAACGTTAATTTCCATACTTCATTGATTTTGTTTAAAAATGGATAATTTAACCATTTTGTAATGCATACATATTATAATAAATACCATTTTTTTTAATCAGCGTTTCATGTGTACCTTGCTCTACAATTTCTCCGTGATTTAATACAAGTATTTTATCTGCATCCTGAATCGTAGAAAGTCTGTGCGCAATGGCTAAAGTGGTTCTTCCCTTTCTCATTGTATTCAAAGATTGTTGTATTTGTTCCTCTGTTTCAGAATCAATGTTTGCTGTCGCTTCATCTAAAATAAGTATTTTAGGATTTGTAGCAATTGTTCTTGCAAATGCTATCAATTGTCGTTCGCCACTTGAAAATGAGCTTCCTTTTTCAATCACTCTATGTTGATACTGACCTGACAATTTTTCAATAAAATGATGCGCATGTACAAATTCTGCTGCAGCTTTTACTTGTTCAAATGTCATCGTTGGATGATACAGTTTAATATTTGATGCAACCGTACCATAAAATATAAATGCGTCTTGAAGCACTAGCCCTATTTTCTGTTTTAATTCTTGTTTAGGGATTGTTTTTATTGAATGTCCATCCACATTAATGCTCCCTCGTTCAAATTCATAAAAACGCATAAACAAATTTATAATTGAACTCTTCCCAGAACCCGTATGACCAACAAGAGCTACCATTTCACCAGGATTAACGGTAAAATTAATATTTTTTAATACATCTGACTTTCCGTCATAGCTAAAACTGACTTCTCTAAATTCAATCTTTCCTTCTTCAATTGTGTACGATGGTACAGGTTGTTGTTCAGGTTCGTATGTGTCATCATCAATTAAAGTAAATACCCTACTCGCTGAAACTAAAGCTTGTTGCAAAATATTTAAATTTTGACTCACTTGATTAATTGGTTCAAAAAACCGTTCCATATATTGAACAAATGCAAATACAACGCCAGCCGTAATACCTGTCGTAAAGCTAATGATACCAAAATATCCCAAAATCATAACTACCGCAAAAATAGCTAGAGAACTTATTGCAGGTCTCAATAATAAACTATCAAGTTTCACAGTTTTTAACATATATTGATAATGTTCATCATTAATACGATTGAATTCACTGTTTAATCTTTTTTCTTGGTTAAACGCCTGTATTATCTTCATGCCTTCTATAGACTCTGCTAATTTTGTATTTAAATCGGACAATTTTTGTCTAGATTTTGCAAATAAAACAGCTGAGTATTTACGATAACTCGCAAGAATAAATATAATAACTGGTAAAAATATTAAAGATATTAAAGCCAATCTCATCTCTAAAATAAACATCATTATATAACTAGAAATCATCATAAAAAAGGCTATAAGAAATGTTGAAAATACGCCTATAATCATATCAACAATTGTCTCAGTGTCATTCGTTAACCTAGAGACTATACTACCACCTGATACCTTATCAAAATATTTCATTCCCAATTTACCTAATTTATTAAAAGCGTCAATTCTTAATTGTTGGATCACTTTAAAAGCAAGATATTGAAAAAGATATTGGCTTAAATACATTGTTACTGCACCTATTATTTGAATACTAATAAAGATAATCATCAGCCATATCATTGCTTGTTGGGGAAAAACGCGTGGCGTAAGATAATCATCAATAAATACTTTCACTAAGTAAGGCGTCAACATACTTGCAATCGTTGATATTGTTAACGTTAAAAATGCTAAAGCAATAGTTCCTTTATAAGGGGTCGTATACTTAAATAACCTAATCAAAGCCTGAGCTTGATCTTTTGCAGTTAAATTAACTTTCTCAGCCATTGGTATCGTCCCCTTTCGTTAAGTCATCTAAATTACGCGTGAGCTTTTGTTGTAAAGCTTGAGCTCGATATGTTTCGTAATACCATCCTTTTTGATTCATCAAAGTAGAATGTGTGCCCTTTTCCACAATCGTTCCTTTATCCATAACAATAATTTCATCCGCTTGTTTCACAGCACTCATCCGATGCGCAGTAATAATATTAGTTTTTCCTTTTCTTAGTTTTTTTAAATTGCTTAGTATCACTTCTTCGGTTTTGGCATCTACTGCAGAAAGGGAATCATCAAGTATTAATACCTCTGGGTCTATTAATAGCGCTCTCGCAATGGATATTCTTTGTTTTTGTCCTCCTGACAATGATACGCCTCTTTCACCTACCACTGTTTGATATTGATCAGGAAAAGATAATATATCTTCATGAATATCACTTGCTTGACTTGCTGCAAATATTTGGTTATCACCTATTTTTTCATTACTAAATGCAATATTATTACGAATTGAAGTTGAAAATAAAAAGTGTTCCTGTGGTACATATCCAAACTGATTTCTCAAAAGCTGTACATTATAATCTCGAATAGGATGCTCACCATATGTGATTTCATGCGTTTCTTTTGTATCATACTCTCTAAGTAGCAATCTAATCAGCGTACTTTTCCCTGAACCAGTTCTTCCAACGATGCCCACAGTAGTACCCTCCCTAACTTCAAAATGTACATTATAGATACCTTCTTTCGAATCACCCGGGAAATTAAATTCCTTAATATTAAACTCAATATTTCCAAAGGGTCTAGTGTTAAGTTTATAATCTGTATCTATATCATTAGGGGTATTTTCTATTTCTTCAATTCGTTCATATGATGCCTTTGCCCTTTGAACGATATTAAAAAATAGTCCTAGTGCTAGTAATGGCCAAACGAGCATCCCTAAATATGTCGTGAACGTAATCAGTTGACCAAGTGTGATTGTATTATTAAAAACCAATTTTGCACCAAATACGATTGATAAAAAGTAACTCATTCCTATCACTAATGTGATTGTAGGATCAAATAATGCATCAATTTTCGAAACTTTTAAATTTTTATCAACTACATCATCACTTAAATCTTTAAAATCTTGTTGGTCACTCGCTTCATAACCGAATGTCTTAGTTACTTTGATACCAGCAACACTTTCTTGAGTCTTATCGTTCAATCTACTAAACGCTGCTTGTGCTTTTTTAAATCCTTTACTAAGTAACGATCCATAAAAATTTGTTAACAATACCATAAAAGGTAGTGGTATCATTGCAATCAATGTTAATTTCCAGCTTACTGTTACAGCCATTGTAATCACCACTGTTCCACCAGTTATCAAAGAATCTGCAATCATCAATATTCCAGCCCCCGCGGCATTTTGCACTGCTCTTATATCATTAGTTGCATGTGCCATTAAATCACCAGTTCTTCGATTTTGATAAAAGATAGCACTCATAACTGTATACTTTTTATATAAATATGTTCTTAATATTTGCCCCAACTTTTGACTAGTTCCAAATATTGATAATCTCCATATATACCTTAATACATAAGTTAAAATTGCTACCAATACTAATACCAAAAGATAAATCATTAATAGTTTAGGCGTTAATTTGTTTCCCACCATATCGTCAATAGTCTTACCTATAATCTGTGGAGGTAAAATTTCAATTAAAGCAATTAAAAATAATGTACTCAATCCAATAAGATAACTGCCTTTATGTTGTTTGAAAAACCATCCCAATTTCCAAAAAACTTGCATACGCTCACCCCACTCCATCCTCCAAATTGTCCATGTTCACATATTACCATATGTTGTTAAATGTAAATATAGAAGTGATATTAAACTTTATGTAATTCTACGTCATGAGACACTTAAATTGACTTGGTATACTTTTTATATTAATTTGTATCTATAACTCATAACCGAATATAAAGGAGCAAGGCGATGACTTTTCACGATAAATCAGCAATTCAAGTAACAAATATCACCTTAAACATTAAAAATTTACAAACGATGTTGAATTTTTATTCACATATTTTAGGACTTAAAGTGGTATCAACAAATGATACTTCTGCAGTTTTGCAAGTAGGTTTGAGCGGCCATACAATTACGTTATGTGAAATACCAGAGGGACGTCAGCCTACTTTAAGTGAAGCAGGACTATTTCACGTAGCATTTCTACTGCCCGACCGCAAAGACTTAGCTAATTTCTTATTTCATATTTCGCAATCAAACATTCCGGTTGGTGGTGGAGATCATCTAGTAAGTGAAGCTTTATACCTTAATGATCCAGAAGGTAATGGCATTGAAGTTTATTATGACAGACCTAAGTCTGTATGGTTGTGGGAAAATGATAAAGTGAAAATGGATACGTTACAAGTAGATACGAATGATTTACTTAATCAAAGAACAAAGATGGGCTGGGATGAAATGCCAAATAATGCGAAGACTGGACATTTGCATTTGAAAACATCCGACTTAACCATCGCTCAACATTTTTACATTGAGCAACTAGGTCTCCAGCATATTTCTAACTTCCCGCAAGCTCTATTTATGTCATCTAAATATTATCATCACCATATTGCAGTAAATACTTGGCAATCACGCTTACCTAGAGTTGAAAATGATACAAGCTATGGATTAGCCCATATCGATATTTATAAACCAAGTATCGATACTGAAGAAACTTTTTTTATAGATGGTTTAAGTATTAGATTACACAATAATATGTCATTAATTGCTGATAAAACTTAAAAACATTGACATCACACGCCATCAGTATAATAATCCAACTCACTTTTAAAGTTCATAAAACAAAGAAAACGTCAATTTCTGTAATGACAACAGAAATTGACGTTTATAATTCAATACATTGTATGAATGAATTGGCTTTCTTTTTTATGAATTTTAAATATTTGAGTCCTCGTAACGCTTATTATTCAACCCACTCTACTACATGTGATTGAGGTTGACGTACTTTTTCTTTTGCTGCGTTTTCTCTATAACCAAATGCAACCATTACAGATGGTGCAAAATGCGCTTCATCCATCAAACCTTCATCACTTAAAAATTGCGTAACAGCATCTAAATCAAATCCTTCCATAGGGCAAGAATCAATATTTAATAATGCTGCACTCGTCATCATATTACCTAGTGCAATATATGTTTGTTTTTTAGCCCACTCCAACAATGTCTGCGCACTATCATTAATATGGAAACTTGTTTGGAAATTATCAAATTTTTCTTCTGTAGCAGGTATACTGTCTTCGCTATATTGTTTAATGTCTCGAATCATATGTTGTACAAATGGTGATTTAGAAGTTACGTTTTTTCGCGCTAATAAAATTACAAAGTGGCTTGCTGTCTCTAACTGCCCTTTTGCACCCCAACTTATTTCTTTTAACTTATTTCTAATTTCAGAATTTTGTACTACGATAAATTTCCACGGTTCTAATCCTAGAGAACTTGGAGACAATCTACCCGCTTCTAAGATTGTGTTAAATTCACTTTCACTTATCTTTTTATCTGAATCAAACCTTTTTGTTGCATGTCTAAAATTAAACGCATTTATAATTGTCTGTTGCATATCATTCATTTCTTGTTTGCCTTCCTTTCCATTTGTAGCTTATATTTTTTAGTATAGAATAGGTTGTTAGACGGATGAAAGTAATATGTTTAAGCGTAATACTGCCAAAATTTTAAATATTAATTTTTCATTTTAGTACTTTATCTTCAATAATTGATAAAACACCTTGTTTATCATTTGACGGTGCTACATACTTTGCAATTTCGAATAAGGTTTCATCTTCACAATTTTCCATTACATAACTATGTGTTGCTAATTGCAGCATATCTAAATCATTATTTGCATCTCCAAAAGCCATGAGTTCATCTTCCGTTAGTCCCCATTTTTTTAATAATCTTGCTAACGCATTGCCTTTGGTCATACCAGGTAGAATGATATCGATACTATCTCGACCACTCGATACAAGTGATAAATCTTGTGAAAAGCGATTTGACAAATCTTCATCAAGTGTTGGATGTGTTGTTCTATCTATATTTAAGGCTATTTTTACATATGCATCTTCTGGTAAATTTTGCAAAGATGCTATTTCTTTTAATTGTCGATAATAAAAATGTGCATCTTTTTTAAATGATTGTGCATTATTCTTTAATATGTAAGCACTTTTTACGCCACAAACAATTATTTCATTGATACCACGCGTGATGTTTAAGTAATTAACAATATTATGGAAAACATCTTTTTCAAACGCTTGATAATCATACAACGTATTGTCTTCATAAATAACCGCACCGTTTTCCGCAACAAAAAACATAGCTTTATCTCCAAAAATAGATTTTAATTTTGCGTATTGATTACCACTTGCTGCTATAAATTTAATATTTTCATTTTTTAATTGTTGAAAGATACGATTAAACCTTTCTTGATCATATTGTTTTTTTGAATCCAAAAATGTACCATCCATATCTATTGCGATTGCTTTTATCATACTTTTCATCCCCTCGAATACTCTGCTTATATCTGTAATTCATTATATCCATAATTTTCGAGGAATTAAAATGAATCACATATTTTATGCTGTAAATAACATGGTTTTCAAAGATTAAAAAAAGAGGCAGAATAGAACGCATATACACAATATGCTTCATTCTACCTGCCTTTAATAGCTTATTCATTTTCTCAAAAATATTTTGAGATAAACAGAAGTAAATCGTTTTATAACTATTCAACGCATCATTTATTATACCTAACTACATAAAGCTTTAGACTTTTTGATCGTCTTCTTTCATACGGACTATAGAGACATAATTAGATTTTTCTTTAATATCATAGATGGTTAAACCAGTAATGTCTTTTTGTTTGCCTGGCACAATAATACTTATGATATAAGAGAAAACAAAGGCTACTATAAACGAAATAATTGATACATAAAATGGTGAATTGCCGCCACCCATACCATTAAAGATATAAGCAAAAATAATTCCAAAAATTAATCCCATCAGCACACCGAATGTATTCGTACGCCGTGTGAATATACCAACCGCAAACACACCAGCCAATGGCACACCCACTAATCCAGTAATTAACAAGAAAAGATCCCAAAGATCATTAGAATCTGCTGCAATTAGATATATAGACATGCCGAATCCAAATAAACCTGAAAGAATAATCATCCATCTCGCAAATCCTACTTCGCTTTTTTCATTTTTCTTGCCGAAGAATCTGTGCTTAATATCAACAGAAATACAAGCTGAAATTGAATTTAAACTTGAAGAAATGGTTGATTGTGCCGCTGCAAATATGGCCGCTATCAATAATCCAGCAACAAATGGTGGCATTTCAGTAAGTATAAAGTATGGTACTACAGATGAAGTATTAAAATCTTTAGGCAATGCACTTTCATGACTATAAAATGAGTACATCATTGTTCCCATACCATAGAATAAGGGCGCTGATATTAAAGCTAATAATCCGTTGGTCCATAAAGACTTTTTAGTTTCTGATATAGAATCTGATGCTTGATAACGTTGTACCACATCTTGACTTGCTGTGTATTGATGCAAGTTATTAAAAATGTTTCCTAAAAATATGATGGGAATTGCTGCTGCGGCAGTATTAAATTTCCAGTTATCAGCACTAATGATTTTATTATGTTCCAGTGCATCACTGACAACGGTGCTCATTCCCCCTTGAATGTGGACGACACCTAAAATAATAATTGCTGCTGCCCCACCTAATAGAATGACACCTTGAATGAAATCACTCCATACTACACCTTCGAAACCTCCAAGAAATGTATAAAGAATACATAATATACCAACCAAACTTGCCACAACATACGGGTTCATATCTGACACAGATGTAATCGCTAACGTAGGTAAATAAATGACAATAGCTACTCTCCCAATATGGAATAATACAAATAGTAATGAACCAATAACACGAATACTAGGTCCAAAACGTGCCTCTAAATATTCATACGCAGACGTCACTTTTAATTTTTTAAAAAATGGTACATAAAAGTAAATAAGTAAAGGAATAATTGCTACAATCGCAATATTACCTGCAATATATGACCAGTCTGTTAAAAATGCTTTTTCTGGCGTAGACATAAAAGTAATCGCACTCAAAGTCGTTGCATAGATAGAGAAACCTACTGCCCATGAAGGTAAACGACCACTAGCCGTAAAGAAACTATCTGTACTTTGGCTTGCGCGTTTGGTAAAATATGCTCCGACTAAAAGCATAACTAAAAGGTAAATAACTACTGCTACCCAGTTCCATGTACCAAAACCAACTTGTTCCATTTAATTCATCCCCTTATACGGTAACCTACAAATCGTATTTGTTAATTAATGTTTCTAATTTAGCTCTGTTATTTTCATTGAATGGTTTAAATGGGCGTTTCGGTAAACCTCCGTCAATACCACGTGTCGCTAAAATTTCTTTTAATGTAGAATAAATGCCCATAGACAACACATTTTCAATTATGTCGTTAGTATCATGCTGAATTTGATATGCTTCATCAATTTGACCGCTTTTAGCTTTTTCAAAAATTTGTCTTGCGCGTCTACCATTCACGTTATAAGTAGATCCAATTGCGCCATCCACACCAGAAATAGCTGCTTGCACTAACATTTCATCAAAACCTGAAAGTATTAATTTATCTGGATACGCTTTTCGAATACGTTCTAATAGGAAAAAGTTAGGAGCTGTATATTTTACGCCAACCACTTTTTTATGGTTAAATAATTCACCAAATTGTTCTATAGAAATGTTAACGCCAGTTAAGTCTGGAATTGCATAAATAATTAAATTATTTTGTGTCGCTTCAATTAATTCAAAATAGTAATCTTTGATTTCTTCAAATGAAAATGGATAATAGAACGGTGTAACTGCTGAAATCGCATCATATCCTAATTCAGTTGCATATTTACCTAACTCTATTGCTTCGTTTAAATCTAACGACCCAACTTGAGCAATCAATTTTACATTTTCATTAACCGCCTCTTTCGCAACTTTAAAAACTTGTTTCTTTTGTTCTTTATTTAATAAGAAGTTTTCACCTGAACTACCGTTAACATAAAGTCCATCTAAGCCTTCAGTTTCAATGGCATTTTGAGCAATTTGCGCCAATCCTTTCTCTTTAACCTGACCATCTTCATCAAATGGTACTAATAATGCTGCATATAAACCTTTTAAATTCTCTTCCATCGTATAACCCTCCATCTATATATTTAAGTTATTATTCAAAATCATTTATATAACTGTATAATGCTTTAAAAAATATCTTTTATTTATTCTATTTACAGTTCAAATTGTAAACGCTATCATAGAGTGTGGCAATAGAATTTTGAAAAAATACATCATTTCGAAACAATATAAGTGAAAATTTTTTTCAATATCGATTTTCTTTTAAAAATTAAGGAGGATTTGTATATGCATCCATATAAGATTGCTATTGATATTGGAGGGACAGAAATTAAAGCAGCTGTAGTTGATCAATCATTAAATTTTATAGAATATATCAAAACACCCACCCCTAACAACATAGATTCATTTATTAAGGATAAAATTTATAACATTGTAATGACGTTTCAAAAATCTTATCAAATATCCCCACTTTATGTCGGCATTTCTAGCGCAGGCGTTATAGACGAACGCCGTGGCATAGTTGAATACGCTGGTCCAACCATACCCAATTACGTAGATACTGACTCAAGTGTTTGCTTAAACCATTAAATGCTCAGGTGAACGTATTTAACGATGTCAATGCAGCTTTGTTAGGGGAATTGGTTTTCCATGATTACAGCGCACAAAATATTTTTTGCTTAACACTGGGTACAGGAATTGGGGGCGCTTTTTATAATAAATATTCCCAACTATACAACGGGGAACGAAATCGTGCTAATGAAATTGGTTATTTACTTTTTGATAGACAAACAAACAAAACATTTGAACAACGTGCCTCAACAACTGCCTTAAAAACACTCATGTTAGAAAAAGGATTTATTTATCAAGACAATGTACCAAAATTATTTGAACTCGCAGATCAACAAGATAATCTTGCATTATCAATACTCAATCAATGGAGTGATTCAATCGCAGAAGGTATCGCTCAAATACAGATTATTTATGATCCCGGTTTAATTCTGATCGGTGGCGGTGTTTCTTCACAAGGACAAAATTTATTAAAATACATCGTACCTAAAGTCGAACATTACTTACCTGAGCAATACGGTCATGCTCATATACAAACAACGCGTACACAGAATCATGCTGCACTTTATGGCGCAGTCTCTAAATTTTAAAACAGCTATTGACGACGTTATGCTGTTATAGCCATGAAAATTACGTCCTTTATGTACCAAAATCATCAAAAATCCTACTATCAAAGAAATATTGATATTAAGCCAATTTTTCGTTTATGCAGGTATTTACTGTTGCACACGAAGAAAGCGGTCATAAATAAACACAATTAAGCGAGCACAGTACTTACTTGTTTCTTCATACTTTGAAATATATCCACCATATTAATGTCCATGGACTACAAAAGCGCCAAATTCTATATAATCACAATAGAATTTGGCGCTTTTGTTTTAATCAAGGATACTTATATGCCTAACGAACCTCGTAACATTTATTTACGTGTTTACGTTCACAATGACTCTATTCATTTAACACTACTTTTTTCGTATGTTGATATACATTATGCATATATGTATCATCTAATAATAAGTAACTGACAATATCTATTAAAAACAATGTTGCGATTTGAGTATTAATAAATTGTGTGTCTTTATTTCTAGATTGATCAGTTGTTATGAGCACTAAATCTGCACACTCAGTAATTGGACTTCCTTCATAATTCGTTATAACTACGACATAAGCCCCACGTTCATGTGCTACTTTGGCTGCAGCTATAAGCTCTGTAGTTTCACCACTATTTGAAATCGCAACAAATGTATCTGATGCTGATAACAAAGAAGCAAATATTTTCATTTGATGAGCATCTGTAGACACATTCCCTTTCAAACCCATTCTCATCATACGATAGTAAAATTCTGTAGCTGATAATCCAGAACTACCAAGACCTGCATAAATGATTTGTCTACTTCGAATAATTTGGTTAACAAAACTTTGAATTTTTTCATCAGAAATAAATTCTCCTGTTTGCTGAATAATATTTTGATGATATTTATGAATACGTTGAATTAAAGGACTATTTTCTATTACTCTTTCCGACATTTCTTGCTGTAAATTAAATTTCAAATCTTGAAAGTTCTCATAATCTAATTTATTACTAAATCTTGTAATCGTTGCAGGCGAAGTACCAATCGCATATGCTAATGAATTAATTGTTGAAAATGTGTCGTCAAAGTCATTGTTTTGAATATACGCTACGATTTGTTTATCTGTTTTAGTAAATAAATGATGGTAACGTTGCACGCGATTTTCAAATTTCATATTATCTATCCTCCCATCCCAATCATAGCTATAGTATAAATGAAAATGTTTTTCATAACAATGAAATATATTGATTATTATTTTCTTGGTGTTATATTAAAAATATGAATCTATTAGATAGTAAAGTATTTTATTAAATCTACTAAAGTTACGGAGTGTATTATTATGTTACCACAAGGATTAATTGTCTCATGTCAAGCCTTGGAAAATGAGCCGTTACATTCATCTTTTATCATGTCAAAAATGGCTTTAGCTGCATATGAAGGTGGTGCTGTTGGCATTAGAGCAAACTCTAAAGAAGACATTATGGCGATAAAACAAGAGGTGAATTTACCTATCATTGGTATTGTCAAAAGAGACTATGCAAATTCTGATGTTTTTATCACCGCAACACGTAAAGAAGTCGATGAATTACTAGAAAGCAAATGTGAAGTTATTGCCTTGGATGCTACAAAGCAGGAGCGTCCTGAAGAATCATTACAAGAACTTGTTTCTTATATACGTCAGCAAGCACCAAATATAGAAATTATGGCTGATATCTCTACACTTGAAGAAGCACAATATGCTGATAAATTAGGTTTTGATTACATAGGAACGACCCTTCGAGGCTATACTGCTTATACTAAAGGACATATTTTGTATGAAGATAACTTCAAATTTTTAAAAGATGTGATTTCACATGTTCATGCAAAAGTTATAGCTGAAGGAAATGTCATCACACCTGAAATGTTTAAACAAGTTACAGCCTTAAATGTTCATTGTACAGTCGTCGGAGGTGCGATTACACGTCCTAAAGAAATCACCAAAAGATTTATTCAAGCAATTGAAAATTAACATTTAAAAAAGCCCGTATTCAAACTCATGTTTTACTTGGTTAATGAATACGGACTTTTTATATGATTTTTTATTTAACGGTGCATGTTATAGTGCTTCGGCAATAAATATTTTTCTATCTTCCCACTCACCTGTTTGTTCATTGTAATTATCACATGTAATTAATGTTAGTTGCTTCTTATTCGATGCTTGTTCGTCCAACACTTCAACTTCATCTGGTTTTACATCATAAATTTTAGTAATCTGATACGTTCTTCGATCATCTCCAACTTTAAAATAAACTTTGCTTCCCTTTTTCGTTTCAGGTAACCTAGAAAATTGATAATCCGAATGACCCGTTAATGTATGACCTGCAATTGCGATATTTTGATCCTCTAATGATTCGTTTGATTCCACAAAACTTACGCCTCTATCTAATTGTTTCGGCGTGGCCGGGCCAGGATAAACAGGTGTTTTAATATCTGCATCAGGAATTGATAAATAACCTGCCATCTTTGTCTTATCTTTAGGTATTTCTACTTTCTTTTTTTCAGAAGTTTTAGATTGTTGGTCATAATGTTCTATTTTATTTTCATTGTCTTTTTGAGTAAAATAATTATCAATCTTTGGTTTCATAAATAAATAAATTGCTATTATAATGAGTGCCACACCAATTAATGTGACAAGTCTACTTCCCCATTTTTTCATGTCACGCATGCTCCTTTGTCTAAATCAAAAGATTCATTATAAGTATAGCACAACTCATTATCTAACAAAGCATATTTTTTTGCATTAATCCTTTTATAGTTTTAAAAATTAATAATGTGGTAGATACTAAAGTATTGAATATATATAAAGGATGTGTTTGTATGTCAGTATTTTCTAATGATGAGCGTGTAAAGATATTGTCTGACATTGTTGAAATTCAATCTGTGAACGAAAAAGAACTTGATGTCGCACATTATTTACAAGATTTATTTAATAAATTCGGAATTCAAACCAAAATCGAAAAACTGGAAGGCGAAAACACAAGAGCTAACTTAGTTGCAGAAATTGGTAACGGAAAACCTGTGGTTGGTATTTCAGGGCATATGGACGTTGTCACTACAGGTGATGAAAATTTATGGAATTATGATCCATTTAAGCTTACAGAAGATAATCAAGGAAGATTACACGGACGTGGCTCTGCAGATATGAAATCAGGACTAGCCGCTTTAGCAGTTAGTTTAATAGAAATTAAAGAAGCAGGTACATTAAATCAAGGTACTATCAGATTTATGGCGACTGCAGGAGAAGAAGTAACGAGTGACGGCGCTGCATTATTACATGAAAAAGGCTATATGGATGACGTCGAAGCCCTATTAATCGCAGAGCCTTCACAAGATGGCATTGTTTATACACATAAAGGTACCATGGATATTCAAGTGATATCCAAAGGTAAATCTTCACACAGCTCAATGCCTGAATTAGGTTATAATGCGATTAATCCATTGGTCGATTTTATTCATTATTTAAATAAAGCGTATAACAAAGTTGATATTAAAAGTGAGTTGCTCGGTACGCCAACAATGAATTCAACAATCATATCCGGTGGCGACCAAGTCAATTCTATACCAGCCTATGCTGAGTCACTGTTTAACATGCGTACCATACCAGATTATGATAATAATAAATTTGAGGCGTTATTTAACAGTATAAAAGATCAAGTTAACCAAGAAAGTAACGCCGATATAACTGTTAACCCTTATGTAAACCGCGATCCCGTATATACTAAGGGGGATAATACGTTCTTAAAATTAGCTAAATCTTTAGGTGATTCCTATTTTGATAGAAATCTGGATGTGACTTCTTCTACTGCAACTACAGATGCATCATATTTAATGAAAGATAAAGATGAAAGTTTCTCATTTGTAATGTATGGCCCAGGTGAGACTGGACAAGCACATCAAGTTGATGAATATGTTTATAAAGATGCTTATCTAACTTTTATAGATTTATATAGCCAGTTATTACCTCAATATTTAAATACGGCTAAATAAAATCACTAAGCACGTGATATAACACGCTTACGATCACTAAACAAAGCTTAATACAGAAACTGCGTACTCTATAAATGGCTAATCCACTTCGTATGGATTAGCCATTTTGTATTTAACATTTCCAATTTTAACATCATATATTTGACTAGAGTAAATTGTATAAAAATTCAAAACTAACATCCATTTTTTTTCATTCAAATTACTATGATGATTTTTCACTTTTAATGACTGTAAATACTCTCTGGACAATCTTAAATGTTTATTTATTCATCTCTAACCAATTAATTAATTCATTTAAATTATTAACTGTTATTGTAGGATTTTGTCCATTATAATCAAAATGTCCATTTTGTCTATTCACCCAAGCTGTATCAAAACCGAAATTGGTTGCTCCCGTTACATCCCAAGAATTAGAAGAAACAAATAATATCTCTTCTCTTTTCAGATGATGATATTTCAAAATCAATGCATAACTTGCAGGGCTGGGTTTATATTGTTTAATTTCATTAACGCTCATAACTGTATTAATATTTTCCCCTAACTCAGAATTATCAATCAATGGTCTAAGCATGTTATCATTTCCATTAGATAGTATACCAACATCGATATTCATATTATTAAGTTGCGCGAGTATTTTAGGTACTTCGTAAAAATACTCTAAATTTAAAAAAGCATCAAACAACCTGTTTATATCTTCACGATCATATTGTATTTTGTGTTCATCCATTGTATAACGTAAAGCTTCTTTCGTTAACTCATCAAAGGAAATATATCTTTGCATAATTTGTTTTAAAAACATGTGATTTAATTGCGTTTTTCTCCACAGCTTTGAAATTGATGTTGCTTGTTCATCATCAAATTGCGTCATACCTTTTTTTAAAGAGGACATGTCAAAAAGTGTTCCATAAACATCAAAAATAATTGCTTTATACATTTTAAACCTCCTATTCAAAACACACATTTACTTATTCTTTATCACATTTCAACAAAGTCAAACAGTTTATTATCATTTTTATTTTTATGTAAATTGATAAGGACAATTGAAAAGATATTCACTCTATCGTTTATTAATTTTTTGTAAATTTCTTTAAATATAGCTTTATTATACTACAAATCGGTTATAGAACAGTAAGAAGGGAGGCTGGTTGTTATGAGAAGGATGTTTCTATTAGATTTACTAAACCTCTTTTTTATCGCCGTAGGTTACATGTTGATGATTACTTTGATTTTACTTTCTTTTGACTTCTTACAAATAAAAACAACCGGTTCAGTATTTTTAGAATCATTAAGTTCAGTTACTATTTTCCAATTTTTCAGCAATCCTATTTTTAACGGATTATTCACTTTATTTTTAATTGTATCTTCCCTAATATTTCTGTACAAAGCATTTGAACTTTATCAAAAAAATAAGTAATTATCATTGCTCTTCAATTAATTCAAAGCTTAATTTTATATCACTACAAATAAGCACCTATTTTTTATTTATAGCGCATATCATTTATTTATTTTAAATTTTTTGAATTTTATATTGTAACAATACATTTTAAGATATATAATATTCTAAGAGAATGTTTCGTGCTATATCTCTAGGCTTTTATTGCCATCTATCATCATAGTTATATTCCATTCCCAGAATTAAACTTTATGCACCCATTAACACTAATGGTATCGCACTGCATTCTCAACAAATGTGCTAAAGTTGCTCATTTGAAAAGAGATCTAAAATCACTTTCAGGCAGTGATTTTAGATCTTCTTATAATACTATTACTTTAATTTCCCATTAGGATAAACCATAACTTTTAATGATCCGCTTTTATTGGTTCTTGCTCTTTCCATTGCCTCTTGTGCATCTTCCAAATCATATGAATCGGTAAACATTGTATTTAAATTAGCTGCAGTTGAAGATAACATCTCAAGGCCCATTGGATAAGTATTGGCATATCTAAAGATACCTACGACATTAATTTCATGGTTAGCGATAAAAGGTATATTTAACTCAATATTTTCTTGTTGTGGCAAGCCAACTATTGCTAAAGTTCCGCCATTGTTCAAGACCGCTAGTGCATTTTGTAAGGCTGTTGGATTACCTGCAGTTTCAAAAGCATAATCTACACCGTTATGATTTGTTATTTCATTGATACGGGTAATAACATCTTCTTCTTTAATATTTATAACATGTGTTGCACCAAGTTCTAATGCCTCATCCAATCTTATTTGTTCAAGATCTGACACTATAATTCTTGTAGCACCAAAAGCTTTTGCTGCTACAACAGCCATCAAACCAACTGGGCCCATACCCATTATTACTACTGTGGAACCTGGCTGAACGTTTGCACGTTTACATGCTTGTACGCCAACTGAAAATGGTTCATTTAATGTTGCTTCTTCATATGATAGTGCATCAGGAATATGGAATAAAAATCCCTCAGGATGACTTATATATTGACTAAATGCACCATCAATAGGAGGCGTAGCTAAAAACTTAACATCAGGACATAAGTTATATTTACCAGCTTTACAGTATTCGCACTCTCCACAGGGAACTCCAGGTTCAATGGCAACTCTATCCCCGGGTTTAAAATGTGTTACTTTTGAGCCGATATCAGCAACGATTCCTGAACATTCATGTCCTAAAATCAATGGTTTTTCAACAACAAATTCCCCTACACGACCGTGTTCATAATAATGAACATCCGATCCACAAACACCTACCGCCATCACTTTTACTAAAACATCTGTAGGTCCTAATTTAGGAACGTCTACTTCTTTAAGTTCCATCTCAAATGGTTTATTTAATATTGAAATGTTCATAGTTTCTGGAATATTATTATTCATTTTAATTTCCTCCTAATAGTTAATTAATCTTTAATAATTTTTCTGTTATCGTTTTGGTCTGAGCGTATATATTCTTATAAATTTCAAAATACTGTTTATATTTTTTATGATTTTCTATATTAGGTTTATATGTCTCTCCTAGCGCTATAAATGTTTCAGCACATGCTTGCATTGTATTAAACCAATCTAATCCATATGCAGCTAACATGGCTGCTCCTACACCTGGGCCTTCTTCATATTTCAATGCAGTGACTTGAGTATTGAAAATATCTGCTTGCATTTGTAACCAAAAACTACTTCTAGCGCCACCACCAATCGAAATAATTTCATCAATATGCCTACCGTTTTCTCTCATATATGCAATGGATTCATATAGTGAATAAGTAATACCTTCCACTGTAGCTCGTGCAAAATCCGCTTCTTCTGTATTACTATTTATCCCAATGAAACTTCCTCTAATATATGCATCACCATGTGGTGTTCGCTCACCTTGAATGTATGGTGAAAACAACAAACCATTTGCTCCAATAGTAGATTTCTCAGCAAAATTCAAGATTTCATCAAATGAATATGCTTTAAAAAGCTTTTCTTTGAGCCAATTTAAACTATGACCTGCACTTAATGTGACACCCATTGCATACGACATATTAGGCATGGCATGTTTAAAGAAGTGAATGTTATGTCCATAATCTACTTGATTATTTGTAGTACACGATAAAATCACACCTGAAGTTCCTATACTACATAACGTTTGACCTTCATTAATAACACCTGAACCTAAAGCGCCACATGCATTATCTGCACCACCAGCAAAAACAGCAATATCTTCTTTAATGTTTAGTTCTTTTTTAACTATTTCTGTAACATTACCTACATAACTATGCGACTGTACTAACGGTGGGTATATATCACCAAGTTCCAACTTGTCCCCAATTTCTTTTTCCCAGTCATTTGTTTTTGGATTGAAAAGAAGCGTACCTGCTGCATCACTATATTCCATAGCAATATGACCTGTTAGTCGATAGCGTACATAATCTTTAGGTAACAAAAACACTTCTAATTGTTGCCAATAATTTGGTTCGTTCTGTTTCATCCATAAAAGTTTAGGTAATGTAAAACCTTCAAGTATAGGATTATTTAAAAGTGTCTTCCCAAATTTGTTTTCTAATTCCTCGCATTGTTTAGTAGTTCTAGTGTCATTCCATAGTATTGCATTTCTAATAGGTTGGTATGTTTTATCCAGTGGTACTAAACCATGCATTTGTCCAGAAAACGAAAGGGCACTAATACGTTTATTTGTCATTGTCTCTGTATTTATTAACTTTTTTATACCTTCTTTTACTGCCTCCACCCATGATTCAGGATCTTGTTCACTGTAGCCAATATATGGCTGACTCAATTTCAAAGGAATACTTGATTGTTCAATAACATGACCGCTTTTATTCACAGCAATAATTTTCACTGAACTCGTACCTAGGTCTATACCAAGTACAACCTGTTCCAATTTACATCTTCCTTTCTTAATAATTTTCAATTTGTGCATTTAATGCTTCAACTTTATCGTCCCCAATGCCTGGTTGATGAACTTTAATATAATAAGTGATTGCTGCACCTATGAAATAACAAATAGCAAAAGCCCATACGACGCCAACTTCGTTGAATAACGGTAATATAAGCGTGGCAATTAATGGTGCAATAAAATTACTCAATCCAGCAGCAAGATTATGTGAAGAAAGTGTAGCACCAATATGATCAGGCTCTAAAGCTGTAAAAATTGCAAAAATAGGTACAAAGGCTGATTGTGTAATACCGAATAATACTGCACATAAAATTGCAATTGCAAACATATCACCACTAAGTATTGGTAAATAATAAAATAATAATGTCGTGATGCCACAACCGATACAACCAAATAACATCACTTGACGTTTCCAACCAATTTTATCAGCAATAATACCCCAAACTACATCACCAACGATACACGTTACATGCATTGTTCCCCATGTCCATAACCATTGTTGCATTGAAAATCCAATAGTTTCCGTGAATAATACTGGAAAGATAATAACTAGCCCAAACAAAGATAATTGATTAATGATGCGTACGATAAAGACTTTAATAATTTCTGGATTCTTATAAACTACGCCGATATCTTTTAATACTTTAGTATATCTTTGTTTAACCGAAAGCGTTATATTCGGCTTTACATCCCGTTTTCCTACAACGATAAATGCAATTAAACCTCCTATAAAAATCCATATTAATGACATCAATAGTGTTCCATTAAAACCTATAAATGGAATAGTGAAACTAGGTAAATAAGTACCAATTACCCCCATTCCAACTGAGAACATTGCCCAAAACCAACCAATTGCTGTGGCTAATCTTGCTTTATCAGTGATATAGGTTACCCATACTAAGAAACCATACAAAAACAAAGGATAACCTAATCCTCTAATACCATATAACACTAACATCATAGGCAAATTTTCCATTCCTATTCCAAACACTAAAAAAAGCACGTGGAAAATTAACCATATTATTGTTCCTAAAGCCATTATTTTCCTAGGACCGTAAACATCAGATAAAACAGCCGCTAACCAAGAACCCACAACTACCATCACGCCATAGACTGTAAACACTAAGGAAGCTTGACCACCAGAAAAACCGATATCAACAATATTTTTTGATAAAAATGCCTGTTCGATCCCATCTCCTGTCATAAAAATAAATATAGCTATAAGTGCAATAAAAATAATTTTCGGGATTCCCATCCATGTTTTTGGACTATCTTTAGAAATTGTAATGTTATTCAAAATATTTCCCCCTTATTTAAAAATATAACCAAAATAAACTTAAACGTTTAAGTTTTAGCGATTAAGTTAACGGGATTAAAATCAAATGATTTCAAAAACCCGTCTTGTTTAAACAATTCATAATACAATATCTACTCCAATGTATATAATCATAACAACAATCAACAAGTATCAGACTTGGAATACATTTTAGTTTTTATCATAATGACTTATCTTTTATAAATGAACAAGATTCACGTATGATTAGTTTTGTATTTAGTTCAATCGAAGAGACATTTTCCCCTTGAATTAGATGATTGATCATTTCGCCTGCGACACGACCTATCTCTTTTGTAGGTTGTGAAATGACAGATAATTTTGGAGTATAAATTTCATTCCAGTAACTATCATCAAAACCAATGATAATCATATCTTGAGAAATTTTTTTGCCACTTTCTTTTATTGCTTGTAAAGCACCTAATAACAATAAATGATTAGTTGCCACAACAGCTTGAACCTGTTTGTTAATTAATGATTTAGTCGCATGATACCCACTGTCAATTTGTGCATCCGTACCCAATTGCTGATTGCTATAATAAATGAGTTGCTCATCTAACTTAATATTATTTTTTTTCAACGCTTGTTCATATCCAGATTTCCGTTCTGACGTTGTGCTTATATCAGGATTCGCTAACAGTAACCCTATATTTTTACAGGTACTATCAATAATTCTCTGAGTTGCATCAAACGCTGCTTTCTTGTTATCCACGCTTATAGAAGGTAAATATGTACCATCTACTTTCCTATCTATAGTCAAGATAGGTGTTTGGCTCCACTCTTTCTTAAATTTTAATTTAGACTTCACTGGAACTAATATAATAGCGCTTACATTTCGCGCGATAAATGTTTCTATTAACGCTTGTTGTCTTAACTCGTTTTCCTCAGACGACACAACAGCTACATGCAATTGATGTTTTTGACATTCGTTGTTTAATTCTGTCAGTATCTCAGTAAAAAAAGGATTTTGATCAGGTACAATAAAAACAATTAAATTAGACTGCCCTGTTTTTAAACTTCTTGCAAATTGATTCGGTTCATAATGCAATTTATCAATTGCATCTAATACTTTCTGCCTCGTCTTTTTACCTAATTCAGTACTTTTGTTATTCAATACATTGGAAACGGTCGCAATTGATACCCCAGCAACTTTTGCTACATCATGAAGTGTAGGTTTATTTTTTTCCATGCCACTCACCTTAAACGTTTAAGTTATTTGCTTCGACTTATTCATGTCAGCTAGATTCATTATATATATTCACCATAATAAATGCAAGCGCTATCATTAATATTGAGATTTTTTCATTTTCGAGTAAATTAAATAGAAACCTATCATTTTATTACTTCAAAAGGCATTTTATTTTCCAAAATAGTGATTTTTCTATCTATACTCATATCCAAAATACGAATTATTAATTCTTAATATCATTTTAACAAACTTTATTTGTAACCTAACTATTTTGTCTGTGTCAGTTGTACAATAACGTTAATCATTTAATTGTGAGTGTAACAAAATAAAGTAAAGGTGATCTTTGTGATAAGCTCTCTATCAATAAAAAATCATTATATGACTGAGTTGGCAAGATGCATAAATGAAATTATTATTTTAATTCCTATAAATAAATCATGTAAAATAAATTTAAATGGATCGATGATAACTATTGATCACGCTTGTATAATCAATAATGCAGACCTTTATCAATATATCGATATTGATAATTTAATAGAACTTAAGATTCCATTACCTTTATTTATAGAAAAAGATAAATCCATCGCTAATGCTTTGTTTGATATCAAACAAATTAAATATATAGAGCAATTTCGAAACTTAGTTTTGCAAAAATTACAGAATCATATTCAAAATAGAAAATGTATGCATCTTTATATATCTAATATTATTGAGTTTTTACTTAAAGAAGCAAAAGTTGATTTAGACGATCAATATCTACCTATTTTGTATACTAAACACCCTCTGGTTCAACGTTTGACTCAATACATACATAAACACATCAATGAACCTTTAACTACAAAACAAGTATCTAATGCTTTTTATATATCACAATCATATATATCTATTTTATTTTCCAAAATATTAAATATGAACTTCAAACAATATACAAGTTCTCTTAAAATTGCATTATCTTTATTTGATTTATTAGAGAAAGAACAAAGCATTTACGACGTCGCATTAAAATATAGTTTCACTAATGTTAGTACATATTCTAAAAATTTCAAATTCTATATAAAGATGCCGCCAAAATTCTATATTCATCAATTCAGAAAAAATGATTTAAATTCACTATACCAAGTTTCGTTAAGCACTCCCAACTTAAGCAAGACTATCAACAAATTATATAATTTTTCTCATAATCAACATATTTCGTCTAATCAAATCGTCTTGAATAAACTGAAGTATACTCAGAAATTTAATATGACACGTACTTTTATCACGTTTAATGATTTACATAAGTTAATCTCATTTAATCAATCTACTTTTTCAATTAATATGCTATCGCTAATTTCAAAACCAAATTTAATTTTACTTCACACTAATTTCGATGATTTAAACAAATTAGACCATCACAATGTATTTGCAGCAATCAAACAATTGCTTATCAAGGGTTTTGAAATAACTTTGAAAGTTGATAATCCATCCTTTTCACAATCAATTGATTACCAAATTATAAAACTATTGACTTCATTAACGCTGCTTAATGAACATATTTCAAATGTTAGTTTACTTATTGAAACAAACCATAAAACATTTAAAAATGACCAAAGATTAATTGATAACTTTAAACAACAGTTCCCCACTATAAAATGTGCGGTTAATGTTGGACATATCTTGGAAAACAGTGGAAACTTTTCAAGATTTCAAAAAAATATTAGTTCATTAAATGCTGATTTTTATTTCATTGATACAGATTGGTATTTACTAAAAAACATTATATCAAGAAACTGGTTCAACACTGATAATGCTTTTGATACCCATCAGACCATTATGTTATTTTTAAACCAATTACATCCAACTATTGCCAAAAAAGTGGTTTTTAATAATCTCACACATTCCAATTTAAAACATTATTATAAAGATATGTCCATTTCACCACATATCTTACTGATGCATTTGCTAATTGATTTTCAAACATTAATTGGTGGCTTTGCATTTCCATATTTTTCTGAAGATGATGAACAATTTATGCTGATTAATCATAATTGTAGTACCATGCCAATCGTTCACGTTTTCAGTTTATTAAAACCTTTTTTAAATTTGCATATCGCTAAATTCCCTTATGGTTTAATTGGTAAATCTAAACATCATTTTCACATGCTATTATTTAATAGTTTAAACTATTCAACACCAACATCTGACCTAATTGCAAATATCGTTCATAATTACATCACTGATTTTCCAGTTTACACACGAGTGCTTAACGAAAATCACGGTATCATTTCACATTTGATCCCAAATAACCTGGACTTAAGCGCTATTGATTCCAAAATTCTCGAACAAATCAACAAGGCTAATACTCCACTTTCTAAGTTAACGATGCATAGTTATCATAATTTACTAGCTATTACAGTTACAAAATCAGAAATAAAATATATCATGTTTCCGATTAATTCTTGATTTATCAAAAATACATTAAAAACATGACAAACGAGATAGATATCAATAATATCTATCTCGTTTAATTATTTACATCTTGTATTTTTCAAATGATATTAAAAAATGATTGTAAATATTCAATTGTATCGTTGTTAATTTCATATTGCTTTTTTACTTTTCCTTTTTCTAAATGAAGCACTTCATCTGCACAAGCGAGTAACATTTCATAATCATGAGTTATAACTAATACTGTGTGTCCTTCATTTGCCAATTGGTTAATAATTGTACTCATTTCCCGCATATGGTGACCATCTAAACCGCTAGAAGGCTCATCAAAAATCAATATATCCCTTTTCGTTTCTACTGCACTAGCAATAGCTAAACGCTGCTTCTCACCTCCAGATAGTGACAAAGGATGTCTGTCTAGATGTTCAGAAATACTATAGTTTTGCAAACACCGCTTAATTGTCTCATCATTTAAAGTTGGATTACTTAACCTCAGTTCTTCTTCCACACTTTCAGCAAATAATTGATTGTTAACATCTTGAAATACCAAATAAGCTTCTGCAAGACTTTGTTGTGGTGTTACCCACTTTTCTCCAGTATTAATAGTCCCTTTAAATTTTTTCTCGACTCCAGTTAGACAGCGCGCAAATGTTGATTTACCTGAACCATTATGGCCAATAATCGCTGTCACTTTTCCCTTACTGATACTGATATCATCTATATCTAAAGCTAATTTTTGCCTTCTCTTATATCTAAAATAGTAATTTTGTAAACTTAAGTACCCCACTTTATTATTAACTTTAGTTTTTACTTGCAATTGTTCTAAATGAATAGCTCTTAATCCTAGCTTTGCTAATTGTTTATTTGATAACTTATTAAATTGTTCATTTTCATAAATTGCACTTATTTTTCCGTCATCCATTATCATAAAACGGTCAGCTATTTTAGTTAAATAGTGTAATCGATGTTCAGCAATAATAATTGTTTTACCTTCCGCTTTCCAAGTTTCGATCATTTGTTGTAACTTTAACATTGTATTAAAATCTAAATTTGACGATGGCTCGTCCAAAATAATCAATTCGTGACCATATACTTGAATAGCACTGCAAGCTAGCAATTGTTTTTCACCGCCAGACAAATTAAATATATCTCTATCTAAAAGGTGTTTAAAATTAAACTGTTCAGCGGTTTCTTTGATTCGTGTCATAATCCGACTAGCTGATACACCATAATTTTCAAGTTCAAATGCCAGTTCACTTGTCGTATTCAAACAAAAAAATTGTGATCTTGGATTTTGGAAAACTGAACCACTTTGCTGTGTTAACTCATAAACATCTTGTTGCTGTGCATCTTTATGATTTATTAAAATTTGACCTTCTATCTGTCCTTTATAAAAATTAGGAATAATACCATTTAGCAATCTTGTTAAAGTTGTTTTTCCACAACCTGAAGTTCCTGTTAAACAAATAACCTCACCATCATCAATAGTAAGGTTAATATTATTTAATATTTTACTTTTGCTTTCATCGTATTTAAAAGATACGTCTTTAAATTGAATCATATCCTACCCTCACATTACATAATAAATGATACAAAGGAACAGTATTAACACTAACAACAACCAATCTAACCAACGTATTTTAAGCGAAATGATTGATGTACGTCTATGCGTTAAATTCAACCCACGTGTAATTGAAGCAATAGTTAATTCGTTACCAATTTTCACAACACTGTTTAGTAATGGAACAACTCGATATTCAACATATTGTATTGGATGTATAAAAGCAATTTTCAAAGATATACCTCTCATCTTCATAGCATCCTTTATAGCAGCCGATTCTTCTCTAATTGTCGGTAAAAACCTAAACATAACGGCAATTGGAATCGTGATTTTTCTAGACAATTTCATTCGTTCTAAACCTGTTATTAGCACTTCAATTTGTGTGGTTTTAAATATATAATAGCCCATTGCGAGGGATGGTAAAAAACGTGTTATGATGCCTGCCGGTACAAAAATTAACAATGTAGCAACTTGGTTACCATCAATCGTTACAAACGCTTCTCCATACCACGCCATCACAGTTAATATCAAGATGACTAGCCCTATAGTATATTTTTTAATACATAATAATAATAATGCTGGCACAAGTATGATTACTGCCCTTAAATACACTTCAACACCTGTAACGCCGCCTGTTAATGCAACGAGTGATATCATCAAGATAAGCGCAATTTTAATTCTAGGATCTAAATTTAGTAAGTGGCTTTGTGGGATCGTTTGACTATACATGTTAAATCATACCTGTACGTTTGAAATGTTTTTTTAAAATTAATTTTGCTATATAAACGCCGATCCATGCACCAATGATTGTAGTAATAATAATAACTGGTATCATTTCTACAGAAAATAAAGTGGCGACCGTTTGCTCATATTCAATACCGTATTTATCTTGAATAAAGGATAAATATGAATTTCTCATAAAGTAAAATGGTATAAATGTACCAATGGGCCAAAAGGAAAAGAGAATGTACCCTAAACAATTGTGTTTCCAACTTTTATAACGTTTCATAGCCATTAAGCCATCAGCTAGTAATATCACAGGAATACTAAATACCAACGCAATCCATGGATGTCCCATAATAGCTAAAATAAGACTTACAATCGTTCCGCATATTGTCAATGCACCAAATTTTTGAACTTTTGATATTAGTAATATAATAGGTATGCCACCTACTAAACCAACCATTGCAGGAAGCAATAACATGAATATAGGTATAATACCTAAAATGCCAGGAGGTGCTATAAAAATAAAATATATAGCCGTAAAGAGTCCTATATTTATTAAATCTTTAACTTCTATCTTACTATTGTTCATCTAAAACTCCCTCTTTACATATAACGATAAATATTATTAATACAAGTAAACATAACTATGCTATAACATTAGTGTAGACTCAAGATACTATAATTGAAAACAATTATCAATTACATCGAATTGTATCGCTCATATCATTTATATTATAAACGAAAAACTTCTCAAAACCTAACTATCCATTTCATCGTTTTATATATTTCATCTTCCCTATGTTTTGCTCAATTATCAATACATCATTTCTATAAAATTTTAATAAATGCATATTTTGTCTTCATACAACGCATTACGCAAGATTATATGTGTCATATTACAAATTTTAAGTGTTATTCAACTTTAAATTTTCAGAATATATTTACAATTCCGAATTTTCTTAGTATATTCATACGTATCACCATTTCATTATATTTAAGAATATTAATGAAATTATATAAAACATATTTAATAACACCTCACTCTTTAAAAAACGGGATATGAAGTTAAAGGTGCGAATTGAATTTGTATAACTTTTAAACCAATTTATATTGAGTAATACATGGGAGGAATGATATTTATGGACAGAATGGAAAAAGACACTCAATTAATCAATGAAGATAGTCAGTATTTTGCTAAACCAGGACGAATAAAATATTATCCATTAGCTATTTCTCATGGTTATGGTGCAACACTTGTTGATATGGACGGCAATACATATATCGATTTACTTGCTAGTGCTAGCTCACAAAATGTAGGGCATGCACCCCAACCAGTGTCAGATGCTATTAAATCACAAGTAGATAAATTCATACACTATACGCCTGCTTATATGTATCATGAGCCTTTAGTTAAACTTGCTAAGAAACTCTGTGAAATCGCACCAGGAAACTACGAAAAACGTGTTCTTTTCGGACTTTCTGGTTCAGATGCAAATGACGGTATCGTAAAACTTGCAAGAGCATATACAGGAAGACCTTATATCATCAGTTTCGTGAATGCTTACCACGGATCTACTTATGGGTCATTATCGATGTCCGCAATAAGTCTAAACATGAGAAAAAAATATGGTCCAATGTTGCCAGGCTTTTATCATATTCCATTCCCTGATAACTACAGAGGCATGTTTGGTAGTCCAAACGCTAACACCGTTGATGAATACCTCGCGCCACTTAAAGAAATGTTTGAAAAGTATGTACCTGCTGATGAAGTAGCTTGTATCGTTATTGAAACAATACAAGGTGACGGGGGATTATTAGAGCCAATAGATGGCTACTTTGAAGCTTTACAAGATTTATGCAAGACACATGGCATTTTATTAGCAGTGGATGATATCCAACAAGGTCTTGGTCGAACTGGCGAATGGAGTTCAGTTTCACATTATCATATTGAACCGGATTTGATTACCTTTGGAAAATCATTAGCAGGTGGACTACCTATGTCTGCAATTATAGGACGTGCTGAAATCATGGACACATTAGAAGCGCCAGCACATTTGTTTACAACAGGAGCTAACCCAGTAAGCTGTGAAGCGGCCTTGGCTACAATTGGTATGATTGAGGATGAGCATTTACTTCAAGCGAGTACAGAAAAAGGTGAATATGTACGCAAACGCATGGATACGTGGATCGAACGATTCGAAGCAGTTGGGGACGTCAGAGGCAAAGGATTGTCGATAGGTATTGATATCGTTGCTGATAAAGATAGTAAAACACGTGATGCGGAAGCGGCATTAAAAGTTTGTAATCGCTGTTTTGATAATGGCGTTGTGATTATTGCAGTAGCTGGAAACGTACTCCGTTTCCAACCTCCATTAGTCATAACGTATAACCAACTTGATACGGCATTAAATGTCTTAGAATCTGCAATTGAAGATTTAGCATCTGGAAAATTAGATAATTACGACATTGCTGGTCAAGGTTGGTAAAATTGGGGGAATCAATGATGCAACAACAAATTAAACTCACAAATATTATAAAACTTAGCGGTGCTTACATCGCTTATCTCATAGGATCTGGTTTTGCAACAGGACAAGAAGTGATGCAATTTTTTGCTTCCTTTGGCATGTATGGTATATTCGGAGCTTTAGTTAGCGCATTATTGTTCTGTTTACTTGGTTCAACTTTAATGATGAAGGGATTTGATCTTCAATTAAAACAACCTGGCAAAATATTTAAGTATTATTGTGGCAATATCATTGGAACAATGATTGAATACTTTACAATTATTTTTATTTTTAGCATTGTTGTCATCATGATTGCTGGTACAGGAGCTGTAGTTTCAGAGCAATTCCATCTTCCCAATCTAGTTGGTGTACTAGGTATGGGCATTATTGCAATGATTACAGTGATTTTAGGTTTAAAAAAATTGGTTGATATTATTGGTACTGTAGGTCCGATTATCGTCATCTTAACAATAGGTATTTGTCTAATTGTCTTTTTCTCAAATATCGGTAATTTATCTAATATGCTCTATTTACCAGAAAGCGCTAAAAATTTACAACCAACAACACATTGGTGGCAAGCTGGCGGTTTATTTTTCTGTTATAACATCTTAGCAGGAAGTATTTTCTTTTCACAGCTTGGTCAACAATCTAATAGTAGAAAAGAAGCAGGCATTACAGGTATTGTTGGTGGCTCTGTGTTGATGTTAACTGTGGTTGTAATGATTATTGCACTATTAGTGCATTCTGATCATGTATTTGAATTAGAGGTTCCTGTACTTTATTTAGGTAATACGATTGCGCCATTGATAGCATTTATATTTTCAGTATGTATTTTATTAGGCATTTATTCTACAACTGCACCAATGTATTGGTTAGTTAAAAATGAATTTATGAAAATTTTTCCAGCAAAACTTAGCGTGCCTGTTACAGTTGTGTTAGGTGTTATTTTTATTATTTGTGGTACTTTACCTTTTGGAGAATTAGTTTCCATTATATACCCATTTGTAGGTTACATAGGTGCAATTGTTGTAGTTATTATCTTTGCGCGTACGTTATATAATAATTTCTCAAATAAGCACAGTACATGAATGATAGAAATTAAAACTCAATAAAAAAGTCCAAGACATCATTTGATGCCTTGGACTTTTTTTATACATTTTTTAAAAAAATCTACCTGTTACCCACATCATGACCGATTTCTACTGTTTTATCATTTTTATTATATAGTGCAGCTTGTACACTACCAAAGTTAGGGTCATTACGTTTTTCTTCAATTTCAAATCCTAAACTTTTGAAAATGTCTATATCTTGCTGATCTGTGGCATTTTCGTAAAAGATTTTTCCTCCATCGTTATAAAAACGTGGTTTATCAATAGAATCTTGTAGTGTGCCATCGCTACGTAAGTAATCAATAATAACCTCATTGAGCGTAGTCGGAATTTTGTTACCACCTGGCGTTCCTATACCCATGTAATAATCAGGTCCAACTACGATGCTCGGTGAAGTAAATGAGCGTGGTTGCTTATGCTTAGCACCATAGTTTGGACTAGATGGATTAGAAGAGAAGTTACTTAATGAATTATTCATATAGAATCCTTCTTTTACATACTCCCCTGAACCAAAGAAGCTTGCTAACGTATTCGTTGTACTTGTCAACTGTCCATCTTTATCAACAACCACAAAGTGTGTTGTGCTCGTATTATCGATGTTATTTGTATTGAAATTACTTTCAAAATTAATTTCATTTAATCTACCTAATAGGTAATCTTGAGAAAGATATTCATCATAGTCTTCATCTTGTCCATTTACAATATCCCTATTTCGGTACATCAAGTCTCTAGATTTTAAAATACCAGTGATATAATCCAAACGATCACCTTGAGCTGCTTGATTATTAGTAGCTTCATCAATTTCTAAACCTTGTAGCATCAGTGATCCTCCTAAAGGATTAGATGCAGCATAAACTTTATTATTTAAATAGTCTGTACTTACTGGCTCTTTTTTCTCTGTTTTATAACTTTGGAAATCTTTTTCGGTTAGTTTGTCATCCGTTTGCTTAGTGATACTTTTACCAACTTTATCATAGAAATATTTAGGACCGTTATCTCTAATACCTTTTAATGTTTTAGCTAAAGCTGGTTGCTTAATGACATCACCTTCTCTTTTGGTTTGCTCTCCTTCAAAGAAAGGTGAATCTCTATCTACATCTGAACCATATAGTTTCAAACTTCTTTCTAATTCTGAATCAACTTCAAAGCCTTCTTCAGCTAAAGGAATAACATAGTTCATGATTTTCTTTCTATCCATTTTTCCTGCCTCTTTATGAGCGTCTTCAAGACCTCGAACGAAACCTGGAACACCAATTTTATCTTTTTGCTTGTAATTAAAAGAAGAAATATCTTTATACTGCCATTGTTTTGGTGCAACATTTTCTTGACCATCGTAAGCCAGCATCGCACCTCCGCCGCCTAGGCCAGAAGAGTGTGGTTCAGTGACAGCAAGGGCATATGACACTCCGATTGACGCGTCAACTGCGTTACCACCATCTTTCAATATTTTTTCTCCAACACGTGTAGCAATCGGATTATTTGAAGCTACACCGTAATTTTTATCCGATATGTCTTGTTGATGATCCGCAATTTTATTTTCATATAAATCATCTTTATCATAATTATCCTTTTTTGTAATCATATAAAATGCAAAGGATATGATAATAGTAAGGAGTAATATTACGATGAGCGTTTTTTTATTATAAATACTCATAGCTAAGCTCCTTTAGATAAATATTGATGGTGTGAAGATTTAAGTTCATTTTGTTCATAACGGTCTAAACCTTCGTTCGCTCTAGCGAATACAATTAGTAAGAATATTATCAACACAACTGCAATTATTGTAATACTTACCCAATGATCTTTAATGTTCATACGTATAACCTCCATTCTCTTTTTTAAGATTTATATTGTCACCTTTAATATTATTTAATAATTTTGTTTCTTCAATTTTGTTAGGTGTAGATTTAGTCAATTTACCGCCCACTGATTTGATAGGCGTAATCATGAATTTAGAATTTTTACCGTTCCAATTCTGTTGTACAGCTAAACCTTGTTTATTTTTTGATAAAAAACCTTCTGAAGTTACATTACCTAAACTATAAAAAATGCTGGCATCTTTATAATTTTCAATTTCCTGAACAACTGTGTTATGTCCGACGATGACATCAGCACCTGCATCTACGAGTGAGTGTGCATACTGTTTTTGCCTTGTTGTTACTGACCTTTCATCGGTTATACCCCAGTCCACATTAACTACTACATAATCATTTTTTTCTTTCAATTTTTTTATTAATGGAACATAAATATTAGGTTCCAAGCTAATGGATGTAGTGTTTTTTAAAGGATCTGTGTAATCAGACTCAACGTCTGTAAAGGAAACATTAGCTACTTTTTTACCTTTTACTGTTTGTTGTACTGTTTTACTGTTGATAGGATTAGAACCATTACCAGTTAAAAAATTATATCCATTTTGTGCCTCAACAGCTTTACTAAAATCTCTTGCTGTAATGTTATCAGTAACTTGATTTATAATATTTAAACTTTTAATATTTAAGCTTTTTAAAAACATTACATTTTCTAAATTTTTATTAATATTTGTTTTTCTATCATCTGAAAACTTGGTTAAATTCAAGCTTGCTGTAGAATAATCACTATCTTTCAACATGTTTTCGACAGCACTAAAAGTATCATTAATATTGTTTTTTCTTGTATGATTGTTTAATTCCACATTACCTAGATATGTTAGCTTAATTTCATCTTTTCCTTTATTCATAGCTTTAACAGGTTCAAAATCCTGTTGCTTTAATACAAATACTAACAAAATGATCGCTATAATTAATATCAAGCCGGTATATATGGAATTCCTTCTTTTATGGCGCTTTGTCCACTTCAAAACACGCTCATCGATAGAAAATCGTTTAGATTGCTTCATATATCTGCTCCTTACTAATTAATAAAGCTATAAAAGAATAAGACAATGTATGTAATACATGTTAATAACATACACGTAGATAAAGTTATTACGACACCTTGTTTTTGTATAGTATTTGCGATGATACCTGGTATTACAACACCAATACCGGACATTTCTACCATCTCAAATGGCGTTAATGGATAAATTAAATCAAATATAAATTTTAAAACCATTCCAGTTAATATCATTGCAGCAAATTTCCTACGCCCATAAAGAATAACAAAGCGGCTAATACCATGGTTCACAATAAAATATGTAATGCAACTAATGATTAGTACAGATAGCAGCATGATTGGTTGATCGAAAATCAGCGCTAGATATCCTGGAACAACTAATCCAGCAGGACTAATGCCGAATTTTTCGGCAAATATGAGGCTTAAAACAATCCCCACGAATAATGAAAAATATAACTCTGAACCTATCATATTAATGTATCCCTTCTATATATTGTGCGATTTCTTTTCCTGGTCCATGAATATTACCAACACAGAATATCAAAGCATTATGTGATTCTGCATAAAGCGCACGTTCAACTTCACTTATATTTTTACCTTCAAAATTCAAATATTTTTTATCGGGTAATTCTCTCATCACTTCCGATACCATTTGGGTACTTTTTCCAGTACAAATTAATGTATCGAACGGTACATCTTTTATGAAATTTTCTACAAATTGTCGGGTTCTATCTACCCTATCTGAGCGACAATTTAAGATTATAACAATTCTTTGATATGGGTAATTATATGATTCTACTTTATTTAAAATTGCTTTAGTAGATTGTGGCTCATTTGCTGCAAAGGCATTCACATAGACATTCGTTGTATTGTTTGCATTAAAGTATTTAACTTCAACAGCACCTACATCTGGTGGTGCGTTTAACATACCTCTTAAGGCAGTGTCTCTGTCGATGCCTAATGCTTCAGCAACTCCCATTGCAATTGCTACATTATCCGGAAAGACAATATATCCAAATTCTCGTAGATATGATTCTGGTACTTCTTCTTTATCGACTACAATTAATTTTGTTTTACGCCGTTTAGCTACTTTAGCAAAAAATTTAGTATAGTCATCCTTCATTACCACGAGATGTCCTTTATATGGAATGGTTGCTGTAAATGCTTGAGCAACTTCGTCTAAAGTTGGCCCTAACACATCCATATGGTCTTCCATCACATTAACAATGACACCAATGTTCGCTTTCACTAAATCTTTTTGGAATGTAATTTGATAGTCTGGATTAACTGCCATACACTCATTGACTAATGCGTTAGCTCTTTGTTTCACAACTTTTCTGACGATATCTCGTTGTTCGCCGATATTTGCACCCTGAGGTTTCCTATATACTGGATATTCTCTTGGTGTAAACCAGTACATCATACGTGCATCTGTACCAGTTGTTTTACCAATCACGCGGTATTTATCTTCCCGCAAAATACTGTAAATCAAGCGTGTAATCGTTGATTTACCTCTAATACCATTTATATTAATACGTATAGGAATCTTTTCTAATCTGTCAGAATGTCTTCGTTTCTCGACAATTCCTAACCATAGAATAACGCCTACACAAATTATGATTAGTAGCAAACTCTGTCCCTCTTTTCATCAGCGTATTTATTAATTACATGCTAAAATCATTAATTTAGCAAAAAAACATTACAAAAATGATCTTAAATTTATAATCTAATCATTATACCTTTCAATAATGACATGCTACCACGTAGTTATTGATTTTATATAAAGTCTATAAATTAACTGTTAATTGAATGTAAATACACATTTACATTTAATGTAAAATTATATTAAAGATTATATTAAATACTTTCATATCAACGATAATGCTTTTTCTTCAGTTAAAAATTTTAAGCAAAAAATAATATAAAAATTTTTCATCAATTACTAATTAAAGTTAAAAATACGAAATATAATATTTACTTGAAATTTACACATTATTAAAATTCGAATGTTATCTTAAGGGTGAAAGGAATTAAAGATATTCTAGGAGGATGGACATGAGCAAACCTGTAAAGTTAACTGTTTCACTCTATCTCATTATTGTTGCGCTTATAACTTGTGGTTATTTAATCATGATTTTAGTAGGCAGTTTCCAAGGCAATGATATGCGTGGTGCAGTACTTGATACAGATAATACGAGACATATTGAAAATGTAGATGAGACTAACAACACCACAAAATCTTCCGAACCATCTACTTCATCTACACAAGAAAATCGTTCTACCCCTAAACATTTGCAATCTAAACACATAGGTCAACCAACAATCAACCAATATAAAACGATAAAAACATGGTCTTTAGATAATGACGCATCTAAAAACCATGTTTAATTTTTGTAACTTATTTTTGACAATTTGTTCAAATTCTCATTATTATGCCTTTTTACGGAGGGGTTTAATTTCAAACAGTCTGAATTTTCAGATATAATTATGGTGTTAGTTTTCTTATTATATCTGAAATGGGGTTTTTATTATGAGTAAGTTTACTGATCAAGAGAAAATTCAAATTTTAGAAGACTTGATTAGCATTAAATCCGTTAATAACAATGAAATCGAAGTTTGTGAATATCTGCAAAAGTTATTAGCAGAACATGACATAAATTCCGACATCATTAAAATTAACGACAGTCGTGCAAACTTAGTGGCTGAAATCGGTAAAGATGGCCCAATATTGGGCATTTCTGGTCATATGGATGTTGTTTCTGCTGGTGATGAAAGTAAATGGACATATAATCCATTCAAACTTACTGAAGTTGATGGCAAACTGTATGGTCGTGGTTCAGCTGATATGAAATCAGGTTTAGCAGCATTAGTCATCAGTATGATAGATATTCATGATCAAAACTTATTACAACATGGGAAAATTCGTTTATTGGCAACTGCTGGTGAAGAAATTGTAGGTGAAGGTGCAAAAACTTTTCAAGATAAAGGATACATGAATGATGTCGATGCACTTGTGATTGCTGAGCCTTCTCAAGATCGAATTATCTATGCACACAAAGGCTCTATGGACATTCGTGTCACTTCCCGCGGTAAAGCTTCACATAGTTCTATGCCACAGCTAGGTTTCAATGCAATTTCACCATTAGTAAAATTTGTTTATAAAGCTGATGAAGGCTTTGAAAAATTCACTAAAAGCAATGATTTGTTAGGCAATGCAATTATGAATGCCACAATTTTCAACGGGGGTAACCAGGTAAATTCAATTCCAGAACATGCTGAATCTGAATTTAATATTCGTACAATCCCTGAGCATGATAACGAACAATTCATCTCATATTTCAATGAAATCTTAAAGCAAGTCGAAACTGAACAAACGGATATTGATATTGACACATACATGTCTAGACCACCTGTTTATACTACAGGAGAAAATAAATTGACTGAACTTGCTATTGAAATGGGAGAAAAATATTTAAATACTACATTACCAACTGAAGCTTCACCTGGTGTTACCGACGCGTCTGATTTACTGGTAGACAAAGATGAAAACTTTTCATTTATTATGTATGGTCCCGGTGCTGTTAACCAAGCACACCAAGTAGATGAGCATGTGGAAAAAGATGTATATCTAACATTTGTTGATTTATTTACAGATTTCTTCTCTACTTATTTAAATAACTCAAAATAAGCATGATTATAAATCGGTCATCATTACGCTTTTGATATAATCTTATAAAAACATAATAGAATTTGGTACATAAATCCTAGAAAAAAACACGCAAATGATTTAAATCAATTCATCTGCGTGCTTTTTTGTTACTCAATACTTCGTATTGTTGGCTCGCTCTTTTATGGGGACAGCTTCAGCCTGTCGTCTTCAACTTATCCTGTTCCCTCAAGCATCTCGCCAAAATACAACGCATCCATATGTAATTTTACATTAAAACACTTAAAAACAAGTCACTTTGATAATTTAATAAACACTAACTATACTAAATTATCAAGGTAACTTATGTATAATGGTTATAACATGGCTCAACATACACTACCAATGGAAACTTCAGTACTTATTCCCACAAATAATATATCAAAGACATGTGAATGAAATTGTTGAAAAACCTCTAAATATATATTCAATGAATTCAAACCTCATCGTGGTGTTTTATCATATCAACCCAAAATGTTTACCGTGTTAATATGTGATTATGTTAGTCTATAATCTTTTTTAACTTTTTGATAAATTGTGCTCTTTCAGGAATTGGGAAAATAGGATGAATATGAAATAGTTGGTATCCTGGGATAAAGTTATGGTGAATACCTTGAGCATTTAACATTCGCGATAGCTTAACAGCATCTGGATAAAGTGTTTCTTTGGTACCTATTGAAATAGTCATTCTTCCTAATCCATTGAATGTTCCATATATTGGCGATACTCTCCAATCCGTTAATGACAGTTTGTCAGCCCATAAGCTAATTAAATATTTGCTTCCTGCAACAGCTAACATAGGATCAATTTTTTCATAGCTATGAATTTTTGGATGACTAAATGTACCATCCAGCACAGGTGAAATCATCACAATATCACTTGGCTGTGGTAAGTCCAACGTTCTCAAATATTGTGCGAAAGATAATGCTATTTGACCTCCAGCCGAATCGCCCATAATAACAATACGCTCAGAACTCATCTTTTGATCTAATTCATATCTATAAATTTCTTCTAGTAATTCGAAAGTTTCCTTATAAGTTGCGTGTGGAATTTTTGGATATATTGGCATGATTACTTTTGCGTCAAATGCTGTTGCCAACATATCTATATATTCGAAATGATATGGCAGCGGATCTTGGAACCATGCACCACCATGAATGTATATCACTACTTTTTGTTGATGATCTTCTCTATCATTCACAACATAATTGGTTATATCGTGCAATTTTTTAGTATAAACGGCATTGTCAAAGTTATAATCCGTGCCTGCATACTCGCCTTGCGTTTGTGCTTTTACAGACGCAAGCGCCTTTTGTGCGTTTATTTTCTTTTCAAATGGCTGTTTCATCTTTGTCGCTCTAATCATTATTTCATACAAAAAGCTTTGATAACTACGTTTTTCTATAAGCTTGGCAAATAAGTATGAAGCTATCACGCTAACACTTGCAAAGGTTAATATTTTTTTTAGCATCTTATACTACCTCCAATAAACGATTGATTTATGACTAGAAGATTAAGCTCAATTATTAGATAGGTCACTCAAAATATTAATATGTATTGATAACTTATATTAAGTTAACGTTCGAGTATAGCTGAATCTATTGAAAATGATTGATTTATCATCATTGACATATATAGTTCATCATAAAAATGATGATCCATATAAATAGATTCATGTTTAATACCTTCAATTTTAAAGCCTAATTTTTCATAAAATTTAACTGCCGGAGTATTGGTTGTAATGACCGTTAATTCAAGTCTTCTTAACCCTTTCCGCTCTGCCCACTTTATTGTTTCTTGAAACATCTTTGTAGCTAATCCTTGATGATGTTGTTCATTTAACACGCCTGTCACGATGTAACCGATATGTTTAATTTTAGCTAACCTACTAATATGTACAGATAAATATCCTAAGATATCATTTTCATCTGTTTTAACACCAATATAAAAATTATGTTTAATATCATCAACAAGGCTATCTTTATTAAAACTTCTTTCATCAGGTAAATAAAGCATGTATTGTGTCTCTTGATCAATCTTTTTCATGCAAGTATACAGCGCTTCAGCTTCATTCGGACATATTCTTTCTATGCGCATAAATACTCCTCCTCAATTCAATAGATTAATCTTATCATACATTATTTTTATTATATATGATACTTGTGTTTTAATTTACCTCTTTTTTATTTTAGGCAATTTATTTTTAAATATAATCCTTTTAAATTGAAACATCCTATTATTAGTATTACTTTTATGTTAATACACTAACAACAGGATGTCTAAGCACTTATAATATACAATTTTTATCTATTTCACTTATGATTTTAAACTTTCATGCATCATGGATAATTGGTGTTCTAACTGTTGCATATCAATAAATCTGCCTTGGCGATGCATTTCTTTACCGTTGAGAAAGATTAAATCAACTGGTACCGTAAATATTGATAATTCACCAGCAATTGCTTCTACATGACTTTGATTAATCACGCCTAACGGTATGTCTGGAAATTCGCGCATCAAGTCTTCAATTTGTGGCAATACCGCGTGACAAACACTACAATTTTCTCTCATTACGTGAACGACTACGAGCGGATATTTGTTAATAAATGAATGATATTCATCCATAGAAGTTAATGTTTGCGTCATTTAGAACACCCTCCTTAATTATAAAGTGTTTAATATTATGCACTATATACAGTCTTTTTAGCAATTTATTTGCTTTAGACTACAAAAAGTTATCATAATCCTCAATCTCAATTTATTATAAATTATTATCGAAATGTGGCAGCAATTGTTGAATACGTGTTCTTGTTTCTTCTGTATAACCTTGTAAACCACCCGTATGAATAAACAAAATTGCTTGTTGATCATCATATTTTCCTGCTTGAATTTCTTTAACCATACCTCTAAAAGCTTTCCCTGTATAAGTTGGGTCTAATACAATACCTTCTAGTTGTGCAATGTCAATATAAAATGCTAATTCTTCATCTGTTGCTTGCGCATAACCTAATCCAATATAATTGTCGTTAATGGTGATTGTATCGAATGTGTCTATGCTTTCATCTAAATGATTAATGATTGTTTGCACTTTATTTTTAAAGGCCTCTGCACTTTCATTGACTGCATAGCCAATTATCTTAGTATCAAGTTTATTACTGTGCTTACCAAACCATAAACCTGCATATGTGCCACCTGAACCTACGGCGACATTAATAGAGTCAAAATGACGACCTAGTTCAGTTTCTTGTCTTAAAATTTCTTCAAAGGCATTGATATAACCATGCGTGCCTATCCAATCTGATGCACCCGTTGGTATCATAAAAGGTGTTTTATTTTTGCCTTCTATTGTATGTCTCAATTGAGTCATCGCTATTTCTCTAGACTGATTGTCGTCAATCACATGTATATGTGCGCCAAACATAGCGTCTAAAAATAAATTACCTTCAAAAGCTTTCATGGTGCCTTTTAGTACGAGATGACATTCAATTTGATACTTTGCACATAGTGCTGCTGTTGCTCTAGCATGATTAGATGTGATTGCACCGGTTGTAATAATCGTATCATATCCATGATCAATTACATATTGTATCGTATACTCTAACTTTCTTACTTTATTCCCTGATATTTCTGTGCCAGTATAATCATCTCTTTTAATATAAATTTCTTTGCCTAAACGTTGACTTAAGTGCTCTAACTTATGAATAGGTGTGGGTAAGTTGGCGACATCTAATTTTTTGCTTATCATTACTTTTGACCTCCTGTGTCAATATTTCTTACACGTCTGGAATAAATACGCTTGCCTCGCTATCTTTAGGATAGTAATAACCATTTGGTATTGTTTGTAATTCAATCAAACTTCCCCAGGGTGTTTTCACATATACAGTACGATTACCATCTGTATCTTCATATTTTGTATTACTATGAGGTTCAGAGATAGGTCGTCCCCCAGCTTGTTTAATTTTATTAAGCGATGTTTCAAAGTCATCCACGTAAAACGAAATATGTGTATAACCAATATCTTGTAAATTTACGGCGCTTTTTTGGTTGGCTTGTACAAATTCAAACATCTCTATATTAGGACCATCATTAAACACCATCATTCTTTTTTTTACAATTTCAGCGCCATTCTCCAATCCTAATACATGTTCAACAAATTGACCTCCTCTAGGTTCATCCATTTTAGTTTGGCTATCATAAGCAATACGACCACCTAAACCTTCCTTGAAGAAAGCTGTTGCTATTTCAATATCAGGTACAGTTAAACCAATATGATTAATGCCTCTAGCCATCAAGTCCGTAACCCCCTTTTTATCATCTTTATGTCAGCGTATTGCCAAAGTAAATATGGGTCATTTCAATCATTTAACAATTGCTTGAGTATTGGATACACCAGATACAATTAAGCATGCTTGATATACACAATCAATCTTACGTTTAATTATTTTCTGCCAAATCATAATGATCTCTTAATAAAATATAGCGATTCATATCTTGAAAATTTTCACCATCATTCATGTCTTGAACGTCAGTAGCGACAAAATGAAAACCTGCATTTTCAGCAACTTTATTGCTAGCAATATTTCGCACATCAGCAATAATCGTGAGTTTATTCAGTCCTAAAATTTTAAATGCATAGCCACATATAAATGCAACACTTTCTGTCGCAATTCGTTTACCTGTATAGCCTTTCGCCAGCCAGTAACCTATTTCTGCTTTGCTGTTTTTTAAATCTATTTTATGTAAATCTATTGTGCCAATCAATTTATCTTCGTAATAGATTAGAAATAATTGACCTTTACTTTCAGCTTGATGTTGTATCATCATTTTTAAATATGATTTTTCTGCATCTACAGTGAGATCCTCTGTAATAAAATCTAAAAATCGAGATAAATGCGCGAAATTTTCTTGAATGGTTTCAAATAATGCCTCGGCCATTTTAAGATCTGGCGGTCTCAATGTAACTTTTGGCAGTATTTCTATAAATGGTCTATATTGCATTGCCTCACCTTCTTTACTAGTGTCTTATCTCATATCTTATTTGTAATTTCTGAATATTTCAACATTTTAATAATTAATAATATAAAAATAGGCGTATATCCAATATTCAATTCATACTTTAATATCAGATACTACGCCTAACAATATAAATTTCAACTTAATTGTATAACTTAATCCATATTGATTAATAACCTATCATCAGGGCTATTGACATACCAATGCAACATATAATGACCCACACTAAAATTAATTTCCAAGCAAATTTAAGCCACTGTGTATAGGATATCTTTCCGACAGCTAAAGCACCCATTAAAATTGCAGAAGTTGGAAATAAGACGTTACTGATTGAATCACCATATTGGAATGCAAGTACAGTAATTTGTCTATTGATATGTAACAAGTCGGAAATTGGCACCATGAGTGGCATAGTAGTTAATGCTTGTCCAGAACCTGATGGTATAAAGAAATTTAAAAAGAATTGTAAGATAAACATCGCGATAATTACTGCCGACGAAGGGACATCTGTAAGCAAGGTAGTCATACCATGGACGATAGTATCTATTACCTGCCCATCTTCTAAAATAACAATAATACCTTTAGCAAAACCAACAATCATTGCGCCAAATAAAATATCTTTCATACCTTCTATCATAGCTTCAAAAGTCCCATTGATGCCCAATCCACCAATGACACCTGCAAGTAAACCTGCTAATAAGAAATTAGCACTCATTTCGTTAAAGGACCAACCATAATTAAAAATACCAAACACATTTAATATAATCGCTGCAACAATGAGTAATAAACCTACTTTTTGTCGCTTTGTAAAGCGTGGTGTATCCATCGTTGCCGTTGACTGTCCTTCAGCTTGTTCCAGTTCGTAAACAATACTTTTCGACATATCTTGTTTCACTTTACGCGCATATATCATTACTGTTGTTATAGCTGCCAATAAAATAAAAATATAAATAATCGAACGCAGTCCCCATCCTGAAAATAGTGGCAACTCCGCTACAGATTGCGCGACACCAACAGTAAATGGATTTAACATACCACCAATAAAACCACTTGCTGCTCCAAGTATAACCATTGCAGCTCCTGTCAACGCATCATATCCTAATGTTCTCGCTATAATAATCCCAATAGGAACAAAGATAATTGTTTCTTCTGCTAATCCAATTGAAAATCCTAATATAGAAAATATCGTCATAGTCAAAGGAATCATCAATACTTTATAAGAACCTAGTGTGCTCATAGCTTTATTCACACCATTTTCAAAGGCTCCTGTTTTATGGACAATACCGAATGCGCCACCTACTAAGAAAATGTAAAATACAATTTCTCCTCCACTCAATAACCCTTCCGGAATCGCCCGAAATATATCAAAAAACGAAACGCCATGTTGTGATACTTCTTGATATGAACCTGATATAACCAATGTTTGTCCGTCTTTTTTTTCACGTGCATATTCCCCTGCTGGTATTAAATATGTGAGGAGACTTGCTACAACAATGATAAATAACAACAATGCATATGTATGCGGCGTTTTAAATGTTATCCTTTTGAAAATTGATTTGAACATTTTAAATATCCCCCATTAAATTGTTTTTAATTGAAAAATACTGTGACTTAAAACTGACCTGATAAATCAATTTAATAAATAACTATTATAATAATACACTTTATAGATATTATGCTGAATTTTCAATCTATTTTTAAATATCTTAAATTAAATCATCAAATCATCTTTTTGAAAAAGTTTTAAAAAGTGTATGATTAATCTCTTGATAATTAAAATATTGTGATTTTGTCCGTGCATGCTTGCCTGGGAATATGATTCGAGCCTGTAGTCTCTCACTCATACCTTTTCCCTAGGCGTCAGCACGCTACAAAATCACTTTGTATTTATAAGTACAAAAGAGTACTTTTACTTAAAACAATACTCACAAATAAATTTAATATGAGATAGTTTAAAATTATTTAAAACGTAATGTAACCTATAAAAATATTTATTTTTTCATTTTTACTAAATGATAAACTTAACTTGTTACGAACGTTATATACTACTTTTATTCTTAAAATATTGTGGTTTTGTCCGTGCATGCTTGCCTGGGAATATGATT